>WHTK01000001.1 GCA_009377745.1 Dehalococcoidia bacterium
CGGCCGGGACCTCGACCTGGCGGGCCAGGAGGATGTGCTCGCGGGTCTGAGGCATGGGGCCGTCCGGCGCCGCGACCACGAGGATGGCGCCGTCCATCTGGGCCGCGCCGGTGATCATATTCTTGATGTAGTCCGCGTGGCCGGGGCAATCGACGTGAGCGTAGTGACGGTTCTCCGTCTCGTACTCCACATGCTGGATGGCGATCGTGATACCACGAGCGCGCTCCTCCGGCGCGTTGTCGATGCTGGCGAAATCGCGATAAGCGGCCATTTTCTTGAGGGCGAGGACTTTTGTGATCGCGGCCGTCAGCGTCGTCTTACCATGGTCGACGTGACCGATGGTGCCGACGTTGAGGTGCGGCTTGGTCCTCTCAAATTTTGCCTTGGCCATTTCCTTCTTGTCCTCCCTATCTTCGCCGGTCCTCTCCGGCGAGCCGTATCGCTTTCGCCCGCGATTGATCGGTCCGCGATGGGTTACCGATTATCTTCGCTGGAGCCCTCAATCGGACTTGAACCGATGACCTCGCCCTTACCAAGGGCGTGCTCTACCACTGAGCTATGAGGGCAGGGTATTCCTTTCCGCTGGCCGCAGCGGGCGGCCCCCGTTCCTTATATATCCAGTCCTATCATAGGACGTTTTGAGTCTGGTGCCAGGGGCAGGATTCGAACCTGCGTAGCCCGTCAGGGCAACGATTTTACAGACCGTCGGTTTTAGCCACTCACCCACCCTGGCGTGTATCGAGCGGCCGCCACGCGCTCAACTCCCGGCGCCGGCCCTGATTGGAGCCCGAGGGGGGATTCGAACCCTCAACCTACCGATTACAAATCGGTTGCGCTGCCATTGCGCCACTCGGGCGAAACCAGTCCTTCCTTGCGGAAGAAAGCTTTTTCGGGCGTAACAAAAACAGACCCCCGAAACCGGGGCTCGCATTGAAGTATAGAAACACCCTCTAAGGGCGTCAAGATACGACCTAAGGGCGTCAAGATACGACAACCTCGCGACTCGCCCGGCACACCGGACCTTAGCTCGAAGCCCAAAGCCCGTGAGGGCTGCTCCCCCTCTTCCTGTATATCCTCTCTGCCGAAGAGAGCGAAGCCAGATGCCCTGCGCCAGCAGTTTGACAGGCCTTCGGGGCAGACCTACACTCGATTGCGAATCTACGTCGGGAGGCATGATTGGCCGAAGTAATTATCGGAGAGAACGAGTCCTTTGAATCCGCCCTCAAGCGCTTCACCAAGCGCGTCCAGCAGGACGGCATCCTCGCCGAAGCCCGCAGGCGAGAGCACTATGAGAAGCCCAGCATTCGCCGTAAGAAGAAGGCAGCCGCCAAGCGCCGCAAGAGCCGCAAGACCGCCGCTTAAGCCAGGCCAGGATCCCTTCCCCCTACGAGAACCGATATGACCCTCAAAGACCAGCTCGAAGCTGATCTGCGTGATGCTCTGCGCTCTCGCGATGAGACGCGCAAGAACACTCTGCGCATGCTTCTTACTGCCATCCACAACGCCGAGATCCCGCCGGAGCATCCCGAGACGGCCGCCGATGCACCGGATTCCGTCCGCGCTGACCTGGACGATGCCGGCGTAACGGAGATCATCCGCAAGCAGGTCAAGCAGCGCCGCGACAGCATCGACGCGTACAGCAAGGCCAATCGCCCCGACCTCGTCGCCATTGAGGAAGCTGAGGCGGTCATTCTGGGCGGCTACCTGCCGGCCCAGATGTCCCGTGATGAAATTGCCGCCATCGCACGCGAGGTTATTACCCGCGTCGGCGCCAGCGGCCCGGCCGACAAGGGCAAGGTGATGCCCGTCGTGATGAGCGAGCTGGCCGGCAAAGCTGAAGGCCGCGACATCAACGCCGTGGTAACGGAGCTCCTGACTCAGACCTGAGTCCGCCCCGGCCCTCCTCGCCGTTTGTTAACTGTTACTTGTTAGCGGCGGGTATGATTGGGAGGCGCTATGCGCTTCTTTAGTCAGAAGAAGACCTCCGCCATCGTGGCGTCCATTGCCGGGTTCACTATCGCGGTGTTTGCCGCGCTGCTGCCCGTAACACCCTCCGGCGTCCAGATCGAGGCGGGCGAGATTGCTTCCCGGACGATCAGAGCGCCGCGCGACATCTCCTTCGTCAGTCCGGCGCTGACAGCACAGCGCCAGGACGAGGCCGCCGCGGCCGTCCAGGACAGCCTTCTCTTTGACCCATCGGTGGCCTCCAGCCAGCAGTCCGAGTTAAATACTCTGCTCTCCAGTATTCGCGGCATCCTCAATGACACTTCCCTGGCCGAGAATAGTCGCGATGCTGCCCTGGAGCGGGTCGAACAGCTCAGTCTTTCCGATAGCAGCAAGGACCTCCTGCGCAACATGGACCCGGCTGCCTTTGAGCCCATCGAGACTGAGGCGCGGCGGGCGTTGGCGGCGATCTTCGAGCAGACACTGCCGGCCGCGTTGGTGCAGGAAACGCGCGAGCGGGCCTCTACCTATGTCAGTCCCACGATCGAGCGCGACGAGAGCACCCTGATCTCGGAGGTCGTCCGGCCGTTCATCGTCTCCAATCTGGCTGTCGACGCGGGGCGCACCAACATCGCCCGCGATGCCGCCCGCGCCGGTATCGCGCCGGTGCAGGTCACGTTCGCGCGCAACCAGGTGATCGTCGAGCAAGACGCACCGGTTACTGGAGAGGCGCGCGAGGCGTTGATCGAAGCCGGACTCGTCGGTTCGGCCTGGAAACTGGAGATTATCGCTGCCGGCTCGCTGCTGGCGCTGGTCGTGGCCGTCACCGTGGCTGCCGGCCTCAGCGCCTTCCGCCCCGACGCCAGCGTGCGCCAGCTCTTTGCCATCGGCATCGCGATTGCCCTGCCGGTGTTCGTGATGAAGATCTATCTGCCGCTGATCCTGCCGGACAATGACCGTCATTTCCTGACCTACGTCATGCCGCTCGCGGTTTCATCGATGGTGCTTTCGGGCTTCGTCGGCGCGGAGATCGCGCTCCTCGCCGCGACCCTGATCGCCTTCCTGGCCGCTTTTGCCGGCGTGTTGTTGCTGGACGTGACCGTCGTCGGTATCGCCGGGACGCTGGATATCGCCCGGATCGCCCTAGTGACGGGTATCGCCAGCGCCGCCGGTGTCTTTGCCGTGCGCAACGCCGAGCGGCTGGCCCAATTCCTGGTCGGCGGCGCCGTTGTCGGCCTCAGCGTCCTGCTAGTCCTCGGCGCGACCTGGCTAATCGACCCCGACCGGCAGATGCGCGATATCCCCTGGATACTCCTGGCTGCCGGCGCCAACGGAGGCCTCAGCGCCTTCCTCAGCGCCGGTATCTTCGTCACCCTCGGGGCGCTCTTTGGGGTGACGACGCGGCTGCAGCTGCTGGAGATGTCCCAGCTGAGCCAGCCACTGCTCTTGCGGCTTCAGGACGAAGCGCCTTCGACCTTCCAGCACAGCGTCATTGTCGCCAATCTGGCCGAGAAGGGCGCTTACGTTATCGGCGCGGACGCCCTGCTGGCCCGCGTCGGCTGCTACTACCACGACATCGGCAAGCTGGCGCGCCCCGGCTTCTTTATCGAGAACCAGCTTGGCGGCCAGAACCCCCACGATGCGCTCGACCCGGCCGACAGCGCCCGCATCATCTCCGACCACGTGCGCGACGGCCTGGCGTTGGCGGCGCAGTACAAGCTGCCGGCCAAGGTATCCGCGTTCATCCCGGAGCACCACGGCACCCGCATGGTCAGCTACTTCTACCGCGAAGCCGCCGCCGACGACCCCAGGGTTGACCCGGACGCCTTTCGCTATCCGGGACCCAAGCCGCAAACGCGCGAAACGGCGATCGCCATGCTGGCCGACTCCTCAGAGGCCGCCGTGCGCTCCAACCCCGACCACTCGCCGGAGTCCATCGATAAGCTGGTGGACGACGTCTTCAACGAGCGCCTCTCCGAAGGCCAACTCAACGAGTCCGACCTGACGCTGCGCAACCTGCGCGACCTGGCCGAGTCCTACAAGGCGACGCTGCGGGCCGTCTACCACCCCCGTATCGAGTATCCGGCCCCGACCGAGGCGGAGCTCTTGATGCGGCGGCTGCCGTTCAGGGCGTCTAAGTAACAGGTAACAAGCCTGATTGGCTCGGTTTCCCCATTGCGAGGCCATCGCCCGGAGGCGAGGCCGTGGCAACCCTTGACGTTCTGTCACGGCCGTTTGCCTCTCACAGCGAGTGAGTATGCCGGAGCTAGGAAGCCTGACCCCAGCGAGAGCCGCCGCGTCCCCTGCCGCCGCCCTGGCCTGTGATGTGCTCCGGCAGGATCTTGAGCATGAGGCGCTCCTCGCCTTCCCGGCGAGGGTAGGATGCGCCACGGTACTTCTGAGATAGCTTCTCGATGCTGTCAAAGGCGACCTGACCGCCGATGATCTCGACTACCCGGCCCCGCACCTGGACGTAGCGACCGCCGTTACTCCGGTCCATAACCATGACGGCGACGTGCTTATTGCGTTCGACGTTGAGAGCTTTCTGATGACCTACGACGGTATTGATCAGGACGTGGGTGCCGTCATGGTCGACCCAGGTCGGCGTGACATGCGGCGTGCCGTCCTTCATCAAGGTAACGAAGCTGGCGAGGTTGGGCTCTTCCAGCAGATGACGTGCGTCTTCGCTTAGCTCGGCCATGAGTACCTCCAGGTCGGCAGGGGTACCGATTTCGGCGCAAGTATACGTCGCGTCTCATCGTCCTTGTTACTTGCTACCGTTTACTTGTTACTATCCACTCATGCACTGGGCTGTACTCGTCTTTCCCGGGACCTGGAGTGATCACGATTGCCATCACGTCCTCAAGAACGTGTTGGGACAAGAAGCCGGCCTCGTCTGGCACCGGGAGAGCGACCTTTCCTCCTACGACGCCATCGTCCTGCCCGGTGGCTTCTCCTACGGTGATTACCTGCGCTGCGGCGCCATCGCCCGCTTCTCGCCCGTGATGGATGCGGTGAGGCGGGAGGCGGAGCGCGGCAAGCTGGTAATCGGCATCTGCAACGGCTTCCAGATTCTCTGCGAGGCGGGGCTGCTGCCGGGAGTGCTGGTGCGCAACGACAGTACCCAGTTCCGCTGCGAGCCCACCAACCTGCGCATCGAGACGACGGCGACGCCGTTCACCAGCGCTGGGAAGCCGGGCCAGGTCATCGAGGTGCCGATCTCGCACGGCGAGGGCAACTACTATGCCGACCCATCGACGCTGGCGCGCCTCAACGCCGAGGACCGCGTCGCCTTCCGCTACTGCGGCGCCGCGGGCGAGGTGACGGTGGCGGCCAACCCCAACGGGTCAATCGAGAACATTGCCGGCATCCTTAACGAGCAACGCAACGTCCTCGGCATGATGCCTCACCCGGAGCGCGCCTCCGAGGCGCTGATGGGCAGCGCCGGCGGCCTCGTCATCTGGCAGAGCATGATCGAAAGCGCTACTAAGGCTGGCGCTCCTGCCTAGTTGTCCTTCGAGCGATAGCGAAGAATCTGGTTCCGCGAATTGACGCATAGACGTCCATGGAACGAGGTGTCGGTATGGTGACGATACGTCAGATTCAAGACCAGGCGAGAGAATTGAAGAAGGCCAACGGCTGGCAGGGCATCTCGCCTGAGCAAAGGCTGCTCTATCTTAATAGCGAAGTCGGCGAACTCTCTCGCGAGGTGCTCCGGCTAACCGACGTGAATGAGTCGGATGCAGCGAAAGCCGAGGCTCGGGCGAACGTCGGCTACGAAATCTATGACTGTGTCTGGAACCTCTGCGATCTCGCAAACCTCTTTGACCTCGACCTGGAAGCGGCCTTTGAGCAAAAGGCGGCAATCAACCGGAATCGGCGCTGGTAGGTGGCGCTGCCTGAGCCCTGGCTCTGCGCTGAGGCCATCGAAACGCCACGGCTCCGGCTCGACTCTTTGACGCCGGAGGACGCCGAGGCGATGCATCCCGTCCTCGATGACCAACGCCTGCACGAGTACTCCGGCGGCCAGCCCTTGGCGCTGGAGGAGCTGCGCACCTGGTATCAGTTCCTCGCCCGCGGCCTCTCGCCCGACGGCCAGGAGGTCTGGCTGAACTGGATCGTCCGGCTGGACGGCGAGGCCATCGGCTATCTGCAGGCCGGCGTGGACGAGATGCTCATCGCACAGGTCGCCTGGGTGATCGGCGTGGCGTGGCAGGGCAACGGCTACGGCTCCGAGTCGGCGGCGGCGATGGTCGAGTGGCTGCTGGCCAACAAGGTCGAGGCTGTCATCGCGGCGATCCACCCGGGGCACGAAGCCTCAGCGGGCGTGGCGCGGCGCTGCGGACTCGTCCTGACGGAGCACGTCGTCGATGGCGAACGCATCTGGCGCCGGGACGCCTAGCAGCCAAGGGCTCATGTCATTCTGAGCGGCTGCAAGCCAGCCGAAGAATCTAAGCGCCCATCCTCAACTAACGTTTGAGAGCCGCGAAGCATCTCCGGAGAGAGCATGCTCTCGGACAACAATCCGCCTGCGACAAATGGGAGATCAAGGGTTGCCACGCCTCGGCTATCGCCGATGGCTCGCAACGACAGAATAAGCCTCGTACTGAGGCTGTTGTAAACTACCTCTCACGATGCGCATCCTTCTCGTCAACGGCCCCAACCTCAACACCCTCGGCCGCCGCGAGCCCGCGATCTACGGCGCCGATACTCTGGCGGACGTCGTCGGGCGGGTGGAGCGGCGCGCCAACGAGATGGGTGCCAGCGTCCTCGCGTTCCAATCCAATCACGAGGGCGCCATCATCGACTTCATCCAGGAGAACCAGGACGCCGCCGATGGCCTGATCATCAACCCCGGCTCCCTCGGCCACACGAGCATCGGCCTGCGCGATTGCATCGCCGGTAGCCTGCTGCCCGCCGTCGAGGTTCATATCTCCAACGTCCACGCCCGCGAGCCGTTCCGCCAGCGACTCGTCATCTCTCCTGTTACCAGGGGCGTGATCACCGGCCTCGGCTGGCGTGGCTATCTCTACGCGCTGGAATCGCTGGTAGCGGCGGCGCAGGAAGGTGGGAAAGCATGAGCACCGAAGCCCGCGTCGAGCGGCTGCGCGCCCGTATGGCGGAGGATGGCCTTGGCGGCGTCTTCGTCACGGCGCCTGCGGAGGACATCCACAAGACGGTCGGCGCCAACCGGCGCTATCTCTCCGGCTTCAGCGGTTCCATGGGCCACCTGCTGGTCACTGAAGACAAGGCCTTTATCGCCGTCGATTTCCGTTACTACGAGCAGGCCGAGCGCGAATCGCCGAACTTCACGCTCTTCCACGCCAGCACGGCCATGTCGACCTGGCTGCCGGAGCTGATCGGACAGGCTGGGCTGGCCGGCCAGAAGCTAGGCTTCGAGGCTAACGGCCTGACCTTCGCGACCTACCGCAACCTCAAGTCCGCTGTCGATTCGCTGCCGGAGAGCGACCGTCCGCAACTCGTGCCAACCGACAACCTGGTCGAGTCCCTGCGGGTGATCAAAGAGCCGGACGAGATCGCGGCGGTGGCTGCCGCCGTGGCCCTGGGCGATGCCGCCTTCGAGCACCTGGCCGGGCTGGTGCAGCCGGGCTGGACCGAGAAGCAGGTCGCCTGGGAGATCGAAAAATACGCCCGCGAGCACGGCGCCGAAGGGCTTTCCTTCCCGACCATCGTCGCCGCCGGACCCTGGGGCGCGATGCCGCACGCCCAGCCGCGCGACCACGTCATCCAGGAAGGCGACGGCGTTGTCATCGACATGGGGGTCAACCTCGATGGCTACATGTCCGACTTGACACGGACGATCGTCGCCGGCAAGCCGGAAGCCAAGTTCAAGGAGATCTACGACATCGTCCTGGCCGCCCAGCTGACGGCCGAGGAGATGGCGCGCGAGGGCATGACCGGCTCCGAGGTGCACATGATCGCCCACAAGGTGATCGAGGAGGCCGGCTACGGCGATAACTTCGGCCACGGCCTCGGCCACGGCGTTGGCCTGCAGGTCCACGAATCGCCGCGGGTCAGCCGCACGTCGGAGGATGTCCTGCGCGAGGGCATGATCTTCACAATCGAGCCGGGGATCTATCTCCAGGGCTGGGGTGGCATCCGCATCGAGGACATGGGCTACCTGAAGGACGGCAAGTACGTCAACTTCACCAAAGCGCCCAAGCTCCAATTCGTCCACTAGGGTGGAGGCAGAGGGCTACCGCATTCCATCCGCAACCAGCCGCTAACTCGTGGCGGAGCGCAGGCAAAGCGCAGCCAATTTGCCGGCTGACAATACAAGGCCCAGTACCCCGGCCTGAAGGCCGAGGCATCTTCGGTGTGGCTGCCGAATCGCGCTGCGCCGAACCTGGCTGCTTCGTGTTGAGGTGTAGATGAGGCCGATTCTTGCCGTAGGTGTTGTGACATTCCTGCTGGGAGGCGTCATCGGGGCGATTATCGGGCCTGCTTCTTTAGCAGATGAGCCCGCTTGCGAATCTGGTCTGGTTGAAGGCTCGCTAACGCTTTCGGCCACTGGAGAGACGGTGGATGTCTGCTATCCGGCAGACTGGGCTCAAGGTTCCGTGGCCATCGGCAACCTTGTGGGATTTACCACGCCGGGTCTGACCGCGACCAGGTTCGTCAGCATTCCTCGGGCAGCAGCGCCTCCAGAGCCGGTCACCGTCCAAGCGTCAATCGGCATCCTGGCCTCTGGCCCGGCGGCGGACATCGGCATGCCGGAATGTACCTTCGATGCGCCGCTGCAGGACGCCGGCGAGTTCGAGCGCTGCCTGGTCAGCTCAACCACCGCGAGCGCGGTAAGCGGCCGGCCGACGCAGCATCGGGTGTTCTTCGTGACGCAGGCTGGCTACGTCATGGAGGGCAGGGTATCACTTATCATGCGAGCCGATGCCCAGCCAACCGGCGCCCAGATCGATGCCTTTGACCAATTGGCCGGGGAGCTGCTGGAAGATATCGACCGGATCGCGGCTGACTTTGCTCAGAGGTCGCGTTGATAGACTGGGCTCACCGTTAAGATAGACAGAGCCGCGCCATAGCGAGGCGCAGCGAATGTATCCCCACTGCCATCAGGAGGCTAACTACATGATCGATACCGGAGACCTGCGCAAGGGCGTGACCATTGAGATGGATGGGGCTCTGTACAACATCGTTGATTGGGAGCACATCAAGATGGGCCGTGGCGGCGCCAAGGTCCGGCTCAAGCTCCGCGACGTCCGCGCCGGTCACGTCATTGAGCAGACCTACGACGCCGGCGCCAAATTCCAGCGCGCCCGCGTCGAGCGACAGCCGGCGCAGTACCTCTACGCTGAAGACGACATCCTCTACTTCATGAACCGTGAGACCTTCGACCAGATTGCCATGAATCGCGACCGGGTCGGCGACCTCTCCAGCTTTCTCAAGGAGAACGATGAGTGCTCGGTGCTGACCTACGGCGACGAGGCGATCAGCGTCGAGCTGCCCGCCGCCGTCGTTCTCGCCGTCGCTGAGACGGACCCCTGGGTCAAGGGCGATACAGCCCAGGGCGGCACCAAGCCGGCCAAGCTGGAGACGGGCCTTCTGGTCCAGGTACCCCTCTTCGTCAACACCGGCGACAAGGTCAAGGTGGATACCCGCTCCGGCGAGTATCTGGAGCGCGCCAGCTAAGGCAACGTGTCATTCTGAGCCGCTGTAAGCCAGCCGAAGAATCCAAGGCGTGTCCTCGATGGGCTTTCGTGCTGCTGGCGTACCGTACGGCCCATGCAGGACATTTAACAATTTGACGCCTGCTTAACCGACTCTTAATCTCACGCCAACCAAACGTCATCTAGGATGTAAAAGAACCGCCCGGAGACACGCGATGCCTTCGGGCGACTCTATTCCGAGAGGGCAGACATGAAGAAACTACTGCTTATTGCCGGCGGCCTCGTAGCCCTGGGCGTGCTAGCCTTTGCGGCGCTGATAGGCATCTCGCTCCTGCGCGATGACGATCCAAACCTGCTCACCTCCGCGCCGGAGATCACGCCCGGCCCCGATACCGCGCCGCCCTCGGGCTCTAGCAGCGCGCCGTTAGCCGGCGTCCTGAAGTTCGTCATCGATCCCTCCGGCTCAGAGGTCAAGTATGTGGTGCGCGAGACTCTACGCGGTGTAATTGGCGTCAACGCTGTCGGCGCCACGAACGCGATCAGCGGCGAGATCTACCTCACGCCCGAAGGGCTGGCTCCCGGCATCACCTCCACGTTCACGGTCGACCTGCGCGAGCTAAGGACGGACGAGTCTATGCGCGATAACTTTGTGCGCCAGAACGTGCTCCAGACCAACCGCTTCCCCAACGCAGAGTTCATCGCCCAGTCGATCACCGGCTTCCCGACGGGCTATGTCGAGGGGCAGGAAGTGCCGATGACCCTGCGCGGCGATCTCACGATTCATGGCGTCACCAAACCGGTCGAATGGGCTGTGAAGGCCCGGCGCGCGGGCGACACCCTGACCGGCATCGCCGACCTAAGCTTCAACATGAGCGAGTACGGCATCACTCCGCCCAGCGTGCCCGTCGCGAGGGCTGAGGACGGCGTGCAGCTTCAGATCACTATCCTGGCCAAGTTGGCCGCATAATCCTGCAGGGGCTTGCAGGGGCGCCTCACGAGTCGCCCCTACCTTCGCCTTAGCGCCAAGTGCACACCACGCGTGACGGTTGCGCACTACGCGCTTGAGCGACACGCCCCGTTACAGGTGCTACGCTGCCCCCGTGAGGACTAATCTGGATGAGACCGACGCCAGACGCCTGCTGACCGGCGGTCCCGTATCGATCGTCACTTCCAGCTACCGGGGGCATCACAACGCCGCGCCGGTGGCCTACGTCATGCCGCTGAGCTGGCGGCCGCCGCTGATCGGCATCGCCATGCACCCCTCGCGCTACTCCTACGACGTGATCCACAAGACGGAGGAGTTCGCGCTCAACATCCCGACGCGTGAGCTGCTGCACCACGTCCAGTACCTCGGCAGCCTTAGCGGCGCCGACGTCGACAAGCTGGAGCTGACCAAGCTGCCCCACTTCCGCGCCCGCAAGCTGGATACTGTGCTGCTCGAAGGCTGTGTTGGCTGGATCGAATGCTCCCTGGACGACACAATCGAGGTGGGCGACCACTTTCTCCTCGTCGGCCGGGTCGTTGCCGTCCAGGCCGATAACGATGCCTTCAAAGATCGCTGGCTGCTCGACGACAACGAGCTCAAGCCGCTGCACTACCTCGGGATGAACCACTACTCGATCCTCGACTACGTCATGGAGGCGCGCATCCCCCAGACGGCCGAGGAGTACGGACGCCGTCTGGATGAGGCAGTCGCTGAGCAACTGGAGCTGACGCATCAGGGCGAGGAGCAGCGCGCCCAGGAAGACTTTGAGCGCGAGGAGTTCCGCAAGCGCGAGGGCTTCGAGCGGTCTTGACCCTTTTGTAACGCCCGCACCATCTGGCGGTAGCCGTCCCCTCCCCCTACAATCCGTGGGCACAGCGATCTGTGCGTTTGAGGAGGAGGAAACGAAGATGGCGCAGCGCGACCGGCAACCCGTGGAGCGCAACCTGGCGATGGAGTTGGTGCGCGTGACCGAGGCAGCATCGCTGTCCGCGTCCGTCCACATGGGCAAGGGTGATAAGGAGCTGGTCGACCAGGCCGCCGTCGATGCCATGCGCCACGTCCTCGAAGGCATCAGCATGGACGGCGTCGTCGTCATCGGCGAGGGCGAGAAGGACGAAGCGCCGATGCTCTACAACGGCGAGCGCATCGGCGATGGCTCCAATCCCCAGGTTGACATCGCCGTGGACCCCATCGATGGCACCACCCTGCTCTCGAAGGGGCTGCCCGGCGCCATCGCCGTCATCGCTCTCTCGGCCCGCGGCACCATGAACGTGCCGAAAGAAGTCTTCTATATGGACAAGATCGCCGTCGGTCCCGAGGCCCGCGATGTGATCGATATCAATGCGCCGGTAGCCGACAACCTGCAGAAGATCGCCAAAGTCCTCGGCAAGAAGGTCGCCGATGTGACCGTGATCATGCTGGACAGGCCACGCCACGAACAGTTGCTCAAGGAAGTCCGCGCCGCCGGCGCCCGCATCAAGCTGATTGGCGATGGCGATGTCGCGGCCGGCATCCAGGCTGCTCTACCGAACAGCGGCGTCGATGTGCTGCTGGGTGTCGGCGGCACCCCCGAGGGCGCGATCACGGCGGCAGCGATCCGCTGCACCGGCGGCGCCCTGCAGTGCAAGCCCTGGCCTCGTGATGAAGCCGAGCGTCAGAAGTGCCTCGACGCCGGTCTTGACCTGGAGCACGTCTACATGACTGAGGAGCTTGTCGGCGGTGATGACATCTTCTTCTCCGCCACCGGGGCCACCACCGGCGAGCTACTAAAAGGCGTCAACTTCACCGCGACCGGGGCCTACACCCAGTCGCTGGTGATGCGCTCTCGCTCCGGCACTATCCGCTGGGTGGACTCGATCCACGACTTTAATCGCCTGAACAAGATCCGCTTCACCCAAGCATAGGCTTACGAAGCGACGGGCCCAAGCACGGAACGCACGCGGCTTAGCGTCCGTTCACAGAGGCTAGGCGTAGCCCAAGAGTCACCCTGCCAGTGCGCGGCGCGCAACATGTCTCCCGTGTCCCAGAGGATCCGGCAAGCAGCGAATACAGGTAGACTTTCGCGTTCCGCGTCGCTGAGTTTCCTGACAGACTCATAGCCCTCGAGAGTAGCCAGCGCAGCTTCGCGTTCCTCTTGCGAGGCGGATTCGGTGACATGACAAACATTAGTCAGGTCATACGCTCGCCACCCGAACCCGCAGTGGTCGAAATCGAAGAGCATCAAATCGCCAGCGGGAGAGACGTGCAGGTTGCTGAAGTGGATATCGCCATGGATTAAGCCGTAGGCATCCTGCGGCAATTGGAGACCGCGTATGTGGTCTGTCAGGTCCTTTGCTACGTCCTGCAATTCAGCAAAGAGCGAAGCCTGCCCTGCGTCCACGTAGGCCTCGATGGCGGCCAGGGGAATCGAAACGAGCAGGTCAAGGTTGAGATCGTAGCGTCCCTCTTTGAGCGGGAAGCCGTCCATTGCCTGGTGCAGTCTGCCGATCTCTGCACCCAGGGTGCGCCTGAGGTCCAGGTTAAGCCGCTCGCCGGGAGGCGAACCCTCGGCGTAGGTGAAGAGCGCAAAGCATCGCCGGCCTTCTGGCGCTTCCAGGCTGCCCAGCCATTCATGATCCCGTCGTCGAAGGGGGCGCGCCACCCGGACACCGCGCTCGGCGAGGTGGTTTAAGAGTTCTAACTCAAACAGCAGGTCGCTATCCGAGCTTATCCAGTATTTATCGCGGGAGTAGACCCTGAGGGCGTAGAGCCGGCCGACCGCGTCCCTGGCTCGATATGTGTCATTGAACCCTCGACGCAGGAGTGTGGCCGCCACGGGCGCCGGAATCTCATACTCAAGCCCTACAAGGGAAGCCAGATCGTCGGGGTTGAGAATTGAATGGATGACCCGCATGGGCGTTGAGGGTAGCATGGCTGGATCAATCAAGAGCTTCCATAGGGCTGGCTCGATCTGGGCAGTTGCGCCGCCTGCTCGTCGAGGGAGCGCCGGTAGCGCAGACAGCCTTCGAGGAACTCCGGCCACTCCGGCACGACGGGCAGAGGATCGGTCTTCTCCGGCAGCAATCCCCACAGGACCGGATGATGCCAGCAAAGCTCGTGCCGAGCCGCGTCTCGGTGGTTGCGTATGCCATGTCGCAGCTTCTTGACCTCGTCGATGAGCTGATCGCGTGTCATCAGGTCGAGATCGTCATCCATGATGGCCTCCTAGTTAGAACACTGAGGCCGCTCCCGATCCAGGAGCGGCCTCATCTGTACCTCAGCGAACGGTCATTTTAGCCGACCGGCGCGGCCTCTTTCTCCATTTCGAGCGAGTAGCGGCCCTCGCGGGCGGCGGAACTCACCTTGGCGCGGTGGTAGAACGCCTGCTGCGCAGCGGCCACGTTCTCGGTCTTGCCGGCCCATGCCTGCTGGGGCGCCGCCTGAAGACCGCGGCCGAAGGAGAAGCTGAGCTGCCAGGGCGCGCGCACCGTGGCGGCATAGACGTTGATCTCGTGCAGGTTGATCGTCGCCTCGCCGTCGGGCTGGCCGCCCGAGAGGAAGACGATGCCTGGCACTGCCGCCGGTACAGACTCCATAAAGCAATCGACCGTCATCCTCGCCACTTCGGTGGCCGGAGCGCGGTCCGGCGCTGTCTTGCCGGAGAGCACCATGTTCGGCTTCAGTAGCATGCCCTCGTAGGCGACGCGCTGGCGCGCGAGCTGGGCGAAGACCTCGCGCAGGGTGTCCCGCGTCACCTCATAGCAGCGCTCGATCGAGTGGTCGCCGATCGCCCCGCCCATGCTGTTGTCCATCAGCACCTCCGGCTCGACGATCGGGACGATGCCGGCTTCCTGGCTCAACGCCGCGTAGCGCGCCAGGGCGTGGGCATTGACCTCGATGGCGTAGGCGGAGGGCATATTCTCACCGATGCAGATGACGGCGCGCCACTTGCTAAACCTGGCGCCCAGCGTCTTGTACTCGGCGAAGCGGGCGCGCAGCCCATCCAGGCCCTCGGTGACGAGCTCGCCCTCGGCGCCGGCCAGCGGCATCGCCCCCATATCGACCTTGATGCCGGGCATGACACCCTGGTCGCTGAGCACCTGGGAGAGCGGCGAGCCCTCGGCGCCGTTCTGGCGGATCGTCTCGTCATAGAGGATGACGCCGCTGATGAACGCGGCCGCGCCCGGCGTGCGGAACAGCAACTCGCGATAAGCTCGGCGATTGTCCTCGGTGCTTTCGACGCCAATGGCGTCGAAACGCCGCTTGATCGTGCCGGAACTCTCGTCCGCGGCCAGGATGCCGCGGCCCGGCGCCACCAGCGCCCTCGCGACCTGAGCCAGCTCCTCGATGTTGCCCATCAGTGTCCACCTCCACTTGCAAATGCTTGGTCTCGCTCATGATAGCGCTGCCCCCGCTACGTGGGTAACTGCCGCGTGAAGACTGCGCCGTCTTGTATACCGGAACCGTTACGCCGCTGCCCAGGAGGTATCTACGGGTTTCTGAGAATGTTAGTCACGGGTTCACGGCCCCCCGCATCTGGTTGACCAACTCATCTGGGTCCTGGCCCTCGAGCTCACGCAAATAACCCCGATAAGCGGCGAATGGCGAACCTTCCACACGCCGTCGCACCCTAAAACTCCTGCCATCTAGTACGAACTCAATCTCGTCGCTCCTGGGAATTGTCACCCGTCCCTTGTTGTCTAGCTTTGGCATCCGCGCCACCTCGAATAGATCATATGAATCCTCTAGAAAGTAGCAACTACGGACCAGCTTGTCTTGTTGCCTGCTACCTGCTACTTGTTACTTCCACCATGCCCCAGCTAATCATCGCCACGTCCAACCCCGGCAAGGTAGCCGAGTTTCGCGACCTACTTGCGGGTTGTGGCTGGGAGGTGGTCGGCCCGGCTGATATGGGGCTCACTCTCGACGTAGAGGAAACCGGGGCTGACTACGCCGAGAACGCCCTGATCAAAGCAGACGCTTTCGTACAGACATCTGGGATCGCCGCCCTCGCGGACGACTCCGGCCTCGAGGTGGATGCGCTCAACGGCGAGCCGGGGCCGCTGCACCACCTTCGCGGCTGGGACGGCCACGACCAGGCGGAGCGCATCCAGATACTGCTTGACGCACTCAAGGACGCGCCGCCGCCGTGGACGGGACGCTACCGAGCGGTGCTTGTGGCTGTGCTGGCGGACGGTCGCGTGGTCCAGGAGGACGGCGCCTGCGAGGGCGTGATCATCGACACCTTGGCTGGCTCAGCGGGCTTCGGCTACGACCCCGTCTTCTATCTGCCGGAGCAGGGCAAGACGATGGCCCAGCTATCGTTGCAGGAAAAGAACCGCATCAGCCATCGCGGCATAGCGGCAGCAAAGATGCGGCAGCGGCTGCGGGAGCTGGCAGCGCAATAATCTCGGCCAACCCCCGCGCGCGGTATGCTAATTGGGTAGCCATGCCGACTTTTACCGTCCTCGATAGCCTGGAGCGGCCGCTGCGCGACCTGCGTATCTCGGTCACGGATCGCTGCAACTTCCGCTGCCCCTACTGCATGCCGAAGGAAGTCTTCGGCCGCGACTACGCCTTCCTGCCGCGTGAGGAGTTGCTCAGCTTCGAGGAGATCACGCGGCTGGCGCGGGTCTTTGTGGCCAACGGGGTCGAGAAGCTGCGCCTGACCGGCGGCGAGCCCCTGCTGCGCCGTGACCTCGATAACCTGGTCTCGATGCTGGCCGGCATCGATGGCTTGCAGGACCTGGCCATGACGACCAACGGCTCGCTGCTGGCGCCGCGCGCTCACGCCCTCAAGGCGGCCGGCCTCAAGCGCGTCACGATCAGCCTGGACTCCCTGGACGAGGCCGTCTTCAAGGTGATGAACGACGTCGATTTCCCGCTCGCCGCCGTGCTGGAGGCCATCGAGGCCGCCAAAGACGCCGGCTTGACGCCGATCAAGATCGACATGGTGGTCAAGCGCGGTGTCAACGACGCCGACATCCTCGACATGGCGCGCTACTTCCGCGGCTCCGGCCACATCGTCCGCTTCATCGAGTACATGGACGTCGGCACTACCAACGGCTGGCGTCTGGACGACGTGGTCCCCGCCGCCGAGATCGTCACCCGCATCGACGCCGTCTGGCCCATCGAGCCTGTGCCGGCTAACTACCCCGGCGAAGTCGCGGAGCGCTTCCGCTACGCGGATGGCAAGGGTGAGATCGGCGTCATCGCCTCCGTGACTCAGCCGTTCTGTGGCGGCTGCACCCGGGCCCGTTTGACGGCGGACGGTCAGCTATTTACCTGCCTCTTCGCGACTAAGGGCTACAACCTGAAGAAGCTGCTGCGCGCTGGCGCCTCCAACGCCGAGATCGAGCGCTTCATCCGCTCCGTCTGGGGCGCCCGCGACGACCGCTACTCGGAGCTACGCGCCGACAACACCATCCCCCTCGAAAAGGTGGAGATGTCCCGCATCGGCGGGTAGGCGTGGCGCTACCAAAATGCTGCTCTCGCGGTTATTACACGCGCCAAGATGGACTACGTAATCGACTCTAACCATCCGCAGAACCACGGCAAAGCGCGGGTCTTCGTTAGCATGGGTTACACGCGTGAGAATTGGCAGCAGCTCGCCGATGATCTCCGATCCCAGCATCTCGTTCGGGATGCCAAAGAGGTAGAGCCGACGCGGCAGGGGCGGAAGTTCCTGATTGAAGGTAATCTGCAGGGAACAGCAGGAAGCGCTAACATTCGTTCCGTGTGGATCATCAGATGGGGCGAAGAATTTCCGCGATTCGTTACTTCTTATCCTCTGGACTGAATGATGAAGTACAAACTTTTTGATGAAGTTGCCTTAGCAATCGACCTGCCAGAGCATGGCTTGAGCTCTGGCTCGATCGGGATCGTAGTCGAGACCTACCCAAAGACAGACGGCCTTGAAGTGGAGTTTGTCGACCACGAGGGACGTACGATCGCTGTTCTGACACTAGACCTCGATCAGGTACGGCGGCTTGCGAGGGCCGAGGGCCGCCCGCGTCAGGTATGACGAGCCCAGGCGCCAAGCTCTCCCACATCGATGACGCCGGCCGGGCGCGCATGGTCGACGTCACGGCCAAGGACGAGACCTTGCGTGTCGCGACAGCGAGAGGGCGCATCGTCATGCAGCCGGCGACGCTGCGGCTGCTGCTCGCGGGCGAGATCGCCAAGGGCAACGTCCTGACCACGGCGCAGGTCGCTGGCGTCATGGCGGCCAAGAAGACCCATGAGCTGATCCCAATGTGCCATCCGCTGCTCCTGACCGGCATCGCCGTGGAGCTGACGCCGGACGAGGCTGCCAGCGCCATCGAGATCAGCGCCACGGTGCGCACGACCGGCAAGACCGGCGTCGAGATGGAGGCGCTGACTGCCGTGACGGTCGCCGGGCTGACCGTCTACGACATGTGCAAGGCCATCGACCGCGGCATGCGCCTCGAAGCCGTTCGCCTGGTCGCCAAGTCCGGCGGCACCTCCGGCGACTACGTGGCGGAGTAGTGTACTAGGAGCTCCGTCGACCCATCACGATATCAAGTCGGGTGATCATCAGCTGAGCCATTACCCCTGCGGCCTGGACTACACTTCGTGCAGCATATGAGGGAATCGTTGAAGGATCAGTGCCTCCGTGACCAGTTCCTGCCTCTCGTCGCAATTGGTTGACGGTCTCGGCAACGCTCCAAAGGGATTGGAATATTTGCTGGAGTGTCTTTTCAGACGGATCCTTGTACCGCGCTGGATGAATATCAAGTCGATCGCGTGCTAAATAGAGCAGCGAATCAAAGTCGATGTTGTCACGAATCTCCTGACCCAGCTCCTCTAGGACATAACGCGCTGTAGATTCTAGCAGCTCTTTGGCTGTGCCAATGAGTAATGCAGCATCTGATGAGCCATTACGCATCCTGTCGATCTGGAGTTCAATCGCTGGCCGTCGCTCCGCCGTTTCAATTTCAGCCAACACAAGCGGGCCGAGGCGACCATCATCATCTAAAGCCCAACCTGCGTTCTTGAACGCCCGTTTTGCCGAACCAACAGATTCAGCGCCAGCGTAACTGCTTGAAGACGACTCGAAGCTGCCAGCCGATCTCAGGCTGGCAAGCAACTGCAGAACGCACTGTCGTGACCTCTCTGACGGATGCTGGGATGTCTCGAGGACTGCACGCACACGGCGCTCCTTACCAATGTTTTGAGCTCCCTCAGCAGGGTCAAACGCATCCAATTCGGCGCGTTCGAATATCTCGGATATCTCACGATGAGATGGGCTTCCTTGCACCGAGAAGAATCTAGCCAGAGAGGAAGCAATTTCCTCTGATACTGGTTCTGCAGCCATAACAGAATTGTAATCAAGAACGCACGTTCGTCAAGTAGAAGGCTTGACACAAGACCCATACTGATCGAATATGTGTTCGACTTGGAAGCTGCAGCAACGGTCTCGACTCCGCCCGCGATCGTAAGCAGCCAGATTGCCACCGCCCCCCTCGGCGGCCGCAAGCGCTGGCGTCTTCGCACCACGCCCCTGCGCGGCCGTCTGGCCCACAGCGGCCTGCCAGAGCTCATCGCCCTGGTCCTGGAGAATCGCGGCATCGGCACGCTGAGTGAGGCGCAGGGCTTCCTGGGCGGCAAAGAGACGTCACTGGGAGACGCCTCGCTGCTGCCGGGCTTCGATGGCGCCATCGGCCTGCTGCGCGCGGCGGTGCGCGAGAAGCGTCTGGTCAGCGTCTACGGCGACTTCGATGTCGACGGCATCACCTCAACCGCGATCCTGACCGACACCCTGCGCGACCTCGGTGGCGAGGTGCTGCCCTACATCCCCCACCGTGAGCGCGAGGGCTACGGCCTCAATGTCCGCGCCATCGATTCGCTGGCCGATCGCGGCGTTGAGTTGCTGGTGACGTGCGACTGTGGCACCAGCAACCTGGTCGAGGTGAATCACGCGCGCGAGCTGGGCATCGAGGTCATCGTCGTCGACCATCACCTACCGCCCCAGGCGCTGCCGAACGCGACGGCCTTCGTAAACCCCAAGCTGCCGGAGCACGACTACGAGTTCATCGATTACGCCACCGGCGGCCTCGCCTTCCGCCTGGCGGAAGCGCTCTACGCGGACGCCCACAAGCCCTTCCCGGAGCAGCGCTATGCTGAGCTGGCAGCGCTCTCGACGGTCGCGGACATGGTGCCGCTGCTGGGCGAAAACCGCGAGATCGTCCGTCGTGGGCTGGCGGCACTGGCCGAGACTCAGCGCCCCGGCTTGAAGGCCCTAATGGCCGTCGCCGGCGTAACCCCAAAGAACGTCACCTCGGAGTCGATTGCCTTCAGCCTGGCGCCGCGCATCAACGCCTCCGGTCGCCTGGCCGACGCGCGTCTGGCGCTCGACCTGTTGCTGACGCGGGACGAAGGCAGCGCCATTGCCCTCGCCGCCAGCATCGACGGGCTGAACAAAGAACGGCAGCGGATGACGCTGGAAGCGCAGAAGCTGGCCCAGGAGATGATGGAGGGTCGCCTGGACGCGTCTCTGGTGCTGGTCGGCCATCAGGACTTTCATCAAGGGATCATCGGGCTGGTGGCGTCGCGGCTGGTCGAGACCTTCGGCCGGCCCGCCGTCGTTTATCAGCGCGGCGAGAGCGAGAGCAGGGGCAGCTGCCGCTCGATTGCCGCCTACGACATCACTGGCGGCCTGCGCTCCTGCGGCGACCTCTTCGAGCGTTATGGCGGTCACAAGCAGGCCGGCGGCTTCACAATCCGCAATGAGCGCCTGCCCGCGCTCGAGGAGCGGCTGCTGGAGCACGCCGCCTCCCAGCTCGATGGTCTAGATTTGGCGCCGGCGCTGGAAATCGACGCGGAGTGGCCGCTGAACGCGCTGCGATCGCAGGAGATCCGCTGGCTGGCCAAGCTACAGCCTTACGGCGTCGGCAACCCCGATGTCCTGCTGCTCAGCCGCGACGTGACCGTCGTTGAGGCCAAGGGCGTCGGTGAAGACGGACGGCACCTCAAGCTCAAGCTGCGCAGCGGGCCTGTCGTCTGGCCGGCGATTGCCTTCGGCTGGGACGCGCCTCTTCCGGAGCCGGGCTCGCACGTCGATTTGGTCTATAGCCTCTCGGCAGACCGCTACGGCCCCTCCGAGGGCGGCGGCGCCCTCCAACTGACCGTCGTCGACCTGGTCGCCAACGTCTAACAATGTTCCTACCCGGGAGCGTCCCTGCGCCCAGCCGCGGATCAGGCACGAGCCGGGTGTGACCACCTCATGGGCGCCGTGAATTAACACAGATGACATCCGCAGCACCTCCGCCGGTGACATTAGCCACTCCGCCCCCGCTACGATTTAGGTACGCTGTTATACGGTGGCGGCGTCATCCGCCCTACCGGACGAGGTGCTCATGTCTAAACGTATCGATAGCCGCCACTGGTCCCAGCGTTGGCTGCGCTGCGCCCAGGCCGGCACTGACGCCGTCGTCATGTATGACCTCTACCAGCCGCTTGCCATCGAAGGCTGCGGCAACGGACGCTGTTCCGATCTCAAGGGCGATGCTGCCGACCGCGGTCCGCGCTTTCGCGTCACCCGCTTCTGGGGCATGGAGACCTGTCCGGTCTGCGGCCGTCCCTACGGCTACGCCCAGGCGGACGAGACGCTCTACCTCGGCGACTCTCAAGAAGCCGCCCTCGATGCCTACGCCGCCGCCGAGGTCTCTTTCTTTGGCTACTCCGAGTCAGCCTGACTTGGTTACCTGGGGTGAATTTGCCTTTCAGCGTCCAGACCTGGCAGCAGCCGGTAGCGAGCTGATCCGGCAGTTCGGCGTCGGACTGGGGTTTCTCGCTACCGTCCGGGCAGATGGCGGCCCGCGCTTGCACCCGATTTGTCTAGTAATCACGGAGAAGGCGCTTTATGGGCTGATCATCCCATCGCCGAAGCTAAAGGACATCATCCGAGATGGCCGCTTCGCCTTGCATTCATATCCCGGCCCCGAAAACGAGGACGCGTTCTACGTTACGGACGCGCTGAGATACGTCCTGACACGGCTGAGCGCCGGAACGCTATCGAGACGTTCCTCAGCCAGCCGGGACGCAAAGGTCCGCCGTTGGGTGTATCCCACTTTGCTTCCCAGACGCTGGTGGAGTTTCTGATCGAGACGGTTCTGCTGACGCGGACCTCTGGTCATGGCGATCCGGAGGCTCAACACTCGGTCTGGAAAGCAAGTCCTGAGCGCCTAACCTCAGGCTATGGAGCCGATCTACGTAGCGCTACCGGCACATCAGAAGACCTTCGACCGTGGCCTCATCCTCCTGACTGCCGCGATCCTGCTGGTCGCCGCCATGCTCTCGGCGCTGTACCCGGACGCCGGCATCCTGATCTGGCTCAACGCCCTGGTCCTGCTTACTATCCCGGCGCTGATCTGGCTGCTCCTGCCGCGCCGCTATGAGGTCTATCCGGACCGCTTGCGCCTTGTCCTCACGCTGCTGGCAAACTGGGATATCCCCTTTGAGAGCATTGCCGAGGCGCGGCCGGCGCGATGGTGGGAGTCCTACGCGGCCTTTGGCGTCCGCTACGCCACCGACCCAAGACGCGCCGTTTTCATCCAGCGCGTCCGGCCCGGCCTCTTCCGCAACCTCAACGCCGTCATCTCGCCCGAGGACCGCGACGCCTTTCTCGCGGCCTTGCAGCAGAGCATGGCGAGCTATCTGGGCTCGGGATCGCCCCGCGCTTGAGGCGTGAGCTAAGCTCTCGTTACAATTACCTGCACGCGAGGCGGCTTGTACGCCTATCGAGTTCGACTTAGAGCCGTCGCCCACCGAGGCGTTTGGAGGGGAATCAATCATGGTCGATAGCAACGGCGCCAGCGCCGATAAGGGCACGTTCACCGTCAAGAAGGGCTTTGCGCAGATGCTCAAGGGCGGCGTCATCATGGACGTCGTTACGCCGGAGCACGCGCGCATCGCTGAGGAGGCGGGCGCCTGCGCCGTCATGGCCCTTGAGCGCGTCCCGGCTGATATCCGCCGCGATGGCGGTGTTGCCCGCATGTCCGACCCATCGATGATCGAAGGCATCAAGGCTGCCGTGACGATCCCGGTCATGGCAAAGTGCCGCATCGGTCACTTCGTCGAGGCGCAGGTGCTCCAGGCGCTGGAGATCGACTACATCGACGAGTCCGAGGTGCTGACTCCCGCCGACGAGGCCCACCACGTCGACAAGCACCAGTTCACGGTCCCCTTCGTCTGCGGCTGCCGCAACCTGGGTGAGGCGCTGCGCCGGATCAGCGAGGGCGCCGCGATGATCCGCACCAAGGGCGAAGCCGGCACCGGCGATGTGGTTGAGGCCGTGCGCCACATGCGCCAGGTCATGGATGATATCCGCCGCCTCCAGAACACCCCGGACGATGAGCTCTACGCCGTCGCCAAGGAGCTGGGCGCGCCGGTGGAGCTGGTGCGCGAGGTCAAGGAGCTGGGCCGTCTGCCTGTCGTTATGTTCACTGCCGGCGGCATCGCCACCCCGGCCGACGCGGCGCTGATGATGCAGCTCGGCTCGGACGGCGTCTTCGTCGGCTCCGGCATCTTCAAGTCCTCCAACCCGGCGCTGATGGCGAAAGCCATCGTCCAGGCGACGACGCACTTCCGTGACCCGAAGATCATCGCCGACGTCTCGCGCGGTCTGGGTGAGGCAATGCGTGGCATCAGCGTAGCCAGCCTGCCGGAGTCAGAGCTCCTCGCCACCCGCGGCTGGTAGCTCACCTCGTAGAGCGAAGCGGGAGTGCAGAGTTGACCCCAGGCTGGCCTGCCTCCCTCCGCCCTGTACTCTACCGCTGGCCCGACATACAAGAATGGCAATCCGTGGCAGGGCCTACGACAGGTGGGCGATGCCCTCGATCTCGACTAGCGCTTCCGGGCGGCCCAGGCCGGCGACCCTGAGCCCCGTTATCGTCCCCGCGTAGCCGGCCAGCACCTTCATGCTGGCCTGGTAGCCAGCCAGCAGGTCCTGACCATCGACGAGGATGACTGTTAGCTTGACGATGTCGGCCAAGCCGCCTCCCGCCGCCTCGACCACCACCATGACATTGCGGGCGGCCTGCTCGGTCTGCTGAGCGAAGTCGCCGTGGATCTCGCCCTGCCTGTCGGTTCCGTTCTGCCCGCCGATATAGAGCGTCCGGCCGCCCTCGACGAGGATTCCCTGTGAAAACGCTGGGGAGGTGTGCAGGGATTCGGGGTTGATCCTGGTAATCGTCATCATGCGCCTCCTTCGGGGGATTATCACTGGAATCTTATCCCACCTATTTCCTCAATTACGGCAGTGACGTACTCCTACCGCTTCTCTGTTCTTTCACTTCGATTAACGGAATCGTCATGCCCGGCTCATTCGGGCGCACGACGCCGGAGCAGCGCCTGGGTTACAATAAATGCAGATGGTCACCGTCGGTGTCTTGGCCCTCCAGGGCGACTTCGCGGAGCACGAGGCCATCCTGCGACGCCTCGGCGTGGATGTGCGCGAGGTTCGCCTCCCTTCTGATTTGACTGACCTAGACTCCCTGATCATCCCCGGCGGCGAAAGCACCACGATCAGCCGCCTCCTGGCTATGTATGGTTTGATGCAGCCGCTGCGTGACTTCGCCCAGCACAAGCCCGTCTGGGGCACCTGCGCCGGCATGATCGTCATGGCCAAGACAGCAACCAACCTTGACCGCGAGACCCTCAATCTTATGGACATCGAGGTCGTCCGTAATGCCTTTGGCCGCCAGATAGATAGCTTCGAGACCGCCCTGGCCTTCGATGAGCTGGATGGCGAGCCGGTCAAGGCCGTCTTCATTCGCGCGCCGCTGATCCGCCAGGTAGGTGAAGGCGTCAAAGTCCTGGCCCGGCTCGATAGTGGTGAGGTCGTTGCGGCGCGGCAGGGCCACCTGCTTGTCACGGCGTTCCACCCGGAGCTGACGGACGACGCGCGCCTGCATAAGTACTTCCTCTCGTTCGGTGACAACGATGACTGACGCGCGTCCCCTGCTGCCAATCGACATCGTGTCCCTCGTCGCCTATCGAGGCCACAGCTTCCGTAACGAGGCCTGGACCCGTGAACGTCTCGGCGCCGACGAATCGGCGCGCACCCTGGGCATGGTGCTGGACCAGTTCCTTGCCTTCGCCAGGGGCCGCAACGCCTGGATCAGCGCCCGTCGCGGCCGGTTACAGGGCCTTGTTGGCGCGAGGCAGCGTGGCGGCCGTCAGGCGTGGGAGGTCGACTATCTGATCGATACGACGCCGGGACGCGAGGCCGCGCCGGAGCTACTCGAATGCGCCATCGCCGAGACAGGACGCGCCGGGGCTGAGAAGCTCTTCCTGCGCCTCAGCGCCGGCAGCGCCCTTCTGCCGGCCGCGCGAGAGGCAGGTTTTATGACGTATCAGGAAGAAGTGTTGTACGCGAGAGGTTACAGCCACGATCCTGGAGGTGAGGCTGCCTCTTTGCGAGCGGTAAATCCATCCGATAGCTACTTCCTCTACCGCCTCTACAACCTTGCGACGCCGGAAACCACCCGCCGCCACGAGGCTGCCACCTTCAGCGAGTGGCACGCGGCCCAGGAACGCCGCTGGCTGCGCAACGGCGTCCAGCTGGTCGCCGAGCATAAGGGAGAGGTTGCGGCCTGGGTGCGGGCGGCTCGCCTGCCTCAGGGCGTCGTGGCCGAAGTCACCGTCAGCGAAAGCGGCCTCGATCATGCGCGTGGCGTGGTCGCGGCTGCCGCAACCGCTCTCGATGCGGCAGGGTCGCCGCTCTTTGTTATCGTCCCTCGCCCCGCCGAGTCCCTCTGTCGCCGGTTGGAGGAAGGCGGCTTCAGCCCTCGTCAGGACTTTGTCTGTCTCATGCGCCGTACCACGCGGCCACTGGAATTGCCGGCCCTGAAGCCTGTCGCTGTCAAGAACGCAGTTGGAGCTTAAGAGAGATTTGAGCAGGACTATCACCGACGACCTCGATTTACTGGTCGATTCCTTGGCGCCTCACATCGGCGACCCTATTCGCCTCCGGCACGACAAGCACGAGTTGCTCGAGATCGTCATGGACCTCGGGCGTTACCCGGAGGCGCGCTTCCCCGGCCGCGAGGTAGTCCTCAGCGAGCGCGAGGTGACAGAGAGCGACATCGAGTACGTGGTGTCTCGGATCAGCGAGTTCGGCGAAGACAACCGCGCCGGCATCGAGCGGACGCTGCACCGCATCTCCTGCATCCGCAATCGCAGAGGGCGCATCGTGGGGCTCACCTGCCGCGTCGGCCGCGCCATTTTCGGCACGATCACCACCATCGAGGACATCATCCGCGATGGCCAGAGCGTCCTCTTCCTCGGCCGCCCCGGCGTTGGCAAGACGACAATGCTGCGCGAAGTCGCCCGCGTTCTCGCCGACGAGCTCAACAAGCGCGTGATCATCGTCGATACCTCGAACGAGATCGCCGGCGATGGCGATATCCCCCATCCGGCCATCGGCTCGGCGCGCCGCATGCAGGTTGCCCGGCCCCAGATGCAGCACGCCGTCATGATCGAGGCGGTGGAGAACCACATGCCGGAGGTCATCGTCATCGACGAGATCGGCACGGAGCTGGAGGCGCAGGCGGCGCGCACCATCGCCGAGCGCGGTGTCCAGCTCGTTGGCACCGCCCACGGCAACAGCCTCGAAAACCTGATGCAGAACCCGACGCTCTCCGACTTGATCGGCGGTATCCAGTCCGTCACCCTCGGTGATGAGGAAGCCCGGCGCCGCGGCACCCAGAAGTCTATCCTGGAGCGCAAAGCGCCGCCGACCTTCCCGGTGCTGGTCGAGATCCTCAGCTGGGACAAAGTCTCCGTCCACCGCGACGTCGCCGAGACCGTCGACGCCACCCTGCGCGGCTATCGCCCCAGCGTCGAGATCCGCGAGCTGACGTCTGACGGCGAAGTGCGACGCCTCAGCGAGGCAGACGCTCGGGCCGCGGGCGACCTGCTGGAGCGCCCGTCCGCGGCGGTTACCGGCCGCCGCTCCTACGCGATCCAGCCACCTCAGGCTGATGCTGCTGGCGGCGCCCCGGCTGCCGGTCCATCAGCCGCGCCGGCGCGAGGTCAGCGCATCTACCCTTTCGGTATATCCCGCAACCGGCTCCTGCAGGCGATGCGCGATACGGGCTCCGGCGCAACTCTCGCGGAGCGGCTGGACGAGGCCGACGTCGTCCTGACCGACCGTAGCTACTATCGCCGCAAGCCCCAGGCATTGCGCGATGCGGAGGCGCGCGGCATCCCAATCTTTGTCCTCAAGAGCAACACGCTGGTGCAGATGCAGCAGGCGCTGCTCTCCACGCAGACCGGTCTCAACCAGAACCAGGACCCGGTGTTGGACGCGATGACCGAAGCCGAAGACGCCATCCACGCCGTCATCTCCCAGGAGCGGCCGATAGAGCTGGCGCCGCAGCGGGCCTACATCCGCCGCCTGCAGCATGAGCTGGCCCAGCGCTTCAACCTCAGCTCTCAGAGCCGGGGCAGGGAGCCGCAGCGCCGAGTCCGTATCTTACCCGGCGACCGCCGCCACGCCGCCTTCTTCACCGCTGACGAAGAGTAGGATGACGACGGAGGTGGATCAGTCACCGCTCATCCTGAGGCCCTTAAGGATGAGCTCCCGAACCTTGGATTAACCCATGATTAACCCCCATCTGCCACCGCCTAACCGCCACGGCCTCTTGATCACCTTCGAAGGTGGCGAGGCCGCCGGCAAGACGACACAGTCCGAGCTGCTGGCCCTCCACCTCGAAGCCGGCGGCTGGCAGGTCCTGCGTCTGCGGGAGCCCGGCGGCACCCCCCTCGGCGAGCAGGTGCGCCATCTTCTCCTCCAACGCGAGACGCAGTTGACGCCCGAAGCCGAGCTGATGCTCTTCCTCGCCGCCCGCGCCGAGCTGGTCCGTCGCGTCATTCTCCCCGCCCTGACAGATGGCGCCGTCGTGATCTGCGACCGCTTCTCAGACTCGACTTACGCCTACCAGGGCTTCGGCCGCGGCCTCGATCTCGACGAGGTGCGCCGCCTCGATGCCTTTGCTACCGGCGGCCTCGTGCCCGATCTGACCGTGCTGCTTGACTTGCCGGTCGAGCTCAGCCGCCGCCGTCTCGGCTCCGACACCGATGCTTTCGAGCGTGAGGCGGACGCCTTTCACGAGCGCGTCCGCGAAGGCTACATCGCGCTCGCCGGCGAGAACCCCGAGCGCTGGCTCGTCCTGGACGCAACGCTCGAAGCGCAGACGCTGGCCAATCTGATCGTCGAGCGCGTGCAGGCCAAGGCTTCCCAATCCAGCTCAAACTGATCCCCTCTCCTTTCAGGAGAGGTTAGAGGTGAGGTGGCTGACAGACACGCTCCCCTCTAACCTTTAATCCGCGTCGAGGCTTGTTAGCATCTATACCTTGACGCGCTACTTCGCCGGTGTCATAGTCCGCCCGATCGCGAGGTGCCAGCCATGAACGCCATCCCTGCTTACGACCCCAATGCCAGCTACGAAGTCCACTACCAGGACATGGTCTATCGCCGCGAGGGTGAGCTGGCGCTGCCCGTCCGCGTCTATCAGCGCGACGGCCCCTTCCCCGCCCTCCTCGATGTGCACGGCGGCGCCTGGGGAGCCGGCGACCCGCTGCAGAACGCCGAGTCGCAGAGCGCCCTCGCCGCCAGCGGCCTCGTCGTGGCGGCAATCGACTTCCGCAGTTCGGCCATGGCGCCCCATCCGGCCGCCATGGAGGACATTAGCTACGCCGTCCGCTGGCTCAAAGCCCACGCCGCCGATTTCAACGCAACGTCGTCGGGCCTCGGCGCCGTCGGTTGGTCCAGCGGCGGGCACCAGGTGATGCTGGGCGCGATGCGTCCCCGCCTCTACGCGACGCTGCCTCTGCCCGATGCGCCGGATATCGACGCCAACCTGGCCTACGCCGTCCTCGGCTGGCCGGTAATAGACCCCGCCGCGCGCCATCGCCTTGCCCTCGAAGGCAATCTCCGCTCCCGCGAGCGCGGCGTAAGCGACTTCATCGAACGCCACTACGCCTACTTCGGCGATGAGGCCGGCATGGAAGAAGCCAACCCGCAGCGCATCCTCGACCGTGCCGAGCTCGTCGAGTTGCCGCCGGTGCTCATCATCCAGGGCTCGGCTGATGAGCAGCTGCCACGGATGATGGCCGAGCGCTTCGTCGAGTCCTATAGCCTGGCCGGCGGCGCCATCGAGCTGGGCAAGTACCCCGGCTCGCCCCACGGCTTCCTGCGTGAGCCCGGCCCCAACGCGGACCGCGGCCTGACCCAGATCAAGTCGTTTATCGCCCGCCGCCTATCTGAGCTGAGGGAATCAGACTAACTGGCTCCACGTTAGCCATTCTCACATCTCGGGCGAAGCATGAATCCCTGTCCCCTCGCGTACTCTCCTTCCCGGAGAGGCTTTGCGTGAGGTGGCAGGTAGAACAACGTCTGGGATCAAGCCTTAGTTGACCAGCCACCGCCGAACGCTGATAGCTCCCTAATCCCCCACTTCGACTTTCGAGCTCACGCCCAAATTGGCCTTGATAACGCGCGAAAAGGCCAGAATAGCGCGTAGTAACGCAGAAAAACTCGACTTATAAGAGATCTGGCTGCGGCCCATCCAATGACACGTCACTGGCCCGCCAATTGCGATAGCCGCTAAACTCCATCCGTGACCCAGGAACAACCCGAAATCAAGAAAGAACCCCTGATCCTCTGGTGGATGCCGGTCGTCGCGCTGCTGGCGCCTCTCGCCTGGGCCGCCTGGATCGCCGCCTCGACAGCGGACAACGCTCTCGGCGAGGCAGCCTTCGCCCTCGTCTGGCCGGGCGTCCTGCTTTATGCCGGCGCCGTCGCGGTGCTGTGGGCCGGCTGGAAGATCGACCTTGAGTAACGCTGTCGTGGCATGCTCGGCCGTGAGCAGCGCGATTTCGGGCATTTAAGGGCGCGCCGGCGGGGAAACGATGCTCTACGTCCTTCACGGCCCCGACCAGTTCCGCGCCCGCGAAGAGTTGCGCGCCATCCGCGACAAACTTGACCGCGACGGCAACCTCGCCAACGCCACGGTCCGATTCGAAGGACGGGGCCTCAGCGCCGGCGACCTGCGTGGGGCCTGCCACACCGCCTCCTTCTTCGCCGAGGACCGCCTCGTCATCGTTGATGGGCTGCAAACGCGCTTCAGCGGCGCTAGGCGCAGGGGCGGCCGCGCAGCGCGGACTCCGCGCGCCGGCGCCGCCTCAGACCTCGATCAATTCGCCGAGGTGCTGACCAACCTCCCGCCGACCACGACCGTGGTCCTGCTGGACGAGCAACCATCCGCCGCCTTCATCGAGGCCGTCGCAGAGGTGGCGACGGTGCGTCAGTTCCCGACCATCAAGGGCGCCGAGCTGCGTCAATGGGCCGTCCAGCGCGTCCGCTCGCAGCAGGCCGAGTTCGCGCCCGCCGCTCTGGAACGGCTGATCTCACTGGTCGATGGCTTTCATCTCGGCGAGCTGGCCCAGGAGATCGACAAGCTCGCGACCTATGCCGGCGCTCGCCTGGTTGAGGTTGCCGATGTCGATACGCTGGTCAGCGGCGCCGTCCAGCACCAGATCTGGGACCTGACCGACGCCGTGGTTGAGGGCCGGGGCGACCGCGCGCTGGCCGTCCTCAAAGCCATGGACGCCCGCGATCACCCGGCCCAGCTCCTGATCTTCATGCTCGTGCGCCAGTACCGCCAGGTGGTCCTGGCACAGGCGCTGCTTCGCGACGGCCTCAGCGCCGACCAGATCGGTTCACGGTTGGGCTCAAGCGGTTACCCGTTGCGCAAAGTCATCGACCAGGCCAGCCGCTACGCCGCCGATCGCCTGGAGGCAGCCTATCGCCGCCTGCTGGAGACCGACGTTGCCGTCAAGACCGGCGTCCTCGAAGTCGATATGGCCCTCGAGTTGCTAATCCTCGACCTGGCGGAGCTCGGCCGCCCCCAACGCCGCGTCGCCGCCACCCGCTAACAAATCAATTCGATTGCAGGAATAGTCGCCGCGAAGATGACGCATGAGTCCCCTCTCCTACCAGGAGAGGATTAGGCTCAGGTGGTCGCCCGGCGTAACTTCCGAGGTTCAGATGAACGCGGCGCACTTCCAGGCAAGGCAGGCTGATCCTGTCGAAGTACGGGAGGGGTGTGTCCAAGGATGACGGCGCCTGGGGATACGAGTGCTAGGAGTCGTCATCCTCCTCGTCGTCCGAGGGATCAGGCTGGTAGACAGGGTTGTAGCAGGCGACGAAGTGCCCCGGCTCGATTTCCTCCAACGGCGGCGAGTCCAGCTGGCGGCAGGCGTTCGTCGCCTTGGTGCAGCGCGGCACAAAGGCGCATTGGGCCGGCAGCTTGGTCATGTCCGGTGGCCGTCCCTGTACTTGTCGCAGGCGGCGGATCTCCTGGTTGATCCGCGGCAGGGAATCCAGCAACGCCCAGGTGTATGGGTGCCGCGGCCGGTGGAACAACGTCTCCGTGTCGCCCTCTTCGGCTATTCGCCCGGCGTACATCACGGCAACTCGATCGGCCATCTGAGCGATGACGCCCAGGTCGTGCGTGATCAGCATGATCGAGACACCGTTGTTGCGTAGCCGCCGCAGCTCCTCCAGGATCTGCGCCTGCACCGTCATGTCCAGCGCGGAAGTTGGCTCATCGGCGATGAGGATCGCCGGCCTCAACGCCATGGCGATCGCGATCATGACGCGCTGGGCCATGCCGCCGGAGAGCTGGAAGGGGTAGCGTCCCGCCAGACGCTCAGCGTCCGCCAGCCCCATATTCCCGAGCAAGGTCAGCGCCGACCGGCGCGCATCATACTTATTCACATCGCCGTGAGCCGTCATCATCTCGGCGATCTGGTCGCCGACCGGCAAGATCGGGTTCAGGCCGGCGACGGCGTCCTGAAAGATCATCGCGATGTCGCGGCCGCGCAGGTCGCGTAGTTCGGACTTAGACATTTTTAGCAGGTCGCGGCCCTCGAAGCGGATGCTGCCGGACTCGATGAAGCCAGGGTACGGCACGAGGTTGAGGATCGAGAGCGCCAGGGTCGATTTGCCGCAGCCGCTCTCGCCCACCACGCCGAGGATCTCGCCGCGCTCCAGCGTCAGGCTCACCCCATCGACGGCTTTGAGGATCTGCTTGCCGTCGTGGTAGTGGGTGCTCAGGCCTTCGATTTCGAGGATAAATTCAGACATGAAAAGAGAGCCTCTCCCCGACTCCCTTGAATGATAGCAGTTTGCGTGAGCGTCAGAGCGTCGCTGACGAGGGGCTCTAGTAGCCTCCGCCGAGACGGTAAAGCACCTTGCCCTGCACCTCCACGTCTTCAGCGCGGGCGTAGATCGGCTCCATCGTGACGTTGGCCGGTTGCAGGCGGACGCGGTCGCCTTCGTAGTAAATCTTCTTCAGCGTCGTCTCCTGGCGGTCCTTGAGCCAGACCGCGACCATGTCGCCGTTGTCGGCCGACTGCGCCTGCTCCATAACGACGAGGTCGCCATCGTTGACCAGCGCGTCGATCATCGATGTCCCTTTGACCCGCAGCGCGAACACGTTGTCCTTGCCGCGCGTGATCTCATCCGGCACGTCCACGTCCTCCTCAACGGACTCCTGCGTGAAGGAGTCCGCGCTCGGGACCGGGATCGGCTGGCCGGCGGCGATCTGGCCTAAGACAGGGACGCTGGTCATGCGGCGCCGCCCCACCACTTCGATGGCGCGGGAGACTTCACGGTCACGGCGGATGTAGCCCATCCGCTCCAGCGCCTTGAGGTTGTAATCGACCACGGACGTGGAGCTGATGCCGCAGCCGTCCTGAATGTCGCGAATGCTCGGCGGGTAGTCCTTATCGCGGATGAAGTCGCGGGTGAAGCGCAGGATCGATTGCTGCTTGGCGGATAGGCTCTTCGGGTTGGCCACGGGGTTCTCCTTCGCGGGTGAGGCAGGACATAGGCTCGAAACGCCTGTTCTGCCGCACAAGTGTACGAGTGCCCGCGCGATAATGTCAACTACATAACTGCACCACACTGCACCACCGGATGTGCAGACAGGTAACGCTGTAGAGGGCCGCTCTTGGGCGGCCTCCTACATCGTTCTCGACGATTGCTGGGTCAGTCCGTCAGTAGCTGCGGGTTTCAGCTCGCAGATCGAATTCCTTAATCGTCGTCATCGTCATCGTCCTCTTCAGCCGGGGCTTGGCCGCGTGGCAGAGAGACAACAGGCCGGTCATCTTTGCGCTGCTTGCGGGCCGGCAACGCTGCCACGCTTGCCTTAAGCATCGTCACAGCCGCGGCGCTATCGGCGATCAGCGCCACGACGCCGGCGGCGCGCAGGCACTGCAGGTCCACGCTAGATGCGTCTGGCTGCACCCGGCAGACCATTGGCTTGTGGGTCAGCTGCGCCACTCGCGCCAGCTCCAGCTGCTGCGCCACGGTCAGCGTGGAGGGCGCCGATGCCAGAAACACCGCCTCCAGCGTTAGAGGCTCCAGGGAGCGCAGAAAGAGGTCGCGCTTCACCTCGTCGGTCTGCTCCGGCAACGCCAGCACGTAGCCCATGTCGTCGTCCAGGATGGCGGCTGCCGGCGTCGTCTCCGCGTCGAAGCCCAGAAAGTCGAGTCCGGCCTCGCGCAGCTCCGTGGTTTTATCCGCCGCGACCGTCTTGGGCAAAACCCCGAGCGGTAGATCGTTGGCCGCCTCGCGCAGCTGCTTCACCACCGCGGCGTCCAGCGCGCCGGCCACCTCGATCAGCAAGAAGTCCGCCCCGGCCTCTCGCGCCGGTCCGGCCTGAGCCGCCGGGCCGACAAAGCCGACCAGCATCGATGGCTTGGCGGCCAGCCGGGCCGCGCCGAAACCCATTGGCGCTGACTCTACCCGCTGACTGCGACGGATTGCGTCCCCTAGTTTTGACATCAGGTTCGTCCTTGGCTACTACATTCGAGTCTCTAGCCAGCGTAACGGGCGGCTGTGCGGCAGTCCAGCGTGGCCACCTTTGGCCGGTTTGAGTCATCTACAATCGACCTCGGTTGCAGGAGGGAGAGAGATGAAGTTCATATCGTGGCTCAAGAAGGATGGGCTCGTGGGCGCTCGTCAACGTGGCGCATATTGTCGCTGCCTACGAAGCCGGCGGCGACACGCGGATACTTCACTAACGGCGAAGATTTTCCTGGTTGCTCTGCCTCTCGCACAGGTCCAAGCGCAGCTCGAGGATGCGACCAGTTCGCACTGACCTGCTCTACCGCGCTGCTAATAGACCCGCAATGGCTGGGGGCCGTAAACTTGGTACCTATTCTCCCCTTAGATAAAGGTCACATTGCAAATCTCAACCCTCCCAACCGAGACCCTTTACACCAAGACCAGCCTCGCTAACGGATTGCGCGTGATCACCGCGCCGATGCCTCACACGCGTTCTGTCTCCGTCAGCATCTACGTCGGCGCCGGTTCCCGCTACGAAACCGAAGCCGAGGCCGGCATCTCCCACTTCATCGAGCATCTCTGCTTCAAGGGCACCGCCAAGCGCCCCAACTCCCAGCTGATCTCAGAGGCCATCGATGGCGTGGGTGGCATCCTCAACGCCGCCACGGACCGCGAGTACACGGTCTATTACGCCAAGGTCGCCCGTCCTCACCTGGAGCTGGCCGTCGACGTGCTGACCGACCTCGTGCAGTCACCCCTCTTCGACGAGACCGAACTCGAGAAGGAGCGCAAGGTCGTCATCGAAGAGCTGGCGTCGGTCGCCGATTCGCCCGGCCAGCAGGTCGACCTCCTGATCGACGCGCTGCTCTGGCCCGATCAGCCCCTCGGCTGGGACGTCGGCGGCACCGAGGAGTCAGTCGGCGCGCTCAGCCGCGACATGATCCTCGACTACACGCGGCGCCAGTACGTGCCCAACAACATGGTCGTGGCCGTCGCCGGCGCCGTCGAAGAGGACGAGGTCATTGCCCTCCTGGAGCCGACCCTCGGCGCGCTGCCGGCCGGCAAGGCGGATTCGTGGTTCCCGGCCAAGGTCAGCCAGAGCGAGCCCGGCTTCTCTTCGATCTTCAAGCGCACGGAGCAGACCCACATCGCCATCGGCTTGCACGGCCTGCCCCTCAGCCACCCCGACCGCTACGCCCTCGACCTGGTCAGCGTCCTGTTCGGCGAGAGCATGAGCAGCCGCCTCTTCATGGAGCTGCGCGAGCGCCAGGGCCTCTGCTACGACGTGCACAGCTACGTCTCGCACTTCCAGGATGACGGCTCTTTCGGCGTCTACGCGGCGGTCGATCCCGCCAACGCCCGCAAGGCCGTCCAGGGGCTGATGAGCGAGATCCGCCGCCTGGCCGAAGGCGTCCCGGACGATGAGCTGCAGAAGGCCAAGGAGCTGGCCAAGGGGCGCATGCTCCTGCGCATGGAGGACACGCGCTCCGTCTCCGGCTGGCTCGGCGGGCAGGAGGTGCTCAGCGGCGAAATCCTGACCCCGGACGAGGTTGTAGCCCGCCTCGACGCCGTGACGGCTGGGGACGTGGGCGTAGTTATGCGCTCGATCCTGCGCCGCGACCACCTTAATCTGGCGATCGTCGGCCCCCATCGCTCCGAAAAGCGCTTCCGCCCCCTGCTCGAACTGTAAGACCATGCTGCGCCTTCTGCGTAAGTTCCTCATTGCTCTTGTGCGCGGGCATGACGACCGCAAGGAACTCGCGTCCTACAACAGCGCGTTTCCGTGGTTCCTCGGCATGGACGAGAAAAGGCCGGGAATCACTGACATTGAAACGCCAGGCAGCCTGAGCTCAGCGCCGGAACCTCAATCCTTAGCGAACGCAGAGTACGGGTCGGCATCGCCCATTGGCGCCATCGCGAAGCGCAAGCGGGCCTTTAACCGCCTGCGTCTGCACTGGCCGAGCCGTAAGCGGCGTCTGAGCTAGCCCTAATCGAAGATGCCCACCGAGAAGCGCAAAGCTCTGACCATCGTCTATACCGGCAACGGCAAGGGAAAGACCACGGCCGCGCTGGGTGTCGTCCTGCGCGCCTGGGGCCGCGAGATGAAGGTCGTCATGCTGTCCTTCATTAAGAGCGAGACGTCCAACTACGGCGAGGAGCGCGCCGCCCGCAAGCTCGGCATTGAGCTGATCCCCCTGGGCGCCGGCTTCACCTGGCTCTCCAAGGACCTCGCCCACGACCGAGACCTGGCGCAGCGCTGCTGGGCGCTCTGCAACGAAAAGATCGCCTCCGGCCTCTACGATATCGTCATCCTGGACGAGATCACCTACCCGATTAACTACGGCTGGCTGGACATCGATGACGTCCTTGACGTCTTGCGCAACCGCCCGCCCGGCCTCCATATCATCCTCACCGGCCGAGATGCGCCCCAAGCCCTGATCGACTACGCCGACCTCGTCACGGAGATGACGGAGGTCAAGCACCCCTTCCAGGCCGGCATCAAGGCCCAGCCCGGCATTGATTTCTAATGACCGATTTTCGTCATTGCGAGCCATCGCGATAGCGAGGCGTGGCAATCCGGGGAGGGGTGGCTCGCTTCCTTGTTGATGGTTGATGCCTCGTGCCCAGAGCAGTAAGGCAGAGCTAAGCCAGCCTCCGGGTTAAACCCGCGGCTACTGATCCTCGATGACGAGCCATTCCTGGCCTACTGTGTCTCGTAACTGACGGCGGGACCTGCTCATCCTGAGCCCTCGAACGATACGTCCCTCGGTCCATCCCCAACCCTCCTGATGCAGCGCGTCTGTAATCCTCAGCCACGGCACCGGCTTGTCGCTGCTTCGCATCCGCGCCTACGATGGATCGATGTTCCCCGTCGGCGATTTCCTGCGCACCCGCACCACGCCCTACGTCAACTGGACGCTCATCGCGATCAACATCGCCGTCTTTGTCTACACCGTCACGCTGAGCAGCCGCCCGGACGCCCTCGTCGCCGGATTTCAGACCAGCGAGGCCGAGCGCTTCTTCTTCAACTGGGGCTTTGTCCCTGCCTGCGTGGCCGAGTCGTTAGGCTTCGAGACCAGCACCAATCCGCAGGACCTGGCCGCCATCTGTCCGGCCGGCGACCGTGAGTACCTGCAAATCTTCAGCGCCATGTTTGTCCACGCCGGCTGGGCCCACATCATCGGCAACATGCTTTTCCTCTGGATCTTTGGCGATAACGTGGAGGATCGCATGGGTCATATCCGCTACTTGCTCTTCTACTTCCTCTGTGGCATCGCCGCCGCCGCCACGCAGATCTTCATGGCCATCGATACGATTGTCCCGGCCGTCGGCGCTTCCGGCGCCATCGCCGGCATCCTCGGCGCCTACCTGGTACTGCACCCCACGGCCATGGTGCAGGTGATCATCTTGCCGCTGTTCTTCATCCCCTTCTTTGTGCCGGCGGCGTTGCTGATCGTCATCTGGTTCGCCACCCAGCTCTTCGCCGGCTTCGCGGAGCTCGGCCAGGCGACGGCAGGCTCCGGCGTCGCCTGGTGGGCGCATATCGGCGGCTTTGTCGCCGGGGCAGTTTTGATCTGGGTCTTCAAACGCCCTAAACGCCGCGACCGTCTGCTTGCCGGCACTTATTGATCAGGGCTTGTCGATCGCGTGTGGCTCAGGTCTCAGATGTACTCCAAAGCCGAGGATCTGAACTCGCGTCTCGATTTGCGGCTGACGCCATAAGGAGAGCGAAACCGGGGGTGCTGCCTGCTAAGGCGGCGGTCGCAGACGCCAGATATCGATGAAGCCGTAGGCGCCGATCACTACCGGCCCCTCGATGCGCTTCACCAGCTCAGCGTTGTCGCGCATATAGGTGTGCCAGTCGTCCTTGTCGCGTTGCACCAGGTGCGTATCCAGCTCACCGATTGCCAGGCGCGTCAGCACCAGATACTCCGCGTCGAAGTCGCGCAGGAACTCGCTGATCGTCGTCTTATCCTCGCCGGCGTCCGGTCTCGTCTTGTAGAAGAAGAGGAAGTAGCTGCGATAGTCCATATCGCGCAGGCCCCACCACAACGCCGTCGACCCGACGACGCGCGAGCCCGGCGGCACGTAACGATGGATTTCCTGGGCCAGGCGCTCGTAGTTGGTCGCGTCCGGCGCCGCCCCGATCCCGCCGATGCGCGCCACGCTGCCCTCCGCCAGGACGATCAGCAGTGCCGCCGCCGCCACGCCCGCGGCAGCGTAGCGCAGCGTCGTCCAGCGCTGGATCTGCAGGAGCGACGCAATCGCCCCGGCGATGCCGATGCAGAGGAACGGGACAACGGGGATCCAGTAGATATAGAACTTCGCCGATTCGAGCAGCGCGTACTGCGCCACCAGCCCACCGAGGCAGAACAGCAGCAACCGGTCGGCCCGGCTGCCCTGCCTCAGGGTCCGCCAACCCATGAACGCCAGCGCCAGCGGCAGTCCCACGATCACCGCCAGCTTCGCCGATGGCCTCCGCGTCAGAGTCTCCTCGATGCTGAGGAACCGCGGGTCCACCAGCGCGTGGTCGGCCCCACGCGGCACCTCCTTGAAGGCAAGCGGCCTCAAAAAGCGGTCCGGCTCCCGCTTTAGGTTATCGAAGTAGAAGGACGGCCGGTCGAAGTCCGCCCGCCGGTCGATCGTCCCGGCCTGTCCCTGGAAGGCGTCGTAATCGGACAGGATGAAGAGGCCGTAGGGCAACCCAACCAGCATCGCGGCTCCGGCCAGCGCGCCGATTAGCTTCAGGCGCGTTTGCAGCGAGACCTTCTCGAACCAGAGGAAGGCAGCGGCAATCGGCAGGATGAACGCCCCGAAGAACTGCATCAGCACCGCGATGCCGAACAGCGCCCCGGCGATGGCCGCGCGCTTGACCGATGGCCCTCCCAGCAGCACCAGCGTTCCGCCCAGCAAGAACGGCACCGGCGCCAGGTCATAGCGCATGTTGACCGCCAGCTCCTGGATTGGCAGGCCGGTATCGAAGCCCATGTTGATGCGCAGGAATAGCAGCAGACCCAGCGTCAGCAGCGCCGCCGGCACGCCGTAGATCCGCCGCGCCACCACATAAGCCAGCAGCAGCGTCGCGATGGCATAGACGATGCCCACCAGCCGCGCCTGGACGATGCCGGCCCCGAGCAGCTTCAACGCCCCGGCAATGGCGAAGTGGTGCGCCGGCATATTGAAGTAGTAGCGCGAGTCGGCGTTATAGAAGCCCTCGAACATGTCACTGCCGAAGACGCCCTCCGTGGCCAGCTTGTAGGCGGCCGAGAAGACCCACATCTCGTCGTCCGTGATCACTGGATGGTTGGCGAGGTTTGGTAGCGTCGACACCAGGAGGATCAGCGCCGCGAGCCCGATAGCGCCGGCTTCGATCAGCAGGCGTCTAGACTGGGCAAACGCGGTAATTTTGGCCGTTAGAGGCCCGTCGAGGGCTTTTTCGAGGCCCGCCATCGCCGAAATTGTAGGGTTACGCGGCTCCTAGCGCCACACGAACCCTCGGTTTGGCGTCAGATATGAGTCACGTAAGCAGAAGGCGGCACTGACGCGGACGGTCAAATGCGTAGACCGGCCCGGCGCCTGGAGATGCAGGGGCGAAAGTCTGGAGGGGGCGCGATAAGCGGCTAGATGCCCTTAAGCCTTTGGCGTGGGGACAGCCTTCGCAGCGTCCTTCTTGACCTTCTTTTGTTTCTTGGCCTTGTCGTTGTTCTTTGGGCTCTTGTCACCCATGGAGTTTCACCTCCCGATCAGCTACTGCCAGCATAGCAGAACGCACTAGCGGCGACGGCCGCACGAGGCCCTCGTAGGAGCGCACGGCCGTGCGCCCCTACGGTGCTTGGGTTGCAGCGCCGAAACTACGCGCCGCCGGATCGCCAGGCCTCCAGCGTGATCTCCAGCGTCGTCTCCTCGCCGTCACGCCAGATCGTAACTTCCACCTTGTCACCGACCTTCTTGCTGTCGATGTAGTTGGCCAGCTCCTCGAAGCTGCGGACATCCTCGCCGTCCAGCGCGACAATGATGTCGCCGCTGCTGGAGCTGCCGCGTAGCCCCGCCCGCGAAGCCGCGGAGCCATTCTCGACTTGCGTAATCATGACTCCCTGCTGCACATCGATCCCCAGCCGCCCGGCCAGCGCCGGTGTCAGGTCCTGCAGTGAGACGCCCATGCGCGGGTGCTGCACCTGGCGCCCGGCCAGCAGGTCGGGCAGGAAGCGCTCCGCCGTGTTCACCGGCACCGCGTACCCGATGCCGACGAAGACGCGGTCGCCGGAGGGGTTCTCAATCGCCGTTGTGATGCCGATCAGCTCGCCGCGGCTGTTGAATAGACCGCCGCCGGAGTTGCCGGGATTGATCGCCGCGTCCGACTGGATTAGCTGCCGCAGCGGCCGTCCACCACCGCTCGATAGCGTCCGGCCGATGCCGCTGACGATGCCCTCCGTCACGCTCGCTTCGATGCCGAAGGGGTTGCCCACGGCGATCACGAACTCACCGGCCCTTACAGCAGACGAGTCACCCAGGCTGGCGGGCTCCAGCTGATCGGACGGTAGGTCCACCTTGATCACCGCGAGGTCATTGCCGGGATCTGCGCCCACGACTTCCGCCCGGGCTGCAAGGCCATCGATCAGCGTCACATCGATCTGGCTGGCGCCATCGATGACGTGGTTGTTGGTCAGAATGTGGCCTTCCTTGTCGATGACCACGCCTGAGCCCAGGCCGCCCATGCCAGCGCGCGCGCCCTGGGTCGTGATCCGCACCACCGATGGGCGCACGGCGTCGTACAGGTCCGCGACGTCGCTGATCGAGGTCGATATCGTAGCGCCGTCGCCACCCGATGACGTCCGCTCGATCACCGTCGTCTGGCCCTCATCCGAGCGCAGCGCGTCGATACCGATGACGCTGGCAGCTCCCAGCGCCACGCTGGCAACGATGATCGGGATCCACTTCAGCTCTCTCATCTTCCTACCACCTCTACAGGCTAACCTATCAAGGCTAACTGATCCTCACATACATCATCGGGCGTGGACGTTGAAGCGACGGTTAGGCGTGTCTTAAATGAGTGTCAACTCTTCGAGAGGCAATCAACCCCAGCGAGTTAGTGGCCCCGGATGAAAGGAGAGCAGCCCCTCAAACCGTTCATGGTTTGAGGGGCTGCCTTTTCACGTCAGGCGCGGCGTGCGTTGCTGAGGTGCGACGCCGCCAGGCGTTCCTAGTACTGCCAGTCGACAACCTGGCCCTGGTGGCCAAACTGCGGTATGCAGGCGCTCAGGATACCGGGGTACCGCTGGTATCCGTGCTCGTCGTGTTCATCCTCGTCGTGCTCGTCCTCATCGTGTTCGTCCGCCTCATCTTCGTCTTCGTCGTGGGCCTCGTCCTCGTCGTGTTCGTCCGCCTCATCCTCGTCCTCGTCGTGTTCGTCGTGCTCGTCATCCCAGTCGTTCCACAGGTAACCCGGGTGGCCGTGAGGGTAGGCCGGGATCTGAGTGCCATAACCCTGGTTGAACAGGTTGCAGGCTTCGTGCAAGAAGCTGGGGAATGGAGTGCCCATGGGACCGTGGTAGCCGGGCATACCGGAAGCGCCCGTGCAAAGACCGGCCGTTGAGAACACCATCGTTTGGCCGGACTCGAGCTGGCCACCGACCACGGTGCCGATCATCAGGTAGATAGCGGAGCTCGAAGGCAGCCCTGCCACGACTGCGCTTGATTCGCCAGCCGATAGCGGCCCTAACGCCGTGTAGGTGCCCTCCATGAAGCCGTTGTTCTGGAGCGACCAGTAGACGTACTGCGTACCCTGATTCAGGGTCGGCCAGTTGATAACCACGTTCACGCTATCAGGGCCTGAGCAGCTCACTGAAGCAATGCTGAATGACTGGACCCCAGCGGCATCGGCAATGCTTGTCTTGCCGGGTGTGTGGCTCAGAGCCAGCAATATGACAGCAAGGGCGCCGGCCGCCATCAGAACAATCTTCATGCTTAACCCTACTTTCTAATCCTGCCTACGCGTGTGTTTGTCCGGAGCTTAGCAGCTTCGCACCTGGCCGTACATATCGGTCATGCCGGAAGGTTCGCCATTTCTTGTTACCTGTTACTTGCTACTTGTTACTATCAAACCGTGTGGAGCATCATCGGCCACAGTCCCGTCCTCGCCGCTCTCGGGCGCGCCCTGCAGAGTGAGTCGCCGGCGCACGCCTGGCTCTTCGCCGGGCCGGAGGGCATGGGCAAGCGCACTGCCGCCCTCGAGTTTGCCGCCGCCCTCAACTGCACTTCCACTGACAAGCCCTGTGGCGCCTGCCGCGCCTGCCGCGATACCCTCACGCTTCAGCATCCCGACGTCGAGCTGGTTGTTCCCGGCGGCATCTGCGACGAGGCCGAGCATCGTGATCATGCCGACAGCCGCGACCTGCGTATCTGCCAGGTGCGCCGCCTGGAGCGCGTGATCTCCCTCAGCCCCTACGCCGGAGGCCGCCGCATCGCCATCATCGATGACGCCGACAGCCTTCGCGCCGAGGCGGCCAACGCCTTCCTCAAGACCCTCGAAGAGCCGCCCGATGGCACGGTGATCATCCTTCTGGCCGAGCGCGAGGAGCGTCTGCCGGAGACGGTGCTCTCTCGCTGCCAGCGCCTCGCCTTCCGCCCGCTGGACCGCGACACCGTAATCGAGGCCCTGACCGTCCGCGGCGCCGAACCGCGGCAGGCAGAAGTCATTGCCGCCGCGGCAGGCGGGCGTATCGGCTGGGCCCTGCAAGCCCTCGAAGACCCGGAGCTGCTCTCCGAGCGCGAAAGCATGATCGACGACGCCCTGCGCCTCGCCCACGCCGGCCGCGCCGAGCGTTTCGCCTGGGCAAAGGGCGCAGAGAGCCGTGTCCCGGACGTGCGTGAGCGCTATCAGCGTGAGCTTGGAGTCTGGGAGAGCTGGTGGCGCGATGTCCTTCAGGCCGGCGCCGGCGCCACCGAAGGCCTGGTTAACCGTGACCGCGCGACCCTCTTGGCGGAGGAAGGTAGACTATATACTGCGGATGAAATTGTAAACTTCCTCCGCAAGCTGCTTGAGACGCGCGAGTACCTGCTGGCCAACGTAGACCCGCAGCTGGCGCTGGAGAATCTCACGCTTGACCTGCCAACCGCGGGCGGGTCGGCCCGGCCTTCTACGGTCAGGGCCAGATAGGAAAGGAGCGTCCTTCCTCCGGGGAGGACCATTATGGCTAGAACCGCAGGCGTCCGCTTCCGGCAAGCGGGCAAGATCTTTTACTACGAAGCCGGCGACCTCGAGATCGAAGTCAACGGCTACGTCGTCGTCGATAGCGCCCATGGCATCGCCGTCGGCCGCGTCGTTATCGCCCCGGACCAGGTTATCGCCAACGAGGCATCCAGCTTCGAAGAGCTGAAGCCGGTGCTTCGCCTCGCCACTCACGAGGACATCGAGCGCTCTGAGGAGATGAAAACTAGGGCCGAAGAGACGCTACGCAAGGCCAAGGGGATGGTGTCCGATCAAGACATCGCTATGAACATCGCTAGCGCCGAGTACGACCTCGATGGCTCCCAGTTCACGGCCTACTTCACCGCCACTGAACGCGTCGACTTTCGCAACCTCGTGCGGGACCTCTCCCGGGACACCGGCGCCCGCGTCCAGCTCCTGCAGGTCGGCGATCGCGACCGCGCCAAGCTCACTGACGGCGTCGACATCTGCGGCGAGCGGCTCTGCTGTTCCTCCTGGATGACCAACTTCCCCAGCGTCAGCATCCGCATGGCCAAAGAGCAGGACCTGCCGCTCAACCCGCAGAAAATCTCCGGTGTCTGCGGCCGGCTCTTCTGCTGCCTGACCTTCGAGTACGAGGACTACCGCGCCCTGCGCGGCACCCTGCCGAAGGTCGGCACCATGCTCTCCACCCCGGCCGGCGAGGCAAAGGTCAGCAGCATCGACTTCAACCGCGAAGTCGTCAAGCTCTGGCTGACCGAGGCGCACGAGCTGGTTGAGGTCGCCGCCATCGACCTGCAGCTCCAGCACGGCGTCAGCGTCCGGCCGATGGAGCTCGTCCGCAAGATCGAAGGCCCACTGCGCCCGATCACCGAAGGCCGTAGCGACGTGCCGCAACCAACGCGATTGCCACGGCCGCGCCCTCAGCGTGAAGAGGGACGCCCGGGCGGTCGTGGCCGCGGGCCTCGCGACGCTGCCGCTGCCCCGGACCGTCCGGCGGCCCAGCGCCCCGCGGCTCCTCCCCCACCGGCCCAGACACCGCCGGCGGCTGCATCGGCTGAGGGTGAGGGTGAAGCCCAGCGCCGCCGTCGTCGCCGGCGCCGGCGAGGCCGAGGTGGCGGTGGTGCAGGCGGCGCGCCCGGCCAGCCCTCGGCAGAATAGGACCACCCACGGGGGACGGCTAAGCTCAGGTGAGTGAGACATTCACGGAGCGCAGCCTCAATAATCCCTCGTCACGAAGATTCTCCGGTCACCTTAATTGCTTACCCGGATCGTCTTGTGCTACGCTGCACCTCGTGCCTTTGAAAGGGTCTGACAGGCCCGCGGCACACGTCCAGGCCTAACTGGTGGCCGGCGCGAGTCACCCGAAACACGGGACGCGCCGAACTCTCGAGAGATCGAGGGGTTCCTTCGCAGGAAGGATTGCCCACTGGGGGCCTTTTACTGCGCCCAAAAGGTGGCAGGAGGTTTTATCGGTCAGAGGCCGGTCTAATTGGAGACCGGCGTTCGCCCGCGAGCTGCGGGACGGAAAGGGGTGAGCGATGCACTTGACTATCGATGGCTATGGCGGTGACCGGGAGCTTTTGGGTAGCGAGGCATTAGTACGCTCGCTTCTGGACCGTTTCCCCGGCGAGATCGGCATGACCAAAATCTCCGAGCCCTTCGTCTTTGAGTACAGCGGCGCCAAGCCGGAAGACTGGGGCGTCACCGGCTTCGTAATCATCGCCGAAAGCCACATTTCGGTTCACACTTTCCCCGATCACGGCTACATCTGGGTGGACATCTTCTCCTGCAAGGAGTTCGAAGCGCCTCAGGCCCTCGACAAGATCGTCGATGCCTTCGGCCTCACGAGCTACACGGAGAACATCCTCGAGCGCGGCCTCGAATATCCCCACGCCATCGACCGGGCGACGCCTGTCGCCCGCGGCGAACGGCGGGCCGTCGCCGGCGCCCTTTCGGAGACGTCGGTGGGCTGACACAGCAATCTGAGCAAAGGGCCCATCTCGCCAACCGAGATGGGCCCTTTGCATTGGCCTCATGTGCTAATAAAGAAATGGCCGAAAACTATAATAAGGTGCGCCGGTATTAACCAAGACTAGAATAGCGCCAACATTTGCCACTATATCGCCTGTAACGAGGTCTACCCATGACACGCCCCCGACCTGACGACCGCTTCTGGCCCCGCTACAGCTTTGCCATGCCGCCCTACCCCCTCGGCGAGTACGAGAACGCCCGCGTCGTCATCCTGCCCGTGCCCTACGATTCCACCGTGACGGCCCGCGCCGGCGCCCGCGAAGGACCCAACGCCATCATCACCAACTCCTGGGACATGGAGACCTTCGACGTTGGGCTTGGCTATGAGCCTTTTCTGCACGGCATCTACACCGCACCGCTTGTCGCCGTGACTAACGAGTCGCCGGAGGCGATGATCAATCGCGTCCACGAGATCGCCGCCGAGTTTGTAAGCGACGGCAAGTTCCTCGTCACGCTAGGCGGCGAGCACACCATCGCCGTCGGCTCCTTCCGCGCCCACCGCGACCGCTATTCCAACCTCAGCGTCTTCGCCATCGATGCCCACGCCGACCTGCGTGACGAGTACCAGGACACCCGCTATAACCACGCCTGCAGCCTGCGCCGCATGCTGGACGACGCGCCGGTGACCCAGGTCGGGCTGCGCAGCGCCGCCGTCGAGGAGGCGCGGCTGATCAAGGAGCGCAACCTGCCCTTCTACTCGCCCCGCGACTTCCGCGCCCTGCCGGGCCTCAACCCCATCGTCGATAGCCTCAGCGACCACGTCTACGTGACCATCGACCTCGACGGCATCGACTCCGGCGAGATGCCCGCCGTCGGCACGCCGGAGCCGGCCGGCCTGCAGTGGGACGAGGTCAGCCGTCTGATCGAGGCCATCGCCGCCAAGAAACGCATCGTCGGCTTCGACCTTATGGAGCTTGCCCCCGATCTCGGTCCCAAGGCCTGTTCCTACGCCGCCGCCAAGCTCGCCTACCGTCTCATCGGCCTCGCCCTCGGCCCACCCGAAGGGTCCTAAGCAGCCTGTCATTGCGAGCCATCGCGATAGCGAGGCGTGGCAATCTGGGGCGGGGTGGCAACCACACGTCTTGACGAAGGCGTTCTTTCCTGGATCCTTACAGCGCCAAGAATAGCGTCATGCATGATCCTTCGTCCTCTCCCGCGCGTATCCTAGGCAGACGCTAAACGCGGGAGCCTCGACCATGCCGCTTTCCATCTTCGGGCAGCTTGAAACCCTGATCGCCGATCACCTCTACCCCCATCGCTACATCATTACGCCCATCGCTGCGCTGCTGCTGGCGGGGGCCGTCCTGCTGGCGCTGCGACTCGGCCTCCACCGCGTCCTCTGGCAGCATCGCCTCGCGACCGCCGTCGTCGGCACGCCGCTGCTCATCGTCTCACTCGTGGCCGGCGATTACTTCGTCTCGCCGCTCTGGGAGCGCAGCGAGCGTCAAGAGGCCAGCCCCCTGGCCGCCGCCTCTATGCCATCCGGCGCTTCATCTAGCGCTGAAATGGTCTCGGCTGCCACGACCGGCCCGCGCGCGACCCACATCGGCATGTTCAAGGGCGCGGACGATTTCCACTTCGGCCGCGGCGACGCTCTCCTCATCCAGATCGACGCCAACGCCCACGTGCTGCGGTTCGAGGACTTCTCCGTCCGCAACGGCCCCGACCTCTACGTCTACCTATCGCTCGACGAGACCGGCCGCCGGGTCGACGAAACCCTCAACCTCGGCCGCCTCAAAGCAACCGACGGCGCCTTCAATTACGAAATCCCGCCCGGCACGGACCTCAAAGACGTCAAGAGCGTGGTCGTCTGGTGCAAGCAATTCAGCACCCTCTTCGCCGTCGCACCCCTCATGGCCAACTAGCATCTCGCCCACCATTGCGAGGCCATCGCCCGCAGGCGAGGCCGTGGCAACCTTTCGCGCTCTCGCAACTAATTGCGCGCCCGTAAAAACGATCCTCTGATCCTGACGAGTGCGAAGCCTTATGCGCGTCCTGCTAAGGACCTTCGCCAAAGGAGAGCGAAGCCTTCTGCCCGCCACGCCAGTGGCTACTGCACCATCCCGAATCGCTTGTTCGCCTTCGTCATCTTGAGGAAGTAGCGCAACCGCTTCTCGAAAAAGTCCGGCCGATTGCGTGAGCCATCGATCCAGCCGACGCGGATGCGCTTGTAGCTCTCCGGGAACGCCTCGAAGTTGCGCCAGGTCTCCTCGTCTGCCTGAAGCGTGGCCAGGATGTCGGTTGGCACTTCATAGGATGCATCCAGGTCGTCAGCAATGGCCGCCATCCCCGCCTCGGTCATCCTGCCCTCGGCGCGTAACCGCCGCATCCGCTCCTTGTTCATCTCCGAGAGCGGGCTCTTGGGCCGGCGTGGCGTGAAGCGCTGTGCCCGGTGGCGCTTGTCCAGGCTCTTTACGGTGCTATCGATCCAGCCAAAGCAGAGCGCCTCGTCGACGGCATCGTTGTAGGAGATGCCTCGGATGCCGGTGTCTTTGTGCGGATAGACCAGCCAGACCTCCCGCTCGGTCGCGTGGTTCTCTTCCAGCCAGGCCCGCCACTCATCGGCGTAGCTCAGCCGCAGCGTCTTGCCGATCCTCAATGCCATAGCTTGCTCGCGATTCGGCTGCCTAAGCGGGGATGCCGGTTTCCTGCGCCGACTTCAGGGTCCTGATCTGCGACAGGTGCTCCTGTTCGTGCGCCACCAGGCTCGCCGCGAATTGCTTCAGTGTCCGCCGGCCAACGCCCGGTTGCATGCCCAGCCGCGTCCAATCGACAGCGTGGGCCAGCAGCTCCACCGTCTTGATCGTGTGCTCCTTCATTTCGGCCAGGAAGACCTCCGGGCGCGCGTCTTGGTAAGCGCGCTCGCGGGCAAGGGCTTCACCATCGAAGGAGACAAAGAGCGGGTCGGTCTGGCTCCAGACCATGTAGAAGCGCTTGTACCAGTTCTCGGCCACGTCGCGCAGGTGGCCCGTCACCTCGTTGATCGACCACTCGCCCTCGGCCGGCCGGTAGCGCAGCATGGCGTCCGTCAGACCCGCAACCTCGGCCTCGAGGATCTTCGGGAATTGCTCGAGCGCCTCGATGATTTCCAGCCGTTCCATGGACCCCTCTAGCGCCATCTCAATCCCTCGAATCGAACTATCTGTGTGTGCCGGATCTAGCCAAGCTTCTCGATTATCGCGTCCAGCTCTTCGTCGCTGAAAAAGTGCACCACTAATCGCCCGCCCTTGCGGCCCTTCGTCAGGTCCACCTTGGTCCCCAGCGACGAGCGCAGACGCTCCTGGATCGCCGCCAGGTCCGGCGACAGCAGCCGCGGTGTTAGCTTCCGCACCGCCGCCCTTCCCTTCGCCAGCGACTCCGCATCGCGCACCGTTAGACCACCATCGACGATCCGCCGCCACGTCTGGCGCTGCTCCTCCGGGTCGTCGATGCCGAGCAGAGCGCGCGCGTGCCCGGCCGTAATCTCGCCCCGCGCCAGGCTGGCCTGGATATCGTCCGGCAACGTCAGCAGCCTCAGCGAGTTCGCCACCGAGGAGCGGCTGCGCCCAACCCGCGTCGCGATGGCCTCCTGCGTCAGGCTAAACTCCTCGCCCAGTCTTTTGAACGCGGCGGCTTCCTCAAGGGCTCCCAGATCCTGGCGCTGAAGGTTTTCGACCAGCGCCAGCTCCAGCAGAGCCTGCGGGCTCGCCTCCTTGACGATCACCGGCACGCGCTTCAGACCCGCCAGCCGCGACGCCAGCAGCCGCCGCTCGCCCGCGATCAGCTGATATGTCCCGCCGTGGTCGCCCGCCGGACGGCTGACGATCAGCGGCTGGATGACGCCGTGCTCCCGGATGCTCTCCGCCAGTTCCGCCAGCGCTTCCGGCTCGAAAACGCTGCGTGGCTGCTGCGGGTTGGGTGTGATCAGGTCGATGTCCACCTCATCTATGGATGCAGAGTGAGGCTGGCGATTGGGGATCAGGGCGTCCAGGCCACGCCCCAGGCCGCTGCGTCGGTTCGTCATTTCGGCGCCTTCGCTTTCTTGCGCTCCGGCAGGAACGTCACGATAACTTCCTCGGCCAGCGCCGCGTAAGCCTTCGCCGCCGGCGATCCGGCGGCGTACAGGCCGATCGGCAGGCCATGGCTCGGCGCCTCGCTGACGCGCACGCTGCGAGGGATCACCGTCTTGAAAGTGTTCGGAAAATGGCTGCGCACCTCGTCAGCCACCTGCTGGCAAAGATTGGTGCGCGAGTCAAACATCGTCAGCACCAGCCCGCCCAGCCTCAGATCCGGGTTGAGGTTTCGCTGTACCGCCTCGAGCGTCCTGGTCAGCTGTCCCAGCCCTTCGAGGGCCAGGTACTCGCATTGCACAGGCACGAGCACCTCATTCGCAGCCGTCAGGGCGTTGAGCGTCAGCAGGCCCAGCGACGGCGGGCAATCGACGATCACGGCCTCGTAAGCGCCGGCCCCGGCCTCCAGCACGCGCTTCAGCCGCTGCTCGCGCGCCATCTGCGGCACCAGCTCCACCTCCGCGCCCGCCAGGTCCGGCCCCGATGGCGCCAGGTAGAGTCCCTTCTGCGCCGTCTCGATCACGATCTGCGGCAGGGGCGTTTCATCCAGGATCACGTCGTAGATGCTCACCCGTTCACTATCGGAGAGGCCGAGCCCGGCGGTGGCGTTGGCCTGCGGGTCCAGGTCGACCAGCAAACAGGCGACACCTCGCGCGGCCATCTCTGCCCCCAGGTTGATCGCCGTCGTCGTCTTGCCGACGCCGCCTTTCTGGTTGGCGATGGTGATGATCACCGGCCCTTTGTGCTCGCTCATCGCGACTTCACCGGCTCCGCCGCGATCAATGCCTCGATCTCCTCGCGCCCACCGATGCTCTCCGTACCGGCCTGCCGAACCGCCAGCGCCGCCGCTGCCATGCCAAACCGGGCCGCTGCCATGGTGTCGCCGGTCTCCTTGAGCCGGATCAGGAACGCTGTCGCGAAGACGTCGCCCGCACCCGTGGGGTCGCGCTCATTCGTCGCGAATGCCGCCAGGTCGTGGCGTCCGGTGGCGTCCCAGACGCTGCAACCGCGACCCGCTCGCGTCAGCACCACAACCGGGACTACCCGCTGCCAGACGCTGACCGCCTCGGGATCGATTACATCCTCTTCAGAGACGAATACGGCGTCCCCCGCCAGCCAGGCCGGCCGCGCCTCGACTCGACCCGCCACGACGCGTCCTTCGTGCAGGCTCCGCAGCCAGCCTTGAGCGCCCAGCCCGAGCAGAGCGCCGCGCCCTGCCAGCTGCGACGGCAGCCCCGGTGCGATGTCATGGAACACCGGCGCCAGCAGGATGATCGGCGCGGTGCGCCAGTCCGAGGGAATATCTTCCAGGTTCAAAGGTCTGGCCGTGACCGGTACTCGCTGCGTCCTTGAGCCGGCTTCGTAGCGGTTCCCGAAGCTGGTCGTCGCTGTGTCGCGTACGATATGCCACTCGACATCTAACAGTGCCTGCGGCTGCACGTCCGGCCCGCAGACCGTTACCGCGCCGGCTCTTAGCCCCAGCTTCTGGGCCTGCGCCGCCGCATAGAGCACACTGCCACCCGGTCGCCAGCCGTCCGCAGTTATATCTTTAACGATATGTCCGGCTACCAGCAGGTCGGGCGGGGCCACTGTGCAACCTCTTAGCGGCTAGGTGTAATCGCGACCTTGCGCGCGTCGCCCTCGCCGATGCTCACGGTCACGACGCTGGGGTCCTCCGCCAGCGTGATGTGGACAATGCGCCGCTCGTTGGGCGGCATCGGCTCCAGGGTCACGCTGCGACCGGTGCCTCGCACCCGGGCTGCCATGCGCTTCGCCAGGCCGACCAGCGCCTCTTCACGCCGCCGCTTGTAGCCATCGACATCGACCGCGAAGGCTACCCGGCGGTTGATCTGCTTGCTGACGATCAAGTTTACGAGGTACTGCAGCGACGCCAGGGTTTGGCCGCGCCGCCCGATCAGGATGCCGAGGTCCTCGCCCTCGACGTCCAGGACGGCCTCCATCATGCCGATGCCATCGCCGGCCGTCTCCGGCACGCGCGACCCCACGTCGGCTTCGATCGCCATCAGCTGGATCAGGTTCTTGAGGACCGTAACCGCCACCTCGACATCGGCAGCGTCAACCGCGACCGGCTGGGGCAGGGGAGTGGGCGGGCGACGGACTACCTCAGGACGAGGCTCGTCCTCTTCGTCCTCGTAATCCTCATCCTCATCGTCGTACTCATCGTCTCCGTCTTCTTCTTCTTCTTCATCTTCGTCATCGTCTTCGTACTCTTCGTCGTCGTCGTCGAGCTCGTTGTCGTCCTCATCTTCATCGTCCCCGCCAACAGGACGAGAGACAGGGGCGGGGGCGGCAACGGCGGCGGGCTTGGGACGCGGCGTCACGCGCACGCGGGCTGGCTCGCCACGAAAGCCGAGCAGCCGCGGGCGGCCTTCGCTCAGGACTTCAACGTCAACCTCGTCCCGGCGCAGCCCCAGCTGCTCCAGAGCGCTGTCCGTCGCTTCGTTGACGGTTCTACCTTCGGCCTCTACGCCTTCCATTGGCGTACCTCCTCCGACGTCGTCCGGCGTTGGCCCCATTTCCGGAACCTGTTTCTTCCAGCGCGGCCGTGCCAACCGGCTCCTGGCCGCGCGTGTACTCTTCCACGCTATCCATCTGCCGCTGCCGCACTTCCAAAGCCCGTGGCAGCACCGGGTCCTGTGACAGGCCGATGAGCCCCTTCCAGTTGAACGCGCCGCCGCCGACGTAGGCGTACTGCAGCACCATGCCGATCACGTTAGACAGCACGTAGTATAGGCCGAGACCGCTGGGCAAACTGATAGTGATCCAGCCGAAGATCAGCGGCATCAGCATGTTCATCATGCTGTTCTGGGCCCGCTGGCGTTCGTCCATGGCGGGCATCATAGTCATCTTCTGCAGGATGAAGGTCGTCGCCGCTACCAGCACCGGCAGGATGATCGGGTCAGGCCGTCCCAGGTGCAGCCAGAGGAACTCGCCCGGCAGTGGCACCGCGCTCTGTAGCAAGCCCCAGGGGTAGATGCGCTCATTGAGCCTGATCAGCGCTTCCGGCGCCTCACCGACGGTCAGCGTAAACGTCCGATAGAGGGCGAAGAGGATCGGAAACTGCAGCAGCATGCTTGAGAAGCAGCCCAGCGGGTTGATGCCGGCATCCTTGTAGAGCCTCATCGTCTCTTCTTGGCGGCGGCGCGGGTCCTTGAAGCGCTTCTGAATGTCCTGCATCCTCGGCGCCAGCACTGCCATCATGCGAGTGGAATGCATCTGCTTCAGCGTCAGGGGCAGCGTGACTATGCGGATGATGATCGTCAGCAGGATGACGGCGGCGCCGGTGCTGCCGGTAACCGCCGTCAACAGGACGAACAGGTTGGTCAGGGGGTTGATCAGTACGGTATCGAAGAAGAAGCCGATACCCATCAGCACACCGGCCCTAGCGCCCGGCGTAGCACACCCGTGGCCGGGTCCAGACCGGTGTAGTAAACCCTTTCGTCCGTGTCATTCAGCGAGACGCAGCTGCTGGGCGCGATCAGGACACTACCATCCTCGGCGACCACCAAATCGGCCGTCACTGCCGTATCGACCTTGGTCTGCCAGCGGATTGCCTGGCTCGACGGCTCAATGCCGACAAACCAGCCATCTTCCGTACCAACGACCAGGAGGCCGCCGCTCAGGACGGGAGCGGCCCTGACGGCGCCCTTATCAAGCGCCAGCGACCATGTCGCCGCGCCGGTTGTCACGTTGACGCTGTAGACATTGCCGTCGAAGTCGCCGAAGTAGGCGCTGTTGCCTTCGATCGCGGGACGGCTCCAGACCCAGTCCGTCGCTTCAAAAGACCACTTGCGCTCTCCGGTCGCCAGATCAACGGCGTGCAAGCGCCGGTCGAAGCCGCCGACCAGCAGCGTGTCCGATGCCAACGCCGGGGTTGAGGCCAGCGAGCGTTCGCCGGTGAAGCGCCAGACCTCGCGGCCCGTCGCCTGGTCGATGGCGTACATGTTGCCATCCAGCGAGGAGATATAGACGTTGCCGTTGGCCAGGAGCGGCTGGCTCCAAATTTCGCCGCCGGTCTCGAACAGCCTGGCGACCTCGATATCGAGGTCCTTGTTGGCGATCTTCGCCGCCAGCTGCGTTGACTGTAGCTTGTAGAGGCTCTCGCCGGCCGAGACGAAGAGAAGGCCCGTCGCCGGATCCAGCGTCACGCCGCCAAGCACCGGCCCGCCCAGCTTCAGGGAGGCGGCTTTGGGCTTGTCGCTGTCACGCTCGAATTCTTGGAACTTCACCTCCGAAGGCCGAAAGGCGTAGATGTAGCCGTTGTAGTCGCCGAAGAAGACGGTACCGTCGTCGCTGACTACCGGTTGGCCGTAGATGCCACGTAGCTTGCGAGCTGAGCCGTCTTCGATGTGCCAAAAGTCATTGAAGCGCCAGACTTGCTGCCGCGTCTGCGCATTCAGCCCGTCCAGGCGGCGTGTCCCGGTCGAGACCAGAAGGATGTCGCCGGCGCGCGCAGGGGCCGCCCAGCCGCGGGTACCGGCAGCGCCGCCGCAACCCACGACCAGCGCGCTCAGAAGCGCCAGGCCAATGAACAGGGAAAGGGCCCTTTGTTTCATGTGAAACATCAATCCGGCACCGGGTCATAACCGCGACCGCCAAGCGGCCGGCAGCGCAAAAGGCGTCGCAAGCCCAGCCAGCCGCCTCGAAGCAGTCCACGGCGCTCGATAGCCTCGTACATGTAATGGGAGCAGCTCGGCTCAAACCGGCAGACATTGCCCAAACTCGGCGAAAGCGTCCGCTGGTAGATTCGGATCAGTCTCAGGATCGGCTTCGCGGCTCGGCCGGGGCCTCCAGTAGCCTGGCGCGCTTCAGCAGCAGCATTAACTCCGCCTTCAGGGCCGCAAACGTGGCCTGCGCCGCTTCCGCCCGCACCGAGATCACCAGGTCGTAGCCCTCGGCCACCGGTAGGGAGCGGGTGATCTCGCGCAGACGGCGGCGTACCAGGTTCCGAGTCACCGCATTGCCAACTCGTTTCGGCACGGCGTAGCCGCAGCGAGTCCACTGCGCCTCGTTCGGTACCGAGCGTAGAGCCAGCAAACGGGCGCTGTTGTGCCGCCCCTGCTGGAACACGCGGTCGAAATCGGCGCGCCGGCGCAGACGTCTGTCGCGTTGTCGAGGTCTCGCTAGACGGTGAGACGGGTCCGGCCCTTCGCTCGACGTCGTTGAATGACTCTTCGGCCGTCCGCGGTGGACATGCGCTTGCGAAAGCCATGAACCCGCATTCGGCGACGCTTCTTGGGCTGATAAGTTCGCTTGGGCAATTCATCCTCACGTCAGTCCTTCTGAGAAGGACACTTAGGCTCTGCCAGTCTATGGAAGCCCACTCTCAGTGTCAATCCAGTGTAGCTTCCGGCTGCCCTCTCGCTCCAGTCCCCTTGAACAAGCTTCGCCCAGGACCGCGGCGGCCGCTTGTTGTTTCACGTGAAACATGGTTTCGTAATACGGCCCCGGCCAAACAGGTTGTTTCACGTGAAACAACGGGAACACAGCTCTCCTTGCCCGCTTGCCCGGGGAGGCGGAGGGCTTGGAGGCTCCTACGGCAGATTCGGATACGGCGCGCCGGCGTACAAATAGCGATAGATCGCGTAGTTCTCCGCGACCAGCTCCACATAGAGCCTCGATTCGCTGAACTCAATCGTCTCCAGGAAGACGTCCGCATCCGCGCCGCTGGCCTCACGCCAGCGCGTCGCCGCGTTCGGGCCGGCGTTGTAGGCGGCAAAGGCCACGAAAATTTCGTCATCGAACTCGGCCATCTGGTCCGCCATATATCTGGCGCCCAGCCGCAGGTTCAGATCCGCTTGAAATAGGCCGTCATTGGTCACCCCGGCGATGCCCAGCTTTGTGGCGAGAGCCTTACCGGTCGCCGGCAGCACCTGCGTCAGGCCCAACGCGCCCGCCGGCGAGATCGCGCGCGGGTCAAAGAAACTCTCTTGCCGCACGAAGGCCAGCATCAGCAACGGCGATACTCCGACGGCCGTCGCGTGCCGCTGGGCGCTCAAGCCGAACGCCGGTGGGTAAGACAGCGAAAGCAGCGCCTTCGGCAGGCCCTGGTTCGGATTCAGGTTCAGAATTCGTAGCAGCCGCTGCCCTGCCCGCGCCGACATACCAACCCGGCCCTCGCGCTGTAGCTCCCTCGCCAGCGTGTACATGGCGATCGGGTCGTTGGTGTAAGCCTCCATCAGGTCAAAGACCTCGCCATCGCCCTGGCCCGTCCTTCCGACCAGCCATAGCTCCTGCGCCCGCGGCCAGCGCGCGTCGGCCGCCCAGCCCGGGTCGGCGATGCTGCGGGCGGTCCGTTGCGCCAGCCACGCCTCGGCGGCGGACCAATCGAATGTTGGATTCAGGTTCAAATTGGTCTCCTGAATCGATTCCGGCAGGTTATGATCCCCGGCCAGCAGCCCCTGAGAGCGGACGCCGTAGTAGTCGTCCTCATTCGCCTGGGTCAGCTGCTGCAAGATCGATGTGGCCGCGGCCGTGTTGCCGCCCTTGAGCAGAGCCTTGCCCTGCCAGAAGCTCAGGCGCTCCCGGTTCAAGCCCATCACGGTGGAAAGGCTTTCGCCCCAGAAGGTGCTGGCTTCCTGGTAGCGCTGAGCTTTGTAAGAGAGCATCCCTCGCCGAAAGGCCGCGTCCGGCGCCCAGGTGGATGCCGGGTACTCCCCCACAATGCGGGCGAACAGCACCCGCGCCTCATCCAGCTTCTCGTCGTCCTCCAGGATGCGGGCCCGCCACCACAGCGCGTCATCCGCGATCAGGCTGGCCGGGTTGGCCACCGTGGCGCGAGTGTAGTTCTCCAGCGCCGCCGACAGCTCAGCTCGTGATTCCTGGATCGCCGCCAGGTAGTAGTAGGCCTCGGCGCTGGCCTGGGCGCTCGGCGCGGCTGTGACCTGCTCCCGGAAGGCCGGCTCGGCGGCCGTGTAGTCGTTATTGCGATAGTAGATCATGCCCCGGATCACCGGCTCGAACGTCTCACCGCGGGCCATGGCTTCCTCTAGGTCGGTCAGCGCCTGGGTCGTCGATGGGTATTCGATGAGCAGCCGTCTCAGCTCATCCATGTAGGTTGAGTCGCCCAATTCCCGCTTGATGGCGCTGATCCGTGAGAGCGCCAGGGCATCATCGCCGGCAAGCTCGCTACCGTCCATGAAGAGGCCGTACCAACGCATCGCTTCGGCGGTGTTGCCGGCCCGCTCGTAGGCTTGGGCAATGAACAGCCGGTACGTCCGCCGCTGCGACCCGGGCACGCCGAGGTTGAGGCCGCTGATCGCCGAATTCGCCGCGGCGACGGGCTGATCGAGCTCCAGCAGCACCCGCCCCCTATCGAGGTAGGCGTACGGCAGGCCCGGCCTCCCCGACGCAACATAGGCGTCGTACTGCTCCAGCGACTGGCTCCACATGCCCTGCGCCGCGTACGACCGCGCCAGCATGTAGCGCACCGCCGGGTCGTTGCCGGCTGTTGTGGCTACAAAGGGCTCGAGCAGCAGCTGGACATCCTTGGCCCTGTCGAGCTCCAGCAGCATCCGCGCCGCACTCACTGTCCCCTCGAACTTGAGCCTTGCATCCGCCGCCTGGATCGCGATGTAGGCGTCGGCGGCTCCCTGCAGGTCGCCCTCGGCCTCCAGACGGCGCGCCGTTGCCAGGTCGGTAGGCGCATTGGGGCGCGGTGTCAGCGCCAGGCCCGGCTGCGCTGTCGGCGTCGAGCCCGCCATCGCCTCGCCTGAAGGTGACGCGATCGGTGAGATGACGACCTCCGGGTTGAGCGCGGGCTGGCCGTCACCATCGCCACTGCAGGCCAGGATCAGAGGTGCTAGAAGAACTAATGTACGCAAATATCGGTAACGGGCCAATGTAAAACCTTTGGCTGATGGTCGCTGCCATGCTATAGGGGCATGTCTAGCGAGTCAAAACGGGCAGCCAGTTCCAGGCTACGTCTGGGACTATCCCTTGCAGCCCTTCCGATCCTATCGTAGGAACGAGCAGCACGTCAGCGAGCACGGCATGTCAGCGCCATTAAACCTGGAGGGCCCCATCTCTAACGAAGCACCCGTTTCGCCGCGAGAGATTGCCTTCCGCGAAGGCCTGCGGGTTTGGGCCGAAGTCGACCTCGACCTCGTGGTAGCCAACGTCCGCGTACTCAAACGTCAGGCCGGCGATGCAAGGTTGCTCGTCGTGGTCAAAGGCAACGCCTACGGCCACGGCGCCGTCCCTATCGCCCGCGCCTCCATCGATGCCGGTGCCTGGGGCCTCGGCGTTGTCGACCTGGATGAGGGCGAGGAGCTGCGCCGCGCCGGCATTACAGCCCCGATCCTCGTCCTCGGCAGCAGCGCCATTGCTCTCGCCCCTCGCCTTGTCGAGAGCGATCTGCGCGTGACGGCCGGCTCTCTCGCGATGGGACAGGCATTATCGACGGCAGCTCAAGTTGTCGGCCGCGACGCCATCGTCCACGTCAAAGTCGAGACCGGACTGAACCGCTTCGGCGTCCTGCCGGAGGAGGCTGTCGCCCTGGCCGAGTCGCTGCGGTCCCTTCCCGGCGTTGTCGTCGAAGGCCTCTCCACCCACCTCGCCAGCGTCGATGAGGGCGACAAGACCTTCACCTACGAGCAATACGCCGCCTTTCGCGCCGCCGCCGATCGCCTGCCCTGGGTGCCGCTACACCATGTCTCCAGCACAGGGGCGCTTCTTGACCTGCCGGACCTGCGGCTCGCCCTCGTCCGCAGCGGTATCGGCGTCTACGGCTACTACCCCGGTGAGGTCAGTCACGACGCGCCGCTGCGGCCCGTCCTCTCACTCCGCAGCCGTATTGCCCGCGTCTCCGAGCTCCATGAGGGCGAGACGGTAGGCTACGGCCGCACCTGGACAGCCGATCGTCCCGGACGTGTCGCTCTCGCGATGGCCGGCTACGCAGACGGCCTCCACCGCAGCCTCTCGAACCAGGGAGTAGCCCTCGTGCGGGGAAAACGTGTCCCCTTGATCGGGCGCGTCGCCATGGACATGCTTATGCTCGACATAACGAAAATGTCAGAAGTAGACATCGATGACGAGGTCACCCTCATCGGCCGTCAGGGAGACGCCGAAATCACCGCCGACGAGGTTGCGCGCCTCTCGGGCACGATCAGCTACGAGGTTCTCGCCGGCATTATGGCCCGCGTCCCTCGCCTCTATGTCCGCGCGGGCAACATCATCGCCCGCCATGATCTCTCCGGCTATCGGGAAACCCCCGCGTAGCCCGATCAAGTGTCATCCCGAGCAACAGCGAAGAGCCTACTCCCAGCTGGGGCTCAACTCCATCCTCTGCAAGCGCCCAGCGGCCAGCCATCCCTGACCGTAAGCGAGCCTCATGCTAGGATCGCCCCGTAACCCGCCCGGCGACCGCGGTAGGTAAAGGATGCAGAATGCTTAATCGAGTCACCGTCTCGCTCAGCCTGGCGCTGCTGGCCGTCATCGCCACCACCGGCGTAGCCTCCGCCGCCACCGATCAGGAGAAGGTCGCCGTCGGCACCTTCCTTCTCGCCGTCGGGATCATGGCCTTCCTGGCCCTCATCTACTTCCTCAAGCGCGCCCTTGGCCTCGAAAAGGCTCTCCCCGCCGAGCCTGACACCGGCCCCAACGCCCACCACTAGGCTCGGCTGATGCCGAGCCTAGTCATTCCGAGGCACGAGGAATCCTGCCCTGGCAGATCACTTTCTTAGCCGATCAACAGCCGATCAACGTCGGACCACTCATCGTCTGTGCCAACCAGCCCAACGGCGCCTTGAGCCTGGCCCCCCTGAGCCGCGTCGAAGGACGCCCGCCCTTCCAAGGAGCGAAGCTAAGCTAAACCCCGTCCACTCCCAACGATGTCACCCGCCAGGCCCCTTCCATCTGCTGCCAGGTCGCGTTGGCGCGGATATCCCCCATCGTCGTCTCGAACCGCACTCGAAAGCGATGCTCGCCGCCTTCCTCCTCGTGCGTCTCGATCACATAGCCGCTGGCCGATGGTATCTGCGTGATCCCGGCGCTGATCGACATCGCCTCATTCACCGCCTCGTTAGTCAGATAGCCCATCGCCGTAAACACGTCGCCTGAGAGCAGCGCGTCGCACGCGACCCGCATCGAGTCCTCCGGCTCAGCCATCAGCTGCCACTACGCGCAGAAACCGGTGCCGTCCGACTCTGATCAGGCTTCCCTCGGCCAGCTCGACCTGCGCTTCCTTAATCGGTTGGCCGTCGATGCTAATGCCTCCCTGCTGCAATAGCCGGCGGGCCTCGCTTCTGCTCCCGGCCACGCCCGCGACGCTCAAAGCCAGAGTGATATCCACGCTTGCTTTGCCGTCCTGATCCAGGGCCAAGGGCAGCTCCTGTGCTTCCTCTGGCTCTTCCCGGCGCTGGAACACCCGCTCGAACTCCGCCTGCGCCGCCTCCGCCTGCCCGTCGTCGTACAGCAGCGCCACCACCGACCGCGCCAGCCGCTTCTTCGCCTCCATAGGATTCAGCGTCTTCGCCGCCAACCCCCGCTCGATCTCCGCCAGCTCCTCCGAGGGCACCTCGGTCAGCAGCGTGAAGTAGTTGGGCATCAGCGAGTCCGGTATCGACATCAGCTTGCCGTACATCTCCGCCGGCGCTTCGTCCAGACCCACGTAGTTGCCGACCGACTTCGACATCTTCAGCACGCCGTCCGTGCCCTTGAGCAGCGGCGTCGTCACGGCGATAAGCGGCCGCTCACCCAGCGCCCGCTGTAGCTGGCGCCCCGCCATGATATTGAACAGCTGGTCCACAGCGCCGAGCTGGACGTCCGTCTTTAGGTGGTGCGCGTCGTAGGCCTGCATCAGGGCGTAGATGAATTCATGAATGTAGAGCGGCTTGGCCTCCGCCATCCGGTTGCGGAAGGTCTCGTGCTCCAGGAACTGCGCCACGGTGAAGTTGGAAGCGAGCTGGACGACCTCCGCCAACGTTAGCGAGGCTAGCCAGTCGCCGTTGCGCTCGATCGTGGTCTTGTCCGGGTCGAGGACACGGAAAACCTGACGCAGCCATGTCTGGGCATTCGACTCGACCTGCTCCACCGTCAGCATCTGCCGCGCTGCCGTCTTGTCGCTCGGGTCGCCGACCAGCCCCGTCATCGTGCCGATCAGGAAGGTCACGTCGTGGCCCAGGCGCTGGAACTGGCGCATCTTGAGCATCGGCACCATATTGCCGAGCGTCAGGTCGGTGGATGTGGGATCGAACCCGCAATAGACGCGCAGCGGCTTGCCGAGGCTCAGCCGCTCGCGCAGGTCTTCCTCCATCGTCCGCTGAATGTTCGGGTCGCCGTACTCGACGCCGCGCATCAGCACCCGCATCTGCTCGTCCACCGACACCTGCGCCGTCATCCCTTCCCTCGTCACTTAGTCCACCGAGTGTAAACCATGACGCTCGTAGGCGAGATGGACGTGGCTTATCGCTGGGTTGAGTGGTCGGTCAGCGGCTGGGAGATTGGCCCGAGGTTGCTTCGTCAGGGCTCCTTGCAAAGACAGATACGGGCAGAAAGGCGAATTACCGGCTTGTTGGTGGCAAAATGCGCCAGGATACCGCCCTAATCAGCGAAATTGGCTTAGTTAGTCAGAAGCGCCCTTGCCTGAACTACATCGCGCTCGATCTGCGCCTTGATCGCCTCGATGCCCTCGAACTTCTGCTCCGGCCGCAGCCGCGACACCAGCTCGATGCGGAGCTGCTGATCGTAGATATCCTGATCGAAGTCGAAGATGTAGGTCTCGACGTTGACCCGCTCGCCGCCGAAAGTCGGCCGGCGCCCGATGTTTGTCGCCGAGGCGTAGCGAGTCTCGCCCAGATAAGCCCAGGTCGCGTAGACGCCGAAGGCCGGCAACGCCCGATCCGCCGTCACAGAGATGTTCGCGGTCGGAAAGCCTAGCAGATGGCCTCGCTCGTCGCCGTGGATCACCGGTCCCCGCAGCGAGTAGCGGCGCCCGAGCTGCTTCTCCACCGTGTCGAGGTCACCCTCGGCCAGCGCCTTGCGGATCGCCGTCGCGCTCAGCGGCGTCTCGGACTCCGACAGCGCCCGCGGCAGCACCTCAACCTCGAACCCCAGCGTCCTGCCGATTGCAGCTACTCCCTCCGGCGTCGCCTCGCGGTTGCGGCCGAAGGCGTTGTCCGGCCCCATGACCAGCAACCGCATGTCGAGCTCCTGACGCAGCAGCGATACGAACGCCCGCGGCGAGAGATCGGCCAGCTCGGACGTGAAGCTCAGCGGCACGACGAAGTCCAGCCCCAGCGACCGTAGTAGCTCAACTCGTTCCTCCAGGCTGGTCAGGTACTGCATCGGCTCCTGCGGCCGGAGCACCCGCACCGGGTCCGGATAGAGAGTCACGGCCGCCGCCGCCAGGCCGAGAGCGTGAGCGCGCTCGATCACGAATCGCACCAGGTGCTGGTGGCCGCGGTGTACGCCATCGAAGTTGCCGATAGTCAGCGCAGTCGGACGGCCGGGAGGAAAGCGCTGTAGCTCCTCACGCGCGAACTCGCTCATCGCGCGAAGGCCTTAACGTCAGCCCGTTGGCGTTTCTTCTTCGGCAAGATGTAACCCTGTAGAGTGATGTGGAGGGGCCCTCCCTCCCGATAGCTCTCGGCCCCGATCGTAGCACCGGGCCCTGGGGCCAGCAAACGCGAAGGCCAGCATGATTCTCCTCCGGCCATGACCTCCTATCCCGTTGACGACTTCCCCCGCCAGACCGGCGAAACACCGCCTCCCACCCCCTACGGCGGCGTCCGCTGGGGTGCCCGCGAGATCGTCATCGGCAGCGTGGCCGTCCTTATCTCGCTCTTCGTCTTCCTGGCGATCACCAGCGCCATCCTTGCCGCCATCGGCTACGACTCTGATTCGGCCGAGGCGCTGGTGGCGCAGGTCATTACATCCCTCATCTGGGACATCGGCATCGTCTTCATCGTCTACAAGCTGGTCAGTAGCAGGGGCGCTTCCTGGCGCGACCTGGGCCTCCGCCCCCTGCAACGCTGGAGCCTGCCCGGTGTAATCGTCCTCGGCTACGTCGGGGCGGTTTTTCTCGTCCAGGCCTACGGGCTCGCCCTCGATGCCCTCGGCCTCGATGACCTCCTGCCCGACCAGCAGCTCCCGGACGAGATCTACAGCCACGATGGCATCCTCATCGGCTTCGCCATCGCCGGCGTAACCATCGTCCCCTTCGCCGAGGAGCTCTTCTTCCGCGGCTTCTTCTTCGCGGGACTGCGCCGGCGTCTGGGCTTCGTGCTGGCGGCGCTGATCAGCGGCTTTGTCTTCTCCCTCGCCCATGCTGACCCGGGACTGATCATCCCCTTCACCGGCGTCGGCATGGTCCTCTCCTACACGTACGAACGCACCGGCAGCCTCTATGCACCCATCGGCATGCACATCCTCTTCAACCTCGTCTCCTTCCTCGTGCTCATCCTCATCCCAGAGGCCCGCAACAACTAACTCATCTCGCCCCTCTCATCCGAGCCGGCCCAGGAGTGAAGGGACACGCCCGTCTGTCAAAGCCAAACCAAACCCAATTGCCCCAGCGTCTCCGACACCTTAGCCTGACCCTACGATGACCGCCCGACTCGCCGCCGCCTTCGACCGCGCCCGCGCCGAGGGCCGCACCGCCATCATCACCCTCGTCGTCCCCGGCTTCCCCTCCCTCTCCGAAACGGACGCCATGTTCGACGCCATGGCCGCGGGCGGCGCCGACATCATCGAGGTCGAGATTCCCTTTAGCGATCCCCTCGCCGACGGCACCACCATCCAGCGCGTCGCCTTCGAAGCCCTCTCTCAAGGCACCACGCCGGCCGATTGCATCGACTTCGCCCGGCGCGCCCGAGAGCGCCACTCTGACACTCCCATCGTCTTCATGACCTATCTCAATCCCGTCCTCGCCTACGGCCTCGACCGCTTCGCCGCCGATGCCGCCATGGCCGGCGCAGACGGTGCTATCCTCCTCGACCTGCCGCCGGAAGAGGCCGCCCAGGAGAAGACCGCTCTCGCCGCCACCGGGCTCGACCTCATCTTCCTCGTCGCTCCCACTTCCACGGATCAACGCATCGAGCTGATCTGCTCCCAGGCCTCCGGTTTCGTCTACTGCGTCAGCGTCGCCGGTGTCACCGGCGCCCGCACCGACCTGCCGACCGGCCTGGGCGACTTCCTTGCTCGCGTCCGCCGTTGCACAAATCTACCGTTAGCGGTAGGATTCGGCTTGTCTCGCCGCGAGCATATCGAGGCTCTGGCTGGTATGGCCGAGGGCGCCGTCATTGGCAGCGCGATTCTGGCTCTGGCGAGCGAGACAAAACCGCAAGAAAGAGCAAAAGCAGTACGTGAATACGTGGAGGTGCTTTCCGGTCGCCGCAGGCCCTGAAACCAGGGCGATGGCTCCCGCCTATCGCGGGACACGCATCGTCTTGATTTCGGCCGCGACCGGCGTCTTTGGACGCTCTTAGCCAGTCACTCCGCCTGGGGCGATTCGGTTTGGGCTCTCCGCGAGCGGAGAGAGATTAGGAGAAAGAGCACCGCATGCTTTGTCGGGGAATCCGAGGCGCTACCACTGTCGAGACCAACTCTCGTGAGGCCATCGTTGCCGCCGCGCACGAGCTTCTCGAGCAGCTGATCCTGCAAAACGGCGTCCACACGGAAGACGTCGCCAGCGCTTACTTCACCACCACGACCGACCTTGATGCCGAGTTTCCCGCTGTCGCCGCACGCAACGGCTTCGGCTGGACCAACGTCGCGCTGATGTGCGGCCACGAGATGGACGTCCCCGGCAGCCTGCGTATGTGCCTGCGCATCCTCCTCCACGTCAATACCGAACGTTCCCAGGACGAGATCTGTCATGTATATCTGCGTGGGGCTGCCGTCCTCCGTCCGGACCTGGCGCCAGCAGAACCACGAAGGGACTGAAACAACGCCATGGTAGTGCTCAAGAACAGCTCCGGAACGGAGAACAGCTACAAAACCGACGACGTCCGCATCCTCGGCATCGAAGAGCTGGCGACGCCCGAAGAGGTGCACGCCACCGCGCCGATCACCGAGGAAGCGGCCCGCAACGTCTTCGAGACGCGGCAGGCGATCCATCGCATCCTCCACGGCGCCGATGACCGCCTCCTCGTCATCATTGGTCCCTGCTCCATCCACGACGTGCATGCCGCCAAGGAGTACGCCGCGCTGCTAAAAGAAGCCCGCGAGCGCCTCGCCGACCGTCTCCTCATCGTCATGCGCGTCTATTTTGAGAAGCCGCGCACTACCATCGGCTGGAAGGGGTTGATCAACGACCCCAACCTGGACGGCAGCTTCCAGATTAACGATGGGCTCCGTGTCGCGCGCCGCCTGCTGCTTGACCTCGCCGAGGCCGGCATGCCCGCCGGCTGTGAGTATCTCGACATGATCACGCCGCAGTACATCGCCGATCTCGTCTCCTGGGGCGCGATCGGTGCGCGCACCACCGAGAGTCAGGTGCATCGCGAGCTCGCCTCCGGCCTCTCCTGCCCCGTCGGCTTCAAGAACGGCACTGACGGCAACGTCCGCATCGCCGTCGACGCCCTGCGCGCCGCCCAGGCGCCGCATCACTTCCTCTCCGTTACCAAGCAGGGCCACTCCGCCATCGTATCCACCGCCGGCAACGAGGACTGCCACATCATCCTGCGCGGCGGGTCGCAGCCTAACTACGATGCCGCCAGCGTTGATGCCGCCGCCAAGGAGATGTCCGACGTGGGTCTCCCCGCCCGAATCATGATCGACTTCAGCCACAGCAACAGCAGCAAGCAGCACGAGCGCCAGGTCGACGTCAGCCGCGATGTTGCGGCCCAGGTGGCCGGCGGCGACGCGCGTATCTTTGGCGTCATGGTCGAAAGCCACCTCAAGCCGGGACGACAGGACCTCATACCCGGCAAAGAGCTGGTCTACGGCATGAGCATCACGGACGCCTGCATCGGCTGGGAGGACAGCAGCACCCTGCTCGACATCCTCGCCGACGCGGTCACGGAGCGCCGCCTCAAAGCCGAGGCCGAGAGCTGAATGTTGCAAGGCCAAGGAAGGCGCCAGTCCTTGATCCAGCAGAGCCGGTCGTCGTCCTTCCCGAGTCCCGAGCCTAGTACGTGCAAGCTTGTCGCAGACGCAGCTTGCCCGTATGCTTACGGCGGTGGCTGATAGGGGTTTATGACCTTGGTTACGTGCGCCACCACGCCTTCCTCTCCTGATCTGCCGGACTGCCAGCTAGACCCTTCGCTCACCCTGCCTGTTTGCCCGCTTGCCCGTTTGCCTCGGGAGGGGCGGCCAGGGGTGGCCTCGTGACCATGCTCGCCGTCAAGACATCCGTCTTCGAGGGGCCCCTCGACCTGCTCCTGCACCTCATCGAGCGCGAGGACCTCGATATCACCGCTGTCTCACTCGTCCAGGTTACGGACCAGTACGTCGCCCTTCTCAAAGCCGCCGACCAGATCGACCTGCGCGCCCTCGCCGATTTCGTGGCCGTCGGCGCGAAGCTGCTGCTACTCAAGTCACGCGCTCTGCTGCCCCGCACTGCCGATCAGATCGTCGCCGACGCCCTCGAAGCCGAGGAGATCGCCCAGGACCTCACTGCCCAGCTGGAGGAGTACCGCGCTTTCAAGACCGCCGCGATGTTCCTGCGCGAGCTGGACGGCGCCTCCCATCGCTCCTTTACCCGCGTCGCGCCGCCGCCGGTCGATTGGCTGCCTACGGGCCTCGAGAAGGTCACGCTGAAGAAGCTGCTCGCGGCGCTCTCGAAAGCCCTCGAGCGTCTACCCTCGACGCCGGAACCGCAGCGTCTCAAGCGTCCGATCATCAACGTTGCTGAGCGCCGGCAATCCATCCTCAAGGCGGTGCGCCGCCGCGGCTCGCTCGGGTTCACCAGCCTGATTGCGGAGTGCCGCACCCGCTTTGAGGCCATCGTCACCTTCCTCGCCATCCTGGAGCTGCTTAAGACCGAGGAGCTGAGCGCCGATCAGTCGGACAGCTTCGGCGAGATCGTGCTCCACGCCGGCAGCCATCACCCCCAGTCTGAGGCAACGGCCTAGCTCTCAGCTCCGTCGAGTACCGCTTCAGCCGCGATCACGAGGTCGTTTCGCTGGCTGAGCTGCCGGCGCTTCTCGATGACGCCATGCAGTAGGGGTCGACGGCCGTCGACCCCTACATCCCGTCACTGACCGCGGTTCGTCTTCTACGTAACCTTCTTCAGCCGCCGGAAGCTCCGATACGTCCGCGGCGGCTCCTGGCTGCGGCCCTTCATCGTGTAGGAGACCTCCGTCACGTAGACGTTGCCCTGCGAATCGACTGCGACGCCGTGGATGGCGATGAACTGGCCCGGGCCGTCGCCGTCCTCCGGGTCGCCCAGGCGCGCCAGCCGCTTGCCGTCCTTGCTGTAGATGCAGAGTCGATGGCCCAGGACGTTCGTGTCGTGCGCGCCGTTGAGCTCGCCGATGTAGAAGGTGCCGTCCTGGCCCATGCACATGCCATCGGCGCGGAAGATGCCGTACCAGATGTCCTGCACCTTGCCCTGGCCATCGAAGACCTGGACGCGGCTGTTCTCGCGGTCGGCGATGTAGACGTTCTCGTCGGCGTCTACCACGACGTTGTGGGGGTTGAGGAACTCTCCCGGGTCGGAGCCGACCTGGCCCCAGGAGAGCAGCAGCTTGCCGTCGGGCGAGAAGCGATGGACGCGGGAGTTGCCGTAGCCGTCCGTGACGAAGATGTCGCCGCTCTTGGGCGAGACCGCCATGTGGGTCGGCCGGTTGAAGGGCGTGCCGCTCCACTTCGGGGCGGGCTTGCCGGCTTCGCCCAGAGTCCAGACCAGCTTGCCGTCCTTGCCGAACTTGTGGACCGCGTGCTGGGAGTCGTCGACCAGGTAGATGAAGCCGTCCGGGCTGATGTGGATGCCGTGGGCGCGGGCGGTGAAGGTCTCCTCGCCGAAGGAGCGCAGGAAGTTGCCGGCCTTGTCGAAGACGATGACCGGGTGGGGGCCGCGGTTGAAGACGTAGACGTTGTCGTCCTCATCGACCTCTACGGCGGCGGCCTCCGGGAACTCGTAGCCTGCCGGGATCTTGGGCCAGTCGATGTCGTCCTCGTAAGCGAAGGCGCCGGAGCGCAGGTGGTTGGTGGCTGTGGTCATCGTTACCCTCCTCGCGACATCTGAGCCGCGGCGAGAGCCTAACAGATGGCGGGTAGGCCGACAAGCCTGTCGGTGGGCGTTGATTGTTTGATTTACTTTTGTATTTTTTCGGCGCGTTAGCGTCTTTCAGATTCACGACGGCGGCCGTTTGTGGCGCGATATTTGATTGATCCGAGCCTCGGAGCGGCGCGGCCGACGGGGGAGCCTGGCTGGGCGCGCGAGGAGAGGGATCATGGCTTCATGGTAGCGCGGAGGCGGTCGAGGGCTTAGAGGTTGGCGGCAGTTGGTGCGCTGGAAGCGAGGTGATAGAACATGTATCCTAGGCAGGCAGATTCTCAGTGACCAGGCAAAGCAGAGGAGATAACGGATGCGACGAGCAGATTGGCAGCCTGCATTTGATAGGCTTCTTCCCTTCGTAGAAGATGCCGCACGCACTCAATACGAAGCTGGCAAGCTTGATGACGCTTTTCGTTTCTGGGCTGTAGGACAGGTGCTAACTGATACCGGCCTCTCCGATAACGAGCTTTTGGATGCCATCCGGCTAGATAACAAGAGCGACCTTGGCATCGACGGTTACTACGAAGATGCGGACAACGAAACACTCTTCCTCTTCCAGTCACGCTTCCATTCCGTGCCAACCCCTATCGGCAATGATGAACTCAGTGCGTTTCTGGCGTCGTTCTGGAAGATTCTTAATCCAGAGATCGTGCTTGCGGCGGCGGCGCGCAATCCAGTCGTCCAAGATGCCCATAAGGCAGTTCGAGACGCAATTGAAGCTGGGTGGACACTAGCTTTCGTCTTTGTTGGCTCTGGCTATCTGTCTCCTGAGGGTGCCAAGTACTCAGAAGAATTTCGATCCAAAGTTCAAACCATTGATTCTATGGAGATTCGCCAAGAGCTGGCTGTCTACGATATTGAAGGATTGCTCAATCTTTACGAGAGCCATTTGTCCCCAGCGAGACTGAATACGGACGTTACCCTGAATCTCACGCCAGGAGCGCATTTTAGTTCGACAGTCGCTAATTTTCGTGTACTCATGACGAACATCCCAGCGAGTGAGATTCTCAATGCTTTCCGGCAGCATCAATTCGCTCTCTTTAAACTGAATCCACGAGGCCCTCTGCAAAACAAGACGAATCGTGAGATCAAAGCAACTCTGGCCGATCCGCAAAAGCGAAAGTATTTCTTCCATCTGAACAATGGCATCACAGCACTTTGCTCTAGTTTCTCAATTCAAGGTGACAGTGTGGCAATCCGGGATTTCCAGATCGTTAACGGCTGCCAAACGACGGTGACCTTGTGGAACTCACGAGCCGTTGTTGAGGGAGACAATGACGTGCGGGTCCTGCTTCGGCTCATCGAAGGCCTGACAGGCATCGGAGAGGAGATTGCAGAGACCACCAATACGCAAGCCAGGCTCAAGGCTCAGGACTTTAAATCGAGGGACAAACTCCAGGCTGATCTGAAGAATCAGTTCGATGTGCTGTCCGCGCCCATCTTCTATGAAATCAAGCGAGGCGACTGGGAGATGGAGCCCAATAAGCAGCGGTACGCCGAATCACAGACCGGTGTATTCAGGCGCATAAAGATGATCGACCTGGCTCAAGCTACGCTGGCATTCCTGGGTGAACCTGGAGATGCAAAGGATCGAAGCCGGAGTATCTTCGAGGTTGAAGCGCGATACAAGAAAGTCTTTCCAGATGGAGTACGCGTCGAGCAGCTTCTGCTTCCGTGGCACGTTTACCTAGAGGCTGCCAGCCAATGCGCATTGTGGAATTTTAATGGAGCAGCATATGCAAGGTACTGTCTTACGGGCATCGTTGGAGTGGAGTTCGCACCCTCCCACGTCCTGCCTTCATCACAAGCCGCGCGCCAACTCTTGTCAGACCCTGAGCGCATCAAGGGGATTGTAAGGCGAGGGCAGCCATCACATCTTTAAGTGCTGTCCTTGCAAAGGACTACCCGGGGCACCGCGAGTTCTTTCGGTCTGGTGAGTTCTTTGAAAAGATACTTGTTGGATACCACAACCAACCCGAATGAAGGAAGCCTCACCACTGGCAGCGCAGACTGATCCTACCGTGCGCTGCCTGCGTGAGAGAACTGCAAGCGTACCCCGCGTTCTCGGCTCAAATTCGAGGATGCCGGTTAATGACAGACGAGGTCTCGTGCAATCTTGGTGCGAGGGTCGATCAACATATCTGGTGCTTACGACAGGAGACAAGCTTGGGAGTGTACTTAGTGGTTTACCAAATGGAGGTTGAAGCCGAGAGCGCAGAGGAAGCCGCCAGCGGCGTGCGGGCACTCCTCCGAGGTGATGCAGCTAGCGAACTTGTGCTTGGTGCGGATTCCTGGGAAATATTCGACGGTTTTGGTGGCAAGTACCTTGGATGCATCGACTTTGAGAAGGGCGACGCGCCGTTGATACCAACTAAGTCTGTTGTATCGACCTAGCTAGTAAATAGCACGGCCCGCTGGGGATTCTGCCGCCGGCGATGTCGTGGTCGAAGGCGCACAACGCGATCCATGAGGTGGTGCCGCCGGAGTTGCGTTACTCGGTGCATGTCGGGCTGGTGGAGCATGGGCGGACGGTTTGTAGTTTTAAGAAGCCGAATTGCAGCGAGTGCTTGCTGAAGCTCGTGTGCCCGAGCAGCCTGGTTAGCTAGCTGGCTGGGAAGAGGATGGCGACGGCGGTAGGGCTCGGTCGGACGGTGCGGCGCCAAGGATTCGGTGGCGTGGTCACGCGGGATAAGATTCCTCATGCCTCGGAATGACAGGACTACCGTTGGATGGTCAAGCCGGGTGCATTGTCTGGATGCGGGGCTTGGCTCGTCCTTCGAGTGCCTCAGGATGAGCGGATTGGAGTTGATCGGCGGGGAGTCTTCGAGGCGCTGGTGGGATCGCGCGGGACAAGATTCCTCATGCCTCGGAATGACAAGAGCGGCCGATTGGTCGTCGTTGACGGCTGCCTGATTTCTGACGGGCGCTGGCTCGTCCTTCGAGTGCCTCAGGATGAGCGGGTGGGGGTGGCTTGCCTCGCTTCGCATGACAAATGGCCGATGGCCGGGGTCGGGTGCGTGTCACGGACGGGAGTAGGTCCTTCGCTCCTGGCGTCGCTCAGGACGACAGACTGAGAAGATCGCTAGCTAGTAAAGAGGACGGCGGCGACGGAGTCGGTGAGCTCGAAGAGGGGGGCGGGGTAGAGGCCGACGAAGAAGACGCCGAGGGTGAGGACGATGACGGCGCCCTGCATGATCAGCGGGATGCGGAAGCGCCCTTCCTGCTGGAAGGAGTCCGGCGGCGCGCTGACGTACATTTCCTTGATGACGGTCAGGTAGTAGTAAAGGGAGACGAGGCTGGCGACGACGCCGAGGGCGGCCAGCCAGAAGTAACCGTTATCGGCGACGGACTGGAAGAGGATGAACTTGGTCAGGAAGCCGGCGAACAGCGGCATGCCGGCCAGAGAGAACAGCGCAACCGTGAGCACCGCCGCCAGCAAGGGGGCGCGGTCGGAGGCGCCACGGAAGTCGCTCACGTCCTCGGCGCCGGAGGCGTTGTGGTAGGCGATGATCGCGGTGAAGGCGGCCATGTTGGTGATGACGTAGCCGGTCATGTGGAGCAGCAGGGCGCTGCTGACCTCCGGCGAGAGCGCGGTGATACCCATGAGCATGTAGCCGACCTGGCCGATGCTGGAGTAGGCCAAGAGTCGCTTGATGTTGCGCTGCTGGATGGCGATGAGGTTTCCCAGCGCCATCGTGATGGCCGAGACGGCCGCGAGCATGAACTGCCAGTCGTCGATGACGGGCATGAGGGCGCCGCTGAAGAGTCGCAGGAGCAGGGCGAAGCCGGCGGCCTTGGAGGTCGCTGAGAGGTAGGCGGTGATCGGCAGGGGCGCGCCCTCGTAGGCGTCCGGCGTCCACATATGGAAGGGGACCGCCGCCACTTTGAACCCCAGGCCGGCGACGATCAGCGTCAGGCCGATGAGGGTGCCGAAGGTGAAGCCCTCCGTGCCGCCCTCGAAGGCGGCGGCGATCTCGGCGTAGGAGGTGCTGCCGCTGGCGCCGTAGATGAAGCTGATGCCGTAGAGCAGCAGGGCGGAAGCGAAGGCGCCGAGCAGCATGTACTTCATGCCGGCCTCGTTGGAGCGGCGCTCCATCTTGGCGTAGGAGACGAGGACGTAGAGGCTGAAGCTGAGCAGCTCCAGGGCGATGTAGGCCGTGAGCAACTCCTGAGCCGCCGCCATGTAGATCGCGCCAACGGTCGAGATGACGAGCAGCGAGTAGTACTCGCCGGGATGGCGCAGGTGGGTCTGGACGTACTGGGCCGAGGCCAGGACGGTGACGAAGGTGACGGCGATGAAGAAGCAGCGGAAGAACGTGGTGTAGTCGTCAATCGAGAGGAGGCCGGCGAAGTTGTCGTCCGTATCGATGTAGAGGAGCGATACGGCGAAGGCGACGGCGAGGCCGCCGGCGGTGATGAAGGGTAGGGCGTCCTTACGGATCTTCGGCATCATCAGGTCGATGACGATGATGGCCAGCGCCAGTAGCCCGAGGATGTATTCGGGGACGAGGAGCGCGTAATCGAGGTTCAGGTCAGGTCTCATCCGACCCCCGGGAGGAAGTTAACGATCGTGGGCGAGATGCGGTCGACGAAGGGCGAGGGCCAGAGGCCCATGAAGACGATGAAGACGATGAGCAGCGCACCGCCCGCCATCTCAAACTTGCTCATGTCCTTGAGGCTGCCCCAGCGCGCCTCGTTGAAGCTGCCGAAGAACGAGAGGGCCAGGAGGCGGAAGATGTAGACGGCGGTGATGCCCGCGCCGAGCACGGCCAGCGCGCCCGCCCAGGGGTAGGTCGCGAAGGTGCCGACGAAGACGTTGAACTCGGCGACGAAGCCGGAGAAGCCGGGTAAGCCGACGGATGTGAGGCCGGCGACCATGAAGAAGACGGCGAAGCGCGGCATCTTGCCGGCCAGCCCGCCGAAGACCGCCAGCTCGCGCGTATGGGCCTGGTCGTAAACGGCTCCGACCATGGCGAACATGAGAGCCGTCATGACGCCGTGTGAGAACATCTGCAAGGCGGCGCCGTTGATGCCGATGGGGTCGAGCGTTGCCAGGCCGAGGAGTACGTAGCCCATGTGGCTGACGCTGGAGTAGCCGATGACGTACTTGAAGTCGGTCTGGGCCATGGCTGAGATGGCGCCGTAAAGGATATTGATCGTGGCGAGGACAACGAGTGCGGGCATCCAGAACTCCGCGCCCTCGGGCATGAGCTGGATGCCGAGTCGCAGGATACCGAAGGCGCCGAGCTTCATCAGGACGCCGGCGTGCAGCATCGAGACGGCTGTCGGCGCGGCGACGTGGCCATCGGGCGACCAGGTGTGGAAGGGCCAGAGACCGGCGAGGCAGCCGGCGCCCACGGCGAAGAGGGGGAAGATCAGCTTTTGGAAGTTGGTATCGAAGCCGCCGTTGGCAGCGTGGGCGTAGAGGTCCGGCAGACTGAAGGTGCCGAGTCCAGCCTCGACGAAGGTGGCGAAGATGGCGAAGAAGATCAGGACAGAGGCAGCCACCAGCATGAGCATGAGCTTCATGCCGCTGTATTCCTTGGTGCGGATGAAGGTGGGGAAGCGGGTGCTGGAGCCCCAGACCGCGATCAGAAGGTACATCGGCAGGACGGCGAGCTCGTAGAAGAAGAAGAAGAAGAACAGGTCGAGCGAGCTGAAGGTGCCGAAGACGCCAGCCACCAGGAGCCAGAAGAGGATGAAGAAGTCCTTATTCTTGTGCTCGATCTTCCAGGAGATCAGCGTGCCGGCAAACGTGACGATGCCATTAAGAAGCAGCATCGTGGCGGCAATGCCGTCGATGCCGAGGTAGAGGGTGATGCCGTCGTCACCGAGGATGCCGACGTTGGAGAGCCAGTCGTAGCGCAGGAGGAAGGAGAACTGCTCGGAGCCGTTGCCCTGGTAGTCGATGAAGACGTAGAGGGAGATGGCGAAGAGCATGGCGCTCACGGCCACGGAGAGCAGGCGGACGATGTCCTTGCGCTCGCCGGGGACGAGGACGAGGACGGCCGCCGTCAGCATTGGCAGCGCGATCAGCGCCAGGAGGAGATGACCTTGCTCCACTTAGCCCTTACCCCTTCACCGAGAAGCCGACGATGGCGATGATCGCCACGCCCAGCACCATACCGAGAGCGTAGTTGGGCAGCTGGCCGGTCTGGTGGAACTTCAGCAGCCAGCCGAAGCCGTAGGTCACCTGACCGGTGCCGTTGATGCCAGTGTCGTTGACGACGGCGCGGTCAAAGAAGGCAATGACCCGCGCGAAACCGAGGACGAGGTTGTTGATCACCCACTGGTAGAAGTCGTCCAGGTAGAACTTGTTGCGAAAGAGAGCGTAGAAGAAGGGGAATGCAGCGGCAGCCTTCTTGGCCGGCTCAGCCGCGCCGCTGAAGGCGTAGAGCGCGCCTGCCAGGCCGCCGCCGACGAGCAGCGTCGAGACGATCGCCAACGGCCAGTCGAAGTGGAATTCGTGCAGGTCGGGCACGAGCGCCTGCTCGACGGCGCCGAGGAAGCCCGAGCCCATGCCGATGGCCTCGCCGGCGGCGTCGAAGACGATGAAACCGGCGACAACGGCCAGGGCCGCGAGGATGAGCAATGGTACGGCCATGATCGGCGGCGATTCGTGGGCATGTTCGTAGGCGTGATGGTCTTTCGGTTCACCCATGAAGGTCAGCAGGTAGACCCGCAGCATGTACATCGCCGTGATCGGCAGGGTGACGGCCAGGAGGATGAGCGGGATGATGCCGTAGTCCTGCGCCACGACCATGATCTCGTCTTTCGCGAAGAAGCCGGATAACGGCACAAGGCCAGCCATGGACAAAGCGCCGATGGCGAAAGTCGCGTTCGTGATCGGCATCTTTTTTGCCAGGCCGCCCAGCTCGCTGACGTCCTGCTTCTCGGTGGCATGGATGACGGAGCCGGAGCCGAGGAAGAGCAGCGCCTTGAAGAAGGCGTGGCAGAAGAGATAGAGCATGGCCGGGGCGACACCAGCCTCGCCGAAGCCGAGGGCGACCATCATCAGGCCGAGGCTGTTCAGGGTCGAGTAGGCGATGACCTGCTTGATGTCCGTCATCACCAGGCCCATGAACACCGACAAGAAGGTCGTGATCAGGCCCAGGACAAGGACCACGTAGAGCGCCACGTCGTAGGAAGCCTCGAAGAGGGCATGGTGCGCGCCACCAGGTAGACGCCGGCGACGACCATTGTGGCGGCGTGGATCAGCGCCGAGACCGGCGTCGGGCCCTGCATGGCGTCCGGCAGCCAGACGTGGAAGGGGAACTGGGCGCTCTTACCGGCGGCGCCGCCGAAGAGGAACAGGGTGGCGACGGTGAGGTAAGTGCGGTCAAAGCCGCCCTCCTCCGCCATCTGGAAGATCTCGCTCATGTCGAAGGTGCCGGCCTCGCGCCAGAGCAAGATGATACCGATGAGCATGAACACGTCGCCGAAGCGGGTCGTGATGAAGGCCTTCTTGGCCGCCTCCGCTGCCGATCGGCGGTCCCAGTAGTGGCCGATGAGCAGGAAGGAGCAGATACCCACACCCTCCCAGGTCACGTAGAGGAGGAGGAAGTTATCGGCGAGGACCAGTGTGAGCATGGAGGCGATGAAGAGGCAGAGGACGGCGAAGTACCAGCCGTAGCGGGCTTCGCCCTTCATGTAGCCGAGGGAGTAAATCTGCACCAGCATGCCCACGAAGGTGACGACGCCGAGCATGACCATCGTTATCTGGTCGACGCGGAAGCCGATGCGCAGGAAGAAGTCGATCTCTTCGATCTTGAGCCAGTCGAAGCCGGAGGTGTTGTTGACCAGCTCCGCCCCCGCGGCCGGCAGCTGACCGAAGAGGTCTCCGGCCACGAGCAGAAACATGACGAAGGAGGCTATGGCGGCGCCAACGGCGATGAAATCGCCCTGGCGCGGCAGGTAGTTGTGGAAGAACGCCACGATGACGAAGGCCCCGGCCATGACGGCGGGCAGCAACCAGGCTTGTTCCATGGTTACCATTTCAGCTCAGCCACCTCATCGACGTTGCCCGCGGTCCCCGGGCGGTTGCGGAAGACGCGCAGGATGATACCGAGCGCCAGACCGACCTCGGCAGCGGCGATGATGATCACGAAGATGCCGAAGATCATGCCGCGGAAGAGCTCGCCGTCCGTGTAAACGGCGAAGGCGACGAAATTGACGGCGACGGCGTTGAGCATCAGCTCCACCGACATGAGGATCTGAACGGCGTTGCGCCGCGAGAGCACCCCGTACACGCCCAGAGAAAAGAGAATGGCGGAGACGAAGAGGAAGTTCTCCAGTGGGATCTGCTCGACAGCAGTCTCCACTACGACTCCCTTTCTTCCTGGCTCGAGATCACGACCGCGCCGATCAGCGCCACGAGCAGCACCAGGGAGGCAAGCTCGAAGGGCAGCAGCCATTCGCGGAAGAGGACGCTGCCGAGGGTGTTGATGCTGATCAGGGTCATCTCACCGGCGTCGCGCGGCCAGGTGGTGTTCAGCACGGCGGTCAGAAGAAGCACGACCAGCGCTCCCGAGACCAGCAAGGCCAGTGGCCACTGAGCCCCCGGCCCCACCGCCGGCAGGTCACGCCCGCCTGTCAGCATCAGGCCGAAGAGGATGATCGTGGCGACGGCGCCACCGTAGATTAGGACCTGAACCAGCGCCAGGAACTCGCTCGAAAGCAGGATGTAGAAGCCGGCGACGCCCAGCAGCGAGAGGATGAGGAACAGCGCCGCGTGCACGACGTTCGGCACCGTGACGACGCCGACGGCGGCGATGACGGACAGGAGGGCAAGCAGATAGAAGACGACTTCGGCTACCGTCATGGGGTAGGCGGTGAATCTTGCTCTTCTGCGGACCGCTCCGCGACGGTGAGTGGTTCGCCGGCGGCGGGAGCATCCTCGGTGGCGCCGACCTGCGCTATGGGCGGCTGAGGGCGTCCTTCAGTGCTGGCGCGCGTCTCGGCGGCGGGGTCCCAGGCCTGGAGGTCCTTGCGCTTGGAGAGGTCGAGGAGCTGGTCAAGGTCCAGGATCAGTTCCTTGCGGTCTACCGTGGAGAGCTCGTGGCCGGACCAGGTGTTGTTCATGGCGATGGCGTCAAAGTTGCAGACCTCGACGCAGATGTTGCAGCGCATGCAGCGGCCGTAATCGATGTAGAACTCATCGATGATCTTGCGGCGCTTGCTCTTGCCCTCGGCGAAGAGGGGGTTATCGCGCATCGTGACGGTCATGCACTCGACGGGGCAGGCGCGCTCGCAGGCGTGGCAACCGGTGCAGAACGGCTCGTCGATGTTGAAGTCCCAGAGGAGGATCGGGAAAGCGCGCTCGCGCTCCGGCACCTTGCGGTGCTCGGTCGGGTACTGGATCGTCACCGGCTTGCGCATGAAAGTGCCCATCGTCGCGGTAAGAGACTTCAGCACACCGATCATTGAATGCTCCTGGCGGCGACCATCGCCGCGACCCGCGCTTCGCGGGAGGGCTGCCTGGTCGCCAGGTAGGTTACATAGGCCATCGCTACCAAGAGGGCTCCGGAGGTGGCAAAGAGTGCGATATCGCGTGTCACCTCAGAGTCCAAGTACATCAGGACGATACCGTTTATCACAATTTGAAGGAAGCCAAAGGGCAGGAGAATCTTCCAGCAGAACGCCATGAGCTGGTCAATGCGCAGACGCGGGAAGGTGGCGCTGATCAGCATCATCGTCAAGATCAGGAAGGAGGACTTGGCGAAGACGAGGGCCATCTGGTAGAGGAAGTCGAAGTCACCCCAGAAGCCGCTGGTGCCGAAGGGGAACTCCCAGCCACCGAGGAAGACCAGCGAGCCGAGCACCGCCATGCCCCAGAGGCCGGCGTACTCTGTCAGCGCGAAGATGATGCTCCAGCGGATGCCGCTGTACTCCACCCAAGGGCCGCCGACGACCTCCGATTCACCGATCGGGATATCGAAGGGGCGGCGCGATAGCTCGGCCAGCGTGGCGGTGAGCAGGATGAGGAAGGGTAGCGGCTGCAGCAGGGCGTTGGGGATGGTGTCCTGCTGGAGGATGATGTCGTTGAGGTTGAGCGAACCCGCGACCATCGAGACGGCCAGCACCGCCAGGATCAGCGGGATTTCGTAGCTGATCAGCTGCGCGGCGGAGCGGACGGCGCCGAGGAGGGCGTATTTATTGTCGGAGGCCCAGCCGGCCATGATGTAGCCAATCACGGTTACGCCGGACACGGCTACGATGTAGAAGAGGCCGAGCTGGAGGTCGCGGACGCCCCAGTCCTCCATGAAGGGCAGGGCCAGCAGCGTCATGAACACCGGCACGAAGGTGACATAGGGCGCCAGTTCGAAGAGCCAGAAGTCGGCGGTGGCGGGGCGCAGGTCTTCCTTGGTCAGGAGCTTCACCGCGTCGGCGACGGACTGGAGGGTGCCGTAGGGGCCGGTGCGCATGGGGCCGAGCCGCATCTGGATACGGCCGACGAACTTACGCTCGACGTAGATCAGCGCCATGACGGTGACGGTCATGACGATGACGATCAACTGCAGGCGCAGGAAGGCGTCCAGCCAGACGTTCATATCGACGCCGAAGAGGCCCCAGAGGACTAGAGCCATGCCCAAGCCTCCCCGCGCCGGGTAACCAGTAACAGGTAACAAGTAACAAGAATGTCCTGGCTGCTTGTTACGCGAAGGCTCACCGGTCCACCTCGCAGAGGACGATGTCGATGGAGCCGAGGATGGTCACGGCGTCGGCGACGTAGTGGCCGACGGTCATGTGCTTGAGGGCGGCGAGGTTGCAGAAGGACGAGGAGCGGATGCGCAGCCGGTAGGGCTGGGTGGAGCCGCGCGAGATGAGGTAGATGCCGTACTCGCCGCGGGGGTTCTCGCAGCGCATGTAGACCTCGCCGGCTGCCGGCCGCAGGGCGCGAGGCAGCTTCTCCGGCAGGATCGGCCCGTCTGGCATCTGATCGATGGCCTGCCGGACGATGCGCACCGACTGGCGGATCTCCTCCAGGCGCACGAGGTAGCGGTCGTAAGAGTCGCCGTTGGAGCCGACGGGGATATCGAAGTCAAAGCGGTCGTAGATCGAGTAGGGCTCGTCGCGGCGCAGGTCGAACTTGAGGCCGCAAGCGCGCAGCACGGGGCCGCTGGCGCCGAAGTCGATGGCGTCCTCAATCGAGAGCTTGCCGATGTTGAGGGTGCGGGCGATGAAGATCTCGTTGTCGGTCAGGAGGGTGTCGAGGTCCTTAGCGCCGATCAACGCCTGGTCGCAGACCCACTTCACGCGCTCGACAAAGTTGTGGGGCACGTCCCAGGCGACGCCGCCGGGGCGGAAGTAGGCGTACATCAACCGGTCGCCGGAGACCTCCTCAAAGAGGTCGAGCAGGTTCTCGCGCTCACGGAAGGCGTAGGTGAAGGAGGTGCCGAAGACGCCGAGATCGGTGCCGAAAGCGCCGAGGAACATGAAGTGGCTGGAGATGCGGTTGAGCTCTGCCAGGATGACACGGATGTATTCGGCGCGCTCCGGCGGGACAAGGCCGGCCAGCTTTTCGACGGCCTGGACGTAGCAGAGCTCGGCGTTGAACTGGGCCAGGTACTCGGTGCGGTCCTGATAGCCGATGGCCTGGCGGTAGTCCATGTGCTCGGAGAGCTTCTCAGCGCCGCGGTGCATGTAGCCGATGTGCGGCACGAGGTCTTCGACCCTTTCGCCATCGACGACGAGCACCATGCGGAAGACGCCGTGGGTCGCCGGGTGCTGGGGCCCGATGTTGATGTTGAGGTCGATAGTCTCGAGCTCGGGGTCGTAGGTCATCGCCGGCAGGTCGGGATCGTTGGTCATCAGGCCTCCTCACCTTCGGCGGCGGGCGTGGCTTCGAAGCCGGAGCCGGGCGGGATGTAGCCGGCGTCGCCCATTTTGGGCCCGAGGATTTCGCCTTGCCACTCCTCCAGCGGCGCCAAGGGGTTGTCCTTGCGCAGGGGGAAGTGGTCCAGCATGTCGTCCGGCAGGAGGATCGGCACCAGGTTGGGGTGCCCCTCGAAATCGATGCCGAACATGTCGCGCGCCTCGCGCTCGTGCCAGTCGGCGGCGCGCCAGAGGTCGGTGGCGGACTGGATGCGCGCGTCCTCGGCCGGGACTTTGGCGCGGATGGTGATGTTGTGGCGGTGCTTGAAGGAGTAGAGGTGGTAGACGACTTCGAGGCCCTGCTCTTCGTAGTCGACGCCGCTGAGGTTGCGCAGGAAGTCGAATGCCAGCTTGTCGTTGTGCTTCGCGGCTTCCAGGACGCGGTGGGCGTCATCGCGGCCGATCTGGATGATCACGTCGAGAGCGCCCTGCATGGGGGTCATCTCAAGGCCGGGTAGCGCCTCCGCGAAGAGATCGGCTACTGAGCCGGGCGGCGGCGCGACAATCGTTGCTTCCTGGGGGCGTCGTCGATCCTCGGGACTCATCCGATCCTGTTGCGCTCCTCCATGATTTTGTTCTGCAGGGCGATGAAGCCGTCGATCAGGGCTTCCGGCCGCGGCGGGCAGCCGGGCACGTAGACATCGACGGGGATAATCTTGTCGACGCCTTGCAGGACGCGGTCGTAGCGGGTGTAGGGGCCGCCGTTGGTGGCGCAGGCGCCCATGGAGATGACCCACTTGGGGTTCGGCATCTGCTGGTAAAGCAGCTTGACGGCGGGGGCCATCTTCTTGGTTACGGTGCCGGCGACGATCATCACGTCGCACTGGCGCGGCGAGGGCCAGGGCACGATGCCGAAGCGGTCCAGGTCATGGTGCGACATGTAGGTCGCGATCATCTCGATGGCGCAGCAGGCGAGACCGAAGGTCATCGGCCAGAGCGACGACTTGCGCGCGGCGGCGATGATGTAGTCGGCAGGGACCTGCATGACGCCCGGCAGGAGCGAGCGGTAGAGCGCCTTCGGCTGCTCGAGCTCGACCGGGGTCAGCCGCCCCATCTCGATCTGGATGCCACGGGAAGGCGCGCGAGCGGGTATGAGCTCGATCTCAGCGGCAGGCTCCGGCACGCGGCCGGGCACGTCCGAGGCTGGGGTGGCAGGCCGGGCCGGGCCGGGCGGCGCTTCCGGGGCAGGCACGGCTTCGGCAACTCTGGCGTCGGCGGCCGCGGCGTCGGCGGCAAGCTCCTGAGACTGCTCGCGGATGGTCTCGACGGTGGGCTGGGCGGGAGGCGTGGGAGGCAGCTCGTCCGGCGGCGAGCCGGTGTTCTCCGGCTGCTCAGGCGGTGTCTGGCCTTGGTTTACTTCCATTCGAGGGCGCCCTTCTTCCAGGCGTAGCCGAGGCCAAAGCCCAGGATGAGGATGAAGACGATCATCGAGTAGAGGGCCACCTCGCCCGCCTGGACCAGAGATACGGCCCAGGGGAAGAGGAAGACGGCCTCAACATCGAAGATCAAGAACAAGATCGCATAGACATAATAACGGACGTGAATCTGAGTCCGGACGCGGCCGATGGGCAACATGCCGCACTCGTAGGGAGTGGCTTTTTCGCGGTTAGGTGAGTAGGGGGCGAGGAGCTTGGCGCCGATGATGGCGGTAATAACGAGAATGCATCCGGTGCCTGCGGCTAGCAGTACAGCGAGATAGTTCTCGAAGAGAGCCTGCATTCCGCCCCGATCCTGTCGTTTCGCCGTTTTGTGTTACCGGACTCCCCTGCCTGGTAACAAACGTCACAATCCAAACGGAATGCTAGCACCGGCCCCATCTAGGGTCAAACGCTTAGCAGCGGGCACGTCGCTGTCGCTCTAGATTCCGGGAGAGGGTCTTTGAATACGCCTGTCGCGTTGAAACCTTGCAGCATCCCGGGATGCTCGCCGGCTGTTGAAGTCGCGTCACCAGGCCGGCTTTGCGACCATTAGATAAATGATGAAGGCGAAAGCGATGCTGGCCAGCGGCCCGATGATTGAAGGCAGCGGCTGCTTGAGCTGGGCCATGATCTCCGGCGTCACGGGACCTTCGGGGGCGGCCTGGGCCAGCCGGTGGAGCTTATTCGCTGCCGGACGCAGGAAGGCCAGAGCCAGGATGACGATGATGTAGAACAGCGCCTGGCCGATTGAAAGCCAGGTCGTGCTGAGCTCGATGCCGAGACGGTCCGCCGTCAGATAGCCGAACACGGCTATGGCGATGGCGGCGGGGATCGAGAGGAAGTTCTCGGAGACGTAGAGCAGCCGAGCGTAGGCGCGCACCTCGCCCACGGTCTCAGCCCTGGCGGCGAGGATGCCGCTGATCGCTTCCAAGACGAAGCCGCCACCCAGCAGGACGACGGCGATTACGTGCAGCGTCTTGAACAAACGGTAGAAATCGAAGTCATCCATGCAATCCTCCTTGGATTTAACCTCGGCGTGGCTCTCTGAGGACGATTGTAGGTCTAATTCCGGGATTTGTTAACACGTAAGCCATGGCTTAAGTTAGGCCCCTGACATCGTGTAGCCGGGCTCCGTGATGAACAGTTAAGCAATGTCTACCTCGTTGTCGGGAACAACCTGATAGATGATCCGGTAGCTGCCAACGATGATCTCCCTAATCGCCTGCTCACCAATCTCCGGAACGATTCGTCCTGAATAAGGAACATTTCCAGACGCTCGGTGGCATCAAAGACTTGTTGGGGCAACGATCTCAGCCTCCCTGGGGGCGTCACGAGCAATGAAGAGACAAATCGCGTCCAGGTCGTCGAGAGCCTGATCAGTCCAACTTACGGAAGCCACTTGGCCATTCGCGCTCTGGCTTCAGCCTGTGAAACCTTCTGGCCGGACCTGGCTTGATCCAAACCGCGCTCGACCTTGTAAAGCAGGTAGAGACGCTCCATGGCGTCTCCAATACTGGCATCCTCGGGCAACTCGGCGATGCTCTGAGAATCTGTTCCTTACTGGTCATTATCCCAACTCCGCCCGCCGGGCTTCGACCGCGCTTAAACGGGAACGGGCCGCTTCGAGGCGCTCCCTGGCTTCGGCGACGACCTTCTCCGGAGCGCGTGAGGTGAAAGCCTCGTTGCCAAGCTGACGCTCCAGGCTTTCGACCTGCTGCTGAGCCTCGTCGCGCTGCTTCTCCAGGTTGGCACGCTCGGCGCCAGTGTCCACCAGGCCCGCGAGCGGCAGGACCACTGTCGCGCCTTCCAGCACCGCGGAAGCCACCGAGTCCGATGGAGCGTCAGCGGCGTTGGCGATGAGATGGAGGGGCCGCACGCGCGCCAGGGCCTCGATGGCGGCGGTATGGCGGCTCAGCGGCGCATCGCTGGCGACGTAGGCCTCGATCCAGCGGCCGGCGTCGATGTTCCGCTCCCGACGCAGGTTGCGGACAGCGCGGACGATCTCCAGCACCAGCGATAGCTCGCGCTCAGCGTCCGCATCTGCCGGGGCGCCGGTTGGCCGCGGGAAGGGCGCGGTCATTAGCTGGGCGCGCTGCTCATCTTCCAGGTGGGAGCGCAGGTCACCGCTGCCGGACCAGATCTCCTCCGTGACGTAGGGCATATAAGGATGGAGGAGGCGTAGGGCCGTATCGAGGACGTGGACGAGGACGGGCAATGGCGAGGGCTCTTCGCCGGAGCGCAGGCGGACCTTAGCGATCTCCAGATACCAGTCGCAGTACTCATCCCAGACGAACTCGTGCATCTCGCGGCCGGCCTCGCCCAGCTCGAAGCGCTCCATGAGGCGGCCGGCGTTTTCGACGGCGCGGTCAAGGCGGGAGAGGATCCAGCGGTCCTCGGCCGGGAGGGAGGCGCGCGCTGCCGGGTCGATGGCAGGGATGCGCTGGCCGGGTTCCAGGTAGCTGAGGACGAAGCGGGAGGCGTTCCAGAGCTTGTTGGCGAAGTTGCGCGCCGCCTCGATGCGGGGCTCTTCCAGGCGCTGGTCGTTGCCGGTGCCACCCGCCGTGATCAGCTTGAAGCGCAGGGCGTCGGAGCCGTAGCGCTCGATCAGGGCCTCCGGGTCGACGCCGTTGCCCTTGGACTTGCTCATGCGCTCGCCGTTGTCATCGCGGACGGTGCCGTGGAAGTAGACCCACTCGAAGGGCACCTGATCGAGGGCGAAGATGCCCATCATGATCATGCGGGCGACCCAGAGAAAGATGATGTCGTAGCCGGTCTCCATGACGGAGGTCGGGTAGAAGTAGCGCAGGTCACGGGTGTCCTCCGGCCAGCCGAGGGTCGAGAAGGGCCACAACGCCGAGGAGAACCAGGTGTCGAGCGTGTCCTCATCCTGACGGATCTGGCCGGAGCCGCAGTGCTCGCAGTGCGTGGGGTCTGCGATGGCGACCGTCATCCGGCCGCAGGCGTCGCAGTACCAGACGGGAATGCGGTGTCCCCACCAGAGCTGGCGCGAGATGCACCAATCGCGGATGTGCTCCAGCCAGTTCTGGTAGACCCTGGTGTGGCGCTCCGGCACCATTTTTATCTGCTTGCGCGTCCCGTCGGGCGCCGCCCAGCCCTCGATGACCGCCTTGAGCGCGTCGCCGGCGAGGGAGCGGGGGCCGTTGCGGCCGTCGCCGTAAACCCTGGTCATGGCGACGAACCACTGCTCGCTCATCAGCGGCTCGACGATCGTGCCGCAGCGGTCGCAGTGGCCGACGGAGTGGGTGTGGGGCTCCTCCTTGACGAGGAGGCCCTGCGCCTTGAGATCGGCGACGATGGCGTCGCGCGCGGCGAAGCGGTCGAGGCCGGCGTAGGGGCCGGCTTCGCCGTTCATCGTGCCGTCGAGGGCGATGGCGCTGATGGTCGGCAGAGAGTGGCGTTCGCCGATCTCGAAGTCGGTCGGGTCGTGGCCGGGGGTGACTTTGAGAGCTCCGGCCCCGAACTCGGGCTCGACGGCTTCGTCGGCGATGATCGGGATCTTGCGGCCGATGACGGGCACGCGGGCGCGGACACCGGCGGCGAGCAGGGCCTTATAGCGCGGGTCTTCCGGGTGCACCGCGATGGCAGTGTCGGCGACAATGGTCTCGGGGCGCGTGGTGGCGATGGTGATGAAGTCGATTGATCCTAAAGTGGTGTCCTGCCCGCCTGACCCAGCCCCCACAGCACTGGGGATTGATCCTAAAGTGGTGTCCTGCCCGCCTGACCCAGCCCCCACGGCACTGGGGATTGATCCTAAAGTGGTGTCCTCCCCGCCTGACCCAGCCCCTAGAGCACTGGGGATTGATCCTAAAGTGGTGTCCTCCCCGCCTGACCCAGCCCCCACACCACGATCAGAGCCGTCCGCGTTGAGGAGTGGATAGCGGACGTGCCAGAGGAAGGAGTTGACCTCCTTGTGGTCGACTTCGAGGTCGCTAAGGGCGCTCTGATCGAAGGGGCACCAGTTGATCAGGCGGTTGCCGCGGTAGATCAGGCCTTTGTCGTAGAGGTCTTTAAATATGGTACGGACGGCCAGCGCCGGGCCAGGGTCCATGGTGAAGCGCTCGCGCGTCCAGTCGGCGGAGATGCCGAGGCGCTTGTGCTGGGCGAAGATGCGCTCGCGGTTGCGGTTGACGAAAGCCCAGGTGCGCTCCAGGAACGCCTCGCGGCCGATGTCGCGGCGAGTAAGGCTCTCGGCGGCCAGCTGGCGCTCGATCAGGGTATGGACGGCGATGGCGGCGTGGTCGACACCGGGCAGCCAGAGGGCGGGCCGGCCCTGCATCCGCCGCCAGCGGATGAGTACGTCCTCGACCGTGTCCATCATGGCGTGGCCGAGGTGCAGCTCGCCCGTGAGGTTGGGTGGCGGCATGACGATGCTGTAGGGCTCCTTGCCGGGCTCGATCTCGGGTGTGAAGGCGCCGGAGCGCTGCCAGCGCTCGTAGATCGGCCCTTCAACAAGCGCGGGGTTGTAGGCTTTGGGCATCTCTTCGCGTGTCTGTTCCTGCATTGCCATGGGACTTAAGTATAGAAGACGGCGCAGTTTGGGCCGAGAGCATGGGGGGAGGCCGGCCTGCTGGTTGAACCCGCAGCTTTGTGAGAAGAGTGCTTATCAGCTGGACGGCTTCCGGATGCCGCGGTTCGGCCCCAACTTGTCGAGAGCGACTCCCATCAGCCCTTTCGGCCGCGATTTGCATCTGCGCCGCAGGTACTGCCAATTCCTCACCATAAAGAAGCGAATTGGACCGGAGAAAGGAAATTGCAATGTTTTTTGGGAACTTTTCTGGCGCGTCGCGTGTCATAAAGAGTGAGAACCTGTAGCAGGAGGAAACCCCGTAATGAATTATCGCCTTGTTTTTTTTGCAGTGCTCCCCATCCTGGCCCTGGCGCTCATCGGAGCGGTGGCCGGCGGGCCGGGGGCGCCGCGCGCAGCCCTGGCCGCCATCGATTGCGATGACGAGCACCGCCTGCGCATCGATTTCTTCGACGATGAGACGGATGACTTGCTCACAGTGGCGGGTACCAGCGTCCGCGTTGACCCGGACCCGCGTGACGGCAACGGCACTCGCCTCTACGTGGATAATGGCTCGAACGACGAAGAAGGCTCGACGACCGGCCGCATCCACGAAGAGGACGCTTGCGATGTCACCGACATGAGCACGCCCACGGCTTACACGATCACGGTCGAAAGCCTGCCCGCCAACTGCGACGTGATTGGCGATGCGTCTCAAATGACGACCCTGACCCAAAACCAGACGGTCACCTTCCATGTTGACAACTGCCTCGAAGATGACGACGTCGATCTGGATATTTCGCCGGACCGGCGTTTTCTAGACTGTAGCGAGCGTACCGACATTAACGTGAGGGTCGAGATTGAGGGCGTCGAAGCTGCCGACGGCACTGACGTCGACTTCAGCACCGACCGTGGCTCGCTCAGCCCCAGCAGCGAAGAGACCGTCGATGGCGAGGTCGAGGTGGAGTATCGCGCCCCGTCCAGCTCCGGCGGCACGGCGACGATCTACGTGACCGTCCTCGGCATCACCGAGACGACCACGATCTCGATCGGCTGCAACGTCAATGTGGGTCCGGCAAACCTGGGCTTCCCGCAGGCCAGCTGCCGCGGCAATAGCGCCGATGTGACCTTCTACTGGGGCCCCAACAATGGCGGCACCCAGTTCCTGGACCTCACCCTCTACGACAACAACTTCGCCGGTGGGACGTTCGTCAACACCAACGGCCTGAGCTCCAGCACGGACCGGTATACCTGGGACGGCCTCATCGCCGGGATACCGCACTACTTGCGGATCAACACGCTGACCGACGCTGGTTGGGTTACCTCCGCCACCGGCACGTTCGTGCCATGTGGCGGGCCGCAGATCCGCGGCATCACTTATGCCTGCATCGGTGGCGGCCGCGCTGCCGTGACCTTCCACTGGTCCCCCTCGACGCCTTCCGGCCGGACGACCTGGCTGGATCTGAGCGTGTTCAACAACGGCTTCGGCGGCGGCACTTTTGCCAACGCCGGGCCGATGGTGCATGACTGGCTGAACTGGACCTGGATCGGCGTCGGGGCCAACCAGACTCACTACTGGCGAGTCAGCACGCTCTTCGGCAACAACTGGGATCGTAGCTCCACCGGTTCCTTCGTCGCGTTTTGCTAACCGCGGCGTCTGAATAAGAAAGGGGACTGCCAGCATCCGCCCGCCGGCAGTCCTCTTTCTCTTTTCTTTTTTACGGCGTCATCAGGACTCTCTGTTCGGAGTCTTGGTGCGCTCTCTTTGTTGAGGTGGCGCACTGGCTGGTGGTGCTTCAGTGTCTTTGCGAGCCATTGCCCGCAGGCAAGGCGAAGCAATCTCGGATGCCCCGTACTGCCAACGCGGCGTCTTCTGGCCAATCCACGAGGTCGTACTCCGGAGCAAGATCATTCCCGCGCATCGCTCAGGGATGGCAGGCGCTCTCGCCAGTGGGGAAGGTCATCGGGCGACGGGAGCGGAAGGGAGCGTAGTCACCCTGGGCAAGATTCCTCGTGCCTCGGAATGACGAGCAGACGGCCGGTCCTTACTAGGGCCGATTCTGCGTAGCCGTTTAGGAGTAGGTCCTTAGCTCCCGCGCCATTCAGGATGACAACCGTGGGCGGCTATGCTCGTTGGCCGGGGTGCTATGTCCTAGGATGCAGCGCCCTCGCTGGCGAGCAAGGCGCGGCGGAGGAGCATGGTCGCCTGGGTGGCGGCGCGGCGTTTGATCTGCTCCCGGCCCTGGCCGAAGGTGAAGGTCAGCGACTGATCCGCGAGCTTGCCGCCGCCATCGATGGCGATGTGCACCTCGCCGACGGGCTTGCCTTCTTGCGATTCGGGACCGGCCACGCCGGTGATGCCGATGCCGATATCGGCCAGGAGGCGGTCGCGGACGGCGGCGGCCATGGCGGCGGCGGTCTCGTTACTGATCACGCCGTGTCTGGCGATGACGGCCGGATCGACGCCCATCAGCTCTTTGACCTCAGTGGCGTAGGAGACGATGCCGCCGCGGAAGTAGCGGCTGCTGCCGGGCACGTTGGTGATCTCGTCCGAGAGCAAGCCGCCGGTGCATGACTCCATCACGGCCAGGGTCAGCCCGCGCTGGGCCAGCATTTCGCCAACGGTCGACATGAAGGTCTCGTTGTCCGTGCCCCAGACAGCGATGCCGAGTAGCTCGCGGATGCGGACCTCCATCTCATCGATGAGACGGCGGGCTTCGTCCTGGGTGGGGGCCTTGGCTCCCATGCGGACGTGGACGCCATCCGGGCGGGCGTAGATGCCGATGGAGGGGTTGTTGGACTTTAGGAGCTGGCTCAGGGTCTCATCGACCAGCGGCTCGCCCATGCCCGTCGTCTTGAGGGTGCGGGTGACCAGCACGGCGCCGTCGCTGCGCTTGAGTAGCTCCGGGGCCACCTCTTCCTCCCACATGCGCGTCATCTCGCCGGGAGGGCCGGGCATGGCGATGATGACCTTGCCATCGCGCTCCACCCACCAGCCGGGGGCGCTGCCGCGGGCGTTGGTAATCGGCCGCGCCGAAGGGATGAGCCAGGCCTGCTTGAGGGTGCGTTCCAGGAAGGGTGTGCCCTGGCGGAGAGAGCGCTGACGCAGGCCCTCAGCCAGCTCGGGGTCGAGATGGACGTCTTCGCCCAAGACGGCGGCGATGGCCTCTCGCGTCAGGTCGTCTTCGGTGGGGCCGAGGCCGCCGGTGGTGATGACGACGTCGTTGTTGTCGCGGGCGCGGCGTAGCACTTCGATGGCGCGGCTGAGGTTATCGCCGACGGTGTGCTGGTAGTAGACATCAATGCCGAGGGCGGGCAGGCGGGAGGCGATGTAGGCGCTGTTCGTATCGATGATCTCGCCGAGCAGCAATTCGGTGCCGATGGAGATGATCTCAGCTTTCATGAGGCGAGCATAGCTCAGGGGACGGCAAGCAGCTATTGGCCCAGGCCGAAGATTGGGGCCTAGCGCTCGAGCGAATCTCCCTGCGCTTCCCAGTGCTTCTTCTCCATGTAGCGCATCAGAAGGAAGAAGGGGACGGCGAGCGCGAAGGAGATTGCCATGGCAAGCGGTTTCCACCAGAGCAGCAGGAAGATGCCGCCGGCGATGAAGAACGCCAGCCCCAGGACGCAGATGATCCTGACGACGGCAAGAAGGGCGGTAGCGCGATCCGGGTTCATGACGTTGGGATCGTAGCAAACGCCGCGTTGAGGGGCGAGGCGTGACCGCTCCCCTGCCTGTGGCATCCCCTCTCCGTTGACGGAGAGGGATCAAGGAAGAATGCATAGAAATCAAATGAGGATTTGGTGGGAGACCCGATGAGGCCAAAGCATGGGGCGGCGAAGCGGATCATGCTCGAAAGGCTGCCGCGCCGAAGGCTAGAGGAGGTTGAGCTGGCGCATCTGATCTTCCTGATCTTCGTGGGAGATGTAGGCGACGATCTTCGGCGTCTCGGGGGCGGTATAGAGGATGTAGGAGATGTCGAAGCTGATCAGCTCGTCGCCGGTCTTCTCGAACTTCGCGCCCCAGCCGACGCGGGCCAAGATGTAGTGCTCCGAGATGGCGCTGTCGCTGACCGAGACGACCTCCATGGCGCGCATGCCGGTCTGCTGGTTGAAGTCGTGCAACTGACGCAGCCAGTCGAGGAACTTGTCGTCGTTCTGGAAGGCGGCGCTGCCTTTTGGGCCAGCCGCAACGAAGCTTTCGGCGTAGAAGGCAGCGATCGCGGCGGGATCGCCTGCCATCGACGCGTTGGCGTAGTCATGGAAGAACTGCTCGAGCCCGTCTGAGTTCATCTGCTTCTCCTCCGGCCGATACATGGCCAGCCTTCGCGCTATTCTGGCAGCGTGGAGGCGATCACATACAGGTCTGACAAGGACTTCGACGTAGAAGCGTGGTTACGGCACTACCACGCCTGCGACTGGAATCGGTATTGGACGGCGCATAACTTGGAAGCGAGCCTGAGTCATGCCTACCTAGTAGTTACGGCATGGCGCGGCGACGATATGATCGGTACGTTGACCGTCCTGTCCGACGGCTTGAACTACGCCACGATCGATGATCTAGTCGTACGTCCGCAGTGGCGCCGGCAGGGTATCGGCTCAAAGCTCATGCAGATCGCACTCTCGAATCTGAAGCACATCGACCCGGACCTGATCAGGCTGCACTCGATACCCGGGGTTGAGCCGTTTTATAAGCAGCTGGGCTTTTCGCGGCTCAACGAGACGCCACTGCACTTCGATGGGCCGCCTCAACAATGAGGTAACTCGGGAGTGTGTCTGACAGCCACCTCACCCCAACCCTCTCCTGGAAGGAGAGGGGGTCTTCGACGGCAGTCCTGACTTTTCAGGCCCAGGGGTTGCGCAGCCAACGCGATCGGCCCACGCAATTGCACTAGGGAGTCCGCGAATTTCCCATTGACAGGGATTCGCGGCCATCCCCCGGCGAGGAAGCGGCAACCGCCTGCGGATGGAGTGGTAACCGGCCCTTGACATGGGCACTGGCGCGGCTTAGACCTCGGGCACGTTCTGCACGTCGCAAAGGAGAACCTCGAAGTTCTCCACGGAGCGCATCATGCCGCCCGTCGCCTCCTCCACTTTGGGTCGGATTGTGCGCGCCAAGGCGTCGCTGCCTGCCCGCGCCGCCTCACTCTCCCAAAGGGTGATGCCTAGCGCCTTGCCCGTCGTGGGATCACCGAGCACGATGTAGCCCAGATAGCCGGGCTCCTTGCTTATCCCGGGCTGGACAACCTCGTGTACTACTTTGGTCACATCTGGTATCCGGCCAGGCGTCTCCAGGAAGTTGACTCTCGAAAACATGTTAATCTCCTCGCGAATTAACCAGGCAAGTGGCAGTCTAAGCGTTCCTGCCGCCAATTGCTTTAGGGAGTCTGCGATTTCCCCATTGACACGATTGCGCGGCTATCCCGTAATATTATTGATGGGCGGCAGTCCTTTGGCTGAGGACGAAACACAACCCGCATAGTCCCCCGAAGGGGTAAATGCCAAAGTACATCTTCGTTACCGGCGGGGTTGTCAGCTCGGTCGGCAAAGGCATTACCACGGCGGCCCTCGGCCGTATCCTCAAGAGCCGCCACGTCTCCGTCTCCGTCCAGAAGCTGGACCCCTACCTCAACGTCGACCCCGGCACGATGTCGCCGTATCAGCACGGCGAGGTCTTTGTGACCAGCGACGGCGCTGAGACCGACCTGGACCTGGGCCACTACGAGCGCTTTATAGATGAAGATCTGACAAAGGCCAGCTCCCTGACCATGGGCCAGGTCTACAACGCCGTGATCCAGAAGGAACGCCGGGGCGACTTCCTGGGCGGGACGATCCAGGCCGTGCCGCACCTCACATCCGAGATCAAGCAGCGCGTGCGCTCCATCGGCCGGATAACGGGCGCGCAGGCCGTGATCATCGAGGTCGGCGGCACCGTCGGCGACATCGAGGGGCAGGTCTTCCTGGAGGCGATCCGGCAGATGCGCCGCGAAGAAGCGCCGGAAGACACGCTGGCGATCCACGTGACCTACCTGCCTTACATCCGCGCCACCGGTGAGATCAAGACCAAGCCGACGCAGCACTCCGTCCAGGAGCTGCGACGCATGGGCATTCAGCCGGACGTGATCCTCTGTCGCACCGACGACGACCCCGTCACGGCCGAGACGCGCGACAAGATCGCGCTGTTCTGTGACGTGGAGCGGCGCGCGGTAGTGGCGGTGCCGACCGTCCGCAGCATCTACGAGGTGCCGGCCCTGCTGGAAGACGCCGGGCTGGGCGACTACGTGGTCGGGCGGATGCAGATCCAGGCCGGCGGCCGCGACCTGAGCGACTGGCGAAGGCTGGTCGACCGGATGATGCACCCGACCTCGCGTGTGAAGGTCGCCGTGGTCGGCAAGTACGTTGAGCTGCGCGACGCTTATCTATCAGTAAAGGAAGCGCTGATCCACGCCGGCGCCGCCTTCGATACCGAGATCGAGATCGTCTGGGTGCATTCAGAGTCGGTGGATACCGGCAACGTCGCGGCCCAGTTGCACGGCGTCGACGCGATTATCGTGCCGGGCGGCTTCGGCGAGCGCGGCATCGAGGGCAAGGTGGCGGCGGCGCAGCACGCGCGCGAGAAGCAGATACCGTACCTCGGCCTCTGCCTGGGCATGCAGGTCATGGTTGTCGAGTCGGCCCGCGCCGCGCTCGGGACGGACGCGGTCAACTCGACCGAGTTCGACCCGGAGACGCCGAACCCCGTGATCAGCCTGCTCTCGGAGCAGCAGGGCATCGATGAGAAGGGCGGCACCATGCGCCTGGGCGCTTACGTCTGCCGCCTCACCCCCGGCAGCAAAGCCGGCGAGGCCTATGGGCTGGACGAGGTACGAGAGCGCCACCGCCACCGCTACGAGTTCAACAATGCTTATCGCGAGCGTCTCGAGAGCTTTGGATTGGTCGCGACCGGCTCTTCGCCGGACGGCAGCCTGGTGGAGATCTGCGAGATCCGCGACCACCCCTTCATGGTTGGCACCCAGTTCCACCCCGAGTTCCGCTCGCGGCCGGACCGGCCCCACCCGCTGTTCAAGGAGCTGGTGCGAGTAGCCCGCAGCCGCGCGGCCGGCAGCGAACGGCAGGAAGCGGTGGGCCAGCCGGTCGTAGCCTCAAATTAACGTTCGCGCCCGGTTTTGTAGCTAAAGCTTTCGCCTTTCGGCCCGATAATTTAGCGCAGGCGCGTATTTCTAAACACAATGATTAACTCTCAGCGCTCTGGAGCGTTAAGAACACCAGAGGAGGCAGGGAATGCGCTTGTTCCTCGACACCGCGAACATCGACGAGATCCGGGACGTAGCCCGGATGGGCGTCCTCGCCGGCGTCACAACCAACCCGACGCTGATGGCCAAGGAGTCCGGTATCTCCTACCGGGACCGTGTCATCGAAATCTGCGAGGCCGTGAACGGCCCCGTCTCAGCCGAGTGCACCTCGCGCGAGGTCGAGGGCCTGCTTGAAGAGGGCAGAGGCATCGCGACCTGGCATCCCAACGTCATCGTCAAGATACCGATGGACGCCAACGGCCTGGAAGCGACGTCGATCCTCGCAGGGGAGGGCATCAAGATCAATATGACGCTGATCTTTTCGGCCAACCAGGCGCTGCTCGCGGCGCTGGCCGGGGCTACCTATGTCAGCCCCTTCGTCGGCCGTCTGGATGACGCCGGCCACGACGGCATGGAAGTGGTGCGCCAGTCGGTCGCGATCTTCGACCGCTACAACCTGCCGGCCCAGGTCCTTGCAGCCAGCATCCGCAGCTCAACCCACGTCATCGCCGCGGCGCTGGCCGGCTCGCACATCGCGACGCTGCCCTACGCGGTGCTGCAGGCGATGATCAAGCATCCGCTAACCGATACCGGTATCGAGCGCTTTCTGGCAGACGCGAGGAAGTATGCATCCGTCTAAATCACGGGGTCAGAGGCGCGCGCCAGCGGTTGGCGGCGGCCTGCTTAGTCTTGGGGTAAGAAGCGGGGGTGAACCCTGATTTACATTTATCAAAGGAAATGATATATTTATGTCTGAGCTAGCCCCCACGGCCGAGACGGCCAGGCAGCCATCCTCCCCTCAGTTTTTGCCTAGCACACGGATCACCGCATGACATCGGTAGAGCAGCAACGTCGTTACGAGATAGCTGGTCTCGAGCAGATGACTCGTGAAGAGCTCGCGGGCATCGCCAACAGCTTTGGCCTCGAATTCAACCAGTGGGTCCGCCGCAAGCAGGACTACATCTATCGCATCCTGGAAGTCCAGGCGCAGCGTGAAGGTCACGTCTTCCGCGCCGGGGTCCTGGAAATTCTGGATGAAGGCGGCTACGGCTTCCTCCGTGGCGAGAACTTCCTCGCCAATGTGAGCGATGTCTATGTTTCCCAGTCTCAGGTCCGCCGCTTCGGCCTCCGCACCGGCGACTACGTTACGGGCACCGTCCGCGCGCCCAAGGATAGCGAGAAGTACTACAGCCTCTTGCGTGTCGAAGCCGTCAACGGCCTCGAACCCGAGGTGGCGAAGCGCCGGCCGCAGTTCGAGCACCTTACGGCCGTCTTCCCGGACGAGCTGATCGAGCTGGAGACTGCCTCCGATAACCTCTCTCAGCGCATGATCGACTTAATCTCGCCGATCGGCCGCGGCCAGCGCGGCCTGATCGTCTCGCCACCAAAGGCTGGTAAGACCTTCATCCTCAAGAACATCGCCAACGGCATCAGCCAGAACCACGAAGACATCCACCTCATGGTCCTGCTCATCGGTGAGCGGCCGGAAGAGGTGACCGACATGCGCCGCTCCGTCGATGGCGAGGTCGTCGCTTCGACTTTCGACGAGCCGGTCGAAGACCACGCCCACGTCGCCGAGATGGCCCTCGAGCGCGCCAAGCGCCTGGTCGAAGGCGGCAAGGATGTGGTGATCTTGCTAGACAGCATCACGCGCATGACCCGCGCCTATAACCTATCGATGCCGCCTTCCGGCCGCACCCTCTCCGGTGGTATCGACCCGATTGCCCTCTATCCGCCGAAGCGCTTTTTCGGCGCTGCCCGCAACACGGACGAAGGCGGTAGCCTGACGATTATCGCCACCTGCCTGATCGATACCGGTAGCCGTATGGACGAGGTCATCTACGAGGAATTCAAGGGCACTGGCAACATGGAGCTCCACCTGGACCGCCGTCTGGCCGAGCGCCGCGTCTTCCCGGCTATCGACGTTGCCCGCAGCAGCACCAGGCGCGAGGAGCTGCTCCTCGACGCGGAGACGCTGCGTCAGGTCTGGCTGGTGCGCCGCATGGCCGCCATGATCGGCGCCAACTCACCCAACCCGACCGAGGCCACTGAGCGCCTGCTCGACCGCCTGGCCCGCACCCACGACAACGAGGAGTTCCTCAGCACCCTCAAGCAGGAAGCCTCCTAGGGCCCCGCGATCCCCACGAATTGAAAGAAGCGGCCGTCATCGGCCGCTTCTTTGTGTCTCGGAGGCCTGCGATCTGGCGGAATGGTGGGAAACGTCCTGCTTGCAAGTACAAGGACGTGATCAGCCCGGGCCAAGATTCCTCGTGCCTCGGAATGACCGAAGACGTTGATGCTCAGTATGTGAGCGAGGGTTGAGTCAGTGATCGACTCAGCCGATAACTCCTAGGACGATCTATCAGTAACGCCGAGTGGGTCAAAGACGTTTCGAATTGGAACGAAATTGGCCGAAAACATCTAAGAAGTGTTGACAAGCCGGTGTACTATGTTCGGGTGCTACGCCAGGTACGAGCGGGGTGGGGGCGTTAGCAGCCCATCCAAGCGGAGGTAACGTAGTATTCAGGAAACGCCCAGCGGCCTTCCTCGGCCCAGACCCCTGACCCGTCGCGCGGGCATTACGGCGAGGCAAGACTCTAGCAGGCGTGTTCGAAGGCCATTCTTCCACGCAGTAATCATCGCAATCGCGATAACCACGGCCTTCTACGCTGCCTTTCTGCCAAGCCGTGATGCCACACGCGCCGGCCTTCCGGCCACGGCAAGCGCCTCCGGTTTCAATACCGTAGCCGCGCCGGAGCCGCACCGGGCGCCCCTCGGCGTCACCGTGGTACCTCAGCAGAGCGCGCCACGTCTGATGTCGGAAGCCCTCAGCGTCGGCTTTGGCGGGGGCCTGGTCCCGAACGACGAAAACTCCAGCATCCAGGCTCTTCAAGTATCCGGTGGGCCTAACAACACAGCCGTCTCTTCCATGGCGGCCCCCTCACCGACTCCTTCGCCGGAACCCGCCTGTGAGATCATTAAGACTACGAACATCTATTGTGTTTACACCGTGAGAGAGGGAGACACGCTCTCCGACATCTCTACAAGATTCGGGCTCAAGGGCAACGACGACCTCAGCTCAGCAGAGATGCTGGCCCTCAGCAACAAGCCCGACGTCGCCGACGAAAACTCTCTCTCAGTCGGCCAGAAGCTCCGCATCCCCAGCCAGTCCGGTATCATCCACACCGTCCTCAGCGCCCAGACTCTCTCCGATATTGCCGACCAGTACGACGTCAGCAGTCGCGACATCGTCAACGTGGCTGTCAACGACATCAGCAACGCCGACAGCCTGGAGATCGGTCAGGAGATCTTGATCCCGAACCCGACCCGGTATGCGAAGCCGGCGCCACCGCAGCCGACGCCTGAGCCGCCATCGGCTGCCGCGCCGCCCAGCTCCGGCTCCGGTAGCACGCCGCCGTCAACGTCCGGCCAGAGCGGCCGCCAGTCCAGCTCCGGCTTCATGTGGCCCACCACCGGCCCGCTCTCCAGCCGCTTCGGGCCTGGCCACCCGCTGGGTATCGACATCGACTTGTTCGCCAACCCCAACGCACCGATCCTCGCCGCGTCATCCGGTACGGTGACCTTCGCCGGCGGCAACACCTGCTGCTCCTACGGCCTCTACGTCATCGTGGACCACGGCAACGGCTACCAGACGCTCTACGCCCACCTCTCGCGCATCGCCGTAGACGTGGGCCAGAAGGTCAACCAGGGCGGCCTACTGGGCGCTGCCGGCCGCACCGGCTACGCTACCGGTAATCACCTCCACTTCGAGGTGCACCAGGGTGGCGCTGTCATCAACCCGATGCGCGTGCTGCCCTAGCAACCGGCAGGCAGCCGGGCCAGCAGTCCCATCCATCGTCCCCCAGCACGAGACGTTAGCTGGGATACGTGATGCTTTGTTTCTTCGCTCCTGGCGTCGCGCAGAATGGCAGGCGCTTCGGAGGCATGAGGAACTGGCCGGGCCAGCCGCGCCTACTACTCGACCAAAGAGCCTCTTCTCCAGACGGCGGTGGTGGTCTAGGGACCGGGCCTGAATCCTTCGCTGCACCTGGCGGGCGCTCAGGATGACACTACGCAACGCTCGTGGCAACGAGCGTGCACTGACCGGCCCAACCACGGCTGGTCGCCACCACAGATCGCCCCATGGTCCGCCTGCCCGGCTGTTCAGCCGCGGTAGTTCAGTAGCACGATGGAGGTGTCTGAAGGGATGTCGCGGCGGGTGACGGTCAGACGTGACTCCGGCGGCTTGGCCTCGGCGCCCATTTCGCGCAGGAACTTCTCGACCGGGTCCAGCTCGCCGGTAGACGCGTCCGTCTTGTATTGCATCGGCAGGACGATCTTGGGCTCCAGAAGACTGAGAGTCTCGGCCGCCTTGGCCGCGTCCAGGACCTTGCCACCACCGACGGGGATGATCAGCACATCGGCCGCACTCAAGGCTTCGGCCTCGTCGGCGTTGGGCACCTGCCGCAGGCCGCCGAGATGGCAGATGCGGATGTCGTCCAGGTCGATGACGTAGGCGATGTTGCGCCGGGCGTCGGGGTCATCGGGGCTGTGCTCGGTGCGGATGGCGCTGATCAGCACGCCGGCGATCTCGTATTCGCCAGGGCCTGTGACCAGCTTCGGTTCACCGTTGACGGCTTGGGTGTAACTGCTCTCGGCGGCGTCCTGGCTGATTGTGATGATGTCGCCGGGCACGCGGCTAATCCGGTAGCCGGTGGTTGGCGGGCAGGGGTCGGTGACGACGGTGGCGTCGCGACCTCGGAGGCGAAAGCAGCCGTGGCCGAGCCAGTAGATTTCCATAGCGACAGAGTAACAGGCGGCGGATAAGGGGCAACCGAGAGCGCTAAACAGTGGAGTCTAGTATGTCAGCCGGCCACCTCACCCCATCCCTCTCCTGGAAAAAGAGGGGGTTGCGGAGCAGCGACGTCGGCTTAGCGCGAGCCGGGACGCATGGTCCGGATGCCGGGCAGGCGCTGGAAGAGAGCGTGCGGCTCCTCCAGCCCCAGCGCCAGCGATGTCAGCAGATAGGCGCTGCCGCCAACGCCGCCGGACAGGGCCAGCACGAACAACGCGTCCGCTGTCGTGGTCACGTCCATGCCTATGATGCGGTCAAGAATCACGTACATCTGCGCCGTGAAGCCCGCCAGCACCACGGTCGCGACCAGCATCCGCCTGAGCGCTCCCTTTAGAGCAGCGTCGAAGAAGCCGGGCAGGCGACGCGCCAGGACGAAGAGCAGCAAGAAGAATTCGATGGCCGTTGCCAGCGAGAGAGCCAGCGCCAGCCCTCGTAGCTCCAGCGGCCCGACCAGGGTGGCAGCCAGGATGAGGTTTAGAGCCATCGCCAGGACAGCCACCGCGACGGGAGTCCTTGTATCGCCGAGGGTGTAGAAGCCGCGACTGAGGATTTCGATGCCGCCGTGGGCGAAGAGCGCAGGAGCATAGAACACCAACGCCTGGGCCGTCAGGTCGGATGACGCCACGTCGAAGGCGCCACGCTGGAGGGCGACTACGACCAGAGGTTTAGCCAAAATCGCGAGCGCAACCCCGGCAGGCAGGCTGAGGAAGAGGATCAGCCGCAGCGTGCGCGCCACGGTGGAGGCCAGGAGGCCATCGGCGCGGGCGGCCTGGTCGGCCATGGTTGGGAAGGCCGCGGTGGCAATCGACATGCCGATCACGCCCAGCGGCGTCATGACGATCAGCCAGGCGAAGCTAACGGCCGAGATTGCGCCGGCCGAGAGGGTCGAAGCGAAGAAGATTGCGATGAAGTAGAAGTTAATCTGCGCCGCCGCGAGGCCCAGAACGCGCGGCGCCATCAGTGCACCGACCTCGCGCACGGCTGCATCGCGCCAGTCCGCCACGAAGCGGTAAGTCATGCCCGCCAGCGCCAGGTCCGGCAGCTGGACGGCGAGATGCAGCGCCGCCCCGACGACGACGCCGATGGCGAGGGCATTGACGTCGGTCGAGAAGAGCGCGGCGCCAATGATCGAGAGGTTGTAGAACATCGGCGCCAGGGCCGGCATGAGGAAGTGGCGGCGGGCGTTGAGGATGCCCATGAACATGCCGCTGATCGAGAACAGCACGGCCGAGATCAGCATCACGCGCGTCAGGTCGATAGCGAGGGCCTGGAGCTCTGCCTCGCGGCCGCTGTCCTCGCCGAGGCCGGGCGCCAGCAGCGGTATCAGCCGCGGCGCCAGCAGGAATGCCGCGACGGCGCAGATCAGGGTTGCAAGCAGGACGAGGTTGAGCACGGAGCTGGCGAGCCGCCAGGCAGCCGCCTCGCCGTCACGGGCGCGGACGCCGGCGAAAGTTGGGATGAAGGCGCTCGCGAGGGTCGCGCCGGCGAGGAGCTGAAAGACCAGATCCGGCAGACGGAAGGCGACCCAGTAGGCGTCCAGCTCAGGACTGGTGCCGAAGCTCTCAGCGATGATCACGCTGCGCAGGAGGCCGAGGATGCGGCTGCCGAGGAACCCGGCCGCGACGATCAGAGCCGCAACGGCGAGGCTGGGCGTCCTGAGGGCGGATTCGCCTTCAGCGGCTGGATCGGTGGCCATTGGGGCATGGTAGCAAGCCCGCGCCGGTAGCGGATGGGGGCGCCATACCGCGGGCTGAACCCCGCGGCATGAGGGACTGCCGCCGGCTGTTGTGCAGGCGGCTGCCTGGATGTCTAACTCGCGGCTGCGTCGAGGGAGGATGGAGGCGGGTCCAGCGCTCGTCGCGCCGTTGAGGATGACAGGTCCAGGCGGGCGTTGCTCAGAGAAGGCATCGCCGTACGGCAGGCCATTCGTCCTAGACAGACGACCCTCGTCTCAGTTACGATCCATTAACAACTCACGAAACGCACTCGGAGGAGACAACCCTTGGCTCACAGCAAGTCCGCCCTCAAGCGTTGGCGTCAATCGATTGAGCGACGAGACCGCAACCGCTCCGTAAAGAGCCGGACGCGGACGCTCCTGACGCGCGCGGTCTCGCTGACCAGCAACGACCCCGCGGATTCTGAGCCGGCCGTCCGAGCCGCGATCAGCGCCCTCGACAAGGCGGCTCAGAAGGGCATCATTCACGCCAACGCCGCCGCGCGCAGCAAGTCCCGCCTGCTCAAGCGCTTCAACCTGGCGCAGGCCCAGTCGGTGGCCAACGCGGCCGGCACCGCTGCCGCTGCTCCGGAGACCGCCGCGAAGAAGCCGGCAGCCCGTAAGGCTGCCGCTCCCAAGAAGGCTGCAGCGCCCAAAACGACCCGCAGCCGCGCTTCTACCGCCAAGCCGGCCGACGAGAAGGCGCCGCGGGCGACGCGTAGCCGCAAGACCAGCTAACACCTCACAGCCAGCATGAAAGCGTGCGTCTTCAACGGCCCCGGCGATGTCGGTGTCATTGAGATACCCATGCCGGAGCCCGGTCGCGGCGAGATTGTCCTGCGCGTCGGCGCGGCGGGTCTCTGTCACTCCGACGTGCGCGTCTACAAGGGCGAAAAGTACGCCAAGCAGGGCGTTGTCCCGGGGCACGAGGTGTCGGGCGTCATCGCCGCTGTCGGGGAGGGCGTGGAGGACTATCGTTCCGGCCAGCACGTCGCCCTCTGCCCGATCGTAGCCTGCGGCGTCTGCGAGTTCTGCCTCGTAGGCAAGCGCAACCGCTGCGTCAACCGCGTCACGCTGGGCTACGACGAGAACGGTGGCCTGGGCGAGTACATGCTCGTGCCGGACCCCATCGTCCGGCTGGGGCACGTCTTCGAGCTTCCGGAGGGATTGTCGCTGAAGCAGGCGTCGCTGCTGGAGCCCACGGCCTGCGTGCTCAACTCTCTGGAGCTGGTGGGTGTGGGCGCCGGCACCGTGATGCTGCTGATCGGCGGCGGTCCGATGGGCCTGCTGCACCTCGTCCTGGCGCGGCAGCTCGGCGCCCTGGTCATCGCCAGCGAGCCGGACGAGGAGCGGCGCGGCTGGGCCCGCAAGCTGGGCGCCTTCGCCACCATCGACCCGATGACCCAGGACACGACCAAGGCTGTCAAGGAGCTGACGGACGGCCAGGGCGCGGATGTGGCCGTTGTCTCCACGGGCGCTGTGCCGGCTGCCGCCGCTTCGCTGACCGCCGTACGGCGTCAGGGCCAGATCGGCCTTTTCGGCGGCTTTCCGCCGGAGTCCGTCCTGGACCTGGACCCCAACGTGATCCACTACAACGAGCTGATCTTGACCGGCTCCCAGAACGCAACGATCGACCAGTACCGGCGCACCCTTGCGCTGCTGCCGCGTCTGCACGACCTGCGCCAGATCGTCACCCACAGCTTCAGCATCGACGACGCGCCCAGGGCCTACGAATCCCGGCTGGAGCGCGACGGCCTCAAGTCTGAGGTCGTCTTCCCAGACGTTATTTAGCTTGTCAATGTCGGAATTCCACGCCTTCGAGCTCACGGGCTGGTCCGACGTCGCGACGGTCGCCGCGTACGATGGCGGCTTTGGCAGCGTCACGGTGCAGGCAACGACTGCGCTGCTGGAAGCCGTGGCATTGCGGCCCGGTATGCGCCTGCTAGATGTAGCCTGCGGTCTCGGTTACCTGACCGGCGTCGCCACCGACCGCGGCGCTCTGGCAATGGGAATCGATTTCTCGCCCGCGATGATCGCCTCGGCCCGCGTCCGGCGCTTCGATGCGCCCTATCAGGAGGGCGACGCTCAGGCGCTAGAGTTCCCGGATGCCAGTTTCGAGGCTGTCGTCTGCGCCTTCGGTATGCTCCACTTCGCCGACCCGGAGCGGGCTATCCGCGAGGCGTTTCGAGTGCTGACGCCGGGCGGCCGCTACGCTTTTGCCGTCTGGGCTCAACCGGATGCTGATAATGGCGCCGGCATCCTCAACGCCGCCCTCGAAGAGCACGGGACGCTGGCCTCGCCGGCGCCGGCCGGCCCGTCGCAGTTCCGGTTCAGCGACCCGGAGGAGTGCCGTCGCGGCCTTGAAGCCGCCGGCTTCACCGGAATCGAGACGCGTCGCCTCGAATTTGTCTGGCGCGCCCCCAGCGCCACCGCCCTGCTCGATGCGCTTGAAGCCAGCTCCGTGCGCCTCAAGACGCTGCTCCAGGCCCAGACGCCCGAGGCCAGCCATGGCGTCCGGGACGCTTTCGTCCGCGAGACGGCCCGCTTCGAGGTCGAAGGCGGCATCGCCCTGCCGATGCCCGCGTTGCTGGCGAGCGGCGTCAAATAGCCCCTCGTGCATGGGCTGCGGCCCCTTGCAACCCCGTGGCGACCTGAAGGTCGCCGCGACAAGGCGCTCGCGGCGTGGTTAGAGCAGCGCCTTTCCGATAGCCAGAGCTCCGAAGACGCAGAACAGCACGGCGGCGCCAATGCCGATTGTCCGCCGCGGCAGGCGCTGACCGGCGATGATCCCCAGGGCGATGGCCAGCGCGTCCGCTACCACCATGCCTGCCGTCGAGCCCAGCCAGACGCCGATGCCGTCGCTCTGGTCGCCGGCCAGCGTGACGGTCGCGAGCTGCGTCTTGTCGCCCAGCTCTGAGACGAAGAAGGACGCCGCGACCACGCCGAAGGCCCCGAAGACGGGCACGCGCAGGCCGGGGTCGCCTTCCAGCGTGTCGCCGCGCAGGCTCCAGGCAGCGAAGGCGAAGAAGGAGAGGCCGACGATAACCAGCAGCACATCCTCGGGCAGCAAGGCATCGATGGTGCGGCCGAGGATGACAGAGCCGAGATGGACGACGAGGGTCGCTACGCTGACGCCGGCCAGCACCAGCCACCAGCGGTACTTGGTCGCGAACCAGAGGGCGACGAGCTGGGACTTATCGCCCAACTCGGCTACGAAGATGACCAGAAACGAGATCAAAAACGCCGGCACCGCAACTCCTTCGCTGCTGTGCCGGCTTGAGGTTGTCATTTAGACCCTCGGCCAACACATACGCAGCACGTATGCACTGGCCGAAAGTCTCGTCTGCCCTCAGTGAGGACCGCGTCACCGTCTCCCGATTGCGGAAGAAGCGTGTCGATGGCGCGCGGGAGACTACTCCCCTTCGGTTGATTTCAGGCTATCGGGTTGCGAGCGGACGGGCAAGAGGCTGGGGCGCCGTGAGACGACTCTTGGCCAAGGATTCCGCTCGGCCGGGATGGTCTCGTCTCACGGGCCGGATGAGGACGGGCCTGGTCACTCGAGCCGAGATTCCTCGTGCCTCGGAATGACAATGAGGATGGGATCAGGCACAGGGAGGCATTGGCCGGGACTGCTTCGTCGCTGCCGCTTTTCGCAGCTCAGTAAGATCGGTGTCAGTAAGGCCGGTGGTCAAGTCGCTAGCGCGAGGTTGTGGGAGCGAGGGCGTTCTCGACCTTGGCGTCCGGGCCGAGGATGACGAGGATGTCCGCGGTGGAGTTGCGGATGGCCTGGTCGGCCTCGTTAGCCGTGCGGACGCGTGACTTAGGCAAACCCATCCAGCCGGCGATGCGCTCGGCCGTGTAGCGCTTACCGGAGTAGTCGATGATTTCCGTCTCCTGGTGCGCCACCGCCGCATTGACCGCGACCAGCGAGCTCTGCGGTATGCCGAGGCCGATCAGGTACTCGACCGCCTTGGAGGCCAGGCCGCTGACCGCGGTGCCGTTCTGCACCTCAACCACCGCGGCTTCCTGCAGCAGCTGGTTGTCTGACATAAATGCGTCGACGATCTGCTTGATGCCGGCCTCGGAGGGCAGCAGGACAGCGGCGCCGGTGCTCGGCACCGTGTAGGGGGTCGTCGCCGCACCGAGGGAGAGGAACGCCATCTGGTCGGAGTCGATGGACGCCGCCAGGCGCGCGAAGCCGGGCACCTGCAGGTCGTTGATGTCGGTTGTCACGGTGTTCTTGTAGCGCTTCCAGAGGTTGACGGCGTTCTGCGGGTCGGCCAGTACGTTGAGCTGGGTCATCTTGTCCATCACGGCGAACATGATGCGCTGCTGGCGCAGGATGCGGTCGAGGTCGCTGGAGTTGCGGCGGACGCGGGAATAGCAGAGAGCGTCGCTGCCGTCCATGTGATGCAGGCCCGGCTGGAAGACGCAGGGGTAGTAGTCGCCCGGGCGCTCCGTCTCCGAGTAGAAGGGGTCGTTGACGCCGGGTGATGGCACATCCACATCGACGCCGCCCAGCAGGTCGATCACCTGCTTGAAGCCCTCGAAGTCGATCAGGAGGTAGTAGTTGATCTTGATGTCGAGCAGCTTTTCGACCGTCTTCTTGGCCAGCGCCGGGCCGCCACCGTCGTAGCCCTGGGTCTCGCCGATGATGTAGGCGGAGTTGACGCGCTCCTTGAAGGAGGTGTTACCGGTCTTGGAGGGGATATCGACGTAGAGGTCGCGCGGCATCGCCAGGCCGCGCGCCGAGCGGCTTGCCGGGTCCACCGTCATTACGAACATTGTGTCGGTGCGGGCCGGCGATTGGCCTTCGGCGGGGCGCCGGTCGAGGCCCATGACGAGGACGTTGATCCTGCCGCTACCCAGCTCGCCCGAATCTCCACCGTCGATGCCCGGCAGCTTTGGCAAGCCGCCGGCGATGCGGATATCGGTGCCGCCGAGGAAGATTTTATCGATCTGGGTAGCAACGACGAGCGCGGTATAGAAGGCTCCAGCCGCCAGGACGACAATCCCGAAGACGAAGAGGAGCTGGTTGCGGAGCCTGGGCCGGGAGGGCCGGTCGCGGGTTGAGGCGGGCTCACGCCCGCGCTGTCGGTCGGACATTGCACTCAACGTATCCTAGCTCTCAGACCCAGTCAACCCGATAATTGCTAACGGGCACTCTCGATTTTAAGCGCTGAGGCGCTATCATGAGCGCAGATTACAGGAGGGGGCATCTATGCAAGTAATTCTCGAGCCGGACGAGGCCTGGTCGATCATGAGCCTTGTTGTTTCGCAGGTCCTCGACCAGGTAGAGCTGTCCGAGGAAGGCAAGGCCGCGGTGCGTCGCTGGCGCAGCGACCGGGGCGACGCCACCACCGAGATGGGCGACCTGACCGTCTCCATGAACGAGTCCCTTGGCACGGTGCTGGATGAGCGCACGACGCGCCTTATCCGCCGCAAGGGCTGGTACGTATCGACCAAGGAAGAGGCGCAGGCGTGAAGGTTGAGTTCGAGAACGAAGAAGCCTGGAACCTCATGTCGCACATCGTCAGCCGCCTCGTGGACGAGACGCCGCTGTCCGACTCCGACCGCGCTCGCGTCCGCCGCTGGAAGAGCGACGAGATGCGCGCCACCAGCCAGGAGATGCGCGTCCTCACGCTGAAGATGAACGAGGACCTGCAGAAGGGCATGGAGCGCAAGGCCAAGAGTCAGCTCCGCAAGCCAGATTGGGTCTAGGCAGCGAGTTCAAGTGCAAGCGCTGGCAGCATGACGTATCACCGCGACCTCGGTAATTGTGGAGCCGGAAACGATCCACCATTATCGCTGCTGCTGTTAATTGTCAGTCTTGCGGTGTAAGGGGCTGTTTCCCGACTAACAAATTCTGGTGCCAATCGAAGACATCAAAATACTCAGGAACGTACAGACACTTACAAGATTGCTTGCCTGAAAGGTTGGCCTGTTTAACTGACGGATGAACGCTGAGCGGCGTGGTTCGTTGGACACTATACCTAACCGGTCAATCTCTGGATGGATGAGACGAATGTCGTTCAGTCTGAGTAGGCCAGAGTAAATCGGAGTGGAGTGTTCTACCTCGTAAAGCGCGGCTAAACGCCCGGTGCCACGCCCTACCCAAACGACGTCGACCTCTTGCAAGATGGTTTGCACCTTCTCGAAGCTGCCGGGCAGTCGATCGACGAACCCATAGGGACTAGTTAGCGACCAGTCGAGCATCCAACGATCTTTTAGCGGTATCCAGACGTCGAAATTCTTGGCCGTACCTATTGCGCCGAGGAGAGTCTGCACCTGTGCGTGAGATAGGTTGGATGCGCTTCGAGCCCCGTTAATTCCCTGTCGAGCGCAGCAAAGCCATAGTGGCTTTCCACGTTGAAACGGCCTGCTCGCGATACATATAAGACCGTAGCGTCTTCGCGTGGATATATTTGCACCTTATATTGGCCATCGACCGCCGGCCGCGCCTCAGTAAATACATCCTCATAATCGGCATAAGGCAGAAGGAGTGGTTGGCTTTGGCCTTCCCAAAGGAAACATATAAAAGACCTCTTACCTTCAAGCTGACGGAGATCTTCCTGCCTCAGGCCGAAAAATCCTTGTAGCCGTCCGTGCAGCTTTGAGTATCGGATGTAAATGCGGGCGGCGCCATCGAGTGCGTCGTATAGAGAGAGGCTGGGCCCAACTTTGGATAGAGGTCCGTAGCGTCGGGCCATCTCAGCCAAGAACATCGCCTTAGTATCTGTCGCCACGCCCTATGCGCCCTGCTCTCGATTTCACCACGCTGACAACCTCAGTTAGCCCATCGAGGTACGTTAGCATTTGTTCGCAAAGTTTTGTTCTGCGTAGGCTAATTCTCCCTTTACGGCCGCAGGCGGTAGAGACGGAAGAAGGGATGGTCCAGCGCGATTGTCTCCATGCGGCTGAGGCCGGCCGCCTGGGCGTACTCCTGTAGCTTGGGTGGTCGCATGACGGTGCCGGTCTGCGCTGATGGCGCCTCCGACATGCCGTTGGTCAGGCACATGAACAGGCTCCAGCCGTACATCAGCTGCTCCGTCTCGTCGCCGGGGGCATAGAAGCTCTCCGCTACCTTTTCGTCGATGACGACGACGGAGCCGCCCTCGGCCAGGAGGCCGCGCATCATCTTCAGCACGTCCACCGGTCGCGCCAGGTCATGGATCATCTCGAAGGCGGTGACGAGGTCGTAGCGGACGCTGAGGCCGGGCTCGGCGACGTCGCGCAGGTGGAAGCTGACGCGGTCTTCTAGCCCTGTACCGGCGAGGTTCGCCTTCGCCAGGTCGATCGTCGCCGGGTCGATGTCATAGCCATCGATCTGGACCAGCGGGTAGTGACGCGCCAGACCGATGGCCGACCAACCGCCGCCGCAACCGATATCGGCGATGCGCGCGGGTGGCTCCGCCCTGAGGCGGGCATCGACCTCCGGCAGTGCGGCAAGCCACTCGCCGGCCAGGCTGAGGAAGGCCGGGCGGTTGATGTCGGACTGGCCACGCGCGCGTCTTCGCCGTAAGTGGTCCAGGAGACGCCGCCACCGGTGCGGAAGGCCTGCATGAGCTCCGGCAGGGTGCTGCTGAGGCTGACGAGGAGGCGGCTGATCGGCGCCATGTAGTTGAGGCTGTCGCCGTCGGTCAGCACCTCGGCCGCCGCCGGTGAGAGAGAGTAGCGCCGTTCGGAGGCGTCCGCCGCTTCGGACGAGACGGCGATCAAGCCCGCGACTGCCTGCTGCTCCAGCCACTCCCTGACGTAGCGCTCGACGCAGCCGGTGGCATCGGCCAGCTCCGGCGCCGTCAGGCCCGGCCGCGATTGCATCGCGCTGTACAGACCCAGCCGGTCGCCCAAGTAGACAGAGAGGATGCGGAACATTCCGAGGCCGGATTCGAGCAGGCCGGTGGCGTAGGCGTCGCTGTCGCGGTCATTCAGGTTAGTCATCGAGATACCTCCGTAGAAATGGCCACAGAGCCGGGCCGAAGCGAAGTCGATTTCAGCAGCGATTGGAGAGCTTGTCTAGCGGTCAGGCGCCCGCAGGCACTGCTGTGAGCGCGTCCTGGAGCCGCTGGCGCAGGCTGTCGTCCAGGCGGGCGCTGGGTAGGGCCAGATCGCAGGATTCGCCGTCACGGGTGCGGATCGTCAGGCGGACGCCGTCGCTGCCGGGCTGCTCCTGGAGGAGGCGGAAGACGGCGGCGAGACGGCGCTGGTCCGCGCCCTCGTCGGCGCTCTCGTCCAGGGTCAGCGCGAGCGAGGGCTCTGGCGCGGGCTGAGGGTTTGGCGGCGGCGACTGGGGAGGTTGTACTTCGAGAGCCTCAGGACGAGCGGCCGGGGCTGGCGCGGGCGGGATGGAAGCGCGATCTTCGACCCTTCGGCCAAGCTCAGGGGAGCCGGGCTCAGACTGCCAGGACGAAGGGTCAGGCACGGCAACAGCGGGCTCGGGCTGCCACGACGAAGGGCCGGCCGAATCTTCGACAGGCTCCTGTCCGATTTCTTGATTGCCAGCTTGCCGGCCTTCGTCCTGCCAGCCGCCAATCTCAGGCTCGACGCCGGAGTCGATCATCTCGGCCGGGAGCACGTCATCGACCGGGGCGGCGTAGACATGGCCGTTGCCATTACCGTTTGTGCCGCCGTTGCCGCCGGCGCTTCGGCGCACAAAAGCCTCGGGAGCGTCGGTCAGCCAGGGCGGCGGGCTGAAGTCTTCCGTGAAGGGCACTACTTCCTGGACGCCCGCCGTCAGCCGGTCGCCGCGCTCACGCACGCGCACTTGGACGAGGACGATGTGGCCGGGCGACCAGAGCTCCGTCGTGCGCTCGTAGATGTCCGGCCAGACCGTGACCTCCAGTGTGCCGGAGAGGTCCTCTAACTCGGCGGCGATGAAGGCGCGGCCGTCGCGGGTATTGATCCGCCGCGCGGAGCCGACCATGCCGGCGATGACGAAATCGCGGCCCTGAGATGGCAGGTCGGGCAGCAGCTCGATGGTGATCTCATTGCAGAGGGCGCTGACCAGGGGCGTGAGCTGGGGCGCGGCGTGGGTGAAGGGGTGCTCGGAGAGCCAGATGCCAAGCAGCTCCTTCTCCCAGTTCAGGACCTCGCCTTTCGGCAAGGGCGCGCTCTCCAGGTCGATGCCGGAGAGCGGCGTCGCGACCTCAGCGCCGAAAAGGTCGAACATCGTTGATTGGCCGGTCTCACGCAGCTTCTGAGACGACTGGGCGATGCTGACGATGCGGTCAAGGTTGACGAGCAGCGAGCCGCGCGCTTCCGGCTTGCCGGCGATCGCGTCAAGGGCGCCGGACTTGATCAGGCTTTCGAGAGCGCGCTTGTTGACGTTGCGCGTGTTGAGGCCGCGGCAGAGGTCGTCCAGCGTGGTGAAGGCGCCGCCGGCCTCGTTGCGCGACTCGATCAGCGACTCGGCAGCACCCTCGCCGACGTTCTTGATCATCGAGAGACCGAAGCGGATGCCGAAGCCGCCGCGGCTAACCTCCGCCACCGGCTCGATTGAGAAATTGACCGCGCTCTTGTTCACATCCGGCGGCAGCATGGGGATGCCGAGGCGGACGCACTCGTTGTAGGCCTGGGCGATGCGCTCCAGAGTCCCCACCGGGTGGCTATCGGCGTGGCGCAGGACGGCGGTGAGGTAGTCCTCCGGGTAGTTGGCCTTCAGCCAGGCCGTCTGGTAGGCGATGGTGCCATATGAATATGAATGCGCCTTGTTGAAGGCATAGCCTGCGAAGGGCTCGATCAAGTCGAAGACTTTGACGGCGTCCTCCTGGGTGTAGCCCTTGGCGAGCGCGCCCTTGACGAACTGCTCGCGCTCCGCCTGCATCAGGTAGGCAATCTTCTTGCCCATCGCCTTGCGCATGATGTCCGCCGAGCCCAGGGAGTAGCCGGCGAAGCGCTGGGCAATCTTCAGCACCTGGTCCTGGAAGACGATGACGCCGTAGGTCTGGTCGAGGATCTCGGCCAGGTCCGGGTGTGGGTAGCTGACGTTTTCGAGGCCGTGTTTGGCGCGGCAGAAGGTGCCGATGTGCTGCATCGGTCCCGGCCGGTAGAGGGCGACGAGGGCGGCGAGGTCATCGACGCTGGTCGGCTTGAGCTCAACGACGGCGCGGCGCATACCCGCCGATTCCAGCTGGAAGACGCCGAAGGTATCGCCCTGACCCAGCATCGCGAAGGTTTTCTCGTCGTCCTCCAGGTTTTCGAGGTTCACCCTGACGCCGTGGCGGTCGCGGATCAGGTCGACGGCGGTCTGGAGGATCGTCAAGTTGGAGAGGCCGAGGAGGTCCATCTTCACCAGGCCGATGGCCGCGACCTGCTCCATGGCGTACTGGGTGGTCGGCATCGCCTGCTGCTCGCCGCGGGCCGGCCGGGCCAGCGGCACATGCTCGACCAGCGGCTCGCTGCCGATGACGACGCCGGCGGCGTGGGTGCTGGCGTTGCGCGCCACGCCCTCTAAGCGTTTTGCCGAATCTACGAGGCCGCGCACCTGCGAGTCGGCCTCATAGGCGGCGCGCATCTCAGAGCTTTCGTTCAGCGCCCGGTCCAGGGTCATGTGCAAGGCGTTGGGGATCAGGCGCGCCACCCGGTCGACATCGGCGTAGCTCATGCCAAGGGCGCGGCCCACATCGCGGATGGCGGCTTTGGCGCCCAGGGTGCCGAAAGTGATGATCTGGGCTACGCGGTCGGCGCCATAGCGGTTGGCAACGAAGCGCAGGACTTCCTCGCGGCGGTCCTCCGGCAGATCGAAGTCGACGTCGGGCGCCTCGACGCGTTCCAGGTTGAGGAAGCGCTCGAAGACGAGGTCGGCCCGCAGCGGGTCGATGTCCGTGACTCCGAGGCAGTAGAGGATCAGGCTGGCGGCGGCGCTGCCACGGACGCCGATGCGCATATCGCGAGAGCGCGCGAACATAGCGATCTCACGCACCACGTGCATGTAGTTGGTGAAGCCGGTGCTTTTTACCACGTCGAGCTCGTAACGGAGGCGGGCGTCGCCGTCCTCACCCGCGCCCGGAAGGCGGCGGCGTAGACCATCCCAGCAGAGCTGCTCCAGGTGCTCATGGGCCGTGACGCCCGGCGGCAGCTCCGGTTCCGGCAGGTGCAGGCGGCCGAACTCCAGCTCCAGGTCGCACTGCTCGGCGATCTTCCAGGTGTTGTCGATCGCCTCCGGCAGCTCGGCGAAGACTTCGCTCATCTCATCGCCGGAGCGTACGTAGAGCGCGCCGAACATCTTCATGCGCTTTTCGTCCTGGATGTTGGCGTTGGTGCCGATGCAGAGCAGGACGTCGTGGCTATCGTGGTCGTCGGGCGTCAGGTAGTGGGAGTCGTTGGTGGCGACCAGCGGCACGCCCATCTCCTTGGACAGATCGATGATCGTGCGCTTGGCGCCGGAGAACTCCGGCAGCGCCGTGGTGTCCTGCACTTCCAGGTAGTAGCCGTCGAAGACGTTGCGGTACCAGTTGATCGTCTCGCGGGCGTCCTCCATGCGGCCATCGAGGATGTGACGGTGCAACTCGCCGGAAGCGCAGCCGGACAGGACGATGATGCCTTCGCCGTGCTTCTCCATCAGCTCGCGGTCCATGCGCGGCCGGTAGTAGTAGCCCTCCAGGTGGGAGCTGGTCACCAGCTTGAGCAGGTTCTGGTAGCCCGTCTTGTTGCGGGCCAGCATGGTCAGGTGGTAGGGCTGCTTGTCGCCGACGTCGCGCGTGAGGCGCGAACCGGGAGCCACGTAAGCTTCGACACCGATGATCGGCTTGATGCCGCGGGAGCGCGCCTCGCGGTAGAAGTCGATGGCGCCGTAGAGGTTGCCATGGTCCGTCATGGCCACGGCTTCCTGACCCATCTGCTTGACGCGGTCCATCAAGGGCGAGATTCGCGTCAGCCCGTCCAGGAGGGAGTACTCGGTGTGAAGGTGTAGGTGTGTAAACATTTGCGGGCGTATCAATTATAGTCTGTCCGGCCCCTGCCCGGACGGGTACTTATGTTATCGTGAGTTGAAGGTTTCATCGATGGCGAACCGTCTATTTGAGTTCAGCCCCCGCGTCCGCGCCCTCGTCGGCGTCACGGCGCGGCTGGTGCTTTTCGTCATCGCCTTTCAGATGGTGGCAATCGACCACTGGCATGCTGGTGACGCGGACATCATCGGCGTCGAGAATAGCCAGACCCACGTCCTGCACTGCCACGGCGGCACGGCCGGCTGCGCCGATGTGTCCGGCCTCGCCGCTGCGCTCGATAATGTCAGCCTGACGCCGCCATCTCCTCTCTCATTCCGCTTCGAAGCGGAATCACCCTTGCTTGCACCCCAGGCAGCCTTCGTTTCAGCCGCAGACCAGCCACCGCGCCAGGCCTGACCTCCCTTCCCTACGTACCTGACGTAGCCGGCGGGCTTCCCTGCAATGCGGGCTTTGATGTCCGCGGCTGCGTCCATGCCAAACGGAGGTCAATCTTGATCCGGAAGCTCATTCTCGGTGGGGGCGGCGCGCTTGTGGCCGTCCTTGCCATCCTGACGGCACAGACCGTCTTTGCCCATTCGCGTCCAGTCCGCTTCGACCCGCCGGCGGGCGCGGTGCTGACGGTCGCGCCCGCCCAGGTAACGGGCTGGTTCACCCAGCCTCTGCGCCGCGACCCGGAATGGAACTTTCTACGCGTGACCGGCCCGCAGGGTAATCGCGTCGACACCGGCGAACCGATCCTCAGCGCCGACCGAAAGCAGATGACCATCAACCTGAGTCCCGGTCTGGCCGAGGGACGCTACCAGGTAACGTGGCGCACCTGGGACGATAACGACGGCCGCATCTTCGGCGATTGCTACGCCTTCTTCGTCGGTCAGGCCGCGGCCGATGCTGCCGTGGCCGCCAATACGCGGCTGGATGGCGGCAACACGTGCCAGCGCATCGACGTGTCCGGCGGCACCCAGGGGACGCCGGTCGCCGGCGGCACGCCGCAGGCGACCGCTCTGCCGGAGGACCACGCCGACGAGCCGATGACGCCCAACGAGGCGGCCAGCGACGGCGACTCCGACAACGGTGTGCCGGTGTGGACGGTTGTCCTGGGCGTAATCGCCGGCGTAGCGGTTGGCGGTATCGGTGGGAGGATACTCTCTGGCAAGTCCTAGAATGCCGCGATTCGGTTGGCTGCTCCTGGCCCTCGCGCTGGGAGCAGCCGCCGCCTTCGCCCCGGATCGGCCTATCGGCGTAGTCGAGGCGCACGCCCTGCTGGAGCGAGCCGACCCGCCGGTCAATTCCCAGGTGCGCGAGCCGCCCGAGGTGCTCTCGCTCTACTTCAGTGAGACGCTGGAGCGGCGATTCAGTACGGCGCGGGTCGTCAACCAGGACGGCGAGCGCGTCGATGAGGCCGTCGAGTTCGATGACGCGGACGACGCCCTGATGCGGGTGCGGGTGCGTCCGCTGCAGCCCGGCTACGTCACAGTCTTCTGGGAGAACGTCTCCACCGTCGATGGCCACCGGATCAGTGGCTCCTATCCGATAACGATCCTCAACCAGGACGGCAGCGTCCCGCCGGGCCAGCCTTCCGTCACGGGCGTCTCCATCGAGGGGGAGGAGGCCAAGCCGGGGCGCGCCGCCGTCAAGGCGCTGCTGCTGATCGCGGGGGCGGCGCTGGCAGGGGCGTTCGCTTTCCGCTTTGTGGTGACGCCATCCCTCCCCGGCCCCGAAGGAGAGCGAGCGCGCGCCGTCATGGACGTGCGCAGCGTCTACGTCGCGGCGGTGGCGCTGGCGCTGCTACTCCTCGGTGGACTGATCGAACTGGCGCTCCAGGCCAACAACATCGGCCGGAGCCTGACAGACGTCATCGATACGCGCTGGGGCGAGCGCTGGCTCTGGCGTAACGCCCTGCTCGCAATCCCCGTTGCTACTCTGGCCTACGACCGGCTCACCTCTCGCCCCTCTGAGCTGCGACGCTGGAGCGCTGGTCTGGGGCTGCTGGCCGCGATCGGCTACCTGGCGATCACGTCGACCGTGAGCCACGCGGCGGCGGGCGGCGGCGCCTTCTGGGCGACGCTTAGCGACTTTGTCCATCTTCTGGCCGCTTCGGTCTGGATCGGCCTGCTGGCGCTGCTCGTGCTGCTCTTCCTCTGGGCGCGGCACGGTCTGGACCGCGCCGATAAGTACGAGATCCTGGCCGCCGCCCTGCAGCGCTTTTCGGTGGTCGCCACCGGCAGCCTGGCGCTGCTGCTCTTCACCGGCACGATCAGCGCCGTTATCGAAGTTGGCCGGCTCTCAGACCTGACGGACACCGGCTACGGGCGGTCGCTGCTGATCAAGCTGATCCTCATCGCGCCACTGCTGATCGTTGGCGCTGTCAACGCTTATCTGCTGCGTCCCCGCCTCGTCCTCTACGCTGAAGGCGCCGGCGACGCGGGCGTGCGGTCCCGGGCCCTGGCGACGCTGGAGGCGCAGCTCGGCCGGCTCGTCCGCTGGGAGCTGGGACTGGCCGTTTCGGTGCTGCTGGTCGTCGGAGTGCTGGTGCAGATCACGCCGACACGGGGTCAAGCTGACAGCGGCGCTCCGCCGGGCAAGTACACCGAGACCAACCAGCTCAGCGATATCTCCGCGACGCTGGTCATCGACCCCAAGGAGGCCGGCCTCAACACGTTCGAGGTCTATCTGACGGGCGGTGTCGATGTGGTCGAGAGCGTCCGGCTCAACTTCGAGCGCGACAACGACCCGGAGACGACGTCCCGCCTCGTCCTCGACGCGTCCAACCCGCCGACCTTTTACGTGGGCCGCGGTCCCTTCCTGAACGAAGGCGGGCCCTGGCAGGTCACCGTCGATATGCGCCGCACCCGGGGCAGCGACCTCGCGATCCCCTTCGAGGTGCGCGTCCCGGAGGCCGGTGGGGCCTTACCTCAGACCCAGCGCCGTGGTGGCAGCTTCGATTCCCCCGTCTCCCTGAGCGCCGGCTCAATCATCCTGCTGGGCGGCTCTGCCGTCATAGCGCTGGCCCTTGTGGCCGGTAGCCTCAGACAGCCGGGCTTGCCCGCCGGTTACCTGGGCCTCGCCATGTCTGAGGTTAGCTACCGTGCCAGCGGCATGCGCTTCCGTTCTGCCTGGTCGCTCGTGGCGTTGGTGGTGATGGGCACTGCCCTCGGACTCTGGCTCGGCGGTCACGTCCACTCGCGTCTCTCGCCGGAGCAGGCGACGGCCGGCAACCCCGTGGCTACATCGCCGGAATCGATCGAGCGGGGGCGCATCCTCTTCAACGCCAACTGCACGATTTGCCACGGCGAAACAGGCCGCGGCGATGGGCCCCTCGCCAGCACACTGCCGCTGCCACCCGCCAACCTCTACGACCACATCCCCTACCATCCGGACCAGTTCTTCTTCAACGTGATGACCAACGGCCTCAGCGGCATCATGCCCGCCTTCGGCAACTCCATCTCAGAGGAGGACCGCTGGCACATCCTCAACTTCTTGCGTGACCAGTTCGGCCAGCCACCGGTAGCCCAGTAGCTTGCTGCTGGCTCGCGCGCGTCTGCTAACATGACTGCGTGAACGACCTCTACGAGCGCGTCGACAAGGCGCTGGACGAGATACGCCCCTACATCCACTCCCACGCCGGCGACGTCAACATCGTCGACGTGTCTGAGGATGGTGTGGTCAAGATTCAGATGGTGGGAACCTGCCACGGCTGTCCCATGAGCATGCTCACCCTGCGCCTCGGCATCGAACGCATCCTCATCGATAAGGTGGAGGGTGTCACCAGCGTGATCTCCATCCGTCCGGACGAGATCGACTTCGACGAAATCGAGTCCCCAAACGCAGCCACCTCCTGAGCCCGGCCCGAGACCCTCACGGTCCGGCGGCCAGCCCCAACCCCCTGACAACGGCGACTCCCCTTTAGAGAACGCCCTCGAAGAGGTGCGCGAGCTGCCGGAAGAGGTGGTTGCAGCCGCGACCGAAGTGCGCGAGCGAGCGGAAGAGACGCGCGCCGGCCGCTGGGCTATCGGCGTCTATCTCTGGATCATGGACCACGCGCCCAAGTCGACGAGGGGGCGCATCCTGGCAGCGCTGGCCGTCTGCCTGATCGTCCTGGCCCCGTCGCTGGCGCTGCTCTACGTTAGCCTCACGACGGGCGAAGACGCCACCCAGAGCTGGTTTGGCAAGCTGGGCTACGCCGGCATCTTCCTCGCCAACCTCGCCAGCACCGCAACGGTCTTCATCCCGGTGCCCGGCCTCACGGCAGCGGCCCAGGCCTTGATCGCCAGCAGCGGCAGCAGCCTCAACCCGCTGTGGGCCGGCATCGCAGGCGGTCTGGGCATGGCGCTGGGGGAGATCACGGCCTACGTGGCCGGCATGGCCGCGTCGCTAATCGCGGCCGAAGAGGAGATCAAGGCGCCGAAACGCCTCCAGCCGATCCTCGACCGGATCTCACGCTGGGTGAACTGGCTGATGGACCACTACGGCATGCCGACGCTGTTCACGCTCTCTGCCGTGCCCAACGTCTTCTTCGAGTTCGCGGGCCTCACGGCGGGGGCGACTCGCTATACTTTCTGGCGCTTTCTGACAGCCGTTATCGCCGGCAAGGTAACGCGCGGCCTGCTGCTGGCCTACATCGGCGAGAAGCTGATCTTCAGCTAGTTAGCGCCTCCGGCCGGAGGTAGGCGAAACATCCGTATCAGGGAGCGTCTTCCCAATTGCCTCGGCCCAGCGCAAGAAACGGACGCCGGTCTTGAACGCGTGACGCGCTCTCTCGGCCTCGAACTTGCCACCAAACAGCGCCCCGATTTCCTCATAGAACTGCCGCGCAAACGGTGGCCCCTCCATGTCGCGATAGCGCGCCTCTAGCATCTCGAGAGCTTCAAACTTGGAGCGTGACCAGATGGCCAGCGCGTCGTCAGCGTCATAGGCAATGAGCGCGAAGACGATAGGCGTCAACGTAGTGCCGAGGAGCCGCAGACGGCGTGGAAGTTGATCGGTCGTCGTGTCAGCAAAGTTTGTGACGTCGGCGCCCACGTACTTCGGCAGCTCTTTGAGCGCCCTGACGGAGGATCGCCTGAAGTCCTCTGTGGAGGGCTTCGCCTCGTCAGGCAGCTTGCCCAGGAGCTCGCGATAGGTGTTGGGGGCAGGCCCCGTCCACCAGGCAGGCAGGCGATGGCGGTCGTAGAAGTACACCTGGCCGTAGGAGAAGCCGGTCTCTGACCAGGGAAGAAGCGCGAAGGCGTCCTGAAACGAGAAGCAGAGCTCGTCCTGGAGATGTGCATCCGCGTCGAAGCAGTCAGATGTCAGGTAGATCTGGAAGTCGATGTCCGAGTAGCCGGGTATCTCGCCGCCCTTGACGCTGGAGCCATGCTGGATGATCGCCTCAAGCCGATCACCGAAGACCTCACGGCAGGTGGCAACGAAGGCAGTAGCAAGGTTGGTCGCATTCATGCCGCTGAAACAACGCGTGGAGGCTACCAACAGTTAACGGCGAAGCGAAAGACGTAGCGACGAAGCTTTAGCTCCGTCCAGGCACGGTACGTATCGGCGAGAAGCTAACGAGCGTGGAACGGCCGGTCTAGCGGCGGCCCCTGTACCAGCCGGCCTGTTTCGACCCAGACGTGGCTATTCACGACCTCGGTCTCGTAGCGGTCGAGGCCACGGACGCAGGGACCGAAGACGCAGCGGCCCTGAAGGTCGTAGGTCTGGCCATGGCAGGGGTTGCGGAACCAACCCTTCTTGTCCTGACCGGTCGCGGGGTCGGTGAAAGAGAAGGTGCTGCGCCACGGTACGGTGCAACCCCGGTTAGGATCCTTGGCGTAGAGTGCCAGGAAGCTCCCATCCTCCTGTCGTACGAGCCAAAATTGATCTTCGGGGAAGTAGATCGGCTCTCCGATTACGAATCTATCGGCGCTCCCGAGATGGAGACGAGTTCGAGGTTCCGCACCCGAAGGCCAGGCAAAGGTCAGGAACAGGGCGAGCGATGCCCCGGCTATAGCCAGGGCAAGACCGAGGCTGGCCAGCCCAACCAGGAGCTGTGTTTTGCGGGAGCGATCCGGCCCAGGCGCGGGGCATCGGACATTCCGCCTTAAGCCAGCTCCGCCGGCTCTGCCCGGCTCTGCCTTCTCCAGCTCGAAGGCTTTGTGCAGGGCGCGCACGGCATCGGCGACTTTGTCCTCGGCGATGACGCAGGTGATGCGGATCTCGCTGGTTGAGATCATGTCGATGTTGATGCCGGCGTCGAAGAGGGTGCGGAACATGCGCGAGGCGAAACCGGGGGCGCTCTGGATGCCGGTGCCGACGATGCTCACCTTGCCGATGCGGTCGTCCGTGGCGACGGAGCCGGCGCTGATCTGACGCGCCACCTGCTCGACTATGGGCACGGCGCGGCCGAGGTCGCCCTTGGAGACGGTGAAGGTCAGGTCGGTCAGTCCCTCGGCGGAGGCGTTCTGGACAATGACATCGACGCTGAGGTGGGCGTTGGCCAGCGGCTCGAAGACCGTGGCGGCGATGCCGGGGCGATCCGGGACGGCGCGCAGGGTGATCTTGGCGACGTCCAGGTCGTGGGCGATGCCGCGGACGCGGTTGAACTGCTCCATTTCGATGCCTCCGTGGATCAGGGTACCGGGCGCCTCCGAAAAGCTGGACGCAACCAGGATGGGGATGCTGTAGACCGAGCCCAGCTCGACGGCGCGCGGCGCCATGACACGGGCGCCCTTGGCGGCCATCTCGAGCATCTCCTCGTAGATGATCTCCTTGAGCTTGCGCGCCTCCGGCACGATGCGCGGGTCGGCGGTGTAGACGCCTTCGACATCGGTGTAGATCTCTGAAGCGCCGTGCAGGGCCGCGGCGAAGGCGACGGCTGTCGTGTCGGAGCCGCCGCGGCCGATGGTGGCGACGTCTTCGCCCTCGGTCAGCCCCTGAAAGCCGGCGACGATGACGACCCGGCCGCGGTCTACCTCCTCCTGCACCCGCTTCGGCTCGATGGCGAGGATGCGGGCGTTGCGATGGACGCTGGAGGTGCGCATGCCGGCCTGCGCCCCGGAGAGGCTGATCGCCTCCACGCCGAGCGCGTGCAGCGCCATGACGAGGAGGGCGCTGGAGACCGTCTCACCGGTAGAGAGCAGGACGTCCATCTCGCGTGGCTCTGGGGAATCGGTTATCTGGTGCGCCAGGGCGATGAGGCCGTCGGTTGTGTCGCCCATGGCGGAGACCACGGCGACAACCCGATCGCCCTGGGCCTGGCGACGGGCGATGCGCTGGGCGACGTTGCGGATGCGCTCGGCGCTGGCGACGGAAGAGCCGCCGTACTTCTGGACGACGATGGCCATGCCTCATCTTAGGCGAGGGCGTGATTATGGTGAATCGGAGGGTTGGAGGCGGACGTGCCCTCCGATTTGTCGTCGCCGGGCCATGACGCTAGTGAGGTGGTCGAAGGGCGCGGCAAATCTCGGGAGGCGGGGGTAACATCGAGCCTGATGATGCACCTCCAGCATCCAGAAATAAGCAATTAACTACTACTAAATGTGTTAATCACTATCAATCGAGAGTTATCTGATCTAATATAAACCAGCGCCTAACCAAAGCGCTGGAGGATGAGATGGCAGAATCGGAGCGGCGGCTGGACTACAAAGACCCGGAGTGGCTGGCGGACCAGCTCGGCGTGGATAAAAGCACGATCTATCGCTATTTGCGGGAGGGCACAATTCCCGCGGTGCAGCTCGGACGCAAGTGGCTGGTCTCCGAAGCCCAGGTTGTCGAGTTCCTCGATACGCAGGCGCGGATGCAGACAGAGGTGAGGCGCAAAGGAATGGCCCCGTTACGCAACTTGGACAAGTTCACAGAACGAACTCGCCGCGCGTTGGCAGCGGCCCAGGAAGAGGCGAAGGCGCTAAATCACAATTACATCGGCACTGAGCACCTCCTGCTCGGCATGCTAGGTATCAGCGATTGCGTCGCGGCCTTTTCGTTGAGGAATCTGGGCATGGAGCTTGAGGCGACACGAGAAGCCGTGGTGGGCATCGTCGGACGCGGACATGCGCCGGTGAGTGGCGACCTGGGCCTGACGCCGAGAGCGAAGAGCGTGATTGATAGCGCCGTTGATGCAGCCCGGCGGATGAGTCTGAACTATGTAGGTACCGAGCACATTCTTCTCGGCCTGCTCGAAGAAAGCGAGGGTGTAGCGGCAGGAATCCTGGCGGGCATCGATCCAAGCCAGCAAGCGGTGCGCGGGGAGCTAGCGCGTCTCCTAATTCTGCCCGGCGGGCCGGCCGCGTGGGCCGCAGTCAGCCAGAGCCCGCTGCCGGCGGAAGCCGTTGAATCTCATCTACACACATTCCTGCAACGTCGCGGCGAAACGCAGAATCCACCGCCAATAGCGGACGAGCCTAAACCAGATGAGCCCCCTGACTCGGCGGCTTCCTGATGATGCTGTGCCCGAAAGCCGTGAGCGATGGCGGGACTGAGCGGCTGTCTTATCGAGGACAACCCTCATGATGAGCCGCCTGGCAATTGCCAGGTTAGGCGCGGGTGACGATGGTGCCAGCAGCCATGTCGCCGAGGCGCTGGTTCTTCTTCGAAGCGGCGATCAGGATGACACCGAGGAGGTAGAGGAAGGGCAGGCCATCGATGATCCGCAGGATCGTCCGGATCGCCGATTTGCCCCAGCTCATCTCGCCTTCGAGGGAGACGACGCGCAGGCCCATGATCTTCTTGCCCAGCGTCTGGCCGCTGGTGGCTTCCAGCACCATGTAATAGCCAAACGCCAGGACGCCGTAGATCAGGCCCGGTAGGCCGCTGAGATTGACGGAGAAGCTGCTGCTATCGGACTCGCTATCGCCGAAGAGCATGGACATGATGACGAACAGGATGCCGAGGATCACGACATCGATTATGCCGGCGACGATCCGGGGTCCGGTGACGTTTTCGGTGACGGCTGCCTGGGGTTGCACTGCTTCATTCATAACGCGCGCATACTACGCCCGCGAAAGCGCTTTGAATAGAGGCAATCTAGCCGTCGCTTAAAGATGCGCCCTGACCGGTGGGCTTCGTGATGATGCTGCGGCCGGAGAAGCCGTGGGCGATGGCGGTCTGCGTCATCAGGCGCGAGACACGCTCGGCGTTGTCCGTGACGAAGGCCGCAACGGTGGAGCCGCCGCCGGAGAGGTAGGAGGCGACAGCGCCCGCCTGCTTGGCCGCCGTCATGATCGGATTCAGGCCGGTAAAGATTTCTGAACGTACGGGCTGATGGATGCGGTCCTGGGTTGCTTCGTCCAGGAGGTCGAAGCGGGAAGCCCCCAGCGCGGTGACCAGCAGCGCGGCGCGGCTGACGTTGTAGACCACGTCTTCGCGCGGCAATTGCTTCGGAAGGCGGCGGCGGCTCTCCTGCGTCGGCATCTCGAAGTCGGGGACGAAGACTACGACCTGCAGCTCGGGCGGCAGCGGCGCGCCGAGGTGGATGAGGCGGTCGCCGGCGCGGACGATGACCTGGAGCCCGCCGAACAGGGCCGGCGCCATGTTGTCGGGGTGGCCTTCGAGCTTGGTCCCGAGGGCGAGCAGCGTCTCGATGTCGTGGACGTTATCGAGGAGGGCGTTGCCGGCCAGGAGCCCGGCGGCGCGCAGGGCAGCGCTGGCGCCGAGGCCGCGCGCCAGCGGTATCGTCCCATCCCAGTCGACGCTGACGGGCGGCGCCTTGCCAATTCCCTCGAAAACGGATTCGATGCCCTGCTCGACCAGGCGGGAGATCGACGGGCCGTTGCGCTTCGTGTTGACCGTCTCGACCGTGACCGTCGCCCAGATATCGAGTGCGAGGCCGAGGCAGTCGAAGCCGGGGCCGAGGTTGGCGGAGGTGCCGGGGGTGCGGATGGTGATCTTCACGGGGGAGAGAGTAACAAGTAACAGGTAACAAGTAACAGGTAGGCCGAGGAGCCCATATCGCTCAGCACCAAGATGGGAGGCCTCGGCTACGTTGCTTGCCTTCTCGCAGACTGGCGATGCCTCGTGAGGGGGCGTAAGTTGTTGTTGTCATGGACATGGCAAAGCTCCGCGCCTGGTGGTCGCAGAGGCAGGGCCTTGATGGCTCGCTACAGGGCGCTTCGCCGGCTGGGCGCGCTGCGGGCGATGGCGGGGGAAGTAACCGGTAACCAGTAACAAGAAAGGCTACAGGCGATGGCTGAGCTGAAGGTTGGCGACACGGCGCCGGATTTCGACACGCTGAACGACGCGGGGGAGCGGGTGCGGCTGAGTGACCTGCGCCGCAAGCGGGTGGTGCTCTACTTCTATCCCAAGGACAACACAACCGGCTGCACGGCACAGGCCTGCGCCTTCCGCGATAGCTATCCCCAGATCACGGACCAGAACGCCATCGTCCTGGGGGTCAGCCCGGACAGCGCCAAGTCGCACCAGAGCTTCCGGACCAAGCACGACCTGCCGTTCCCGCTGCTGCTGGACCCGGAGCACAAGATCGCCGAGGCCTATGACGTGTGGCGCGAAAAGTCGATGTACGGGCGCAAGTACATGGGCATCCTGCGCAGCCACTTCGTCATCGATGAGGAGGGTCGCATCGCCGACGCGAAGTACAACGTCAAAGCGGCGGACAGCGCTCGGCTGTCGCTGGCCACGCTGGAGGCGTAGAGCCTCCGGCCTGATTCCACTCATCCTGAGGGCTCCCGTAGGATGGGCCGTTGGAGGGCTCATTGCGACTGATGTTCGGATGGATGCTATTGGCATTCGAGCGGAGGCGAGTCTTGATGGCGGATGCAGATGCTTCGCTGTGGCTCCAGCATGACAAACCGAGTGGACGATCAGGATGACGAAGGTGACAACGAGAGGGATTCGACCCCGAGGTCGAGATTTGTGACTCCTTGCACAATATTTCAAACAGGCGTACGTTTGATCTCGTGAAAGAAATCACATAGAGGAGGAGGTCACGATGATTCTAGTATCGGGTGGCACTGGCTTTGTAGGCTCGGCGGTTGTCGCGGAGCTCCTGCGGCGGGATCAGCAGGTCGCCGTGCTGGGTCGTGACGAGGCTCGGATCCGCCGGCGCTATGGCAACCGGGTCGAGGCCAGGGCAGCCGACGTGCGCCAGCCTTCGACGCTGCCTGCCGCGATGACCGGCATCGATATCGTGATCAACGCGGTCCAGCTGCCGAACTCACCGATCGAGAGCAAGCGGCGCGGCTGGACCTTCGAGCAGGTCGATTACGAGGGCACCCGCCATCAGGTGGACGCCGCGAAGGCGGCCGGGGTGCGGCGCTTCCTCTACGTCAGCGGCGTCGGCGCGGCGCCGGACGCCGCACGGCACTGGTTCCGCTTCAAGTGGCAGGCGGAGGAGCACCTGCGCGCCAGCGGCATCGAGTGGGTGGTGGTGCGTCCGTCCTGGGCCTTTGGGCCGGGGGACCACGCGCTGAACCGGCTGCTGGGCTTCGGGCGCTTCCTGCCGTTCATCCCGATGTTCGGCGACGGCCAGCAGGCGCTGCAGCCGATCTTCGTCGACGACCTGGCGCGGATCATTGCTGACGCGGCGCTGAAGCCGGAGGCGGCCAACCGGGTCTTCGAAGCCGGCGGGCCGGAGACGATGACGATGGACGAGGTGCTCAAGACCGGCCTCGACGTCATGGGCAAGAAGCGGCCGATCCTGCACCAGCCCGTGTTCGTCGGCAAGGCGCTGGGGACGCTGATGTCGCTGCTGCCGTCGCCGCCACTACCGCCGCCACCGCTCTCGGCGGACGCCGTCGACTTCATCACCTGGCCGGCCGTCGCGGACAAGACGGACCTGGAGCGGGTGCTGCAGCCGAGGCTGACGCCGGTGCGGCAGGCGCTGGAGACCTATCTGGGTAGGAAGTAACAAGCAACAAGTAACAGGCAACAAGTAACAGGTTCGCTCGGTGAGCAGGAATTGAGGCCGTCACGGACGATGGCGAATCCAGGATTTCAGCCTACCGGGTCCCGTCAGTTAGAGACCGAGCGGCCCTTGGCGGCGGCGAGGCCGGCTTCGATCAGGGCCGGCGTTAGCTGGCCGGTGATCACCCGCGCCACGATGCCACGCTCATCGATGAAGTAGGTCACGGGCAGGCCCTGGATGCCGTAGCGGCGCGAGATCGCTTGCTCGGGGTCGTAACCGAAGGCCGTCAGGCGGACGTCGAGACCGGTGATGAAGTCGTCCGCGACGCGGAAGGTTTCGCCGTAATTGATGGCAAGGATGGCAAGACGCTCGTCGCCGTGGCGCTGGAGTAGAGTATCGAGGTCCGGCAGCTCCGCCTTGCAGGGAATGCACCAGGTAGCCCAGAAGTTGACCAGAACGACGCGCCCCCGATAGTCAGACAGCCGCGAGCGTGCCCCTTCGAAGTCTGAGAACTCGAACTCCGGGGCCAGGTTGCCCTCTCGCAGGCCAACGCTGCGCTCGTCCACAGCCGGCGTCTCGATCGAGGCGTTCGCGGCCTGGACATCGGGCGCGATAACGCTGTCCTCGGACTGGAACAGGACGCCCGCCCGCCATAAGCCCAGGAGCGCCACACCCACCACGAGCGCCGCCGCGCCCAGCCTTACAAGCTGGCTCCGGCCGGAAGCGCCCGGCTTTGGACTCAGGTTGGTGTCCACGCCTCTAGGTTACGCCAGGGCGCGACGAGAGCGTTCAGGCGGCGCGCTGGACCTTCTTGGCGGCGATGTCCGGCGGCGGCACGGAGCGCCCGCACTGGAGGCAACGCCATTCATCACCGTCTATGTCCTCAAAGTAAGCAGCGCCGCCACAACGAGGGCAGGCATTCATGCGTAGGTTCAGGTTGCGTCGCTTCATCTCAGACCTCCTCACATAACGAGCGGAATGCTAACCGCGACTCGCTCAGACTAAGGGTTTCGAGATGCGATTCGATTACAGGCCTGCTACGTGGCTGTTAAAATTCCATGAACTCCTCTTAGCAGAGGGCGCCAGGCTTCGCTTTACGCATGGAAGGCCTTCGAGACCGAAGCGGATTCAGACAACGAAGCCGTGCTGGGATCCGGGTTTGTTCACAGCGATAGCAAGAGTTCTGTCTTTGCGAGCGAAGCGAAGCAATCCCGGTCTAAGCGGCCTGATGAGCAGGACGCCGGCGTGTGCCCGAGATTGCTTCGGGCTAGACGCCCTCGCAAAGACAGTGAAGGCCGGCTAATCCGGCTTGATTTGCGGTAGCGCCGGGACCATGCTAGGGGGCATGACGAAACCGCGCGCCGTCCTCTTCGACATCGGTAGCACGCTCTGGCGCTCACCACCGGAGCACCCGGACGCGCTGACTTTCTGCTACGGCCAGGGCCTGCTGATCCTGGCCCAGAACATGCCCACGCCGCCGGAGATCGACCCGCTGATCGAGACGGTCGAGGGCTATCTGGCCGAGTGGGAGGAGATCTGGCGCACGGATGCGGGCCAGGTCGAGCAGAGGCCGACGGCGGAGTTCGTTGCCGAAGCGCTGAAGCGGCTCAACCTCAGCCTGGCGCCCCGCCCCCTGGCCGCGTTCACGGACATGATCATGGAGACCAGCGTCTTCACGGCGATGCATGAGCCTCCGGAGCCGGGCATGAAGGAAGCCATGGTGGCGCTCAACCGCGTGCGCGGCCTGAGGCTGGGCTGCGTCTCCAACGCTTTCATGAGCGCAATTACGCTGCACCGGATCATGGAGGAGCGCGGCTTTGGGCCGTACCTCGATCTCACGGTGTCGTCCTGCGACCTGGGCATCCGCAAGCCGCACCCCGCGATCTATGAGGACGCCGTGAAGAAGATGGGCTTCCCGGCGGAGGAGACGATCTTCGTTGGCGACAGGCTGGACGCGGACATCGAAGGGCCGGCGGCGCTGGGTATGCGCACCGTCCTGAGCCATCAGTACCGGCAGGAAGACCCGGCTAAGGCCAGGGTGCAGCCCGGCCACGTCATCGGACACCTCAGCGAGCTTCCCGGCTACATCGATACGCTGATCGAGGACTAGACGCTCAGAGGACACCCGCCGCAACCAACCCTAGCACGGCAACGCCCAGGCAGACGCGATAGATAATGAACGCGTTGAGCGGGTTGGTGCGCAGGAAACGCAGCAGGAAGGCAATCGTCACGTAGCCGACCATGGCAGCCGTGATCAGGCCGACAGCGTAGACGTCGTATGCGGCAGAGGCGCCGTCTACATCGCCGCGGACGATATCGAAGATCTGCTTGCCGCCGGCCGCGGCGATGATCGGCGCCGAGAGCAGGAAGGCGAAGGCGGCTGCCTCCTCACGCCGGAAGCCCCGCAGCATGCCGGCTGAGATCGTGATCCCGGAGCGGGAGACGCCGGGGATCAGGGCGATGCTCTGGGCCAGGCCGAGGAGCAGCGCGTCCAGGGGCCTAATCGACCCGAGATCGCGGTCCTGGCGGCCGAGACGTTCGGCCAGGAGCATCGGCAGGCAGAAAGCGATCAGCATCACCGCGACCAGCGCGGGTGAGCGAAACGTATCTTCGGCCGTTGATTCAATCGCCAGGCCGATGAGGCCGGCCGGGATGGTGGCAAGGAGCAGCAGCCAGGCGAGACGCGAGTCGGGCGTGGCCTGCCAGTCGCGCGTGGCCAGGCTCTGAAACCAGGCGCCGGCGAGGCTCAGCCATCTGAGGCGGAAGTAGATGAGCACGGCAGTGAGAGTGCCCAGGTGAATCGCGGCATCGAAGCGGAGACCGAACTTATCTCCCTGGATGCCGAGCGCCTTCTCGGCGAGGATGAGGTGGCCTGTGGAGGAGATTGGCAGGAACTCCGTCAGGCCCTGGACAACGCCAAGGATCGCCGCCTCGATAAGGTCTGACACCCCGTCACGGTAGCCCGCGGTCAGGTTAGCTACAAGCCGGAGGCAAATCGCCGATCAGCGAGCGAAGGATGGCCTGATCGGCGATTGATAGAGGACTGTAGTCCGCGGCCTCTTTAGGCGACGAGATACTTACGGAACCAGGCGAGCGTCTGGGTCCAGGCGTCCTTGGCGGCGGCCTCGTTGTAGCTGTTGGGCTTGGTCTCGTTGAAGAAGGCGTGCGGCGCGCCCGGGTAGATTTTGGTTTCAATGACGCGGCCAGCGGCGAGGAGCCGCTCTTTGACCATCGGCTCCTGGCCGGTGATGCGGGCGTCGTCGGCGCCGTAGATGCCGAGGAGGGCCGCGGTCGTCGTGGTTAGCAGTTCGAGGGCTTCGGGGCTGACTGAGCCGTAGTGGGGCGCCGAGGCCTTGATGTCCGGACTGGCTGCCGCCAGCTCCCAGGAGTAGCCGCCGCCGAAGCAGTAGCCGGTCACGCCCAGAGCTGCTGGCTTCACAAAGGTCTGGGTCTTGAGGTAGTTGGTGTAGGCCAGGAGGTCGGCCACCAGGTCCGTACGGGACGCCCGCAAGGCCATCATGTTGACGCTGGCGTCGGTAGCGGAAGTGCCGCCAAGCCGGGAAACGAGGTCGACGGAGAGGGCCGCGAAGCCCTCTTTGGCGAAGCGGCGCGCGACATCCTTGAAGTGGTCCAGCAGCCCCTGGTTCTCGTGGATGACGATGACGCCGGGGTACGTACCCGCCGCTGCCGGGCGCGCAAGGTAGCCGATGAGGTCGGAGGCCGGCCCCTGGAATCTCACGGTCGCGGTCTGGATCGCCGGGTCGGTCTCGGAGACGCCGGGACCGATGCCGGCGGCGGTAGTCGCGACCGCGGGTACGGGTGGCTGGGTCGGCGCCGGCGGTTCATCGTCCGCATCGTCGCCGCAACCGAGGGCGAAGAGCAGAGTTGCCGTCATCGGGATGCTGCCGGTGATCAAGAGCGACCGGCGCATCAACTCGCGGCGTGAGATTTTTCTCGCCTGGTAGTCCTCCGCAAATTCTTCGATTACGTAACGCTGGTGATGCTGTAGCTGCATCTGCATCCTCCCTTAGGTGATCAGAGCTTTTATCTGAGATACGACAAGGCGCTGGAGGACGGTTCCCTTACGGCCAGTCATCGCGAATTTTGAAATCTAGCGGGCGTGGCTCTTCGGATTAGAGCCCGCCCATATTGAGCCGGTTCATCAGGTTTGAAAAGACTATGCAGACCTCTGATGGCGTTTTACTGTTGTTCCCCTTGACACTGTTTCAGCGCCCTTGTTAGTCTCGCGCCAGTCTCGATAATTGGCGGTCAATCTGATCCGTCTGGCTTTTCGTATTCTAGATGCGGATAAGGGACTCGCTGCAGGCCTGACGGGCTTGGGAGGGGCATGGAGGTGACTCGCGCATGCAGAAGTACATAATCCAACGTCTGCTGCTAACGATTCCAACACTGATCGCGGTGACGATGCTGACGTTCTTCGGCCTGCGAGTCATCCTTCCGGCGGACGTCATCGACCTGATCGTGGGTGAATACGGTAAGAACGACCCGCAGCTGCGCGAGAATCTGGAGGCGCAGCTCGGCCTCGATTCCAGCGTCGGCACTCAATACGTCAAGTGGGTCGGCCTTGCCTGGTTCTGGGGCGATGACCGCGGCGTTTTGCAAGGCAATCTGGGTGAGTCGCTGCACAGCGGCCGCAGCGTGATGTCGGAGCTGAAGCGGCGTGTCCCTGTGAGCTTCGAGCTCGGCCTGTGGGCGCAGATGACCGCTATCGCCGCGGCTGTCCCCATGGGGGTTTACGCCGCGTTGAGGCAGGATAAGTTTCCCGACTACGGCCTGCGCTCGTTAGCGATCCTGGTCAACTCCGTGCCGGGCTTCTGGATCGCTGTGCTGGTGATCACTTTCGGGTCGATCTGGTTTAACTGGGCGCCGCCGATCACCTTTAAGTACATCTATGAGGACCCTATAGCTCACTTCAAGATCATGCTGCTGCCGGCGCTGATCATCGGCTTGACGCCGAGCGGCGGCCTGGTGCGTCTGGTGCGCACCCAGATGCTGGAAGTGCTGCGCCAGGACTACATCCGCACGGCGCACGCCAAGGGTCTGAGCCAGAACACGGTGCTCTACAAGCACGCGCTGCGAAACGCGCTGATCCCGGTCGTGACGGTTATCGGCGTTGGCCTGCCCAACATCATCGCCGGCACTGTCATTTTCGAGCAGATATTCATCATCCCGGGGATGGGCCGCTACCTGGTCGATTCGGTGAACAACCTGGACTACCCCGTCATTCAGGGTTTGAACCTGGTGTTCGCGACATTGCTGATGTTCGCGGTGCTGCTGGTTGATATCAGCTACGCATTCCTGGACCCGCGGATCCGCTACCGGTAAGGCGAAGGGGAGATAGAGATGGCTATTTCAGAGCTCGGCGGCATCGCCGAGATTGAGGGCTGGGAAGCTCCGGTCTTAAAGCCACTACCGGCGCGAATCCTCGGGGGTTTGAGCAATTTCGCGCGCAAGAAGCCGCTTGGCTTTTTCTGCGGCTTCGTCGTGATTTTCTTCATGATCGTCGGCGATGTGGTACCTGCCTCCTCCAACAAGATTCTTGCCACCGCTGGCTTCGGCGAGCCGGTGCCTTACCTGGCGGACCAGATTGAGCAGAGCACCAGCCTGGTTTATCCCTACGCCAAGCAGGACCTGCGCAACCGGCTGCAGGGGCCAAGCTCCACACACATCCTCGGTACGGACTCGATCGGGCGAGACATCTTCAGCCGCCTGCTCTACGCGGCCCGGACGGCCGTTATGGTCTCCTTCGGCGCGGTGCTGATTTCCTCCTCGCTGCAGATCATGTTCGCCGTGCCGGCGGGCTACTACGGCGGACTCTACGACAAGCTGGCTTATCGCCTGGTTGACATTGCCGATTCCTTGCCGGGTTTGGTCGTCCTGATTACGATTCTCGGTATCTTCGGGTCAGGACTCTGGCAGATGATCTTCGTCATCGGTGTGCTGGGTGGCTTCGGGGGCCGTAGTCTGCGCGGCCAGACGATTCAGATCATGGCCAGCCCGTTCATCGAGGCGGCGCGCGTGATCGGCGCCAGCGACCGCCGAATCATGACCCGCTATGTCCTGCCCAACGTCTTCGCGCTCGTGATCCTGGGTGCGACACTCCGTCTGGGCAGCGTGGTGCTTCAAGAGGCGAGCCTGAGCTTCCTCGGCTACGGACTGCCGCCACCATTCCCATCCTGGGGTCAGATGCTGAGCCTGGAAGGCCGCGAGTACATGCGGACGCAGCCCGGCCTGGCGATCTACCCCGGCCTTGCTATCGGCCTGCTGGTGTTCTCGTTCAACCTCTTCGGTGACGCACTGCGCGACGTGCTGGACCCGCGCCTGCGGGGCAGCAAGTAGCACTCACCTCTCGCAATTAGCACGGCGGGCCGGACTCTGGGAGTCCGGCCCGCCGGTTATCTGACGCGTTGTGACGCCATGCTAGAATCGGTGGCGTGGCTCCGGCGGCCTTCCGTCAGGCCCCGGTAGAGTAGAATCGCGAACCTTAGCCGGACTCTGGCGAGGTAGCTGGGCACCGCTATGACAGGTCGAATTACGCTGATCGGCGCCGGAGAGCTCATGTCTGCTATGAGCGCGCAGCACCGCGCTGTCCTCAACCGGCTCTCAGGCACGCCTCGGCCGGTGTTCCTCGATACAACGGCCGGTTATGAGACCAACGTAGACGCCATCGTCACCAAGGCGGTGGAGTATTACGAGCACCACCTGCAGCTGCCCCTGCGCGTCGCGAGATACCGTCATCGTACGCGGACCAGCGCGGCTGATCTGGCGGCGGCGGTGTCTGAGATTAGGGAGGCGAACCTGATCTTCGCTGGGCCGGGCAGTCCCAGCTATGCGATCCGGCAGTGGCGCGATTCACCCGTATGGGCAGCGGTGCTGGAGCGCTTTGAGGCCGGCGCGGACGTGATGTTCGCCAGCGCCGCCTCGATCACGATCGGCCGCTACGCATTGCCAGTCTACGAGATCTACAAGGCCGGCGAAGACCCTTACTGGAACGATGGCCTCGACCTGCTAGGGCGCATGGGGCTTAGTCTGGCCGTAATCCCTCACTATGATGACAACTCCGGCGGTGAGAACTACGACTCACGCTTCTGCTACATGGGAGCGCAGCGCTTCGACGCCTTGCAGGAGGCGCTGCCGCCGGACGTCTCCATCCTCGGCATCGACGCCTACACCGCGATCTGCTTCGACCCTTACAAGCAGGAGGCCAGCGTTTCCGGCCAGGGCGGCGTAACCCTGATCGGTGACGGCGCCGAGCAGCGCTTTACGGCCGGCAGCCTGCTGTCCTTCGAGGCGTTCCGGTCGTCCTCGCGCGAGGTGGTGCACACGGCGAACAACGAGCGCGTCTTCGGCTACGAGTTCAGCGATTCAGACGAGCCGTCTGAGGCAGACCCGATCGAGGACCTCAGCGGCTTCATTGAGGGACTCGAGGCGCTGCCGGAAGCCGACAAGGTTGAGCTGCTGGCGCGCGTTGAGTCCGCGCGGCGGCAGGGCGACTCACGCCCGCCGGAGCACGAAGGCGAGCTGGTAGACCTGGTGTTGGCCTTGCGGGAAGAGCTGCGCGGCGCCAAGCGCTTCGAGCTGGCCGACCATGCCCGGCAGGCGTTGGAGGAGATGGGATTCGAGATCGGCGATTCACCCAGCGGAGCCAAGTGGACGCGACGCTGACGCCGCTGCAGAGCCGGGTGGCGGTCCGGGGCATCGAGATATCAACCCGCGAATGGCCGGGAGATGGCCGGCCGTTTCTGCTGGTGCACGGCCTCGCCTCCAATGCCCGAACCTGGGACGGCGTCGCGCGATGCCTCAACGAGCTTGGACATCGCGTCGTCGCCATCGACCAGAGAGGTCACGGCCTCAGCGGCAAGCCAGACCACGGCTACGGCTTCGATGAGGTCACGGCAGACCTCCACGTCCTGATCGAGACGCTGAGCCTGGACCGGCCGCTGCTGGTTGGCCAGTCCTGGGGCGGCAACGTCATCCTCGACTACGCCTCGCGCTGGCCGCGGACGCTCTCCGGCCTCGCACTGGTCGATGGCGGCTTTATCGAGCTGTCGGCCGGGTCCGATGCCAGCTGGGAGAAGGTCGCCATCGACCTGAGGCCGCCATCGCTGGCCGGCACGCCGCGCAACGAGATCAAGGAGCGCATCGCCTCGTTTCATCCCGAATGGGACGACGAGCAGCTCGAGATGACCCTCGCTAACTTCGAGACGCTGGACGACGGCACCGTGCGGCCCTGGCTGACTCTGGAGCGGCACATGGAGATATTGCGCGCGATCTGGGATCAGAAGCCATCCGAGCTCTACGGCCGGGTAGAAGCGCCAACCCTGATCGCGGTGGCGGAGTCGTCACGTCGCGAGGCTAACCCGCGTAAGCGCGAAGAGGTCGCCCGGGCAGAGCAAGGCCTGACGAAGGTCGCCGTGCGCTGGTTCACGGACACCGCGCACGATATCCACGTCGAGAAGCCGCGCGAGCTGGCGGACTGGATACTCGCGGCGCTGGCTGAGGGCTTCTTCGACTGAGCCTGCCCAACGACCCCACCCCACATAGCAAACGAGCAAGCTGGCAAAACGCGCAAGGGGCGCGCCTGACACCGGCAAGCGCCTCGTCTACACTGACGGCATGACCGCCACGTCCACACCCGAAGCTCCTCACGGCGAGCCCCGCGTCGTCGCGGCGATGTTCGGCCGCATCGCCGGGCGCTACGACCTGGTGAACCGGCTGCTCTCGTTCGGCAGCGATGGGCGCTGGCGGCGTTTCGCGGCCGATCAGGCGCGCCTGCGGCCCGGCGACCGCGCCCTCGACGTCGCCAGCGGCACAGGGGACCTTGCGTTCGAGCTGGCCCGTCGCGTTGGCGCCTCCGGCAGCGTGGCCGGCCTCGATCTGACGCGGGCGATGCTGCTGCTGGGCCAGGCCAAGAGCCGGGAGCGGCGCGAAAAGCGCGTCGACCATCACGAGGGCGACGCCATGAATCTGCCCTACCGCGATGACGTCTTCCACGCTGCGACCATGGCCTTCGGCGGACGTAACGTGCCGGACCTGCGCGGCGCCTTCCGCGAGATGGGCCGCGTGGTGGAGCCGGGCGGGCGCATCGTCTTTCTGGAGCTGAACCGCCCCAAGACTTTCGGCTTCCGCCAACTCTTCGACTTCTACTTTCACACCTTCTCACCGCTGGTAGGCGGCCTGCTCTCCGGCGACCGCGCCGCCTACGAGTACCTGCCCCGCTCGGTGGACAAGTTCGAGTCGGTGGGCGACATCGCCGTCTGCATGCGCGACGCCGGCCTCAAGGACGTGACGGTGCACCCGCTGATGTTCGGTGTCGCGGTCGTGCACGTCGGTGTGGCGCCTTAGTCATGAGCGAATTCGCGCTGCGAGAGGCGCGTCCCGGTGATATCGAGGGGCTGCTGGCGCTCTGGCGGGCAACCCAGTCAGGCCCGTCCGTGACGGACACGCCGGACCACCTGGCGATGGTCATCGAGGAAGCCGGTGACCTCTTTCTCGTAGCCGAAAGCGATGGCCGGCTCGCCGGCAGCGTCCTGGGCGGTTGGGACCTCTGGCGCGGCCAGATATCGAGGCTGGCCGTGCATCCGGATTTCCAGCGCCAGGGCATCGCGCGGGCGCTGCTCCAGGCTGTCGAGGGACGGTTGCGGCAGCGGGGCGCCCGGCGGGTGCACGCGATTGCCTTCAACCGCGAAGCCGCGATCGGCTTCTGGTCCGCCAGCGGCTACGCCCGCTCCGATGCCGTCGTCTTCTTGCGCACCCTGCACGAATGAGCCTCGGCCGGCCGAATCCGCAAAATCTCCTGTGCTCGGCCACGGCCGAGCCCTAAGCTCTTATCCTCGGAGCCGTTTGCTGGCCTGAGCCTACATGCCACCGCCACCCCATCGGCCCCGGCCGCCATAGCCGACAGCGCCGACTACGAGAAGGACGATCAAGACGATAAGCACGAGCGTAAACAAGTCCATGAGTGACCTCCTAGGCTGCCAGCAGTCGCTGGAAGAACGATCGATACTGCCGTAGCGCCTGGCGCAGGTCTTCGGTCGAGACTTCCGACCCGGAAGTCCATTGCCCTTCCAGCCGTTCGCGTTGATCAGCAAACCGTTGCGCGAGTTCCCGGATGACCTCCGCAACGAGCGAATCCGCTTCCTTCACAGAGTCTTGAGGCTCATCAACGAACTTTGTTTGAATCATCTGCCACTGCTGGGAGTAGCCTTCGGCGTTCGCATCGCCGAGCAGGGGCGTCGCAGCGTCCCTGGTAACGGCCTTACTACCTTCGAGTGACTGGTCCTGGTTGTTCTGGCCGTAGGCGACATCAGCGGTAGTCAGCCTTTGCTCAGCATTCTCGGTCACAGCCTGCCTCCTGCGTGACTCCCTCTCAAACCGATAGAGTTGACCTCGCACAAGAGTCACGTCCTTGTGTTGTTCTCTCAAAGTCGCCTGAGGGCACTCTCCCGCCAATAATCGCCGGCAAGCAGGCCATAACAATTGGCTCGCGCCGAAGGATGTACTCTGGTTGCCACGTGATAGCGTCTGGCGCCCGGTCTCAGTTATCCGGCGCAAACGCATTGAGGACTTTTGATATGGATTGGTTAAGAGGCATGGAGCGAGCGCCGGGTTGAGGTCACGACGTGGCTGCTGACCCGGACGAGACGCTAGCGGCGGCCCGCGAGACGCTAGTACGCGGCCTGCGACCCGACATCTCCGACGAGCGGGTCCTGGCGGCGATAGCGAGCGTGGCGCGAGAGCGCTTCGTCGCGGCTGAGCTGCGGGAGGTGGCTTACCAGGACCGTCCTCTGCAGATCGGCCACGGCCAGACGATCTCGCAGCCGCGGATGATCGCCATGATGCTGCAGGAGCTGGCGCTAACGGGGACCGGGAAGGTGCTGGAAGTTGGCACCGGCTCCGGCTACCAGACGGCGCTGCTGGCGGAGCTGGCGGACTCGGTCGTCAGTGTCGAGCTGATCCCGGAGCTGGCCGAGGGCGCCCGTGCCGTACTCGAAGAGCTTGGCTACGCCAGCGTGAGAGTCCATATCGCCGGCGAGGTTCTCGGCTGGCCTGATGAGGCGCCCTACGACGCGATCATCGTCGCCGCCGCGGCGCCACGCATACCTCAGTCGCTGGTCGATCAGTTGGCGGCGGGGGGGCGGCTGGCGCTGCCGGTGGGTAGCCGCGAAGAGCAGGACCTGCTGCTGGCGCAACGCCTGCCGGAGGGCGTGACCATCGTCCGCAAAGGCCCCTGCCGCTTTGTGCCGCTCATTGGGCCGGAGGCCTACACGCCGGCGGAGATTGCTCCCTAAGGCGCCATAACAGATTCCCAGAGCAGGAGAAATTAGGGCGCAAGTTGTGTAGACAGAGGTAGGGGGCGTGAGTAAAATTCGGCAGTATCTCTAACGTTCCCCGGCCTTCAACGAGGAGTCACCTCGTGGACTCAACTGTCAACGATTTCCTGGAGTTTCTGTCTGTCGAAAAAGGCGCCTCCGGCAACACCATAGCGGCCTACCGCAATGATCTGGCCCAGTTGGAGGAGTTCTTCATCCTCAAGAGGAACGGCAGCGGCATACCCTGGCCCGGCGTCAACCAGAACCAGGTGCTGGACTACATCCTCTACCTCAAATCGCACGACTACGCTGAGGCGACGGTCGCGCGCAAGGTGGCGGCCGTGAAGTCTTTCTTCTCCTACCTTCAGGCTGAGGGCAAGGTAAAGATCAACCCCACCGAGGCGCTGGTCTCGCCGAAGGTCGGCAAGTCGCTGCCCAAGCCGCTAACGGTGCAGGAGATCGACGAGCTCCTCGAGCAGCCTGCCCGCCGCACCACGCCCGAGGGTAAGCGAGACCGGGCAATGCTGGAGCTGATGTACGCCACCGGCCTGCGCGTGACGGAGCTGGTCTCGCTGGACATTACTGATATCCAGGTAGACGTCGAAAAACCCTTCGTCCGTCTCGTCGGCAAGGGCAACCGCGAGCGCCAGATCCCGCTGCTGGAGCAACCGGCGCAGGAAGTCTCAGACTACGCCAGCTTCGCGCGACCGCGGCTGATCGGCGAGCGCGCCGAGACGGCCCTGTTCGTGAACCGGCGCGGCGAGCGGCTGACGCGGCAGGGTTTCTGGCTGATCCTCAAGGGCTACGCCGCCGAGGCGGGGATCGTGGGCCGCGTTACGCCGCACACCCTGCGTCACAGCTTCGCGACCCACATGCTGCGCGGCGGTATGGACATCCACAAGGTTCAGGAGCTCCTGGGCCACGCCAACATCTCGACCACGCAGGTCTATACGCAGGTGAGCCGGGAGCACATCCGCGAAGCCTACGAGAAGGCGCACCCGAGAGCGGTCTAGCCGAGCACCGTAATGTCAGACACTGTGAACACTTGCTCTTGACACAATGTTCTTAATTGGGTATACAGATATTGAGTTTCTGCCCTCTCCCTGTGGCGACCCTCGGAGCTTGCTCCAATAAGTCCACCGGAGAGGGCGCTTCTTTATCTCAGCAAAGCTGCCAGCCAGTTGTACTCCTGAAGATAGGTCCCGAAGTCCGATCTGGGCATTAGAACCAAGCCATTGTCCATAAGCTGGTCGTGTTTTGTTCCAGTCCAAAGCTTGGGCTGAAGAGCTTCGAAGTAGACTGGCTCTAGATTTCGCCATTTACGGTCCGGCTCAAGAGCTTTGAAGAGGCCATGCGCCAGAGCGTCAGCTACACAGAGCTCGCTGCAAGATCGTTTGTCCTCGACCCTCAGATCATCTGGCGAGAACCAGCGCCACTCGAAATTTGCGTCATTCCTGGATCGCAGTAAATTCATGTAGCGCCTGAACTCATCTAGATCGAAATTACGGCGCTTCTCAATGATTACTACTGCCCTCTCCGCCTTACTTGCCGCATACTTTGAGACGCGCTCAATTAGGTAGCGAAGGGCATAGTTGTACTGATAAATTGGCTTCCTCAGCATCGATCCAGGGAGTATCCGGGTTGTATCCGATGCGACCGCTAAGCCAACCCATGGCATCGCCGGCAAGCCGAAAATATTGGCGACACCTCTACGGTCTGCGTGAGGCAGATCGTTGAAGTGAATTCCCTTCGGTCGAGTGCCGCCGAGATTCTTTATGGCAGCTTCAATGTATTGTTGGTACAGCGGCAGATCTGCCGAGTTAACACAAGCCGCGCCGAACGTAAGCCACCTTGTACCTCTTCCGTCGGTCCCTTCATCTCCAGATTCATCGACGTAAACGTGCACTTAGCTGCCCTTCACTTGGCTGGACTTAGACTGAGCATCGTGTGATGTTACCTCGTAAGGAACAGGGCTTGCTTAACCCGAGGAGCATTTGGAATGCCTGATGACAGAATCGCCGCCGTGCGCGGGCTGGAGGTGCTGGACTCGCGCGGCGGGCCGACCGTCGAGGTCGAGATTAGCCTCGAAGACGGGTCGCGTGGCCGCGCTATCGTCCCGTCCGGCGCCAGCACCGGCAGCCACGAGGCGCACGAGCTGCGGGACGGCGACCGCCAGCGCTACGGCGGCAAGGGCGTCCTCGACGCGGTAGCCAACGTCAACGGCGAGATCGCCGACGCCGTCATCGGGCAGCACGCCTCCGACCAGCAAGGCCTAGACCGGCTGCTCTGCGCCCTCGACGGCACAACGACTAAATCGAGGTTGGGGGCTAATGCCCTGCTCGGCGTCTCGCTGGCGGCGGCACACGCTGCCGCGGCATCAGCGGGTAGGCCGTTGTATCAGCACTTTGGTAACACCGGCGCCGAACTGCTGCCGCTGCCCCTGTTCAACGTCCTCAACGGCGGCAAGCACGCCACCCGCAGCACCGACTTTCAGGAGTTCATGCTCGCCCCCGTCGGTTCGCCGTCCTTCAGCGAGGCGCTGCGAGCCGGCTCGGAGGTCTACCAGGCGCTGAAGCAGATCCTAGGCGGGCGCGGTCTCAGCACCAATGTCGGTGACGAGGGTGGCTTCGCGCCGTCGCTGCCGAACAATGTTGCCGCCGTCGAGGTGCTGATCGAGGCGATCGAGGCGGCAGGCTACCGGCCCGGCGAGGACATCGCCCTCGCCCTCGACCCGGCGACGAGCGAGCTTTACGAGGACGGGCGCTACACGCTGGCCAGCGAAGGCCGCTTCCTGAGCAGCGCCGAAATGGTCGATCTCTGGGCGCAGTGGTGCGAAGCCTACCCCATCGTCAGCATCGAGGACGGATTGGCGGAGGACGACTGGGACGGCTGGGCGATGCTCACCCAGCGTCTCGGCGACCGCGTCCAGCTGGTCGGCGACGATCTGCTTGTCACCAATTCGGAGCGGCTCAACCGCGCCATCGACGCCCGGTCAGCCAACTCGATCCTGGTCAAGGTCAACCAGATCGGCACCCTGACCGAGGCGGTCGAGGCCACGAGACGCGCGCTCGAAGCCGGCTGGAGCGCCGTGATTAGCCACCGCAGCGGCGAGACCGAAGACACGACGATCGCCGACTTGGCGGTCGGTCTGGGCGCGGGCCAGATCAAGGCCGGCGCCCCGGCTCGCGGCGAGCGGATCGCCAAGTACAACCGCCTGCTGCGCATCGAGGCAGAGCTCGGCTCCCGCGCGCGCTATGCAGGCGCCAGCATGCTCTCCCAGCGTCGCGGGCGGTGAACCAGCCGCCACAGCGCGTCTCGCCGATCCAGTCGCCGGACGAGTACGTCCTGCCGGGCCGGGCCGAGGGTGGCGCGGCCCAGGACACTCACCGGCAGACGCAATTCCTGCTCGGCGGCGACCTGCAGCTCTTCGCCGAGGCGATGGGCTTGCAGCTGCGGTTGGTCAAGGACGCCTACCCATCGAAGTACCGCACCCACGCCCTGGCGGCGATCATGGGTCTCTGGTCGCGGACGTACGCGGCGCTGGGCGACGCTCTGCTACTGACGGCGCGCGGTTCCTACGGCTCGACGCTGCCCCTGGTGCGCGCGGCCTGCGAGCTGATCGCTGCTCAGGAAGCGCTACGTGGCGGGGAGATGGATGAGCACACGAAGTGGCTGTTCCAGACCCTGACGCCCAACGAGACCTTCAAAGCCTTCGAGTTTGAGATGGGACGCTTCTTCTCCGGCGAGGTCTTGGCCAGCGACCCGCTACTGCGCGGCGTCTACCGTCCGGCCAGCGACCTGGGCCGCCCCAATTTCGGCGCGACGCTGCTCCAGGTTGCGCCGGAATCGAACAACGTCCGGCTGGCGCTGACCTTCGCCGACACCTCGTTCCACCTCGGCTGGGCGGAGATCGTTGCCGGCTGGCTGCTGGCGCTGGCGTCGCGGCAACTCCGCGTGATCGTAGATGCGGAGGGCCTGTTTCCTGTCTCAGACGAAGCGCGTGCAGCGTATGAAGCGGTGCAAGGACGCATCGCTGCCGCCCTCGCTCGCGACGACCGCGCCCGCATTGAAGAAGTGGACGACGCCGGGACGCGACGCTACCTGGTGCATGACTTCCGCCGTCAAAGCAGCGGCGCGCCGAAGAAGTTCCTGCTCTAGCGCCGGTTAATCATGTAGGGCGGCTCGAAGGGCATGTCGATGCCGATGTTTAGCTCACGAGCTTTACGCAGCAGTAGGTAGCCACCGCCACGTCCTCCGCGCCGACGCCAATCGTGTCGAAGAGGGTAATGTCGGTGGCGTTGCGGCGTCCCGGCACCTTGGCGCCGACTATTGATATTTTCGAGCACGGCATTGACGCGTATGATAGGCGCATCTCAGCTAGGACTCCAGGTGTTCCTTGAAAGGAGCCAGGAAATGGAGCTCAACTATTGGTCCTCTCGTCTAGCCAAGCGACAACTCACGCGTAGGCGCCTTCTCTCTGGAGCAGCGAGCGCTATGGCCGCCGGCGCCTCCTTGAGTCTCATCGGCTGTGGTGGAGGCGGCGATGAGGGAGTAGAGGGAGACGCATCGGGTCTACTGGGCAGGATCGAAGACACAACGAAACGAGCCGTACCCGGCGGCACCTGGATGGATTCGTTTGGGACTGACATAACCCATATGGACCTCGGGGTCGAACAAATCGTCGCGCTGAGGACCCAGGGCAGGCACGTCTATCAGAACCTGCTCAAACCCGGTTTTAACACGACGAAGCGGCCGGGACCGGAGGCCTTGACCGGCGATGCTGCTGCGTCCTGGGAGTTAGCGCCTGACGCCACGAGGATCACGCTCAAGCTGAGACCCAACATCAAGTGGGACTCCAGGCCGCCGACCAACGGCCGTCTCTTGACCTCCGACGACGTCAGGTGGAGCTGGGAGAGGTACATAGGCACCTCCGCTTCGGCGGGCGACCTGGACAATAACAGGAACCCCGAAGCGCCGGTCACCAGCGTGACGTACCCGGACAGCCAGACAGTGGTCTTCAACCTGGCCTTCCCCTACGCCTTGATCACGGAGCTGCTTTCGAGTGAGCTGTATTTTTACGTGATGCCGAAAGCCGAGGGCTTCGATTTCAAGACCGATATGCGCGGCTCCGGGCCGTTCATGCTGGATAGCTATACGGCCAGCCAGAACATCAAGTACAAGAAAAACCCGGAATACTTCGACAAACCGTACCCGTTCTTTGACGCCATTTCGCGTCCCCTGATTTCGGAGTACAACACCGGCCTCAGCCAATTCATCGCCAAGAACATCTGGCGATACGACGTGAAGCCGGAGGACGTCCTGACGACTAAGCGCGCGAACACCGACATGGTTATGCTGGCGGAGACGGATCTCGCCGCGGGTTCGCACTTCATGAATTTCTCCAAGCGGGACGACTCCGTGTTCAAGGATGTGCGTCTACGCCGCACCTACTCGATGCTGCTCGACCGCGAGCTCTTGATCGAGACATTCTTCAACGTCAAGCCCTTCCGTGATGCCGGCATGCCGGTAGAAACCTACTGGTTTGGCCACCTCGCACCTGGACAGTCAGAGTGGATCGACCCGAAGGAAAACGATCTTGGCGAGGGAGCCAAATACTTCAAGCACGACGTGGCCGAGGCAAGGAAGCTCGTAGAGGCCGCCGGTTTCAATCCACCGGTGCCGGCGAAATACAGTTATTACACCGACAACAACCAGGACGTGGTGAAGGAAAACCAGGTTATGGCCCAGATGATTACAGAGTCTGGCGTCTTCAATATGGAGTTGGATGGTCTGCTCTATAACACAAGCTGGCGCACAGCCCGCAACAGTGAAGGTATGGGTTTCACGGGTGTCCTTCATCACCAGGGCGCGCAGGTCAGCGCCGAGAGCATCTTCACCCAGAAGTACACGGTAGGCGGCCGCAATGCAGTCGGTACCTCCCCGATACCCGGCGTTACGGATCAAATCGCGAAACTCAGGTCCGAGGTGGATCCTTTGAAACACACCGCGATTATTCAGGACATCGAAAAGAGGCTTGCGCTGGAGTTCCCTGACATCCTGCGTGCCGGCACCGTACCGGGATTCACTCTGCATTGGCCATGGTTCAAAAACTCTGGCGTCTTCAAGGAAGGCCTCGGCAATACCGCCAAATCGTTTGTGCAGTACTGGTACGACGCCAAACTCGAGAAGGAGCTAACTGGGGAATCCCAGTCGTAGTCAGCTCTACGGTGAATCTCTCGAAGGAGTTGGCGGGCGATACAGGGCTCGAACGACTTCTGTATGTAAAGACCACGCAAGGCTTGCCGGCTTCGTGACACCGGCTCGCGCTCAGCGCCCGCGGTCTGGATCGCGCAGCTAGCGCCGGTTTGTCATGTAGGGCGGCTCGAAAGGCATGTCGATGCCGACGCCCAGCTCCCGCGCCTTGCGTAGCAGGTAGGTCGCCACCGCCACGTCCTCGGCGCCGACGCCGATCGTGTCGAAGAGGGTGATGTCGGTGGCGTTGCGGCGGCCCGGCACCTTGCCGCCGACAATGTCCTTCATCTCAACCGCGTTCGACCAGCTGAACCTGCCGTTGGCCGCGGCGTGCAGCAATTCGCCGCACTCCTCTTCAGCCTGAGGCAGGTACTCCACGGCGACGGTGGCAGCGCGGCCGACAGCCTCGTCGTCCAGCTCGCGCCGGTTGGGCGTGGTGGCGCCGACTGCGTTGATGTGCGTCCCGGGCGCCAGCCAGGCCCCTTCGAAGACCGGCTCGCTGGCGCTGGTGATCGTCGTAACCACGTCGACGTTACTGACGCACTCCTCGGCGGTGGCCACCGGCACAACGTCGATGCCCAGCTTCTCCGTCATCTCTCGCGCGAAGGTCTCGCGGTTCTCGGCGCTGCGGCTCCAGGCCTTGATCAGCTTGAAGGGGCGCACCGGCGTGATGTAGGTCAGCTGAGCGCGCGCCTCGCGGCCGGTGCCGATGATGCCCATGGTCGTCGCATCTTCGCGGGCCATAAACTTCGTGCCGACAGCGGAGACGGCGCCGGTGCGCGCTTCGGTCAGGCCGCGCGCCTCGACAAAGCCATCGAGTCCTGTATCTACGTCGTAGACGACGACCAGGTAGCGCCCGCCGGCGGGGTAGGCCTTGAAGCCGAAGGTGTTGAAGCCGTAGGTGCCGCCGGCCTTGATCCGCATGATGCCCTTCGGCAGGTTTAGCTCCACCGTTGGCTTGTTTTCGACCTTGCCCTGGAACTCGTGCAGGAAGAGCTCTTCGAGCATCTGGTTGCACTCGGCAGCGGCGAGTAACTCGCGGGCCTGCGCGTCTGTGAGGTAGCGGACCATGAGCGTCTCCTCCTGGAGCTGAGGGCGTTAGCTGGGGAGCTGGAGACGGGAGTAGACCTTGCGCGCGTTGCCTTCGTAGACGGCGTGGCGGTCTTCCTCGGTCAGCCAGGGGATGTTCTCGATCATCGGCTTGATGTCGTTGAGCGAGCGACCAGTCTCCGGGTTGATCACGGAGCCGTTAGCCGGCTTGTCGCTGCCGAAGAGGCAACGGTCGACGCCGCAGACCTTGAACAGCAGCTCCAGCGACTCCTGGTTGTAGAGGACGGTGTCGAAGTAGAGGCGGCGCAGCGAGTCGTCAAAGCTCTCGAGCTCCGGATTGCGGGCAATCTCGTTGAGGCGGAAGGCTCGGGCGCGGCCGACCTGGTAGGGGACGTAGCCGCCGCCGTGCCCGACGATCAGCTTGAGCGTGGGAAAGTCCTTGAAGACGCGGGAGCGCAGGATGCCGAAAGCAGCTACGGTCTGCTCGGTGCAGAAGTAGCCGAGCTCCGGCTCGCGCGAGAAGCGGAAAGGGCCGCCGTGGATCAAGCCGGGGACATCCAGCTCCACCATCTTCTCGTAGAGCGGGTACCAGGACGGATCGCCCATGTGCGGCGATTCGGTGGCGCCCTCGCCGGGGTCCGGGTTGATCTTGAAGCCGATGAAGCCCAGCTCTCTGACGCCGCGCTCCATCTCTTCGACGCAGAGCTTGGCGCTGACGCCGGCGGCCTGAGGCAGCGTGCCGAGCCCGACGAAGCGGTCCGGGTGCAGCTTCACGCAGCGCGCCACCATGTCGTTGATCCCCTGCGCGACCTGCATGACGACGCCCTCGCGGCGGTCGCCGGTGGGCACGGCCCAGGGTCGCGGCGCGATCAGCTGCACGTCGGTGCCGACGCCGCCGACCTCGTCCAGGTGGTCCTTGATACTCTCTTCCAGCCGGTCGTCAGAGATGACGGGAGGCTTGCCGCGTCCGCCACCACCGGAGGTGCCGGAGAGGCCGCGGAAGTACTCGTAGAGCTCCATGGGACCGGTAACGTGAGCGTGGGTATCGATGATCATGCGTCACTCCTCCAACTCACAGCGCGCCTGAACAGCGACGCGCGGCGCACCGGTCGCAATCTTAGCGTAAGGACAGGGCTCCGGCGAGGCGTGGCTCAGGAAGCGACGGCGGCGGCGTCCTCGAACTGCTCCCAGCCGGGGATGAACTTGCGCCAGTCCGACTGCGATTCCAGGTAATGGTAGAAGATGTAATAGGACGAAGCCGGAGGGCGGCGCGGCTCGGTGAGCAGGTCCATGTGCGCCTCCTGCGGCGTGCGGCCCGCCTTGCGATGGTTGCAGGCGCGGCAGGCGGAGACCAGGTTCTCCCAGGTGTGACGCCCATCGCGGTGGCGCGGATGGACGTGGTCGATCGTCAGATCGCGCGTCTGCTTGCCGCAGTACTGGCAGGTATAGCGGTCACGTACGAAGATTTCGCGCCGGGTGAGGCGCATCTGAGGCCTGGGACGGCGGATCATGTAGATCAGGCGGATGACGGAGGGCCGCGGGAAAGACTGCAAAGCGCTGCGGAGGGCGCCTTCGGCGTGCTCCAGGATCTCCGCCTTACCGCGGTCAACCAGGACAAAGGCGCGGCGTGCGTTGCACACGTTGAGCGGTTCATAGTTCTGATTGAGGACAAGAACCGCCGGACTGGTCATACGCACAGAAATCCTTTGCGATGGATGATAACAGGCGAAATAGGGGCGTATCAATTGCTCAGGTACGCGACCGGTGGAGACTCAGTTTTCACGCTTTCGCTATGGCGCCCAGGCGGCGGCGTTCTACAATAGATGAGCCCGCGCAGGGTTGTGGGCTGGGGGTGGTTTGCGCCCTTTCTTCGCATAAAGGAGAAGGCTGAATGGCTACACGAATCGGCATCAACGGCTTCGGCCGCATTGGACGGCTGGTCTTCCGGACGATCAGGGACCGCCATCCCGGCGAGCTCCAGGTCGTCGCGATTAACGACCTCGTGGACGTCGCCACCAACGCCCACCTGCTGAAGTACGACAGCAACTACGGCCGCTTCAATGGTGAAGTCCACGCCGACAACGGCAGCCTCATCGTCGATGGCGAGACGATCAAGGTCTTCGCCGAGCGCGACCCGGCGCAAATACCCTGGGGCGACGCCAACGTCGATATCGTCATCGAGTCCACCGGCTTCTTCACGGACGCCACCAAGGCCGCGGCCCACCGCCACGACTCGGTTAAGAAGGTGATCATCAGCGCGCCGGCCTCCAACGAGGACAAGACCATCGTCCTCGGCGTCAACGACGAGACCTACGACCCGGCCAAGCACCACGTCATCTCCAACGCCTCCTGCACCACCAACGGCCTGGCGCCGCCGGTCAAAGTGCTGGTCGAGGAGTTCGGCATGCTCAAGGGCCAGATGACCACGGTCCACTCCTACACCAACTCGCAGCAGATTCTCGACAAGGCCGGCCCCAAGGACCTGCGCGAGGCCCGCTCCGGCCCGACGAACATCGTCCCGACCTCCACCGGCGCCGCGAAGGCGCTGCGCCTCGTGATCCCGGAGGTCGATGGCATCCTCGACGGCCTGGCCTACCGCGTGCCGACCCCGACCGTCTCGGTCGTGGAGGTCGTGGCGCTGGTCAACAAAAAGACAAGCAAGGACGAGGTCAACTCCGTGCTGCGCCACTGGTCCAGCGAGCGCATGAAGGGCATCCTCGACGTTACGGAAGACCCGGTCGTCTCGATGGACATGAAGGGCAACGAGCACTCGTCGATCATCGACGGCCTCTCGACCAACGTCGTCGCCGGCGACCTCGTCAAAGTCGTCTCCTGGTACGACAACGAGTGGGGTTACGCCTGCCGCCTCGCGGACCTGACCGCGCTCGTGGCGGAGAAGGGCTGGAGCTAGGCCGAAGCCCTATAGTCGGGTGTAGCGGCGACCTTTACGGTCGCCAAGGGTTGCAAGGGGCCGCAGCCCATGCACGAGGTCTTCAGGCGTTGAGGCGAGTCTACAACCCAGCCTGGAGGGCTGGGCATAAGAATGGCCCGCCACGTGCATCGAGATTGCGCAGGCTACACTTCGCAAAGACAAATAGGTAACCGCGCTGCCTTAAACTGAGGCGGCATGAAACGATATACAGAAGTGGCGGCGTCTTATGGGCGCCGCCACTTCGATCTCCTTGGCGCGGCTTTGATCCTGGCCATCGCGTTGGCGCTGCGACTCATCGACCTCGGCAGCGTGTCGTCTAACCTGACCGCCGACGAGCTGAACGACCTGCAGAACGCCTATCGGGTGATCTACGGCCAGGCGGGCGGCTTCTTCGGGCTCGACTGGAACCAATCGCCGAACCTAAACATGTACCTCAAAGCCGCCTCGATTCAGGTCTTTGGCGATAGCATCGCTGGGACACGGATGTACAGCGTCGTCCTCAGCATGGCGGCTCTGGTGGCCTTCTACCCGCTGGCGCGACGCCGTCTCGACCCTTTGCCGGCGCTGGCCTCGCTCTTCCTGCTGGCGACGAGTCTCTGGTTCCTCCACTTCTCGCGCACTCCCTGGGTAGCAATGAGCTCTGTGCTGGCGGCGGTCATGGCCGCCTATCTGCTAGACCTGGCACTGGAGAAGCAGAAGCTCTGGCTGTTCGCGCTGCTGGGGGCAGCCGTTGCCTTCGGGGCTTACGGCTACTTCGGCGGACGCACGCTGGTCTTCGTCGTGGCCGCCTGCTACTTCATCGCCTGCTGGCTGCAGCCCAAGGATGTTTGGAGTCTGACGAAAGGCTTTGCGCTGGCGGGAGTTGTGGCCTTCGTACTATTCGCGCCGCAGCTCAAGACGCTGCTGGAGGATTGGGAATACGCCAACACCCGCCCTCGCGCCGTGTCAGTCCTCAACGTCGAGGGCGAGTATCTGGGCGACAGCAATCGCGGCGAGATCATTCTGCACCAGACCCTACGGGCGGCGCGAGGCTTCCTCCTGCTCGATAAGTCCGTCACGGAGTATGGTCTCTGGGCGCGTCACCGCCCGGCGGACTGGGCCTTCATCGACCAGGCGACGGGGCTGCTCTACTGGGCCGGGCTCACGGCGGGTGTCTTCTACTGGCGGAAATACCTTTACTGGTGGGCGTTCCTGCTGATACCGCTGTTCTTCACGCAGGTGTTCTCGGTAGGCACGCCGGACGGCTCACGAGGGCTGATGGCGGCGCCGTTAATGTTCCTGTTCGTGGGGCTGGGTATCCAGACGCTGCTCAGCCTCGTCCCCAAGCCCACCTCAACCCCCGGGCAAACGGGCAAACGGGCGAACGGGCAAACTCCATACCTAACCGCCGGAAGGTGGCTGCCAGGCGTTGTTGTAGTCCTCGCGCTGGCCATCGGCGCTTTCAACGCCGACCGCTACTTCGACTGGATGAAGGAGCCTGGGGCGCTGGCGGCGCGCCAACCCGCCATCGCCGGCAGCGAATTCCACCACTTCCGCACGCTGGCCAGGGAGATGTCGCGCGAAGGGCAGCTGGTCAGCGAGGAGGCGTGGCTCCGTTACCGCCGGATGGTGCTGGGGCCGGAGGCGCAGTGAGCGCCGGCAGCTGATAGGCGATGAATAGCACCTCGTCGCCGTCACGGCGCGTCAGCGCTTCGCCGCCGGGATAGAGCTGTCTTAGCTCCTCGAACGCCTCCGTATAGGGTGGTAGCAGCAGGACAACGGCGTCGCGGGAGCGGGCGATGCCTTCGAAGCCCTGACGGCGGCCAAACTCGCGCGAGCGGTCCTCGCCCTGGGCGTCCGGGGCGAGGTACTGACGCGTCTCGTAGTTGAAGCTCCAACGCTGGCTGTAGAAGTAGACATAGGGCTCGCCGGGCAGCGACTCGACGTACTCGGACCCCTCGGAGATCTGCCGCGTGTAGACCCAGGGGAACCAGTAGGAATCAGCCCAATCGACGAAGTAGGCGCGGCCGTTGCTGAAGGCGACGAAAAGCAGCACCAGGGGCACGGCAGCGTAGACGGCAGGTCGCAGCGAGGGCTGGAGCCGATGCGCGTTCGTCAGCGCCAGACCAAGGGGCAGCGCCGCCAAGAAGCTGAGGAACGGCACGACTCCGAGCGGCCCGCGATAGATAGCGTTGGTCTGAAGCACGGTCGTCAGCGGGATGATCGCGACCAGCATCAGCGCCAGGAAATGCGGCGTCTCGCGCCAGCGGTAGGCGGCGTAGGCCACGCCGGCGCTGACCAGGACGATGGTCGCGGGGTCGAGCATGGGGCGGTTGTCCGGCGAAGAGGCGTCGACGTAGTCCGTAAGGCCGTGCCAGACGTAAGCGCCGATAAAGCGCTTCGCCTGGCCAAAGATGATCTCGATGCGCTCAGCGGCGCCGGCTGCTTCGTAGCGGTCGGAGGCGAGGACGGAGTACTGCTCGTAGTAACCGCGGTAGTGGTTGAAGTAGTCGTTGGCGGGGTCGGCAACATAGAGGAAGAGCGGCAGCGCGACGATTAACGAGACCAGCGCTGCCAGGGCCACGTTCTGAGCCCAGGGCATGAACTCCGGTCCGCGCTTACGCAGCAGGGTGTAGACGGCAACCCAGAGCGCGAAGGCGATGATGAAGATCGGGTAGACGTTGTAGGTGTAGAGGCCGAGGCCCAGCACAGCGCCGGCAGCCGCGAACCAGTACCAGCGTCCGGTGCGCATCGCCATGACCCAGAGGATCAGCACTGCCAGCGCCACCGTGACGTACGAAATCGGCCAGTGGGCGACGCGGCTGAAGTGGATATGCCAGAGCGAGGTCGCCAGCAGAAATGCCGCGATGGCGGCAAGCAGCCGGGTCGAGAGCAGGCGGAAGAGGACGTAAGTCAGGGGGATCGCGGCGATGCCTACCAGAGCCAGCGGCAGCCGCACCGCGAACGCGGTCGAGCCGAAGAGCCACACCGAAGGCGCTGTCAGGTAGGCGTGGCCGGAGGGCTGGCCCAGCGCCGAAGAAGTGTAGGGCCCGATCCAGCCCTCGTCCAGGACGCGGCGGGCGTCCATGCCGACTTGCGCCTCATCGCCGTGGATGCCCTGCGGCAGGTCACCCAGGCCCCAGAGCCGCAGCGCCGCCGCGAGCAAGGTGAGGCCGAGGAGGATGAGCAGGTCGGTGCGAAGCGATGTGGCCACGGGCTGAGACAGATTGTCACAGATAGCCGGATGAGGCTCCAATCGAGGGCGCTGCTATACTCGAACGCGAACCTATGGCAGGCCTACGCATCCGCTGGCGAAGGGAAGGCTCCGGGCTGAACCCGCCGGCGGCAGCGACGGACATAATCACGCCGAGCCTAGTCCGGCCCGGCGTTTATGTTTGGGTCGCCGCGGCCGCCATCCTCCTCCTGGCGCTGACGCTGCGCGTCTACAACGTCAATTGGGATGACGGCCAGCACCTGCACCCGGACGAGCGCCACATCTCGATTGTCGCCAACGCCATCGAATTGCCGGGTAGTGTCTCCGAGTACTTCGACACGGGCCGTTCGAGCCTCAATCCCTACAACGGCGAGGGCTCCGGCTCCTTCGTCTACGGCACCCTGCCTCTCTTCCTGAGCAAGGCGATCGCGTCGCTCCTCGGCAAGGACAGCTACGAAGAGCTGGTCCTCGTCGGGCGTCACCTCAGCGCCCTGTTTGACGCCGCGACGGTGCTGCTCGTCTTTCTCATCGGCCGCCGGCTCTTTGGAGGCGCGGCGGGGCTGATCGGCGCGTCCCTGTTCGCCACGGCGCCGCTGGCAATCCAGCAAGCGCACTTCCTGGTTGTCGACCCTTTCCTGACCTTCTTCACGACGGCGATCCTCTACTTCGCCGTGTTGATCGCGCAGGAAGGCCGAATGCCGAACTACGCGCTCGCCGGGCTGATGCTGGGGCTGGGGCTGGCCTGCAAGGTCACGGCGATCCTGGTCGCGCCGGTGGTGCTGGCCGCGGTCGCGCTGCAGCTCTGGCAGGCGAGCCGGCCGATCTTGACGCGACACGGAGGCCTGCGAGCCGCGCTGGAAGACCTGCGCGTCCAACGGGTGCTGCAGGGGGCGCTGCTCTTCCTCATCGTGGGCTTCCTGGCCTTCCGGGTGGCGCAACCCTACGCCTTCGATGCGCCGAGCCTCGGCAATCTGGGCGCCGGTCTGAATCAGCGCTGGCTGGACGATCAGCGCAGCCAGAACGACCTCCTCGGCGGCGACATCCCTTTCCCGCCCTCCGTGCAGTGGATCGACCGCGAGAGCTACCTCTTCCCGCTGCAGCAGATGCTGACCTGGGGCATGGGCCCGGCGTTCGGGATCGCCGGCTGGGCCGGGTTCGCCTACGCGGCCTATCGGCTTGTCCGCTGGCGGGAGGCGCGCTGGCTGCTGCCGGTGTTGTTCGTGGCGGTCTACTTCGGCTTCATGGGGCGGCAATTCTCGCTCTATCTGCGCTACTTCCTGCCGCTCTACCCCGTGCTTGCCGTGCTGGCCGGAGCAATGCTGGCCGCCCTCATCTCCAACGCCACAAGGCTGGCTCAGCGAAAGGTAGAGCAACACCCCAGCCTTCAAGGCCGGGGCATGAGCCGAGCTAGATGGCCTCAGACTGCCGGCTACGGGCTGGCCGGCGTCATCCTTATTGGGGGGCTGTTGGCCGGCTTGGCCTACGCGGCCATCTACACGCGGCCGGTCACCCGCGTCGAGGCTTCGGCCTGGATGTATGCCAATCTGCTGGACGGCAGCCGGATCGCCGGCGAGCACTGGGACGACCCGGCGCCGCTGCGATTGCCGGGGACGCCGGACAAGGGCTTCCAGCTTTCCGAGCTGCCCCTGTACGAGCTCGACACGCCAACAAAGGTCGCCAACCTGATCGCCGGGCTGGACCGCGCCGACTACGTGGTGCTGAGCAGCAACCGGTTGATCAACTCGATACCGCGCAACCCCTATAACTACCCCGTGACGAGCCGCTATTACGATCTGCTGCTGGACGAGCAGCTTGGCTTCCGGCTGCTGCGCGAGTTCACGTCCTATCCCGGCCTACTTGGCATCGAGGTGGCTGATCATGGGACTGAGGAGTCCTGGAGCTCCTACGACCATCCGCGCGTCCTCCTCTTCGAGAAGACGCTGGAGTACTCGTCCCAGCGGGTGACTACGCTGCTCGACCAGGGTCCGTTGCCCCTTTCCGGCCTGACGCCGGCCCAAGCCGACCGCAACGGTCTGCTGCTATCGACAAGCGACCTGACGACCCAACGCGAGGGCGGCACCTGGACGTCCGTATTCAGCGACAGCGGCCTGGCGCGCTCGCAACCAACGCTGCTCTGGTTCGGGGCGCTGCAGATCGCGGCGCTGGCTGTGACGCCGCTCGCGCTCCTCCTCTTCCGCCGCCTGCCCGACCGGGGCTACCTGCTCGCGAAGCCGCTGGGGCTGCTGCTGCTGGCCTACCCGGTCTGGCTGCTGGCGAGCCTCAAGGTCGTCTCTTTCGATCAGACGGCCATCCTCGGCGTGCTGGTGTTGCTCGTTCTGGTGGGCAGCGCAATGGCCATAGCGCGGAGCGGAGAGATGACATCGTTCTTCCGCGGCAACTGGCCGCTAGTATTGGTCTCGGAGGCGCTCTTTCTAGGCGCTTTCCTGCTCTTCCGGGAGCTGCGTCTGGAGAACCCGGACCTCTGGCACCCCTTCCGCGGCGGTGAAAAGCCCATGGACCTGGCTTTCCTCACGGCCGTGACGCGCAGCACGACTCTGCCGCCTTACGACCCCTGGTTGGCGGGCGGCTACATCAACTACTACTACCTGGGCCAGTTCTTCACCGCCACCCTGAGCAAGCTGACGGCCATCCCGCCGGAGGTCGCCTTCAACCTGGCCGTGCCAACTTTCTTCTCCTTGACCGTCGCCGGCGTTTTCTCCGTCTGCTACAACCTCGCGAGCGCCGCGCGGGGATTCGTTCGCCGGCTCGGGGGCATCCGGCGTCCTCCGCGCTGGAGCGCCTACGCGGCAGGGCTGCTGGGTGTGTTCCTGGTGACGATCGCCGGTAACCTCGATGGCATCGACCAGCTGGCGGAGCGCCTGGCGGCCGTCAGCTCCTGGCATCTCGATACGCCGGCGCCGCTGCTCGACGCGGTGGTCAACGGCTTCGGTGGTCTGTGGCAGGTCATCTTTCACGGGGCCAACCTGCAGGATTTCGACTACTGGCGCTCCAGCCGGATGCTGCCACCGACGATCAGCATCACCGAGTTTCCCTACTTCAGCTTTCTTTTCGCCGACCTCCATGCCCACATGATGGCGATCCCCTTCCAGGTGCTGGCGCTGGGCCTCAGTCTCTCGCTGGCGCTGGGGCGTCGCGGTGATTGGCGCGAGTGGGGCGTGGTGGCGCTGCTGGGGCTGGTCGTCGGCAGCCTGCGCTGGCTGAATTCCTGGGATTACCCGACCTTTCTGCTCGTCGCGCTGGCCGTCCTCGTGATCAACGAGCGCCGCCTCGAAGGAGGCCTATCCGCCGCCGCGCCGCGATTCCTGGCCAAGGCCGTGCTACTCGTGAGTCTGTCGCTGCTGCTCTTCAAGCCCTTCCTCGATAGCTACCAAACGCCCGTATCCGGCCTGCAAGAATCGCCGGAGACCACGCCGCTGCACCAATATCTGGCCCACTTTGGTGTCTTCGCGGCGATCCTCGGCGCGTGGCTGGCGTATGCGCTGCTCAGGACGCTCCGCCCACACCTGCGCGGCCTTGCTGGGACCAGCCGGCGTGACAGCGGCCTCATGAGCCGTCCCGCCGAAAGAGCCCTCACCTTCGCTTCATCGGCGATAGCCGTCTTGCTGGCGGCGTTGCTGGCGCTGGTGCTGGGCTACGGCCTGATCGCGGCCTTGCTGCCGGTGCTGGCCGTCGTGGCCTATCTGGCGTGGCGAGAGCTACGGTCGCCGCGCCCGGACGCCGGCCCGCGGCTGTTCGTCCTGATGCTGATCGGCCTCGGCTTGGGACTGAGCATGGGCGTCGAGCTGGTGACGATCAACGGCGATATCCAGCGCATGAACACGGTGTTCAAGTTCTATCTCCATACCTGGGTCGTCTTTGCCATCGCGGCGACTTTCACGGCCTGGCAGCTGCTCTTCGTCCTTTGGCGGCCCTCGCTGGCGGGGATGGCGCCGCGTCTGCCACGCTACGCGGCCCGGGCGGGCGCCGCGGGTCTGGCAGCGCTGGTCCTCGCTGCCTTCGCCTACCCGATCTTCGCAACCCCGGTGCGTATTGACGACCGCTTTGCCGACCTGCCGCGAAGCCTCGACGGCATGGAGTACATGCGCACGGCGGTCTACAGCGACGCCCGAGCGCCGATGGACCTTGCCGCCGACTACGAGGGCATCCAGTGGCTGCGCCAGAACGTTGAAGGGACACCGGCCATCGTTGAGGGGCGGACGGACCTCTATCGCTGGGGGTCGCGCTTCTCGATCTACACCGGCCTGCCCACGGTGCTGGGCTGGGACTGGCACGAGAAGCAGCAGCGCGGCGAACTGGCGTTCATGATCGATGAGCGCGCCGCCCAGGTCGAAGCCTTCTACGCCAACCCGGAGCAAGGACAGGCCCGGCGCTTTCTCCAGCGCTACAACGTCGAGTACGTCATCCTCGGCCAGTTGGAGCGCGCCTACTACCCTATCGAGGGGCTGCGGAAGTTCGAGTCCGGCCTCGGCGGCGCTCTCGAGATCGCTTACAGCAACCCGGGTCTGACGATCTACCGCGTCAAGCCCGCGGCGTTAGGCCTGGGGAGCGCTTCGCCTTGACCGGCGCGGGGGCCTTTGCTAAGGTCGAATCCGCTCCTTGGGGCGAAAGACATGCCTGAAGACGTCTTCGCAAACGATTACGAAACCAGCCGCGTCAACGTCGGCCGCAGCGCCGTGCGCAGTCTGAACGCCGCCTCTGCCCATATTGAGCAGTCGGCGGTGCAGAGGCTAACCGCGGAGGCCGTCGAGGCGTCCGGTTCGGCCTTCGGCATCGCCAACGCATCGACGCTGGACGTCAAGGAGAGCGCTATCGGTGTGGCGGCTGGCGACTACGTGAAGATCGAGAACAGCAGCGTCCTGGTCCTGCTGGCTCCGCGCGTCAGCGGCAACGTCAAGGCGGTGCTGACGCTGCCGGCCGCGTTCGCCTTCGGCGCCGGTTACTTCGTGGCTCGCCGCCTGGCGATGTCGATATTTAAGGGTAAGTAGCAAGTCTAGAAATCGCAGCCGGGCGGCAGTCCGCTGCTGAGGAGGAATCTCATGGCCCGCAAGGAGCTGACGGTGGAGCCGCGCCAGGTAACCGGCAAGAAGGTGGCGCAGCTGCGCCGGGCGGGCATCCTGCCGGCCAACATCTACGGCCACGGACTCGATTCGGTGTCGGTCCAGGTCGCGACCGATGACCTGGAAAAGACCCTGCGCGCCGCGACGGCCAACGAGGTCATCGATGTCCAGGTCACAGGCGAGAGCGCTGCCCGTCCCATCGTCGTCCACAAGGTGCAGCGTCACCCGTTGACCAGCGGCGCTCTGCACGCCGACTTCTACCAGGTATCGCTGCGGGAGAGAATGCGCGGCGGTGTGCCGCTGATCGTTACCGGCGTGTCGGACGCGGTAGCGACCTACAACGGCGTGCTGATGACCTCGATAGAGACGCTACAGATCGAGGCGCTGCCGCTCGATTTCCCGACGCACATCGAGGTGGACATATCGGGCCTGGACGAGCTCGAAGCGGCCATCCACGTGCGTGACTTGATCGTGCCCGGCAACGTCACCGTGCTCAACGAGCCCGACGTGGTGGTGGTCAAGGTCGCGAGCCCACGTGTCATGGAGGAGGAAGAGCCCGTTGCCGCCGCCGAGGGCGAGGCTGCTGCCGCTACCGGCGAAGCTGGAGAAGCGCCGCAGGCTGAGGCGGAAGCTGAGCCCGAATCCGACTCCAAGGACGAGGCCTAGCCTCTACCCGAATCTGCTGCCCACGAGATCGCGCTGGCCACGCAGGAAATCGAGGCCGGCGAGGGTCTGGCGTCCCTGTCGCTGTAGCTTGAGGATTGCCAGCCGGCCGCGTCCCGTCTGCACCGAGAAGGTCTGCGCGCTCGAACCCGCTTCCGGCGGTAACGTTGCGGCGGTTAGGATCGTCCCCGGCTCCTGGCCGGTCTCGCCGTCAAGCGGCCAGGCTTCCCAGATGCGCAGCTCTTCGCCACGCCAGGACGTGTAGGCGACCGGCCAGGGGTTGAAGGCGCGCACCCGCCGCCAGGTCTCGACCGCCGGCAGCGTCCAGTCGATCAGCGCTTCCTCGCGCTTGAGTTGCGGCGCGTAGGTTGCCAGCTCATCGTCCTGGGGCTCGGCCGGGAGGTCGCCCGCCGCCCATGGGTCGAGTACCCGCGCCAGCAGCTCTGCGCCGGCTAATGAGAGTCGCTCTTCCAGGCTGCCGGCCGTGTCGAAGGGCGTAATCGGCTCCTCCACTTTGGCGACCATCGGTCCCGCGTCCAGCGCCCGCACGACCTCCATTACGGTGACACCCGTGACCTCATCACCGGCCAGGATCGCGGCAGCGATGGGTGAGGCGCCGCGATGCCGTGGCAGCAACGAGGCGTGAACATTCAGGGAGCCGCGTTTCGGCACGTCCAGCAGCCGCTGACGCAGTATCTGACCGTAAGCGGCGACGACGAAAACATCCGGCTCCAGCGCCTGTAGCGCCGCCACCGATTCGGGGGAGCTGACGTTTACCGGTTGCAGGACGTTGAGGCCATGCGCGAGTGCGGCGGACTTCACCGGCGGCGGCGCCAGAGCGTGGCCTCGGCCGGCGGGACGGTCGGGCTGGGTGATCACGGCGACGATCTGGTTCGGGCCAGCTATCAAGGCCTCCAGCGCCGGCAGAGTAAAGGCGGGCGAACCCAGCAAGACAACGCGCATGCTCTAACAGTAGCAAGGAACCGCTGGCAGCGACACGCAGTCCTTAGGCGGCGACAACGCGGTCGCCGGCGCCGGCTCCAAGGACGACGGCGGCGCTGCCGTTAGGCATCGCAATCTCGATGAGGCCGCTGCTGCCGACGATCGTGGCGGGTCCATCGGCGGCGGCATAGCTGGCAGCCAGGTGAAGGCTGCGCCCCGCCACCGTGAAGACGGGGCTCGGCGGCAAGTCGACCGCGGCGATGTCCGTAATCAGGTTGCCGAAGCGGTCGCCGCGCAAGACCACACCCTCGATGCGGTTGCCAACTCGCAGCGCGCGGAAGGCCGGGAAAGTCAGCAGCTCCGGGACCGGTGGGCCGAGGTCAGACAACGAGCCTCCCTTCGCGAGGTGGGCCGCGGCGGGCGCGAAGACGTCGCGGCCCTCGAACGTAGCGCTGATCATTTGCGTCAGGATCATCTGGCTTTCGATGTTGACGGCCGCGATGCCAGCGGGCAGCGAGATGGTGCGCGCGTCGTATCCCTCTCCCGGACGGCGAAAGCCGCGTATCGCTTCCGGGATGGCCGCCGAAAGGACGCCGTTGTCGGGTCCGACGAAGTAGTGGCCGCCTGAGAAGATGGCAAGGCGCCGCCTGGATGTGCCGACTCCCGGATCTACCACCGCGACGTGGACGCTGCCCTCGGGAAAGTAGCGCCATGCCCCGTCGAGCAGAAACGCAGCCTCATCGACAGCCTGAGGCGGCACGTCATGCGTCAGGTCGACTACGTTGACCTCCGGAGCGCGCGCAAGAATGACGCCCTTCATCACGCCGGCGTAGGTGTCGCTGAGGCCGAAGTCGGTCAGTAAGGTGACGATCATGGCCTTAACGGGTCCTGAGGTGCCATTCGTAGACCTGCCAGAAGCGCGCTCCGGGGTTATCGAGGTAGCCGATACGGACGCCCTTGAGCGCGGCTTTCTGGGCGTAGAGCACCGTCGATGTGTAGAGGGGGATGGCCGGCACCTCCTGGGCGAAGACCTCCTGAAACTCAGCGTAAAGGGTAGCGCGGCGCTCGGGGGCGGCGAGCAGACGCGCTTCCTCCAGGAGCCCGTCGATCCGATCGTCGCGCAGGGAGCTGAGGTTGGCGCCGCGCGGGCCGGTCTGGCTGCTGTGCCAGGCAAGGTAAGGGTCAGGGTCGTCCTGGACGACGTTGGCAAAGAGCAGTGCCTCGAAATCCCGAGGCTCGATGAGCTCCCGGACGATATTCGTGGCGCCGCTGGCTTCGACCGTGGCGCGCACGCCGATGGCGCTCCAGCGGCCGGCGATCTGGTTGGCGACTGTGACCCGCACCGGATCGTTATTGACGGCCAGCGTGAAGGCGAGATCAAGGCCGGCGCGACGCCGGACGCCGTCGGGCCCCGGCAGCCAACCGGCCTCGCTGAGCAGCGCGGCGGCGACGTTGGGGTCCGGGTCGTAGCGGCCGAGGGCGTCGGAGTAGGCCCAGGTGCCGGCGCTCAGCGGCGAATCGGCGCGCAGGGCTTGCCCGTCGAAGACGTCCGTCACCAGCGCGTCGCGGTCGAGGGCATAGAGCAGGGCCTGGCGGACGCGGCGGTCCTGGAAGACGGGCAGGCGCAGGTTGAAGTAGACATAGGCCGTTTCGCCGGTGGGGAAGGCGCTGAGACGCAAGCTGGTGCGCTGCTGTAGCTCTTGCAACTCCACCGGGCCGAGGCCGCGACTGAAGAAAGCGCCATCGATTTGCCCGGCTTCGAGTGCCGAGAGCAGCAGGCCCTCGTGACGGTAGAAACGCAGCTCCAGGCGCTGGATGAACGGCTGGCCCAGATGGTGCGCCGGGTTGGCTTCGAGGACGGCGCGCTCCGGTGTCAGCTCCGCCAGACGGTAAGGGCCGGAGCCGACCGGCTGCTGATTGAAGAACTCGTCCGTCAGGGCGCGGGGGCTGACGTTGCCGAGGAGATGCACCGGCAGGATGCCCAGCGTCAGATATGCAGGCAGCGGCGCAAACGGCCGCGTCAGCTCGATACGCAGGCTGCGGTCATCAACTCGCGTGGTGGTTGCGCCCTCGAGGACGGTCGCCAGCTGATGGGAAGTGCGCAGGCCGCTGGCGTTGAGCAGGCTGTAGGTGAAGACGACGTCCTCGGTGGTGAGCGGGGCGCCGTCCTGCCAGAGGAGGTCTGGTCTCAGCGTGATCGTGTAGACGAGGCCGTCCGGGCTGACGCCCCAGGTTTCGGCGAGGTCCGGATAGCGCGTCCCTCCGTATCGAGGCGAGTGAGGCCGGAGAAGACCAGCGCGACCAGAGCCTCATCGACGGAGTTTTGGCCCGCGAACAGGGGATTGACCCGGGCCGGCGTGCCTGCCATGCCTTCGACGTAAATGCCACCAAACGCGGGCTCGGAGCCGCCCTCCCCATGATTCGTCTGGTACAGGAGGACGCCAAAGGCCGCGATCCCGCTGAGCAGGACCAGGGCGAAGAGGAGGGGGTTACCACGGCCGCGGCGCACGATGGTCTGAGTGTAAGGCAGCCGTGGTCAGAGCGGTCTAGTGACGGACGGCGATGTCCGTTGTAATTCGAGCGCGGAGGCCAAGCCGTCTTCTCGATACTTAGCCGAGCTGAACCAGAATCGACAAATCTGTGCCAATCGAGGGCACGAGGATCAGGGATTTAGACGGCGGCGACGCTCCACGCTGACATGGCCAGGAAGATGACCATAAGGACGATGGTCGCCTGAAAGAGCGTCTTCTCCAGGCCCCGGCGTGTACGGAAGGACGAGGTCTGCCCGCCAAGACCGGCGCCGAAGCCGCTGCCCTTGGCCTGGAGCAAGATCACGAGGACGAGGACGATGGAGACCAGGATCTGGCCGATGTTTAGATAGTTCTCGAAGGTCATATCTGGCTCAGTCTAGCGTGCTGACGCGGCAGCCGCCAGATCTGCCGTGCGCGGCTCGGGTGGTGGCTCGGAGCGCTTCATAGCGTAGAGGCGCATGACCGCCGCGGCCAGCTTGGTCGAGTCGTGGTGGTAGCGGTTGCCCTCGGATATGACGTCGGCCGTGACGACGCGGGCGCCGTCTGCCGTCGGGCTATCGGGGACGACCGGCTGCGACATCCAGGCCTCCGGTAGCGGGCCGGCGACGTTATCGTTGGCCAGGACATAGTCAAAGAGGCCGGGGCCGATGTGCTGGACGAGGGTCTGGAAATGGTCGCTGACCGCGAAGTCGTCCGTCTCCCCGTGCTGGGTGGCAACGTTGCAGACGTAAATCTTGGTCGCCTGTGAGATCGCCATCGCCTGGCGGATGCCATCGACGAGGAGGTTCGGCAGCACGCTGGTCATCAGGCTGCCGGGGCCGCAGACAACGATGTCGGCTTCCAGGATGGCGCGGATAGCCTCCGGGTTGGCCTGCACGTTGGCCGGCTGGAGAGAGATCTCGCTGATCCGGCTGCCGCGCTCGGTAATGTTGTGTTCGCCATCGATCATCTCCTCGTCCTCGGTGCGGGCATGAACGGTGACGTGGGAGAGGGACGAGGGCAGGATCTGGCCCCGGACGGCGAGGACGCGGCTGGTCTCGCGAACGGCCTCCTCGAAGTTGCCGGTGATACCGGACATGGCGACGATGAAGAGGTTGCCGAAGCTGTGCCCTTCCAGGCCGGAGCCTTCGTTGAAGCGGTACTGGAAGAGCCGGGTCATCAGCGGCTCGGCCTCGGCCAGCGCGGCAATGCAGTTGCGCACGTCGCCGGGAGGTAAGACGCCGAGCTCGCGGCGCAGAATGCCGGATGAGCCTCCGTCATCGCCGACCGTCACGATGGCAGTGAGGTTGCTGCTGTGCTCCTTCAGGCCGCGCAGAAGGACGGGCAGGCCGGTGCCGCCGCCGACGGCGACGATCTTGGGGCCCCGAGCTTGATAGCGGAAGCGGTAGATCGCGTCCACGATGCTGTCATCGCCCGAGGGATGGACGAAGGCGGCAAGCAGTGAGGTGTTCAGCTTCCAGACGCCAAAGAGGATGATCCCACTCGCAACGAGCATGAACAGCGCCGCGCGGACGAGTCGGGGCAGGAACTGAAGAGTCGCATCGCCGACCCATTCGGGGAAGGTGTAGCTGAAGTACAGCTCTCGCAGGGCATAGCCGAAGCCGAGGCCCATGAGCGTAACGCCGATCATCACCAAGAGCAGCCAGCGCTTGATGTGCATGCCGAAGTAGAACCACTTTATGAAGTTGCTGTTCCAGAGGGATCGCATAGTCTGGCGAATTATAGGCTTCCCTTCCCTTAGGCCATACATTTCATGGCCTAGGGTGAACCGATCCCATCCAGCTGTGAGAGCAAGAGCGCCTGGACTTCGGCGGCGTTGGCCCGGCCGCGCGTCTCTTTCATAACCTGGCCCACGAGGAACTTGACCGCCTCCGTTTTGCCGGCGTGGTAGTCGGCGACAGCCTTCTCGTTGGCGGCGATCACGGACGTGATCGCGGCCTCGACGACGCTGTTGTCTTCGATGCGGCCCAGGCCCTGCTCGGCGACAATCTCGGCCGGCTCGCGGCCGCTGGCGAACATCGCGTCCAGGACCTGCTTGCCGGCCGTGCCGCTGATCTTGGCTGACTCGATCAGGGAGACCAGCTCCGCCAGCTGTTCGGGGCGCACAGGCGCGGCTTCGATCTCCAGGCCGGCGTTGTTGAGCAGGCGGCTGAGGTCGCCCAGGAGCCAGTTGCTGATCGGCTTGGCGCTCGCCTGCCGGCTGTCCGCGCCGTCCGAAGCCGCGAGCGCCGCTTCGAAGTAGTCAGCCTTGGCGCGCGATTCGGTGAGGACTGCCGCTTCGTAGGCGCTGAGGCCGTAGTAGGTCATGAAGCGCTCGCGGCGGGCGTCCGGCAGCTCCGGCAGGGCGCTGCGCAGGGTCTCGACGTACTCGTGTGAGACGGCGATGGGCGGCAAGTCCGGCTCCGGGAAGTAGCGATAGTCGTGCGCTTGCTCCTTGGAGCGCTGGCTGGCCGTCTCCTGAGTCTCCTCGCGCCAACCGCGCGTCTCGGAGACGACGTGGCCGCCTTCGTCCAGGATGCGGCCCTGGCGCTCGACCTCGAACTCCATGCCTCGCAGCGCGGCGCGGAAGCTGTTGAGGTTCTTCAGCTCCACCTTGGAGCCGTATTCATCGGAGCCGTGGGGACGCAGGCTGAGGTTGGGCTCGCAGCGGAAGTTGCCCTTCTCCATGTCGGCGTCGCTTACGCCCAGGTAGCGCAGGATCTGGTGTAGCTTCGTCAGGTAGGCGACGGCCTCCTGGGGTGAGCGCGCGTCCGGCTCCGTGACGATCTCCATCAGCGGCATGCCGGCGCGGTTCACGTCCAGCAGGGAGTAATCGCCGGATTGGTCGCTGCGGTGCAGCAAGCGGGCGGTGTCCTCTTCCAGATGGACGCGGTTTATGCGGATACGGCTGGTCCGGCCATCGACTTCCACATCTATATAACCGTTCTGGCAGAGCGGCATATCGTACTCGGAGATCTGATAGCCCTTCATCAGGTCGGGATAGGGGTAGTTCTTGCGGTCGAACTTGGCCCGATCCGGTATCTCACAGTTGAGGGCGAGACCGGTCATGATCGTGAACTCGACGGCCTGGGCGTTGATCACCGGCAGGACGCCCGGCATGCCCATGCAGACCGGGCAGACGTGGGTATTGGGCTCGCCGCCGCTGTAATCGGTGCTGCAACGGCAAAACATCTTCGAGCGCGTGTTGACCTGCGCGTGACATTCGAGGCCGATGACGACTTCGTATTTGGCAACCGGGGGAGAGGAAGTCATGAGGTGAAGCCAGTATAGCACCGGCCTCGAAGGCTGCCCTTACAGTTATTTGCCCTTATTCAGCGCCCGCGTTTCGGGAGTTTAACGGTGGGCCGGTGTCGTCGCGGTGTCGTCATCTCAACCGCCGATTCTTGTTGTTGCCGGATATTGGTTACTCCAGGTAGTCGCGCAGCTTCTTGGAGCGCGAGGGGTGACGCAGCTTGCGCAGCGCCTTCGCCTCGATCTGGCGGATGCGCTCGCGTGTCACGTGAAACTCTCGGCCCACCTCTTCCAGGGTTCGGCTGCGGCCGTCCTCCAGGCCGAAGCGCAGCTCCAGCACCTTGCGCTCACGCGGCGCCAGGCTGGCGAGCACGTCCATGACCTGCTCTTTGAGCAGCTGGTGCGCCGCCGCGTCCGCCGGGGCCAGCGCCACCGGGTCCTCGATGAAGTCGCCCAGGTGGGAGTCCTCTTCCTCGCCGATCGGCGTCTCCAGTGACACCGGCTCCTGCGAGACCTTCATGATCTCCCGCACCTTCTCCGGCGGGATCTCCATCCCCCGGCCGATCTCTTCGCTGGTCGGCTCGCGGCCGTATTCTTGCACCAGGCGCCGGCTCACCCGCACGAGCTTGTTTATCGTCTCCACCATGTGCACCGGGATGCGGATCGTCCGCGCCTGGTCGGCGATGGCGCGTGTGATCGCCTGGCGGATCCACCAGGTGGCGTAGGTGCTGAACTTGAAACCCTTGCGGTAGTCGAACTTCTCCACCGCGCGGATCAGGCCGATGTTGCCTTCCTGGATCAGGTCGAGCAGCGACATACCGCGGCCGATGTACTTCTTCGCCACGCTGACCACCAGGCGCAGGTTGGCCTCCGTCAGCCGCTTCTCCGCCGCCAGCCCTTCGATCTTCAACCGCTCGAAGTGCGCCTTGAGCGCGTCCTCGCAGGAGATCAGCGATTCTTTAGCCTCGCCGTACTTTGGCGGCAGCAGCGCGTCTTCGCCAGCCGCCTCGGTCATCATCGTGACCAGGTCCGGCAGCAAGATATGCGAGACGATCGACATCCGCACGATCGAGCGCGCGGCGTCCTCCACCTCAACGCCGCGGGCCTGAGCCACGTGCTCGGCGAACTCCAGGTCCATCTCGGCGTCGAAGAGGCGCCGCAACGCCGGGTCGCCCAGGCGGTCGGCCAGCGGCTGCTTCCTCGGCAGTTCCAGATGCTTGATTGAGAGGTCCAGCACCGGCTTGAGCTGACTCAGCTGTTCGAGCAGCATCAGCACTGTCTCGACAGCGGTCGGCGCGGTGCCGTGCTCCTCGTTCCAGGTGTGTTCGATGGCCTCGATGTGCTGGCCCTCTTCCATCTGGCGGGCCAGGTGCTTTTCGTCGGCGGCCGAAAGCAGGAAGACCTTGCCGATCTCCCGCAGGTACATGCGTACCGGGTCGTCGATGCCTTCCTGGTCTTCCAGAGGCACGCTGGTCGCGGCCTCACGCTCTTCGTCGGCGTCCTGCGATAGCTTGATGTCGGGCTCCGACCAGATGTCGGTGCCGATTACGCGCGTGCGGTTCTCGATCATGTCGGCCACGCGGCGGAAGGAGTCATCTCCCGCGACCGCGTCGTTCGTTGTTAGCATTTCGCCCGAGTCGCTTGCGGCAACGCCGTCCAGGGAAACGCGATTGGTCATGCTAACCACCCTTTTCCATACTTAACGGCGTGCCCACCGTCTGTCTCTTCCGTCCCGGTCTCACACCCATCCAGAAGGTACGCACGCTCCCGTGCGCTCCGTGCACACTGTAGAAACCAAAAATTGGGCAGCCGTGTCAATACGGCTCCCGTTTTCAAGGGTCTTCAGACCGGCGTCCAGCTTGCTCAGAGCGAGAGCTTTCGATCAACCGGCGGTAAAGGCTAAGGCTGTTCTGATTATCTTCGAGGAAGAGGTCGGCCGCGGCGCTGGCCGCTTCGTCCTCTGTATCCTCCGTTAAGCCTGCCTCCAACCGTGCCCGGGCGATGGCTGCAATCTGCCCCGGCCGAACCCCTGCCACTCCCTCGGCAAGGGCCAGGGCGCTGGCCTCCTTGACCGCCCTCATTCTAGCCTGACGTATGCCCTCCACACAATTTAGGAACGCCACCTCCGCTTGCTCCGTTTCAATCAAGACGCGGGTTTGTACTACTTTTAGGTAGTGCTCCCGGAGCTCGTCGTCTTCTTCAGACACGGGTTCGCCGGACCGCCAGCGCCGGAACAGCTCCCGGTTCTCGCTCAGGCTGAACAAATCCTCCGGCAGCTCCTGTCCCAGCCCGGCCAGTGCCGGCTCGCGATAGAGCAGCGCGAGGCAGAATTCCTCTTTCGCCGCCACCGCTGATCTCTCGATCCTGGCCGCGGCCGCCGTGGACGATCCGGCGCCGCTTGCATCCGCCGGTTGGTTATCCTTGGCATCTTTAGCCGCTTCAGAACGCGATTTGTTGCGTCGTAGCTGGTTCAGCTGCCGCCACAGCTCATCGACCAGCACCCGCTCGCCGCTGGCCACCCGGTGCAGCCATTCGCCACGCTCGTTTGCGTTCTCGATCGCCGCGATCATCGGCAGCATCTCGTCGGCAATCTCGCGCCGGTCGCGCGGGTTCAGCTTGTCTTTGCCGGCCGAGACGATGGCGTAGTAGTGGTCCACGACGGGCTTGGCGGCCTCCACGGCCCGTGTCCAGGCTTCCGCATCGGCGCGGATCAGCTCGTCCGGGTCCTTGCCCTGCGGCAGCGCCAGCACGCGGATATCCAGGTCGGCGGTCCTTGCCCCGTCCGGCCTGCCCGCAACAGCCCGACTCCTTGGTGTCGCCGCCACCACCTGCATCGCGCGCAGATTTGCCGCCTTGCCCGCCTCGTCCGCGTCCATGGCCAGCACCACGCGCTCGCCGAAGCGCCGCAGCAGGCCGGCCTGCTTGTCCGTCAGCGCCGTGCCCATGGAGGCGACGACGTTGCGGAAGCCGTGCTGGTGGGCGGCGATGACGTCCATGTAGCCCTCAACGATGACGCTGGCGCCGGTCTGACGGATCTCGTCCCTGGCGCGGTCGAGGCCGTAAAGCAGGCCTCCTTTATCAAAGATCGGTGTCTGCGGGGTATTTAAATATTTCGGGCCCATCTCATTCTCATGTCGAACGGAGGTCGATTCTGGCAGGATCCGGCCGCCGAAGCCTACGACCCGGCCACGCTCATCGCGGATTGGGAACATCACCCGCTCGCGGAAGCGGTCGTACGCGCCCCGATCCCCTTCGATCAGCAGCCCCGCCTCGATCAGCATCGGCTCCGCGAAGCCCTTGCCGGTGAGATGGTTGCGCAGGCCCTCCCAGCCAGAGGGCGCGTAGCCGATCAGAAAGTCGGTGATCGCCTTGGAGTCGAGGCCTCTGCCTTCTATATAAGAGCGCGCGGGGACATTGTTTTGCAGCAGGCCGTGGAAGAAGACCGCCGCCGCCTCATTCGCGTCCTGGAGGGTCTTGATCTGCTCCCGGCGCGGGCCGTCGTTGCGCAGCTCGATGCCGGCGCGCTCGGCCAGCAGCCGCAGCGTGGCGCTGAAATCCAGGTTCTCTTTCCTGGAGACGAAGGCGATAACATCGCCGCCGGTGGCGCAGGCCCCGAAGCAATGCCAGCTTTGCCGGTCCGGATAAACGATGAACGAGGGCGTCTTTTCATTATGAAAGGGGCAAGGCGCCTTGAAGTAGCGGCCCGCCTTCTGCAGCGGCACGTAACCGCCGACCACGTCGACGATGTCCAGCCGCCCCTTTACCTCATCGACAGCGCTCATTTTGTCCGTTCTGGCATACCACGCCCGTCAAGGCTCATGCGACCCTTCAGCCAGGTCAGCGTTTAGGCCGCCGTCACGCCTACAGCGGGCCTCAGCGTCTCGATCTGCGCCACGTGCTCCCGCTCGTGCTCGACCGTCTTGTTCACCATCCAGGCGATGCTCAGGCCGCCTCGCCCCGGGTGGCTCACCCCGCGCTGCAGGGCGTCGATAGCCGCTGCCGCGTCCAGGTGGCGTTCCAACGCCCTTCGCGCCGCCAGCAGGCCATGGATTAGCTGCGGCACCGGCGCCTGGCGGCCCGCCTTGACCGCATCGGCGGCGGCTGTGCGATTGGTTGGCTCGACTGGAGCGCCATCCTGGGCCAGCGCCAACTCGACCCGCCGCGACCAGACCAGCTCATCGTGCAGCAGATGGGCCAGGACCTCGGCGATGCACCAGGGCCGCGGGTCATCCGGCGACGCATCCGGCCGCTTCTTGAACTGCTGCTCGCTCACGCCGCCAATGGCGCTCAGCAGGCGCTCTCGCTCCGCCGCCAGCGCGGCCTTCAGCTCATCGACGGGGTTAGGCGCCATCGACTAGAGCATAGACCAACGAGTGCCATTGCGAATCCGAGACCGTCACTGTCTTTGCGAGGGCGTCTAGCCCGAAGCAATCTCGGACACACGCGGGCGGCCTACCAACGGACGCTTAGTCCGAGATTGCTTCGCTCCGCTCGCAAAGACAAGGTTCTATGCCCGTATGCCCGTATGCCCGTATGCCCGTATGCCCGTATGCCCGTATGCCCGTATGCCCGTATGCCCGTATGCCCTACGGCCGCGGCGTGCGCGTTGGGGTTGGCGTCTCTTGCGGCTGGCCGCCCTGGACCACGCAATCGATGGCGTTGTTGTCGTCGCTGATGTCGGTCGGCGAGCCGAGTAGCTCAACCCGCACCGTCGTACGTGGTGGCTGCGCCGGCTGGTTGGTCTGCACCGGCAGCGACGCGCCGGGGTCGAGCGATGGCGCCGACAGGCTGGCGACGCTTACCACACCCGCCGGCGTCGAGATGATGACCCTGATCTCGCGGTTGACGATCGGGGTCGTGCCGGCGTTGCGGATCATTACTACCAGGGGCTGCGCCACGGAGCAGTTGTTGCCGACGATGCTGATCGCCAGGTCAGGCCCGCCCGCCGCGCCCGGCGTGGGGGTAACCGTCTCGGTCGGTAGGGGCTCCGGCGTCGGCTGGATCACCGTCGGCCGCGGGATCGGCGTCACCGAGACCACCGGTAGCGTCTCACTGGTCCCGTCCGGCAGCCGCAGCGCCGAGGCCGGCACCCAGCCGCGTAGCTGCGACCGCGGCGGGTAGAAGATCTCGAACCAGCTGGCGTCGGTGTTGCGGCCGACAGCCTCCACGTCCTGGCCGGAGCGCAGCAGGCCGATTTCGAGGTACTCCGCCGCCGGGCCCTCGCGCACCGTGGCCGTCGCAATCGACCGCGCCGTCACGCCCCGGCCCGGCGCCGGCGTCAGCGGGTCGATGATCACGTTGGGGTCGCCGTTGCCGGCGCCGCCGCCGCTACCGCCGAAGATGAAGACGACCAGCACCGCCAGCACAATCGCCCCCGCGACCGCCAGCGCCGCCAGCACGTAGGGGTTGCGCAGCAGGCCTTCGGGAGAAGGCTCGTCGTCGTCGGGCAGGTAGTAAGGCGTCGCGCCCAGCATCGGCGCCGGCAGCACGTCGCCGCTCAGCGCCCGGCCGCGCCTCGTCCGCGGCGCCGCGTTCTCCGCCGGTCGCAGGCTGCGTCCCCGCGGCTGGGCCGGCCTCAAAGCGCCGCGCGGCTGCAGCAACCCCGGCGGCGGCCCGGCCTCAGCCTCGCCGGCGGGCGGCTCAGGGCCTGGTGTCTCCTGTCCTGCTTCGGGCGGCCTGGCTTGCGGCCTCAGCGCGCCTCTCGCCTGGGGAGGCGGCGATCCGGACGCGGCCGCATCATCCGGCAGCTCCGGCTCCTGGGGTTCCTTGGTGTTGTCGTCTGAATCCGATGTCAAAAGCGGGGGTTCCTGTGGGCCACCGTCACTTATCCTACCAGACGCTCCCTTCTGGCACGAACCAGCCTGCAATACCCCCGGTTCGGCCGAGACGGCATCGGGATAAGCGGCCGGTGGGCAGGACGCCCGCGTGTGTCCGAGATTGCTTCGGGCTGGGCGCCCCTCGCAAAGACAGTGACGGCATCGGGACAAGCGGTCGTCTTGGACAGGACGTATGTCCGGCTGGAGCGCCCTCGCAAAGACAGTGAACCTCGCCCGGTAAGCCCATCCCTGACGGCCGAAATCTCAACCGATCCCGGAAATTTAGTTAGACCGCCGTTAACCTTTGCCCGCCAGCGGACGTTTATATCCGTGGCTGGCCCTTAGGGGGCCGGTATGAATTTGGCGTTTCACGTCTGAAGGAGGCCCAAGCGAGATACCCGGAGTCACTACGGCCCAGCTCTCGGCGTCGCAGCAGCGATCTCGGCCGAGGGCGACGCAGAGGGCAGTGTCCCAAGCATGCGATGGGACCAAGAGCCGCAAACCAGCGCCGGGACGAAGAGAAGTGAAGCCAAACGGCAAACGCACATTAGGCTTGCACAAGCAAGGAGGAAAACAACCCTTGAGTTTAGTAATGAGAAAGGCATTCTGGCCCCTGGTCGTGGCTCTCGGTCTGCTCGTCGTCTTTGGCGCGATCAGCACGAGTGGCATCCAGAAGGCGAATGCTGAAATTAACACCCTTTGTGAAGAAAATGTGGAGACCGCATCTTGCGTCTGGTACATCGACGAGTTCGGCCTCCCGGACACCTGTACAGACGAGGGTCTCCTTGTCGAAGACATCCAGGTTAGCGAGGAACAGATCGACGAAAACGACGTGATCTGGCTCTTCCTGGAAGACCAGGACGCGGTCTGGATCTGCGTCGACCTCACTGACGGGAACGACTTCGACCTAGAGTTCGACTCCAACAACTACGGCACCTGGGAAGAAGTGCTCTGCCTCGACCTCGAAGGCGAGTGCAGTGCCACCAACGGTCTCGGCACCAACACCCTGCTGGTCGACTGCTTCGAGACCGGAGAGTGTGAGACCGAAGACGACGAGGGCGACGTCGCCGCGCTGTTCGTCTGTGACGAAGCCGGTGAGGCCGAGGTCACGATCACGCACGACGCCGACGCGGTCCAGTTCCGCATCATCTGCTGGGGCGAGGCTGACGACGGCGAGATCGTGGCTGTCCCGACCAAGGTCGAGATTGTCCCGGCCCTCGGCAGCACCCAGTACTCCCTCATCTACGTGCAGCTCTTCGACGAGGACGGCAACGCTGCCGCCCCCGGCGCCGAGGTCACCTGGATGACCGACAACTGCCAGATCGCCGACAACGAGAGCGTCATCGAAGACACTCTCGACGAGGACGACCTGGACCTCGCGCCCGACACGTTCGATGAAATCATCGACATCTTCGAGGCTTACGACGACAACCCAACCCCCAGCACGGCTGACGATGTCGAAGACTACGTCGAAGACGTCCTTGACCCTGACTGGGACGACGAGGCTGAGCTCGAGACCTTCATCGAAGAGCCCTTCGACCTCGACGACCCCTTCGAGGACCTCGACGTGTACACGGCGACGATCCTCAACTGTGGCCAGGGTCACGACTCCGAGCCCGGCATCGCCACCGTCACCGCTATCGTAGAGGTGATTGACGGCGCTGACCTGGTGTTCGAAGTTGACGTGACAGTCGTCGGCCCTCCGGCCGGCCCCATCGTGGTTGCGGCTGACCAGACGAGCGTCCGCTGTGGCGAGCGCGTCCAGATCACCGTTACCGTGAAGGACTCCCAGGGCCAGAACGTTTCTGACCACACGCTGGTTGAGGCTGTCACCAACTTCGGTGGCGTCCTTGGCGGCACCGGCGCCGTCGCCGGTCAGCAGGGTCTGGTTACGCCGATCTCAAGCACGCTTGCTGAGACGTTCAACGGCGTTGCCACCTTCTGGCTCCTGACGAGCGAGACCCACAGCGGTCCCTACGAAGTCCTCATCTCCACCGGTGGTGGCGGCGCTGTCGCCGGCCAGTGGTTCGGCGACGAGGGTGACGAGGGCGACGAGCACCAGCTGCTCGGTGGTCTCTTCTCGACTCCGGTTGTTAACGGCCGCGTAAGCGTGGCCTGCACCATCCCGGCCGCGGTGGCCCCGGCTCCGGCCGCGACCGTCCGCGCTCCCAGCACTGGCCAGGGCATCGTCCCGCCGAACACCGGTGACGCCGGTCTAGCTGACGCCTCTGGCAGCAGCTGGGCTCTGTTCGTCATCGCCGGCGTCGGCGCTTTCGCCCTCGCTGGTGTCGCGAGCGTCAAGTTCGCGCGCCGGTAACGGACCTCCTGAGTAATCAGGAACGCTCGTAACCCTGCTACGGCCCCTCGCAAGAGGGGCCGTAGCTTTTCCATCTCCAGACCGTCGGCCCGCCCAACACGCTTTCCATGTCAGCCAAGCATCCCGAGTTCGTCGAAGGACCATGCCCTGAGCCGCCACGTGGGGACGAAGCTCTAGCTCCGTCCGTCCCCTCGCATTTTCGGACAGCATGCCGAAATGGCATCGACCTCCATCCACCCGCTCTCACTTTTCGCTGTAAAGGGACGAGATGCACTTTGGCGCCGGCAATTGACAGGCTGACGTCAGGGATGTCAAAGGCGAAGCAGCCTGGATATTACAAGTGAAGCTTTCTCCGGCCCGCGGCGTTAACCTTTAGCCGATCCGCGGCGTTCTCTCTGTAGGCCGCCCGACTATTGTTGGGGCTGGTATAGTGTGCAACGGCGTCCAAGGGGTGCCTTTGTAACTAGAGCAGAGAGGCTGCCCTGAGACCCATAGCGAAGCTCTTCTGGCTCCCCGCCATCGCCGCGGGCTTCCTTCTCCTCTTCGAACTCACCGGCAGTGGCAGCATTGCCACCGTCGAAGCGGCGCCCGGCCTCGTGTGCAAGGTCAACGGGCCCACCAGCATGCGCCCCGGTGATACCGTCCTCTACTCCTGGCGCATCGAAGACAACACCGAAGACGTCTTTGACCCCGGCCTGGAAGACCGCTTCTATGCCGACATTAACGATGAGTACGGCAAATCCCGCATCGTCAGTACCCTCAGGGACGTGCTGGACCCGGGCGAGCTCGTCTGGAAGTTCGCCGATGACGCCGACTTCGAAGATATTGGCCAGACGAAAGAGGTTGACGAGATCGCCATCATCAACCCCAACGACATCGATGAGAGCCTGCTCAACTTCCTCAAAGGCGAGTTCGACTTCGAGATGGAGTCCAATCCCTGCGGCCCCGGCGTTGAGCTGATCGTCGACTACTGCATCGACAACGGCGAGTGCACGACCTTCGACAACGCCGAGGAAGACGAGATCCAGGCCTGGATCGACGCCATGAACGATGCCCTCAACCTGGACTTCGCCGGCCTCGTCAGCGACTCCGACCCAGGCCCTTACTGCGAATACCTCGAAAGCGAGTTCGGCCGCCCGGCCTTCCTCGACGCCGGCGGCGCCGTCGCCGAAGCCAACGACATCGACCAGTGGTGGTTCGAGACCTGCGACCTCGCCTTCCCTCTCAATCCCGCCCTGGCGGAGGTCGGCCCGCTGCTCGATGACCTGGGCCTTTTCGCCGTCCACTGCTATGAGCCCGGCGAGTTCAAGGTCGTCATCGGTGACCGTTCCGAGAACGACACCGTCAGGTTCAACGTCTCCTGCTTCGATGACCCGGATGTCGTCGATATCCTGGCTACCCCCGGCCGCGTCGAGTCCGTGCCCGCCAAGGGCAGCACCGCGCACAGCCTGATCCAGGTTTTCATCACGACCGAGGATGACGGCCCCGTGCCCACCGATACTGAAGTCCAGTTCATCGCCGAGCGCTGCGCCATCGAGACCGAGGGCGTCAACAGCCTCGAAGAGCGCGACGAAGCCATCGAGAATGACGCCGGCCCCAGCGGCCTTCCCTTCTCAGCCGATGAGTGGGAGGAATTCGCCAACGAGGAGGAGCCGGACGACAAGCCCCTCTATGACGTCTATGAGCTCGAGGATACCGGCGACCCGGGCGTCCTCCAGATCGATGTCGATGAGGACGACGATGGCCTGCCGGACCGCTCCGAAGCCCTCGCGATCTTCCACGCCGACCTCGGCAGCGAGCACTCCGGTAAGTGCGCCCCCGGCCCCGTAGAGATCACCGTCGCCGTCGAGGTAGAGGACGACCCTGACATCGTCGTCTCCTTCACGTTGACGGTGGTTGGCCCGCCCGCCGCCGTGGCCGTCGCCGCCGACCAGGCGTCGGTCCGCTGTGGCGAGCTTGTCCGCCTCAACGCAGTCATCAAGGACGCCGCCGGCCAGGATGTCTCCGACCACACTCTCGCCGAGGTCATCACCAACTACGGTGGCGTGCTCGGCGGCACCGGCGCTGTCGCCGGCCAGCAGGGCGTCACGACGCCGCTCTCCAGCACCGTCACTGAAACCTTCGATGGCGTCGCTACCTTCTACCTGCTTACCAGCAACCAGCACACCGGCCCTTACGAGGTCCTCGTATTGAGCGGTGGTGGCGGCTCCGTGGCCGACCAGCGCCTCGGCGGCCTCTTCTCGACGCCGGTACAGACGGGCCGCGCCGTGGTCAGCTGCGCCGGCCCGGCCGCCGTGGCCCCGGCCGCCCCGGCAGCGCCTCCATCGATAACGGCGCCCAGCACCGGCCAGGGCATCCGGCCGCCCAACACCGGCGACGCCGGCCTGCTTGACTAGCTATCGGCCCGGTCTAGCCCACGCACAGTCCCACGTCTCAGCCGTGGACTTGTTACGCCTTACCTGTTACTTGTAAATCGTGTTCACCATTGGCCTCACCGGCAGCATCGCCACCGGCAAGAGCGAAGCCGCCCGGCTGCTGGCGGCCCGCGGCGCCCGCGTCATCGACGCCGACCTCCTCGTCCACGCGGCCTACGCGCCCGGCTCTCCCGGCTTCGATGCTGTCGTTGCCGCCTTCGGCCCCGGCGTCCTCGGCCCCGATGGCGCTATCGACCGCGCCCGGCTCGGAGAGCGTGTTTTTCAGGACCCCGATGCCATGCGGCTTCTTACCGGCATCGTCTGGCCGCTGGCCAGGCAGCAGGCAGAGGCGCTCAAGCAGCAAGCAGCCGCCGAAGGCGTGCCTATCCTCGTCATCGAGGCGCCGCTGCTCCTGGAGGCCGGCTGGCGCGACCTCGTCGACGAGGTCTGGCACGTCCATGCTTCGCCGGAAGCAGCCCGTGATCGGCTGATGAAGCAGCGCGCCCTCAGGCACGCTGAAACCGAAGCGCGGATCGCCGCGCGTCAGCCCTCGCCCGCCGGCCCAAGCGACCTGGTCATTGAAAACAATGGTGATTTGACGGCGCTCGCTGCCCTGGTGGAGGCCGCGTGGTTGACTCTGATAGCCCGCAAGCTAGTATAGAGCGTGCATATTAACGGACTGAGCGCCGGGCAAGGCTGAGGCCGCGCCGGGGACGGGGAGAGCGAGCGCTCACGTCACATCGCCGAGCCTAGCCGGGGAGGGATACTATTAACACCGAGTTCGAGTTTCAAAACCAGGGGTCCAGTTTCCGCGAGTACGCGATTGAGGAATACAAGCCTCTTGTAGAGCCGTACTACCTTCCCATCGGCGGGGAAATAGAGATGTTCACCGCCGCCTTCGAGGAACGCATCCCCGTGCTCCTCAAGGGCCCGACCGGTTGCGGCAAGACCCGCTTCGTCGAGTACATGGCCTGGCGTCTCGGCCGTCCTATGAGCGCCGCCGGCAAGGCTGGTAATGGTGATGCGCCCAGTCAGGCCCTCCCCGTTGTAACCGTCGCCTGCCACGAAGACCTCACCGCCAGCGACCTCGTCGGCCGCTACTTGCTCGAAGGCGAGACCACCAAGTGGATGGATGGCCCCCTCACCCGCGCCGTCAAAGCCGGCGCCATCTGCTACCTGGACGAGGTGGTTGAGGCCCGCAAAGACACTACCGTCCTGATCCACCCCCTCACCGACTACCGCCGTCTCCTGCCAATCGAGAAGCGCGCCCAAATCCTCGAGGCGGCTGAGGGCTTCCTCCTCGTCATCTCCTACAACCCCGGCTATCAGAGCGCCCTCAAGGACCTCAAGCACAGCACCCGTCAGCGCTTCATCTCCCTTGAGTTCGACTACCCGCCCCGCGGCCAGGAAGCCGAGATCATCGCCCACGAAGCCGAGGTGACCGACAAGGTGGCTAACGACCTCGCCCGCCTGGGCGAGAAAGTCCGCAACCTGCGCGAGCACGGCCTCTCCGAAGGCGTCAGCACCCGTCTCCTGGTCTATACCGGCAAGCTGATCCGCAAGGGTATCCCGCCGCGCGTCGCCTGCCAATCCGCCGTCGTCTGGTCCCTCACCGATGACCAGGAAGTGCAGCGCACCCTCGAAGAAGTAGTCAGCTCCATCTTCGAGTAAGGACGAGCCAATCAGCTTCCACCCCTCCACCCGTAAACCTGGAGCAGTCCGGCCATCGCAGCGCGCGGTAGCCGGGCTGCCCCTTTTTTCGATTCCAGGGCACCTCTCTTCCAGGAGAAGGTGGAGTGAGGTGGATTGGCCAACAAGCCCTCACCTGCCCCAGCTCAATTTTTCATCCCCGAGGTCTACCCGCATGACCCGAACCCGTAGGCACCTTCTCGCCCTGCCCTTCGCGCTGGTTGTCTTGCTGCTCCTCGCCTGTAGCGGCGATGCTGAGGGCGAAAAGGTCACGCCGAACGCCGCCCCAACGATCACCCCGTCGGCCCCTCGCGCCACATCAATCCCCGGCGCTAACCCCACGGCCGGCGCCGCCACTACCAGCCCTGGCGCTAACCCCACGGCCGGCGCCGCCACTACCAGCCCTGGCGCCTGCACCGGCAGCGGCATCGCCGCCATCCCGCGCGATAACCAGCGCCGCTTCGATGCCGCACCCGAGCGCCTAATCGACCCGGCCAAGAGCTACGTTGTGACCATGAACACCAGCAAGGGCGTCATCGTCCTGCAGCTGGACGCCCGCAACGCCCCCAACACCGTCAACAACTTCGTCTTTCTCAGCTGCCACGGCTTCTACGATGGCCTGATCTTTCACCGCGTTGTTAAGACTCCCGAGCCCTTCGTCATCCAGGGCGGCGACCCGGCCGGCAACGGCACCGGCGGCCCAGGCTACACCTTCAACAACGAGGTCAGCCCCAACCTCCTGCATGATGCCGCCGGCGTCATCTCCATGGCCCGCACGCCAATGCCCAACACCAACGGCAGCCAGTTCTTCATCACCCTCGGGCCTACACCATCTCTCGATGGCCAGTACAACGCCTTCGGCCGCGTCGCCTCCGGCATGGACGCGGTCAACGCCATCGTCATAGGCGACACGATTAATAGCGTCAGCATTGAAGAGCGCTAGGCGCACCAACACCATGACTATGTCCTATGCTCTCCCCTAGACAGCAGGCAGTAACTCCCAAAGGAGCTTTCTTTCATGGCCACACTCGCGGACCTCGAGCGCACCGGTAAGCGTCAGTTCAGCTCGCCCCCGGAGCGCGTCATCGACCCCAGCAAGAGCTACAGCGCCACCATCAGCACCGAGCACGGTGATATCGTCATCGACCTCGCCGCCAAGGACGCGCCCAACACGGTCAACAACTTCGCCTATTTGGCCAGCGTCGGCTTCTATGATGGCCTCAACTTCCACCGCGTCATCAACAACCCGCCCTTCATGATCCAGGGCGGCTGCCCCCTCGGCACCGGCACCGGCGGCCCCGGTTACCGCTTCGCCGATGAGTTCAGCCCCAACTGGCGCCACGATGCCGGTGTCCTCTCCATGGCCAACGCCGGCCCCGGCACCAACGGCAGCCAGTTCTTCATCACCCTGGCGCCCCAGCCGCACCTGGACAACAAGCACTCCGTTTTCGGCCGCGTCACCTCCGGCATGGACGCCGTCCGCGCCGTGAGCCAGGGCAACAAGATCAACAGCATCACCATCGAAGAGAAGTAGAGAGCGCCTGGGACACAAGGCATAGCGCATAGCCCCAGGACGCGGCTTACGGGACAAGGCCCAGCTCTCCGGCTGGGCCTTGTCCCGTACTCACGCCGCTGGCTCTGGAAACCTTAAGGCTCGGGGCGCCTCCCAACCTGTCGTTGGGAGCCGTTGCCGGGAGGCAAGGCAACCTTTGACGCCCCTCCGCCAACCAACGGCCGGCCCTGATGACGAGCCGCCTGCATGGGTGGAGTGGCCTGCTCGAATCAGAAGCTGAGGGTTTCAACCCGCAGATCACCCGGACGCCTGCCGAGCCGCGCAATTCGTCCTGCTCCGGCTCTAAGTCCTATGCTTTAAGCAGTCCTTCACCCTTACCTGCGCGTAAAATGCCGCCTACTGCTCGAAAAATGCGGCGCATTACAGCCAAAATGTCTATAATCCCCTCATGCCTCTCAGCGAAGCAAAGCTACGAGACGTCCAGCAGCGCCTCGATCAGGTTTCTCCAGCCTTAAACGAAGCTTTCCAAGAATCTCTCACCCGCCTCCCGGCGGACCTCTCAGACGAGAAGCTCAACGCCTGGGTAGACGAGGGCATGGAGCTCGCCGACCCGGCCATCAAGTCCTGGGAGTGCGCCGCGGACTATTTCCGCATCTCACCGGACTTCCTGGCCAGCCTGGACGACAGCAGCTTCCGCGCCTGGGCCCGCTCCGGCCGCCGCCTGGCAGAGCTCTCGGGCAGCATCGCCAGCTCCTACTTCCGCGCCAGCCCGGAGGTCATGCCCCTCATCGCCGGCGCCCAGGTCCGCGAGTGGGCCTACGTCGGTGAGCGGCTTCACAAGTCAACCTGGAAGTCGATCGCCCTCGCCGGCGACTTCTTCTCGATCAGCCCCTTGCTCCTCGCGAACCTGACTATCCCCGACCTGGCGCGCTTCGGCCGCGTCCTCGAAGGCATCTCCGACCGCTCCGCCGACCTCGCCGCCGCCTGTCTCGACGCCTTCCCGGAGGTCGTCACCGCCCTCAACCAGGCCGAGCGGCTCGCCTTCCTCGATTTCGCTTCCGCCATCTCCGACGCCGCCTGGCCCGAGGCCAGCCTCTACTTCCAGCGCGGCCCGGAGCTCCTGCGGCCAATCCATGACGACCACCGCGCCGCCTTCCTCGAAGTCGCTGCCCGCGTGGCCCGCCGCCTCGGTCGCGAGGCCTATAGCCTCTTCGCCGAGGGCGCCAACGCGCTCAAGAACGTCGATCTGCTCTACCACGGCCAGCTGATCAAGATGGCGGACCGCCTCATCGGCATATCGCCGGTCGCGGCCATGTCCTTCCTCAAGTCCTCGCCGGAGATCGCCGGCAAGCTCCGCGTCGAGGAGGTAGAGGCCTGGCACGAGGCGGGGCTCGAGATCCTGCGCGAGAGCATCGAGGGCGGCGAGGCCTACTTCCGCCTCGAGTCCGGCCGCGCCGAGCAGCTGCTCAACTTCCTCTCCGCCCGCGTAGACCTCTACAGCGTCAGCGAGTTGCTGCGGCTCTACGGCAAGGCTCTCACCGGCACCAACATCTCCGTCCAGCCCGTCTCCGCCCTCGAAGAGAAGGGCATCGGCTGGGTGCGTGAGGGCGGCGCCACCACCGAGGGCACCGCCATATTCCTGCCGGACTTCATCCACCTCTTCGATACCAAGGACGCCAACTTCGGCGTCATCAAGGTCTACGCCACCCACCAGACCGCGCACCTCGAGTTCGGCAGCTTCGGCTTCAGCTTCGCCCGTCGCGGCGGCGTCATGCGCCGCCGCCGTCACCTTGTCGAACGCGAGCGCCGCGCCGAAGGCCTGGTCACCAAGCGCCGCTGGGTTACCGACATGGAGCGCTTCTTCGACCTCTTCCCCGAGCGTCAGATGGGCTCCGACATCTTCACCCTGGTGGAAGACCTCCGCATCGATAGTCAGGTCAGGTCCGAGTACGGCGGTATTCGCGCCGCCAGCCGGCGCGTCCAGGAATCAGAGCTGGAAAAGCGCCCCGAAGTCCGTAGCCTGCCCCTGCGGGAAGGCCTGATCGAGAACCTCGTCCGCGTCAGCCTCGATGGCAGCAAGCTCGAATGGCCGCGCGCCCTGCAGCACCTCCTCGGCCGCGCCATCGCCACCCTCAACCGCGCCCGGGCCGAGGAAGCCACCGTCGAGGACGCCGCCGAGGTCACCCTCGCCCTCTACGACATCGCCGCCCTCGTACCCAACCTGCCTCCGGAAGCCCTGCAGGACCTCGACTGGGACTCCCTCAGCGAAGAGGACCTGGAAAAGCTGGCCCAGGAGTGGGAAGACTACCTTGAAGGCCTCGAAGATCTGCCGGACGACGAAGAGGAGATGGACTACAACAGCCCCGGCGACGTTGATTTCCGCGGCGACTTCAAGCCGGAGATGGTCCAGCTCCTCGAACGCATGCGCAACGACGAGAAGAAGGACGAGGACGACGCCGAGAAGGCCGAGCTGACACCAGAGCAGATCAAAGAGCTGCTCGAAAAGAGCGTCGAGGTCGACATGGAGGACGAGGAATCGATGAGCGACTTCATCGAAAACCTCGAAAAGGAAGCCGGCCAGAGCCTCCAGTACGAAGACCCGCCCGAGGACCAGGAAGTCCAGACCATGCCGCCAACCGAGACCAGCCAGGCCGTCGAAGTGAAGACCTTCTTCTACGACGAGTGGGACTTCCGAGCGGGCGATTACCGCCCCCGCTGGTGCGCCGTCCGCGAGCGCCACATCGAAGAGGGTACGGAAGAGTACTACGAAAAGGTCATGCGCGAGAACGCCGCCCTTGTTAACGAGACCCAGCGCCAGTTCGAGCTGCTCAAGCCCGAGACCTTCCGCAAGATCAAGAAGCTAGAAGACGGCGAAGATCTCGACCTCGACGCGGTTATCGACTTCATCGTCCAGAAAAAGGCCGGCCACGGCGATAACCCCAAGGTTTACTGGCGCCGCAACAAAGTCGAGCGCGACGTCGCCGTCGCCTTCCTGCTCGATATGTCCGCCTCCACCGACGAGGAGATCGACAAGCACCGCCGCCGCGAGGGCGCCCAGGACAACAACGACCCCCGGCGCTACGCCTCCGTGCTCTCCCAGGGGCGCTCGCCCCTTGTGGAGCCGCCAAAGCGCATCATCGACCTCGAACGCGAGAGCATCGTCCTGCTCACTCGCGCCCTCGAGGCCATCGGCGACCGCTACGGCATCTTCGGCTTCTCCGGCTACGGCCGCGAAAACATCGAATACTACGTCATCAAGGACCTCGAAGAGGCCTTCAGCGACACGATCCGCCGCCGCATCGACAAGGTCACGCCCATCCGCTCCACCCGCATGGGCCCGGCCATCCGGCATACCACCACCAAGCTAATGAAGAGCGAGGCCAAAGCGCGCATCCTCTTCATGGTCTCCGACGGCCGTCCTCAGGACCACGGCTACGGCCGCGACCGCACTGAGAAGGAATATGCCATCCACGACACCCACAAGGCCTTCCAGGAGGCCAAGCACAAGGGCATCATCCCCTTCGCCCTCACTGTCGATAAGGAAGGCCACGACTATCTCGGCCAGATGTGCGGCGACATGGCCTACGAAGTCCTCGACAACATCGAGCTCCTACCGGCCCGCCTCCCTTCCCTCTACCGCCGCCTCACCGAATAGCCGGCCAGCTTTCGCTGGACCTGCCCGGCTTCGCTCCCCCTTGGGAAATCCGGCGGTTGATGCGGCACGTCACTCTGAGCGTCCCAGAGCAAAGAACCGACTCCCATATTGTCATTGCGAGCCATCGGTCACAGCCTAGGTGCTCCCTGAGCCGGGTCGAAGGGACGTGGCAACCGTTGACACCACCGTATGCGTTCAGCCGTCCTAATGGCATCCTGAGCTTGTCGAAGGGACGGTCGCTCGTCCGTATAGCTCCGGCCCCGGATTGCCCCGGCCGCCCTACGCCACCCCGTTGTAAGTCGCGTACAGGATCACGAATATCTCCTGTAGTGCCAGCAGCGGCAGCAACCCGTAGAACATCAGTCGCGGGCTCTTCCCGTTCAGGTACCGCCCCCACGCCAGGAACAAAGGCCACGCGACCACCAGGTAGCGCATGAATGCCATGAAGCTGCCCGCCAGTGGAGTCAGCCCCATCAGCAATACGAAAGCGAAGAGCGGCCGGTCCAGCTTCCGGTAAGCCAGCAGCAACGACGCCACGAACGCGATGAAAAAAACCCGGTCCAGCAGTGATCCCGTGGTGTCGTGGAACGCCAGCTTCACCGTCAGAAAGTCGTCCACAAAGCGCCTTGGGTCTGTCAAGTTGTCGAGGCCGCGCGGCACGGGGAACAGCGCCTGCGCGTGTACCATCGCCAGCGCATCACCCGTCGCCACCTGCATATACACCACGTACGCTGCCAGCCCCAGGACCGGCGACAGGACGTAGAGCATTCGCGGCTGCACCAACCCTCGCAGCCGTTGCCTCAACCTCTCGCCCCGCGTCTCCGCCATCGCGTCGGCTGCCAGATATAAGCCAAACGGAACGATCACCGCAAAGCCCACCAGCCGGGACAGCGGCAGCAGGAACGCCGCTATAGCTGCCAACGCCAGGGTTGCGCGTGTAGAGTCCCCAGAAGAACAGCACCGAGAGCAGCAGGAACACCGCCTCGCTGTAAATCAGGTTCAGGAAGAACGTCGTCGGCAAGGCCAACAGGGCCAGCAGCGTCTTCAGCGCCGGTCCCTCACCGTAACGGCGCTTGCAATAGACGTAGAGCAGATACAGCGCTACCGCAGAGGCCAGGTTCGACACGAGCAGCGCCGCCAGGATCCGGTCCGGCACGGCCACGTGCGCGGCCTTGATCAGCAACGGGTAGAGCGGCGCAAACGCGTTCGACATTTGCTCCGGCTGGTAGCCCTGATCCGAGAGGTGTAGGTAGTGACTCGCGTCCCAGGGCGTGAACCGCTCAGCCAAATCACTCTGTACCGGATAGTTGAAGTTCTCCTGCTGCTGCGGCTCGTTCAGCGGGAAGAACAGAAACGCCACCAGGACCAGCGCCAGCGTCGCCAGCTTGCTGCCGAGAATAAACGGCAGCGCCGCCGACCCCTCCAGCCGGCCTATACGGTCGAAGGCGGCTCGTAGTAGGCTCTGGCGACTCGCAGTGTCAACCGTGTCGCGCGGCCAGGGCCTGGCCCGGTGATGTCAGCTTCTGGCTCACGGCCGCCTCAGGCTACCCAGAGCCGTGAGGCCTGCAGCACCACGAAGATGCCCTGTACCATGATCAGCGGCATCAGGCCAAAGACGAAGCGTCCCGGTCTCACCTTCTCCAAATAGCTGGCCCAGGCCAGAAACAACGGGAACGCCACCAGCAGGTAACGCATGTAGGACTGAAAGCTGCCCGCCATCGGCGTCAGCCCCATGACCAGGTAGAACGCGAACATCGGCCGGTCAACTCGCCGGTAGACGAGCGGCGCCGACGCCAGGAAGACGGTAAAGAAGATCCGGTCCAGCACGGAGTTCGAGAGGCCGTAAAGCGCGAGGTCGGACCGGAAGAGGTCCTTCAGTATCGACATCGGCTGCAGCAGGCCGTCGAAGCCGCGCATCGCCGTCTCGTAGTAGGCCTGCGCGTGCATCATCGCCAGCGGGTCGCCCGTCTCGATGGCCATAAAGGCGCAGAGCGTTGCAACGCCCGCCACCGGCGCCAGCAGAGTTACGGCCTCCGGTCCCAGAGCCTTGCCCAGCCGGTGGCTCAGCGGACCCCGGGTCGATCTCAGCCTCAGCCACGCTGCTTCCGCCGCGTACACCACCATTGGGATCGCAATCGCGAATCCCACCAGGCGCACTAAGGGCAACAGGAAAGCGCAGGCGGCCATCAGCCAGAGGTTGCGCCGATACATCGCCACAAAGAAGAGGACTGATAGCAGCAAAAACACGCCCTCGCTGTAGATCAGGTTGAGGTAGAACGCCGTCGGGAAGACGAGCATGAGCTGCAGCGCTTTCTGCGCCACCTCACGCCCGAAGCGCTGCCGCGCCAAGCGATAGAAGAGCAGCAGCGCCGCGGTCGAGGTCAGATTGGCTATCAGCAGGCCGGCGATGATGCTGTGCAGCCCCATCGCGCTGAGGGCGCGGATCATCAGCGGATACAGCGGCGGAAACGCATTCGACATCTGCTCCGGCATGTAGCCAATGTCTGCCAGGTAGAGGTAGTGCCCCGCGTCCCACGTGGTCACCCGCGTTGTGAAATCGATCTCGCCGGTTGGGTAGTGGAAGCCCAGCGTGTGCCATTCGGCGTTGAACGGGAAGTAGAAATAGGCCAGGGCGATGAAGGTCAGCGTAAACAGCTTCGCCGCCAGGATCAGCGGCAGCGCATCGATGATGTCGGCCCTGAGGCCCAGCCGCGGGCGAGGACGGGCGCGACCATCCGGCGCCATGGCCAGATTGGCGCTCGATGGCAATGCCCGTGCCGATACGGGATCTCCGATCACACCTGCCATGCGCTCTTGCACTACATGAAAGTATCGGCATCCAGGCCTCCGGCCCGAGACGCACGTTAGAAAAAGGACGTTGGTGACTAGATGTACAGATTCAGCAGCAACCCCAGGGCCAGTAGCAGTCCGAACTGCAAGTGCAGCATTGCTGTCCCCCTCACCAGCGGGTTCAGCGCCGCCGACTCGCGCTCATTCAGCAGCCGGAAGCTGGCGATCGCCGCCGGCATCCCAGCCAGAGCCAGCAGCGCGCTCACTGGGACCGCCTCGATTGCTGCCGTTATCGCCACAACGCCGAACGCCGCCAGCGTCAGCGCGTAAAGTACCCGGTCCGCGGCCGGCCGCCCCACGATCCCAGCGATTGTCACCTTGCCCCGGGCCCGGTCGTTCTCGATGTCGCGCAGGTTGTTGGCGTGAAGGATGTTCGCGACCAGCAGCCCCACCGGCAGCGAGGCGTAGAAAGACTCCCAGGTCAGCCTTTCGACCTGCACGTAGGCCGAAGCCATGACCATCAGCACACCCATGAAGGCGAAGACCATGACCTCCCCCAGCCCGCGCCGCCCGTAGGCTATCGGCGAGGCCGCGTAGAAGTAGCCCGCCAGCACGCTGGCGAAGCCCGCCGCCAGCACCGGCCAGCCCGTGGCGGCCACGATCGCCAGGCCGCAGGCTGCACCAGCCAGAAAGCAGGCAATCGCCGCCCAATGCACCGCCTTAGCTGAGATCAGGCCGCCTCGGATCACGCCGCCCAGGGTCGCGCGCGGCTGCACTCCGTCCGTAAAGTCGAAGAAGTCTGTCGCCAGGTTCGTGCCCGCGTGGATCAGCATCGATCCCGCCAGCGCCAGCACGAAGAGCAGCGGCCGGAACGCCTCGTCAGATGCCGATGCCGTCCCCACCAGCACCGGCACAATCGATGCCGGGAAGGAGAAAGGCCGTATCGCCAGCCACCACGCCCGCCGCTTTGAGATCGCCGGCGCTCCAGCGCCTGGCTGCACACTGAAGGCGCCGGGCGCTGTCCCTTCTTCTCCTATGAGAGGGTGGGGGTGAGGTGGTTGCCCACCAGCACCCTCGTTCAATGCCCTGCCCTGTCGCCAGCTTGCCCGTTTGCCAGTCTGCCACGGGGCGGGGCGGCGGCCGGAGCCTCTATCCCCACGCTGCGCATCAGCAGCGGCCGCAGCGCCGTGTAGGCGTCCTCCAGCCGCGCCGGCGTCCCCTTGATCAGCCAGTGCAGGATCACCTCGTTCAGGGCCCCAAACCAGGCCCGGCTGGCAATGTCCGTATCGACGTCGTGGATCACGCCCTCGGCCAGCGCCGTATCCAGATGCAGCTTGATCACGGCAATGAAGTCCGAGTGAATCTGCAACAACCGCTCCTGGAACTCGCCGCCCGCTCCCAGCGCTTCGATCATGAACAGCCGCGCCAGCGCCCGGTGGTCCGCGAAGGCGTCCAGCACCGTCAGCAACGCCGCGTCCGCTTTCGCGACCGGCCGCGTCTCGCGCTCGATCGCGGCCTCGACCCGCTCCAGCAGCCTTTTCGCCGAGACGTCCAGCAATGCCCGGAAGATCATCTGCTTCGCCGGAAAGTGGAAGTAAACGCCGCCCTTCGACGTCTCCGCCTCCTCGGCGATCTCATCGACGCTGGCTTCGCGGTAACCGCGACGGCTGAAAACCGCCAGCGCCGCATCCAAAATGCGTCGCTGCCGGTCGAGGGCGCGTGGCTGGCTAGGCTGCTCAGTCATCTCAAAAACCGACGTTTCGGTCGGTTTCAGCATAAGCCGCGCACCTCTCCCCGGCAAGTTGTCACCAGCTTTAACCTGTCTGCACCAGACCTGTCATTCCGAGGCACGAGGAATCTTGCCCCCGCGTGACCTAGCCCGCTTCTCCGCTCGTCAGTAGACGCGGAGGCCATGAGTGGAAGTGCAATGGTGGCAGCCTGCACTTCAAGTCAAACGCCGAACCTCAAGCTGAATCCCGCGGACGACTCACCCTTAAGCCAGGCTGCTCTGCCCCAACTGCATTTCAGCCAACCCCACCTTGCTATAATCCTCTGGCTCATCACGCCCGCGCCGGAGAGCCTCCCCTCGATCCCATCGCCCGACCCTCATCCCGCGCGGAGCCTGCCAAGGAGCTAGCCTGCGAATGGCGCCCCAGACCACCGTCTCGACCTTCGTCGTTGACCACGGCCGCGTTACGGAAGAGGGCGGCCGTCTGCGTAACTTCCCGCGCCGCCGCCTCGATGAGCCCGACGTCGACCTCCACATCCTCGCCGAGCCCAGCGGCCTCAAGGGCGACGAGCTCGGCGCCCAGGCCCTCGACGCCATCGGCCGTCTCTTCCTCCAGGACCGTCTCTCCCTCACCGGCGCCCTGACGCGCGCCCTGATCTCGACCCATCAGACCCTGCTCGATTGGAACCGCCGCAGCGTCCCGCGTGAGCAAGTCAGCAGCGGCATTACGGCCGCCATCGTCAGCAGCGAAGGCGTTTACTTCGCCCAGACCGGTCCAAGCCTCGTCTACATCCGCCGTAACGGCGTCCTGGAGCGTCTCCTGCCCGGCCCTGAGGCGCATTCCTCCCTCGGCGAAGGTGACATCGAGCCAGCTCTGCGCCGTCTCAACCTCGATCCCGGCGACCTCGTCCTCGCCGCCTCCGTCTCCCTCGAGACCGTCCTTGACGATGGCGCCCTCGACGCGATGCTGGCTCGCGGTATAGACGAAGCGCTGCCCGAGCTCTACCTCCTGACCCGCGATCTGCCCGCGTTTGCCCTCTTCGTGATCAGCTGCCGCGACGCCACAGAGGACGACCCGCCCCAGCCACTGCTGGATTCCGACTTTGCCGATCTCGACACCGAAGAGGCCGATTCCGTCAATGCCCACGACCTCAAGAGCGCCACCAAGACGGCTCCCGCCGAGCCTGATCTCAAGGTCGCGGATGGCGTTCCGGCGCCCCTGCTGATCTCACCACCACCGCTCGACATCTCCCGTTCCGTTATCCGTCTGCGCAACGACCAGTCCATCGGCCGCTCCGACTACGCCCGCACCACCGGCACCGCGCCGCGACTCAAGCTCAATATCTCCCAGACCGGCCTCATCGGCCTCGCCGGCGCTGTTGCCGTCCTCCTCTTTGTCGGCGCTTTCGCCGTCCCCGACCTGATCCGCGAGAACCGCAGCGAGCGCGCCGGCCTCCTGCTTGAGAGCGCCCAGGCGCAGCTCACCGCCGCCCAGGGTGAAGACGACCCCGGCGTTCGCCGCCAGCTCCTGGAGGAGACCCGCCGCCTTGCCGCCGAGGTCCAGCGCATCGACCCCGTCAACGCCAGCGCCGCCGGCGTGCATCAGCAGGCAACCGATAACCTGACCGTCATGGACGCCGTTTTCGACCTCGGTCCGCTCACCACCATCACTACCCTGGGCCGCCAGATCACCGGCGAGGTCTCTCTGGACGCCATAACCATCATCGGTGGCAACGCCTACCTGCTCGATGCCGGTGAGGGCCGCGTCATCTCCGTGCCCGTGACCGGCGCATCGCCGCCCGTCGTCGTCTTCGCGTCCGGCGAGACCTACAGCGGCACGCCGGCCAAGGAGCCCGTCTTCTTCACCTGGGAAGGCACGGAGGCCGATGGCCGGCTCCTCATCCTGGACGCGGAGCGTAAGCTCTTCGAGGTGCGGCCTGGCTCCCTGCCGGGGCCACTGCCGCTGCGCCGCACCAACACCTGGTCATCCGTCGCCGGGCTGGCCGCCTACGACGGCAACCTTTACGTCCTCGACCCGGCTGGCGACCGCATCCATCGCTACTTGCCCGCTGCCGTTGGCTTCGACAGCGAGCCGGCGATCGCCGTCGGCTCACCCGAACTCAGCCAAGGCCAGGGCTTTGCCGTCGACGGCGACATCATCGTCTTCTTTGAGGACGGGCGCTTGCGACGCTACCGTGGCGGCAACGAGGTGGGCTTCGGCCTCGACGGCATCGACCGCGAGCCCAAGACGGTTGCCGGTATCGATGTTGTTGAAGCCGGCGACGAGGTCTACATCGCCGACACGACCAATAAACGCGTCATCGTCGCCGCCAAGGACGGCGTCTTCCGCCGCCAGCTCGTCAGCAATGCCTTCACCGACCTCCGGGCCCTCGCCGTCGACCCCTCCGGCGGCCAGCTCTACGTCGTCGTCGGCGATGCCCTGCTCACCGCCCCCATCGTCCGCTAATGCTCAGCCCTCCTAACTACTAATCATTCGAAGGCACGAGAATCCGCGATTCCGAGCGATTAGCCCAATAGCATCCTGAGTCTGGCTCCCTGAGCCGCGCCGAGGGCCGAAGGAGGGCGCTCTTCCGTCGCGAGCCAACCTACGCACCGCACGTCCATACTTGCCATTCTGAGCGGCCAGCGAAGAATCAATAGCCCTCGTCCTTCCAAACCTCTTTGGTCTCCGCAACCTACCTACCGTCCGTCGCGGTGTAGTGCGCGGACGGTAGCGCCGCCACACATCGCCCTGGCTCCGAGCCATGTAAGCAGGGAGGGAGAGGGCGCAGCCTTGCCCGGGAGTTTGAGGAGTGTCCCTCAACCCTACTACCGCAACGGAGCGGAGCAGATGAGCCGCCAGGCGAAGATGCGCAGCGCCTTCCGGCGTTCCGCCTCGCCCCCCACGACTCCCCTTCGCTACAATGCCTCCATGCTCATCCTCGGCATCGAGACCTCCTGCGATGAGACCGCCGCCGGCATCGTCGCCGATGGCCGCCGCATGCTCACCAACGTTGTCGCCTCCCAGGCCGACATCCACGCCCGCTACGGCGGCGTCGTCCCGGAGGTCGCCTCCCGACACCACATCGAGGCCATGCTGCCCGTCGTCCGCGCCGCCCTCCTCGAAGCGAAATGTAGACCTTCGGACCTCGATGCCATCGCCGTCACCGCCGGGCCCGGCCTCGCCGGCTCGCTGCTGGTCGGCCTCAACACCGCCAAGGCGCTGGCCTACGGCTGGTCCCGGCCGCTGATCGCCGTCAACCACCTCGAAGGCCACCTCTACGCCAACTGGCTGGTGGAAGACGCCAGGCCGGAGCTACCAGCCATCGTCCTCATCGTCTCGGGCGGCCACAGCGAGATCATCCTCGCCGAAGACCACGGCAGCTACCGCCTCATGGGCCGCACGCGTGATGACGCCGCCGGTGAGGCCTTCGACAAAGCCGCCCGCGTCCTCGGCCTCGGCTTTCCCGGTGGTCCCGCCATCGAGCGCGCCGCCCGCGATGCCGGCCCCAAGCCGCCGCGACTGCCGCGCGCCTGGCTCGGCGACAGCAGCGACTTCAGCTTCAGCGGCCTCAAGACCGCGGTCGCGCGCGTCGCCCAGGAGAGTAGCGCCCCGGTCGCGGACATTGCCGCCGGCTTCCAGACCGCCGTCATCGACGTCCTGGTCAAAAAGACCGTGCGCGCTGCCAGGGAGACGGGCGCCCGCTGCGTCCTGCTCTCCGGCGGTGTCGCCGCCAATGGGCCGTTGCGTCAGGCTCTGCGCGAAGCTGCCAGCCCCATCCCCGTCTGGGTGCCGCCGCCCGTCCTCTGCACCGATAACGGCGCCATGATCGCCGTCGCCGCCCACTTCCGCGCCGAAGCCGGCGCCGCCGGCCTCAACCTCGATGTCCGCGCCTCCTGGCCCATCGCCGGCTGAACCCTCCCACCCCAGCTCGGGCAGCCGGGCAATCTGGCAGTCGAGCAGGTGCATTTGGCTGTTGGGCAGCAGGCAAATCTGTCCGAGTCTCTCGCGTCCTACCCCACCCTGCCTGGCATTCTGAGCGACGCCAGGAGCGAAGAATCTAAAGCGCCGGCGGGCACAAGCATCCCACGTCCCGCCACCCCGCCCTGTCACCCCGAGGCACGTCCTGAGCCCTCGTCGGCGAAGGGAAGCTGTCTTGCCGGGTGCCCTTCCGTCTCGCCTCCAACAACCTTCCCTCCGCGGGACAATGTGCAGCCCGTCTACGACAGCGGACAGCGCCCGCAGCCGCCCCTGCGGCACCACTCCGAGAGCATCGCCAGCAGCCCCTGCTGCTCCAGCGCGCTGGATACCCGCCGCTTGCCGTCCGGCCGCCGCAGGTTCGCCTCCAGAAAGGCCGTCTTGCCGTAAGCCCCGGCCGGACGCAGCTCCGCCAGCAACGACTCCGCCGGTGGCCGCAGCTCTGCACTCGCCGCTACGAACGGCAGCACGGCATTGACCAGCAGCTCCTGCGCCCGCTCCGGCCCCAGCAAGGCGGGGCCGGTATCTGCCGGCGCCTGCCACGCTGCCACCAGCGCCTTGGCGCTACCCGCCTGTCGCACGCTCTCGGCCGCGTAGCCCGCGAGGTCGCCGCCCGCCCGCGACCACAGCGCCGCAAAGGCCCGCAACCGCCGATCAGGCCAGTTCAGCGGCCGTCCCGTCCGGACCAGCGCCGGCCTGATCGGCGCCGGTAGCCCATCTCGAAGCTCTTGCGGCGGCTCGCCCAGCCCGGCGACTCCGAGCAGCGCCGACGCCAGCGCCTCCCGCGCCACGTCCCGCTGTAGCCCGGCCGTCAGCCGCGCCAGCGTTGGTGGGAACGCGACCGCCAGCCGCCGAAAGCCGCCACGGTCGCCGCCAACCCCCAGGGACTCGAAGAGCGCCCGCCAGAGCGCAGCCTCCGTTCCCAAGCCGGCTATGTCCGCCGCTACACGCGCCGTCCGCACCGCGAAACGCTCCTGTCCCGCCGCGCCCAGCGCCAGCGCGATCGCGTCACCGCCCAACCGCGCTTCGGCGTCACGGCAGGGCTCCTGCCACAGCGCCGGCGCCGCCAGCCAGCCGGCAATGTCCGCCGTGCGCCGGGCCAGCCAGGGCGCGAACGCCGCCACCGGCACGCTGCCACCGCTCTTCAGCCGCGTATCCGTCCCGCCGTCCGCCAGGTAGACCACGTGCAGGACCAGCCGGTCGTAGGCCGGGTCGCTATTGTGGCCGTGGGCCTGGAAGGAGCTGGCGCGCACGTGCAGCTCGATGTCGCCGCCGCGCTCCTCGCCGTCCAGCCCAATAATCGCGTCGCGAAAGTCCGGCCCCGGCCCCGTGTTCAGCCTGCCCGGCAGGACCACCCGCACCGGCCGCCCATCGGCCGTGGTCAGCGCCTCCGGCGGGAAGGCCTGCCCCTCCCAGATCCGCGATAGTTCCGCCTCGCTCAGAGGGTCCCGGGCCGCCGGCTCCGCCAACCTTAGCCAGGCCGGATCATAGCTCAGACTGTAGTCGACCGGCTCCGCGGCAGTCATAGCCTGTCGGCCTATGCCGCGGCTTGTAAGCCGGTAGGCCGCCACCGCGCCAGAACCGTCGCCTCAGCCACCGGCTGGTGGCTCCTCGATCTCGCCACCGCCGGCGGCGTCGTATTCGAAGCCGGCGCGCTCCGCCACCAGGCTCAGCAGCCGCTCCGAGAGGCCCCGCGGCTGGTACATGCCGGTCTCCCACTCGCTGATCGTCTGCTGGCGCGTCCCCATCTCCTGCGCCATTTCCCCCTGCGTCAGGCTTAGATGACGACGCAGCGCCCTGACCCTACCGGCGTCCCAGACCGCCCTCTTCCTAGCCACGCCTCCAGCTTACACGGAAACGGGTATTCTGCCTACCATGGCTGAGCGTACGCAAAGGCAGCTTGTGCGTTATCTACCAACTACTCACGTCATACCGAGGCACGAGGAATCTTGCCCCGCGGAATGAGCGCCTTGTCCCGCCGTAAACGCACCGATGCCCTGCCCACCTGCCGGCTTACCACCCCTGCGCTACACTGACGCCGGACAATCAGATGACCGGCGATAACGACCCCTCCAGCTCGGCCAGCAAACACCTCCAGGCCGGTGAAGAAGCCCTCAAGCGCGGCGACTGGGCCGGCGCCCGCGCTGCCTTCGAGCAGGCAACCGCGCTCCGCGAAGATGCCGCCGCCTTCGAAGGCCTCGGACGCGCCGCCTACTGGCTCGATGACCTCCAGGCCACCTTCGGCGCCAGCGAGCGCGCTTACCAGCTCTACCGCGCCGCTGCCGACCCCATCGGCGCCGCGCGCATCGCTACTCAGCTCGCCATGGCCTACGTCGACTTCCAGGAGGAGTTCGCCATCGGCAACGGCTGGCTGCAGCGGGCGGCCAGCCTTCTCGAGGGCATCGATCCCTGCCGCGAGCACGGCTGGCTCGCCTTCTACCAGGCGATGTTCGCGGTTGAGCTCGACAACGACCTCGCCGCCGCCCTCGTCTACGCCGAGCGCGCCCACGCCCTCGCCCTCCAGATCGGCCTCTTCGACCTCCAGATGCTCACCGAGGCCGGCATGGGCTACATCCAGGTACGCCAGGGCATGGTCCGCGAAGGCATCCAACGCCTGGCGAAGCTACCGCCGCGGCCCTGGCCGGTGAAGTCACGGACCTCACCGCCGCCGGCGCCACCTGCTGCGTCCTGATCTACGCCTGCGAAGCCGTCGCCGACTACGAGCGCGCCGCCCAGTGGAGCCTGCGTGCCCGCGAGTTCTGCCGCCGCTGGGGCCTAGTCTCCTTCTTCTCTGTCTGCCGCGTCTACTACGCCGGCGTCCTGATCTGGCGCGGCGACTGGCAGGAAGCCGAAGCCGAGCTGCGCTCCGTGACCGAGAAGCTCGGCTCCACCCGGCTCTCCGTCGCCGGCCTCACCATCTGCCGCCTGGCAGAGCTGCGGCGCCGTCAGGGCCGCCTCGACGAAGCGCGGGCCCTCTTCGACAAGGCCGATCACCTGCTCTCCTTCCTTGGCCGCGCCGCAATCAGCTTCGATGAAGGCGATGTCACCGCCGTCCCGGACCTAATCGACCGCTACCTGCGCCGCGGCTCCGATGAAGACCGCGCCGAGCGCGCCGTCGCCCGCCTGCTGCTGATCCGCGCTCGCATCAGCCTCGGCCGGACCGAGGACCTCGATCCCGTCATGACCGAGCTCGAAGCCCAGGCCAGGCTCACCGGCACCGACGCCGTCCTGGCGATAGCAAGCCAGGCGCGCGGCCATATTGCGCTCTACAAAGGCGACCCGATCTCGGCCCGCCGATGCTTCGAGGACGCGGTCGACCTTTACCAGAAAGCCGGCGGTCCCTTCGAGGCCGGGCTCGTCCGTCTGGAGCTCGCAGCCGTCCTGCAACAGACGGGCGCGATTAGCGCCGCCCGCCACGAAGCTCGCATCGCCTTTGAAGCTCTGCGCGGCCTCGGCGCCCGCCGTGAAGCCGATCGCGCTCTTGCGCTGCTGCGCCGGCTGGATGACCAGCCCACCGGTGCGCCGGACACCAGCGGCCTCAGCCGCCGCGAGGTAGAGGTCGTCGCCCTGCTGGCCCACGGACGCAGCAACCAGGAGATCGCCGCCGAGCTGGTCCTCAGCGTCCGCACCGTGGAGCGCCACATCTCCAGCATCTATGAGAAACTGGGGCTGCACGGCGCCAGCGCCCGCGCCGCCGCCGCCGCCTACGTCCTCGGCCACGGCAACTAGCGCGAAGTCCTGGCAGTCTCCGACACCCACTCGATCGTTACGTGTGGGTCCGAGCCGGAATGGGTGCCGGCACCCATTCCGCGACGCCCGTTCAGCTCTAGTCTCATCCCTAGCCGGTGGCCCGCCGGCCCCTTCGCCGAAGGACCCGGCGGGCGCCGGTCAGAAAGAGCAGGAGAAAGAGACATGACCACAACCACAGACCAGCCAATCGACCAGGAGAAGGCGGAGGCCTTCAGCGAAAAGGTGCTGGGGATCTTCAGCGGCGGCTGCCTGTCGCTGATGCTGAGCGTCGGCCATCAGACCGGCTTGTTCGACAAGCTGGCGGAGCTGCCGGCGTCCACAAGCCAGGAGATCGCCGGGGCGGCGGGGCTTCAGGAGCGCTATGTCAGGGAATGGCTCGGTGGCATGGTCACCGGCGGCATCGTCGAGTATGATGCCGCCGCGCGGACCTACCGTCTGCCGCCGGAGCATGCCGGCATGCTCACTCGCGCCGCCGGCCCCAACAATTTCGCCTTCTTTACTCAGTACGTCGGCCTCATGGGGCTCGTCGAACCCAAGGTCGTCGATGCCTTCCGTAACGGCGGCGGCGTCCCCTACTCGGAGTACCCGAACTTCCAGAGCCTCCAGCGCGAGGAGACCAGCGCTGTCTACGACGCGACGCTGCTCAATGGGACTCTGCCCCTGGTGCTCGGCCTCGTCGAGGGCCTCCAAAAGGGCATAGACGTGGCGGACGTGGGCTGCGGCGCCGGATATGCACTCTGCCTGATGGCGGCGGCCTATCCCAACAGCCGTTTCGCCGGCTATGACTTTTCCGAGGAGGGCGTCGCCTTCGGTCGCTCCGAAGCAGCCGGGAAGGGCCTGACCAACGTGACGTTTGAGGTAATGGACATCTCCACCCTCTCCGGCCCGCCCCGATTCGACCTGATTACCGCTTTCGACACGATTCACGACCAGGCCCAGCCGCGCCGCGTCCTCAAGGGTATCTGTGAGGCGCTGAAGCCGGACGGCGACTTCCTCTGCGTCGACATCGCCGGGTCCAGCAACCTGGAGGAGAACATCAGCAATCCAATGACGCCGCTGTTCTTCACTTTCTCAGTCTTTCACTGCATGACCGTGTCGCTGGCTCAGCACGGCGAGGGTCTGGGGACGATGTGGGGCGAGCAGAAGGCGCGCGAGCTGTTCGCGGAAGCAGGCTTCGGCCGAATCGAGACCAGACAAGTCGAAGGCGACTTCATGAACAACTACTACCTCGTGCGTAAGTAGCCGGCCGGCTATCTCGGCCAGGAGAAAGGGAAATAACCATGGCAGGCAAGAAATTCGGTATCGTCATGCTGGAGCGGGTGCCCGGCAGCTACCACTCGCTTTCCAAGGACGAGCAGGAGGAGCCGGGTGAGATCTTTGAGAAGCTGTTGACGAAGTACGAGGGCAAGGTCGATTTCGTGCGGCGTTACTGGACCAGCGCCTTCTCGGCAGACGCGACCGACGTCTTCGTCCTGGAGTGCGATGACCTCATGGACGCCCACAACTTCAACCAGGAGCTGATCCGCGCCCTGGCCGCCACCGGCGACCCGGAGCGCTTCGGCGAGACGGTGCAGATCCTCGTCGGCGTCAACCCGGACTCCTGACGCCGGCCCGGCGCCGGCCATCGACTTAGCCACGCCAGGCGGTCTCCATCATCACGGAGGCTGCCTGGCTTCCTCGCGTTGACTATTCAGGCCGGCCGGGGGCGGCCCCCATCGATTGCGGACGGCTGATAACTGACTGCTCAAATCTCGCCTCAACCCTCTTGCGCCAGCCATCAGCGCCGCTTACACTACCCCCGTTAGCACTCGATCTGATAGAGTGCTAACTAACCCCCGGCTTACATCCAAACACCGTATCTTGAGGAGGTCAGAGTGGCTTCGAAATTAATTCCCCTCGCCGACAAGTTGGTCCTGCGCCCCGTGGTCCAGGAAGAGGTACTCTCCAGCGGCATCGTCATCCCGGACACCGCCCGTGAGAAGCCCAACCAGGGCGAAGTCGTCGCCGCCGGCCCCGGCCGCCGCGACGAAGACGGCAAGCTCATCCCCCTGGAAGTCGCCGTCGGCGACCGCGTCCTCTACGCCAAGTACACCGGTCAGGAGATCAAGGTCGAGAACGAGGAGTACATCGTCCTCAAGGAGACCGACATCCTCTGCAAAGTCGAAGTCTAGTAGCCTGCCGGGCGCAGCGCCCCACCGGGGCAGTAGGGGTGCCCAGACATGATTCCCTGCCCCGCCAGCGGAGCGGACGCAAGGTTGCGAGCGGCATCCGGCGCCGGGCCCAGGACTCACGATAGCAAGACTTCCAGAACGTTAGGAGCTTCCCATGGCTAAGCAGATTATCTTCGACGAAGAGGCGCGGCGCTCCCTCAAAGCCGGCGTTGACATCCTCGCCGATGCCCTCAAGGTCACCCTCGGCCCCCGCGGCCGCCGCGTCGTCCTCGATCAGAAGTACGGTCCCCCCTCCGTCGTCGATGACGGCGTCTCCATCGCCAAGGAGATCGAGCTGCGCGACCCCTTCGAGAACATGGGCGCCCAGCTCGCCAAGGAAATCTCCTCCAAGACCAATGACGTGGCCGGTGATGGCACCACCACGGCCACCGTCCTCGGCGCTGCCATCGTCCGCGAAGGCATGAAGAACGTCGCCGCCGGCGCCAACCCCATGGCCCTCAAGAAGGGCATCGAGCTCGGTCTCGCTGCCGCCGTCAACATGCTGCGCGATATGGCCCGCCCCGTAACCGGCAAGGAGCAGATCGCCCAGGTAGCCACCCTCTCCGCCCACGATATCGAGATGGGCGACATGATCGCTGAGGTCATGGAGAAGGTCGGCAAGGACGGCGTCATCACCGTCGAAGAGTCCAAGGGCATCTACATGGACACCGAGTTCGTCGACGGTATGCAGCTCGACCGCGGCTACTCCTCACCCTACTTCGTGACCAACACCGAGCGCATGGAAGCCGTGCTCGAGGAGCCCTACATCCTCATCGCCGACAAGCGCATCACCGCCGTGACCGACATCCTCCCCATCCTCGAGAAGGTCCTCCAGGTCACCAAGAACCTCGTCATCATCGCCGATGACCTGGATGGCGAAGCCCTCGCCACTCTCGTGGTCAACAAGCTGCGCGGCACCCTCAATGTGCTCGCCGTCAAAGCCCCCAGCTTCGGTGACCGCCGCCAGCAGATGCTCGAAGACATCGCCATCCTCACCGGCGGCACCTTCATCACCGAAGACATGGGCCGCAAGCTTGAAGGCGCCCAGATCGCCGACCTCGGCCGCGCCCGCCGCGTCATCGCCTCCAAGGACGACACGACGATCATCGAAGGCTACGGCTCGGACGAGGCGATCCAGGCCCGCATGAAGCAGATCAAGGCCCAGATCGATGAGACCGCCTCCGACTTCGACCGCGAGAAGCTCCAGGAGCGCCTGGCCAAGCTCTCCGGTGGCGTCGCCGTCCTCAAAGTCGGCGCCCCCACCGAGGTCGAGCTCAAGGAGAAGAAGCTCCGCGTCGAGGACGCCCTGTCCGCCACCCGCGCCGCCGTCGAAGAAGGCATCGTACCCGGCGGTGGTGTCTCCCTGATCCGCTGCCAGAAGGCCATCGATGAGGTCGCGGCTACCCTCGAAGGCGACGAGCGTACGGGCGCCATGCTCCTCAAGCGGGTCTTCGAAGAGCCGCTGATCCTCATCGCCGACAACGCCGGCGCCGAGGGCACGGTGGTCGTCGATGCTGTCAAGAAGTCGACCGACCCGGAGTTCGGCTACGACGCCATGTACGGCGTCTACGGCAACATGATCGAGCGCGGCGTCATCGACCCCGTTAAGGTCACGCGCTCCGCCCTCGAAAACGCCGTCTCCATCGCCACCATGGTCCTCACCACCGAGTCGCTGATTACCGACATCCCCGAAGCCCCCGGCTCCGCCCCCGCCGGCGCCGGCATGGGCGACCACATGGACTACTAGGGCTTAGCAGCCCGCATCTGGCTTTCGCTCTCCTTACGAGCGGCTCTGACGAACGAAGAGGCCTCCGAGAATACTCGGGGGCCTCTTCAATTCGGGTGGAGTTTAGGCCTCCGACGCGCGAGAGTGAGCCCATGTCAGAGGGCGTTGGTGTTGCCGCTGGGCGCGCCGGCGCCGGGTCTGCGTCCACCGTGGGGGATGGTGTGGCTCCTTTGGCGTAAGGGACGACCGGCTGTCCAAGGCCGAGCCCGTTGCCGGCCTCCCTTACGTGAGGAGGGTAGTCGATGTGGGGTGGAGGTCTAAGGGGGAGATGGCAGTGGGGAAAGGCTAAGATTGTCTCATGGCTCGCAGTGAATCACAGGTCATTGCAGATGTCCTATCGCGGCTAGATCGAGATGGGGGAATGGCGGCTACTGTTGGCGGATTCGAGACAATGTTGGGCTCGGCGTTTGGCCGCCTCTTCTTGCAGGCCGCGGGTGTTCCAATTTCAGAGCTTGAAGCCTCTGTTGCTGCACATCAGGACTTATTCAGAGGAATAGCAAGATATGTGGGGTTGTTTGCGCCCATGGGATGGGCACCGTCTGGACTGGTTCCTACGCTAGCTGTTAAAGCAGCACTCGAGATATATGAGCGAACACAATCGGTAGACGAGGCCGAGATAGTTCTCGCCCAAGGTTGGAACGAGTCGGGAATGTTCCGCGTTGCTGGTTCTCGTCTCGCAGCAATGCTAGCCTCCCAAGCCGACTGGGCTGACCTTGGACAGGCGCGAGCACGGCTTATAGAGAAGGCTCTAGGCCATCACCAGTCGGAAGCCTTTGAAGCTTCAGTACCGATTGTCCTTACTCAGATCGATGGGCTCGTAAAGGATATGACCGGCAACAAGAACGGGTTCTTTGCTCACTTAGGGGACCGCTCCCATTTGCAGGATAGGGAAACTCTCGCTGGGCTAGACGAAGGGCTGACCGCCTTACAAGCCTACTTCGGATCGCCGCAGCACGTTACGGAAATAACAGGCGGGTTGTCCCGCCATGGCATTCTCCATGGCCGCGAGCTCGGCTATGACACCCTTCTTAATTCAACGAAATGTTTTGTGCTGCTCCTTGCCATCATTGAGTGGGCTCAGCCTCGGGCGAGAGCATACATTGAGCAGCGACAGAGGGATAAGGAAGCCGAGTTTGCCGGCTCAAATGACGTGGATACGCGTGGGAGACGACTCGACCGGCGCGAATTCTCAAGGCTCCGAATCGCTCTCGATGACATTCGGCTCAACCAGTTCCTTGAGTACACGATTCATTCCCGATACTCAAGTGACCTGACTAAGATGCTCGGCTTCAATGCCAAGGATGCTGCGTTAGTATCTCTCGTCTCGATGCAATTAGTCGATCGGAAGAGCTTTCATGCGTGGGCCAAAAGTCCAAGCGGATGGATTCTTGGAATAGCGGCAAGTGACGGCTCAATAGATCCGCTCTACTACGCAGGCGCTAATGAACCACCTCCTCCTAGCACCGAACATTGGCGTTCGGAGAAGCCTCCGGACTGGCTTCCCTGGGAGTAACTCTCTAGCGCGTTGGGATGGAGCGTGCTTCGACAGGCTCAGCATGCCTTGAGTAGGGTTGGTGGCGAGGTTGGAGCGGGATTGGCTGACGGCGGGCTCATCCCTTCGACAAGCTCAGGGCAGGCTCTTCGAGTGCCTCAGGGTGAGCGGACGGGTGTGTGGTGCGGCCCTAGTTGGTCAGGTGGAGTTCGCCGGAGACGGGGAGCTCGAAGAGGTCTGAGCGGAGGAGGCGAGTGGAGAAGAAGAGGACTTCGAGGTTCTCGACTTCGCCGGTCTCTGGGTTGAGGCGGGCGATGACTTCGTCGCCGAGATCTTCTGAGTCCTGCTCCGGGTAGGGCGAGAGCTTGCTGATGTAGAGGATGTCGCCTTCGCGATCGTAGCGGAAGGTCAGCTTTTCTGCCATTCGAAGGCACCTCCTTAGCCAATAATACGCGCGTTTCTCAGACGGGCGCTCGTGCTTCGACAGGCTCAGCATGCCATGAGGAGGGTTGGCTGTCAGGGTGCGGCGTGGTCGGCGGACGGGGGCGGGCTCATCCTTCGAGTGCCTCAGGACGAGCGGGGATGCGATGGGCGATGGATGTTCGGGATGAGCGGCTTGTTCGTCCGGGGCTACTCCGCCTTCGTAAACAACAACGCGGCGTTGTGGCCGCCGAGGCCGATCGACGTGGAGAGCGCGGCTTCGAGGTTGCTGACGAGGCGGGCGTGCTGGGGCACGTAGTCGAGGTCGCATTCCGGGTCGGGTTCTTCGTAGTGGGCGGTGGGCGGCAGGACCTGCTGGTCGAGGGCAAGGACGCTGAAGATGGCCTCGACGGCGCCGGACGCGCCCATCATGTGGCCGGTCATCGATTTGGTTGAGCTGATGGCGAGCCGGTAGGCGTGCTTGGCGAAGGCGCGCTTGAGGGCGTGAGTCTCGACGCGGTCGTTCATCAGGGTGCCGGTGCCGTGGGCGTTGACGTAGCCGACGCGGGTCGGGTCGATGGCGGCTTTGCGCAGCGCCATATCGATGGCGAGGGCGGCGCCGCGGCCGGAGTCCTCGGAGGCGGCCATGTCGAAGGCGTCGTTGCTTGAGCCGTAGCCGGCGAGCTCGGCGTAGACGCGGGCGCGACGGGCCTGGGCGTGCTCCAGGCTTTCGAGGATCAAGGCGCCGGCCCCTTCGGCGATGACGAAGCCGTCGCGGCGGCGGTCGAAGGGCTTGCAGGCCGTCGATGGGTCATCGCCGGGCGTGGCGATGGCGCGCAGGGCGGCGAAGCCGGCGTAGATCACGGGGATGAGGGGGGCTTCGGCGCCGCCGGCGATCATGACCTCGGCGTCACCGCGACGGATGATCTCGGCCGCCTCGCCGACGGAGGCGGCGCCGGTAGCGCAGGCGGCGGTGACGGCGATGTTGGGCCCCATGGCGCCGGTGAGCACGGCGATGGCGCCGGAGGAGGTGTCCGGCAGCATGTGCGTGATCATGAAGGGGCTGACGCGGCGCGGCCCTTTCTCGGCGAAGACGCGATACTGCTCATCGATGACGTGATAGCCGCCGGAAGCGGAGAAGACCACGCCGCACTCGGGGCCGAGGGGATGGGAAATGTCGATGCCGGAGTCGTTGAGGGCCTGGAGGGCGGCGGCGCAGGCGAGCTGGGTGTAGCGGTCCATGTGGCGCAGCTGCTTCGGCGGCAGCGTATCCGGCTGGAAGTCCTTGACCTCGCCGGCGATGGGGCGGTCGGTGAAGGCGGACGTGTCGAAGCGGGTGACGTAGCCGATGCCGGAGCGGCCTTCGAGGAGGGCCTGCCAGGTGGATGGGACATCATTGCCGATGGGTGTGATGGCCCCGAGGCCGGTGACGACGATGCGGTTCATGGGGCCAATAACAGATAACAGGTAACAGGTAACAAGGTGCCCCTCGCCGCGCCCGGTGATGATGTTGGGGCGAGTTTAGCATGGGGCCGCGCATATACTGTCTGGCAGTGCAAAAGGCTTCGATTATCTATAACCCGATGGCGAGGAACGTGCCGTCGCAGGGGCGGCTGGCGGCGGCGGCGGCATCGATGGCGGACGAGGGCTGGGAGATCGACCTGCGGCCGACCCAGAGCGCCGGTCACGCGACCACGCTGGCGCGGGAGGCGGCCGCGCATGGTGTCGATGTGGTGGTGGCGTGCGGCGGCGACGGTACCGTGAACGAGGTAGTCAACGGCCTCGTGGGCAGCCAGAGCGCGGTGGCGCTGATCCGGGGCGGCACGGGGGATGTATTCGCGAAGGAGATCGGCATGCCGAAGACGCCGGAGCAGGCGCTACGGCTGCTGGCCGAAGGGGAACGGCGGCGCTTTGACCTGGGGATTGCCGGCGAGCGCTACTTCCTGCTGATGGCGGGCGTGGGCCTCGACGCCGGCGTGGTGCGACGGGTGCCGGGCCGGCCGAAGCGCTTCCTGGGCACGGCGTCCTACGTGTTATGGGGCGCGCTGGAGCTGGGACGTTACCGGTCGCGGCCGGTGCAGCTTCGGTTGAACGGGGAGCAGGACTGGGAGGGGCACCTCTACTGGCTGCTGCTGGGCAACACGCGGTCTTACGGCGGTGTAATTGATATCACGTCCGAGGCGCTGGCGGACGATGGTCTGCTGGACGCCTACGTGTTCTCGGGCCGAGGGCTGCCGTGGCTGGCGCGGACGGGCATCCGGTTGGCGATGCGCCGGCATGACGGGGCGGACGGGGTGTCATTTCAGCGGCTGCGAGAGCTTGATGTGCTGACGCCGGGGCTGGAGGTGCAGGCGGACGGGGAGTTCTTCGGGGAGACACCGATGCGCTTCGGGGTGGCGCCGCGGGCTGTCGAGGTGGTGATCCCGCTGGGGGCGGGGGCGAAGCTGCTGGCGGCGGATGAGGGTCCTTTGCAGGACGCGCATTAGGCTTTGCTCTTGGGCAGAGGCGATGGCGCCAACTCGCCGAAGTCGCGGAGGTTGTTCGGCGTTCCAGTGATCATCCCGCACCTGATCGCAACTATGGAGACGAGCCCGCGATTGGCGTATCGCCCCATTTGACTGTCCAGGAGCCATTGCGACGTGTCAACAAAGCGTAGCCAACCCGCTTCTCGTCTCGAAGGCCAGCGCGCACGACACGCAATGCACGACCGTCGGGCAACCGGTCATGATAGTCCCGCGGCTCTGGGACGTGGCCGCAAAGCACAAGCTCGGCATCAACGTTGGCCAGCATGAGTAGCGAAGCGTCGCGATCCGCGTCAGAGACGTTGCCGTCATAGGACTGAGAACGCGGCCATAACGTGTTCCAAGGATTGCCGGGCATCCCGTGGCAGACCCAAACGCCGTCAGTGAGAAGGAATTCTTCGGGCAAGGTGCGCAACCAGGTCAGGTCATCGGGATGAATCTGAGCCTGGCCACGGCCGACATCGTCCAGCCACGGACCTGCGGCGTCGGAGCGCCGGAGCCTCATCCAAAGCGTGTGAGTCCAGCGTGGTGTCCCCCAGTCGATGAGGTAACGATCGTTGTTACCGGGGATCGCGCGAACTGCCTCAGTCCGGAGGAGCGCGATGGTTTCGCCGGGAGGATCGGGCGAGAAAGGGCAGGCGAGAATGTCGCCAGCATACGCGATCAAGTCGCAGCCCTGCTTCTTCATGGCCGAAAGGGCAGCCTCAAGCGCGGCCACGCTACCTTCGCAGTCCGAGACCAACCCAACACGGATATCTTCCACCGTCATGTGTGGGATCTAGTGTACTCAGAGTTCTACAGGACGGCGCTTAAAGGTAGCCACGCCTCGGCTGAGGCCGATGGCTCGCAATGGGTGGATCGGCGGGATGAGGGTTGGTCTGCCCCTCTACCCCTGGCGACCGTGAAGGTCGCCGCTACAACGCGGATCGTGGGTTGATCTGCGGATTCGAATGGGCTGTGCCAGGACTGGCGTTTGAAAGGTTGCCACGCCTCGGCTATCGCCGATGGCTCGCAACGACAATATCAGGTTTCGGTGATGGAGCCGGCGTGGACGGTGTAGGTGCGGCAGGAGGCGCGGAAGCCGGGTGGGAGCGAGGCGTTGGCGGTCGCCGTAAACCAGACCTGGTCGAAGCCGGAGACGCCGGCCAGGACGGAGGCGCGGCGGCTCTCGTCCAGCTCCGAGACAATGTCGTCCAGGAGCAGGACGGGCGGGTCGGCGTTGGTCATGAGGAGACGGGCTTCGGCCAGGCGCAGGGCGAGGGCGGCGGTGCGGATCTGGGCGCGCGAGCCAAAGGAGGCCGCGGCGACGCCGTTGAGCTTGATCGAGATGTCGTCACGGTGGGGGCCGGCCAGGGAGACGCCAGCGGCGGTCTCACGGCGGCGCTGGGCGGTCAGGGCGGCGGCGAAGAGGGGCTGGACGGCGGCGGGCGTGGCTTGGGTGGGCAGGAGCCGGCTCCACTCCTCGCCAAGCTGGGGCTCGTAAGCAAGCTCCAGGGCTTCGAGGGCGCCGCTGAGCTCGCCGTGGGCGGTGGCGGCAAGGCCGGCGAGGCGGACGACGGCGTTTATGCGCCCGGCGATAATCGTCGCGCCTTCGCGGGTGAAGGAGTCGTCCCAGAGAGCGAGCTCGTCCAGGCCGGCGATGCCTTCTCGTATGCGGCGCAGGCTGGCGTTGCGCTGCTGCATGATGCGACCGTAGCGCTGGAGGGCGGCGTAGTAAGCGCGGTCGAGCTGAGAGAGGGCGGCGTCGAGGTAGGCGCGGCGGACGGCGGGCGGGCCAGAGATCAGCTCCAGGTCGTCGGCGGTGAAGAGGACGGCGCGGAGCTGGCCGACGAAGTCGATGGCCCGGCGGGGGATGCCGTTGACACGAAAGCGCTTGCCGGCGCGGGTCGATGGCGCGCCGGGAGCATTCGAGGGGCCGACAACCAGCGTTTCGAGAGCGATTGGGCCGTCGCGGCGGGCGATGTCGGCCTGGAGACGGGTGAAGGGCTGGCCTTCGGACTCAGCACCCCAGCCGATGAGCTCGCCGTCGTTGGCGGCGCGGACGGAGCGGCCGGAGGCGAGGAGATAGATCGCCTCGAGGAGGTTGGACTTGCCCTGGGCGTTATCGCCGAGGAAGAGGAGCCGGCCGGCATCGAGGGCGAGGTCGAGCTTGGGGTAGGTGCGGAAGCCTGTGAGTTGGAGCCGGCGGATATGCACGTGAGGAAGAGTAACAAGGACGGAGTAACAAGTAACAGGTAACAAGAGGCGGGTGGTCTGTTGTCGCGATATCTCCCGAAGACACGAAGGATGAATCAAATGGAAGGAGATCGGCTAGGGCCCGCCAGCTCCCGGACGAGCAGGAGCGCATCAATGCTGAGCTTAACGTGCCAGCGAGCTACTCGAACACGTTGAAGCTCTTTGCGTGCGGAGCAACCGGATGATTTCCAGCAAAAGGTGAGTCTGCCCCAGGGAGCAGCGAGTTTACCGGCCTAACAGTGAATGAGGCGGCGCCCAGCGAGAGAAGGCGGCTTCTTATGTCCGCCGGTGAGCTACGCCGCAACTTCAGTTACGTCTGGTATCATTCCCTAGTCACGGCGTGGGGCTATAGCTCAATTGGGAGAGCGCTGCGTTCGCATCGCAGAGGTCGGGGGTTCGAATCCCCCTAGCTCCACCAAATTCCTCGTTTCGTCTGCCAACGCAGGAGCGTAGCTCAATTGGCAGAGCAGCGGTCTCCAAAACCGCAGGTTGGGGGTTCGAGTCCCTCCGCTCCTGCCAGAATTTACCCCATTTTGATTCTGCATCAGGGTCCAAGAGCACTGAGACATACAGCCCCGGATCTGATTTGCTAACCATTTGCTAACCACCCTTCCGATTCCCTGGTCGCGCTGGTGAGGATTGCATCCATGGTTGCAGCCATCGATCCCGTGCCTGCGATGCGGTGGCCGTAGACGTTGACGGTTGTCGTGATCGAGCTGTGGCCGACCCGGGCGCGAATGTCGTCCATTTTCACACCAGCAGCCAGCAAGAGAGTCACGCAGGTGTGTCTGAGGTCGTGAAAGCGTAGGGCTCCAAGGCCGGCGCCCGCGGCGATCTTCTGGAAAGCCTTGGTAACGCCCACTCCGTCGAGCACGCCGCCGGTGTCGTTCGAGAAGAAGAGGTTGCCGTCGGAATCCCAGAGCTCCCCGGCCTTCAACCGCTTTGCCAGCTGCGTGGCACGGTAAGCCTTGAGGATCGCGACGGTGGTCGGCGCAATCTCGACCGTCCGGCGTGAGAGTCGCGTCTTGGGCGATGAGAAGACCATGCCCTGACCGGCAACACGGCGGACGGACCGGCTGATGTGAATCAGACCGGTCTCCAGGTCAACGTCATCGGTCCGCAAAGCCAGCAGCTCACCCTGCCTGGCGCCCGAGTCGACTGCAAGCCAGACCAGGGCGGCCAGCGGGCTTGGTCGAACCGCATCAAGAAGCAACCGGACCTCCTCGTGGCCAAGTGCCCGGCCCTCGAAGACTTCAGCGACTGGTGGTTTGACGCGGTCGGCGACGTTCGTCGGGACCTGTCCCCAATTGACTGCCAGGGCGAGGGCACCGTGCAATTGCCAGTGGCAGTGACGCACGGTGCGATGGGAGAGGCCAACAAGGAGTTGGTTGTAGGCGTTGCTGATTTCGTTGGGCTTCAAGCGTGCCGCCGGGATGGTACCGAGAATGGGTCTGAGGTGACTTAGCAATTCCTCCGTCCGTATGAGAGTGGATGCCTTCACCTTGTTCCGCTTCTCTGCGATGTACCGATCGAAGATCTCTGCGACCGTGAGCTTCGTGGGTTTCAAGTCTGATCCGGCGTCGCGTTCGGTCAGCAGCCGGCGCTCCTCAGCCTTCGCCTCTGCCTTCGTGTGGTAGCTACCGCCCCAAACCTGACGGCGGCCGCTGCCATCACGGACCCAGATCATTGGACAGGCTCACGGCGCCCGGCTCCGCAGCCTTTCTCGCGTTGCGACCCTAAGAATGGCTTGCAACGTGTATTTGTTCGCCTCTCGAAGGACAGGTGCCCACGCAATGAGACCTGGGCCCACCAGTTGGCCGTCGGGCAGCTCAAGCCGTGGATAGCGGCGCAGATCAAGAGCGATCAAAGTCCGGCCGCGCAGAGTTCGCTCCTCCGATACTGCGCTGAGCTCAAGCGCATAGCGGATGAGGGGAGAGTGCTTGCTGCCACAGTCCGCGCAGAGTGTTGTCCCGGCTGGGATGAGGGCAGCACAACCGCGGCAGGCGACGGGATCATGGCTACTGAGATCAGATTCGACGGCTTCACGCTTGTCGTCCTGATGGCCGAGGGCCTCGATCAAGGGAGCTTTGTTTTCATGGAGGAGTGTGCGTAGCTCATTTGTAAGAGGAGCGCCGCGGTAGCGGATGTTGCCGTCGGCCAGAGGAGTCAGTTCGCCTCCGTGCGCCTGGACACGCGCAATGATCTCGGCGATGTTGGTGGTGGCCAACTAGAAGACCTCCTCTTGTACGCCGTTCTCTTCCGCAGAAAACACTGGCTGGTCAGCCTGACCATCCTGACCAATCCCTACGTCTTCGGTTGATGCCTGGTCAGGGCGGTCACCGTGACCGGACGTTGTTTCTCTGGCCAACCTGATGCCGTTGTAGACCTGGAGGCGTTTATCGTCTTCGGTTCGAGGTCGAGCGTGGTGGATGGTCGGCACGGCTGCCTTGAGATCACGACCTAAGAGCGCTTTGGTGCCTGGGTGCAGGTTCTGGTCCTGACACCAATCGCGCCAGCTCTTCCACAGCTCATCGACCGGGATCAAGAAATCCGGACCAACCTCGCAGCGTGAGCGGATGAAGGCTCCAACAGGGGAAGCAAGGTCCTCCATCTGCCGGACGATGTCCTCACTCGACGCGGGCATGACGAAGTAGCCGCGGCGGTTGAGTCGGTCTAGTCCTTCAAGGGCCCAATTGAGGATTGCCGGCGCCTCCTCAAGAAGTTCATCAGTTAAACGAGGGTTCTCTTGGCCGAAGAAACTCCTTGTTAAGGTCAGGAGCACCAGGCGGCCGGCTAAGGCGCCAGAGGAGTCGGCCAGCTTTGGCAGCTCATTGGTGAGGATGAGAAAACGAGTCGGCAGGCGTCCCGTCCACGGATCCCGATACTTCCTGTCCACCGTCATCGAATCTTCACCGGAGACGGAGAGTAGCCGCTCCACCACGATGCTCGGGTCCGCCCTGCTAGACAGGCGGGCGTCGGAAATGATCGCAAGCGGGCGCGTGACCATGGCCTGCAAGCCAAAGTTCGTTCCCAGGCTTGCCAGTGTCGGCGCGGCCACGTTGTGCTTGCCAAGCAGTCCCGTCAGCACTCTGGCGATTGTGCCCTTGCCCGAGCGCTTGGGGCCGACCAGGAGGATGATTTTTTGCTGGCGCGTGTCGCCACCGATGAAATAGCCCAAAACCTCTTGAAGGGTGTCAAGCTCATCGAACCCGGAGGCTGGATAGGTCCGCCTTCCCCAGAGTTCCGCAAGGAATGCCAACCAGCGCGACGGTGTCGGTGCCTGCTCTATGTATGGGAAAGGGAGGCGGTTGTGAGCCCAGAACGCCGGCGTGTGGGCGACGAGACGGCGGGAGGGCACATGCAGTACACCGTTGCTGACTACCACGGCGCCTTCTGCCGGGATTGTAGCGCTCGATTCCTCGAGCCAGTTGGGCGCCTCAATATCGCGGCCAAGGTAGACCTTGGCTCGGAGGCTATCCAGGACATTGTTGACCTTGCCTGTCGTCGGGTTCCACGGAACCAGGCTCCCGCCTTTCTCATAGAGAGCCGACTCGAGGTAGTCGTAAACCTGCTTGCGGATGCTTCGCTCCTCAACTTCGACCCAGACTCCATCCTGGTAGTGGTAGAAGTCACCTCGCCAATGGCGGAGGATCATGTCTGAGCCCACGCGGTAGCAGTCGGCGACCAGTTCGTGCGCCACACTCATAGGACTCGCAGGCGATGGGAGCACGCGCTCAGAGCTGCTGCTGTGCTGACGTGACCCTTGCGTCCAGAAGGCGCGTTCGTTCGCCCTCTCTTCGGCCGCGGTCATTACAGACCCTCTCTGAGTTGCGCCGTGGTTGGACCACGGGATCGTTCCCTACGCAGGAATGACCAGGGTTTGGCATCCTGATATGGCAATCCGTAGTTGAGCGCGATTTGGCGCCAGACTGCGGCGATATTGCCGTAGAAGGGTTCAGCCTTGGCATCGAGCCAGCGATAGCCAGGAGACGGCGGCGCTGCCGCTTGGCAAGCGGCCGCCAAGAGCTGTACGAGGCAACGCCGGCCGCTGTAGTGAACTTCGAGGTCAGTGGGTCTCGAAGGTGTGGGCTCGATCACGTAGATGTGCAGGCGGTCGCGGGCGGTCCGGACCATGAGGGGTGCATTGGGTTCGTCACGGAACAGGCGCAACAGATTTTCACTGAGACCGACATCGTCGACGTCGATTACCGCAAGGTTGCCTGAGGGTTTACCCAAGACTATGCCGAGACCGTCAGCGCGAGACCAGTCGTGGAGAGTATTGTCTTCGGGATGGAAGCGGGGGTAAAAGTCGCTCAGAGGCACCTTCGCGATACCATCGTCGTCTTGGCCGAGAGGGCAGACCGTTATGCGGCGGTTGGCGTAACCAGCTGCGTAAGCGAGGAATTCAGCAGCACGCAACTGCTTTCCTCGTTGAGGTCGGTCAAATCGACTATGGCTTCGCGACGCTTCCATCGCTGCCAGTCTTGCAGGACCTAAGTGGTCAAAAGTGGAACCAAAACTAGGAAGTCAGGAACGTCAGCAGAAGCGGCAAGGGTATCCTCTGTTCACCCGCCTCTGACCGTCCTTCACGAACCCGGGGATTTCATACTCATGGAGCGTCCTGGCAGCCCTAACGGTTACGCTGTTTGGGAAAAAGACTTCCTGCAAGATGGCGCTTGCCTGCTTGTTCGAGTAACCGCGATGGCGAACGAGGTGGAAGGCGGCTTCACCTAAGCCCGGCTTTCGCCCGGCGGATAGACCTGTTAGTGCTCGGCGCATCGATTCTGCGTGATTGAGATTGCTTGACTGAATTTGGCCTCCGTCCATCCCACTGCTGGCAGCCGTGCCGAAGGCCCTTGCTGTTATAAGAATCGGCTCTTCTTCGTCGAGGCCAGCCAGGATAATCAGCTGCGATTCAAGCTCGCGGATGAGGTTCTGAGTCGGCCGGAACCCAGGGCAAAGCAGTACCACACTGTCGTATAAATCTGGTACAAGACGCCTTAGGTCCGTCAGGTTTTGGCGCACCTGATCAGGACCTAGCATGCCCAGGACGATACCGAAGGATCTTCCATTCCTGGTGGTCTTGCCCAGATAGATTAGGCGGTCGCTCAGCGTTTCCATTGCGCCGCCCACGTCGTTCCTCTCTCGAAATGCTGAGCAGAGCTTGTCGAGGTCAAGGCGCCAGATTCTGAGGTCAGCCCTTTCGAGACGGACCGGAGAATCCATCAGAGAGCAATTACAAAGAGCCCACAATTGCTCTCCGATATTTGCAATGCTTCTGCTGCTCCCTTCGCAAAAAGGAGAGGAGCAAGGATAGGCGACGGTTTCGAGGTTAGTCTGGACATAGCGCAAAAGCCCTTCTTCCCGGGCGGCCTCGAACTCTACTGTGAACCTCTTACTCAGTTCGGATTCGGAGAATGTTGCCTGTGGAAGGCCGCTCAAACGCGACAAGACGTAGCCGAGCAATGTCTCAGACAAGTAGGATGCCCTCGGCTCGCAAGTAAGAGTTGATGATGTCCTCATCCTTCTTGCGGTTCATCCTCGTAACATTCGGGGGCGTCACCTCGACCAAGACCGGCTTGGCCGAGGCGCCGTCATAGTTCAGCTTGAATGCCAACTTCACCGACCTCAGGGTGGCCCCGCTCAGCCGAATCGACCGAAGATCCACACTGAGCGAGTTAACCACGTCCTCTGAAGAAATGCGTACCGTAATTGGCTTGGAGGCATACAGTGTCAGACGCAAGTCAACAAGTCGTATCCACTCGATTAGTTCGTTGCCGTCGTAGTTGAAACGGCCCGCTTTAATCGGATCGAGCGAGACAACAGTTTGAGTGAAGAGTTCAGCCTGGTTCTTCCCCAAGACCTCTGTGGTCCAAGCTTGAACGTAATGCTTCACTTCGGCGGTGCTGCGGCCATACGCCTTGATCGAAAGTACTCCGTTTGCCGGATCGTAACGGAGAAGGTCTTCCCTAAGTGGCCTTGGAAAAGTGGTTCGCTCGTTCCCTCCCTCCCAGACGGACAGTGCCTGAATGTGGTCGCCTCTCGCTACCAGAAGCAGATGCGCACCGTCGTCCTCCTGGTAATGACGGATCTTGCAGTCGTCGCCTTTGCCCTGACCATGGAAGAAGGACTCCGTACTTGCCTTGAAGAGGCCGATGGCCTCAGCGTCTACAACTGCTTCCGAATGACTGAATTGAAAATGGCTCATCGTGTTACTGCTGGCACGCCAAGCGTACAGGTCGTAGGCCATTCGGAAGGCCAGTGGATGGTCTAGAAAGAGAAGCATGGATAAGCGCTCATTGGGCCAATCCTCCGGCAGGGCTATGCCGGACTCATGACAGGCGGTAACCAGGTAGTCCATGCCTTTCTCTGACACGTCGTTGATGGATTGGAATTCTTCACCGATTTCGTTCTGTAGCTCAGACAGGAGCTGCGCCAAGAAGTTGTCGAACTTGTCTTCGTCCAAGGTTGGAACGGCAACTGCGGCGTCACCGGGAGTCTGTATAGCGAGTGAGGTTAGGTCTTCTGTCTGAACTGATAGGTGGCGATGATCGCGAAGAAAATGGAGAACTAAGTCGAGGCCCACTGCCTCAAGGAACTTCCTGCGGGTGAATCCGCGGTGGCGGCTAACCACGAGTCTTCGCTAACAGTCTCTTTCGCTAGGATCGATTGCGAGGATTATAGCGAGAACGAGTGGAGGCCGAATCCTATATGCCTATGGCCTCGGCCACTCTAGCCCAACTCCTATCCTCTTGGCCTTCGAGACGCCGCAAGTATGTGGTCGTCACAGCCAGACTGCTGTGGTCGAGGAAACGCGAGACCTCCTCCACTGACTCGCCGGCGTCTCGTCGTAACTTGGCTGCGCTGTGGCGAAAGATGTGAACACCACCTGCCGGCAGGTGGGCCGCATTCAGGTAGCGCCGGAGGTTCGTGTAGAAGGTGCCGCTCGTGATCCCGCGGCCGTTCCGCGTATCCGGCCAAAGGGATTCGTCGGCCGCCATTGTCCTCAGGTCCTTGCCGACGCAGGCTAGCCAAGTCTGCATCGCGTCGTAGGCCGGCCGTGGTAGCTCTCGCTTGCCGGTCTTTCCGCCTTTGCCGCGGTAGCTGTAGAAGACCGTCGCGCCCTCGACCTCGATGCTGCCTGCCGTCATGCCCAGCACCTCGGCCCGGCGCCGGCCGGTGAAGGTCAGCGTCAGGATGATCGCCCGATCCCGTAGGCCGACCGGCGTAGTCGGCACAACGTCGAGGAGGCGATGGATCTGCTCGCCGCTCAGACCTCGTGCGGCACCCTGCGTGACCTTCGGTCGTTCCAACGCATCACACGGGTTGGAGGCGACGACCTTCATCCGGATCAGGAAGCGGTAGAAGGACGAGAGGCAAGCGACCCGGGCGCCAATGGTGATTGAGCCAGGCGCCTTTCCTGAGAGGCCGGTGCCGTAAGCCCAGGCGAAGACATCTTGTGAGGTGACCTGATCTGGCGTCTTCCCTGCGCGGCCGAAGAAGTGTTGCAGCATGCGAGAGTAGGACTGGACGGTTCGCAATGAGCCCGACCAGCGCTCCTTCTCTGCCAGGAAGGCGTAGAGGCTGCGTTCCCAGCCAGCGGCAGATTCGTCCAGGTAGGCAATGGCGCCAGGCAATAGTCGTCTCCTTCTTGAGGTGACAACATATGTCGCTTCGTTCCTCCGACGTACCAGCTGCGGCGACAAGAGGTTACAGGTAGAGTTGAGAGGGATAGCGAATGATACCAGGCTCTAATGAGCCAGCAATTGGCCCTATGCTTCCGGAGCCCTTGATCTCAGCCAGCCGCGATCTTCGTGTCTACGAGGTCCTCGTAGCAGGCTGACTCGGGCACGAGTCCCCAGCTGAGCATCCAGCGTCTTGTCCTCTCGAACTCGTCCTCTGGATAGGGCCGCGGGTGGACGTAGTGCAAGCGAGCAAGCCGGAAGTCTGAAGGTCTGACGAGTCCCCGGAGGTCGTCCGGAAGGTCGTCGATAAGGTATCGAACGTAGCGACCTTTGTCGGCGTTGATCCGGTCGACGGCAGCGCAGACGGCCCGATTGATTGCCTGGTTCGTCTCCTCGTCTACATCGGGTGCCGAGATTGCTGAGCCAGCGTAGTAGCCCTCGATGATCGGCCGGCAGCCCTGACTCTCCGCGAGCGCAGTATACGGCTCCATCAGAGTTGCAGCGTCGACGGTCCCGTCCATCAAGGCCTGGTAGCGAAGGCGCGCCTGCCCGAGGTGCACTGGCTTGATTTCGTCCCGTGCCATGAAGCCTTCAAGGAGCTGGAGAGTCAGATAATGAGAGCCTGCATGGAAGTTTACGGCGATGGCCTTGTCGCGGAGCATCTGCGGATGGGTAATCGGCGAGTCACCCCGAACGAAGATAACCTGGTTCCCCATCGCCGCGCGGAGCATCACGATGCGACCGCCGACCTCACTGTCATTCGATCGCCTGATTTGGCCCCACTCACAAGCATTGAAGAACTCCGCTGCACTTTCCTCGAAAGGCTTGTGGCGCCAGAACGGGTCTACTTGAACCGGGTCAGTGATTACAGGCCTTGTAGCATCCCATCCGGGCGAACGGACAAACTCAACCTCAATGCCTTCCTTTGCGAAGAGCCCCTCGTCCTCGGCAACCAGCCAGGGTAAATTGAAGACTACCTGGCTGTACTCGCTTGTGATTTTCTTCATCGTTAGGCTCTCAGTCTCCTAATTAGAAGCAGTTGCGTCACCAGCAGCAGTGCGATGTTAGCACGGAATCAGAAGTGGGCGAAGGCGAGGCGGCATCGTCTGCTGACTATGCTGGACGACGGCGACCGGTTTCACAGGCCGGCCCCGCACACTTTAGTCTATCATAGAGGCGTCTCCCAGCCCCGAGCATAGATGTCGGCATGAACAGACCTGCGTTTTTGAAACTTCCTATTAGATTGCCTCGATACGGGAATGTCCAGCTCGACAGACTGCCGCCGTGCGCCTAAATTCCTTCCCAATTCTCTCTAACCGCCAATACGGGACCGAGCATAATGGCATCGGCGGCGTCGCCAGGCTCGAGAACCGGAACGTCTTCGGGACAGACGACAAGCGCATTAGCGAGGGCCATCGATGTGAGGACGTGAGAACCTTGACTTCCGGCAAGCGAACCGTAGTAGCGGCCATCGATCTCTCGAACGTAAGCGCGTGCGAATATGCGACGTCCATGGCTGTTCTCGATCCGATCCTCTATCGTGACGCGCCGTGCGAGCCGCTCCCAAGACGCCTTTGCCATCATTTTAAAGACAGCCGGTCGACCAAAAAGCTCGAAAGCTACCATCGAACTAACAGGGTTACCCGGTAAGCCGACGTAAGGGATGGCCCTCTCCCCAACCTTGAACTTCCCAAAGGCAAGCGGCTTTCCGGGGCGCATACGGACCGAACAGAACTGGATCTCCTCTTCGTGTAGCAGCATGTCCTTCACAACGTCGTAATCTCCGCCTGAAACGCCAGCCGATGTGATAAGGAGGTCGGCGTCGACCGCGGCGTGCACTTTCGCCGCCAGATCCTCGGAAGTGTCGCGCGCTATCCCGAGGCGCCAGGGCAGCCCCCCCGCCTCTTGAACCAAGGCAGCAATGCTATAGGCGTTGCTGTCGTATATCTTACCCATTTCGTGCGGCTGGCCCAGCGCAAGCAGTTCGTTTCCCGTCGAAACAATCGCTACAACAGGGCGACGGTATGCCAAAACAGTTCGCCGGCCTAAGGACGCGAGCACACCTATGTGAGCCGCTCTGAGTTCCGTTCCAGCCCGCATCACGCAGCTACCCAGGCTTACATCCTCGCCCGCATGGCGGATGTTTGCGTCTTGGCGCACCGCTCTGTAGACCCTGACGCTATTTCGATCTTTGGTGACGCCGGGACCGCTGCAATGAAGTTCGGTCGTCTCCTCGAAGGGTACGACAGCATCGGCGCCGTGCGGGATCGGCGCACCTGTCATTATTCGAACCGCCTGTAGCGGTCCAATCTCGCCTTCAAAAATATGCCCAGCAGGCACGTTGCCAATAACACGTAACTCGACCGGAGAGGACGTTGAAGCGCCTCGTGTGTCGGCGGCACGCAGGGCATAACCGTCCATCGCCGTGTTGTCGAGAGGAGGTATCGTCAGTTCAGACAGAATATCTTCTGCGAGCACCTGGCCGAGTGCGTCTTCGAGCGGCCTGTTCTCGCCAGGAAGGCGCTCGACAACGTCCAGGATGCATTGGCGCGCCTCTTCAACACTTATCATTCCATCGACGTCCATCTAGGCCTCCAACTTGTCAGGTCCTTCTCAGCTGATGGGTTTGCAGGCAGACTGTCGGGAAAGTAACTCGAAAGCGTCAATCTGCTCCATTTCGCCCGTAGGTCACTGGCTCGGCCCGCCGTCGACATCCATTGTTTGGTTGCTCGTCCGCAACCTGGGAATCGACTCGATTCTCGCGATGTAAATCCTACGAATGGACCATCTGCTGGAACCACTCTTTCGGCAGCTCACGCCCCATCCCAGCTTTACGAGCGAGGTCGTAAAGGAGCTTGCTCATCGCGGCGAATTGCACGCCGTATCCGGGTCCACCGTCGATCCCCCAGCCAACTCCTCCGTTGGCGAAGATGAAGATTTGACGGTCGTTAGTACGGCCAGGGGTCTTGCCAGAGACAAGATCGATTATTTCTGGCGACTCGGTAAATAAATCGCCGAAGGCTTGATCCGACAAACCGCGGCGGACTGGCGGTTCTACAGGGTCTCGTGTCAGGCCATAGGTTCGGGAGCGTAGCCGGTTAAACAAGACCACGACGTGAGCCCGTTCATAGCAGACCTTGTCGAATTCGTGTGTCTGGATTCCGGCTAGGAACATGCCAGGATCGAGCCATTCGCCTTTCACAACTGGCGTGCGAGAGGTTGTTGCCGAGATCAGAAGTTCGGCGCCGGCGCAAGCCTCCTCAGCCGAGCCTACCGCCTCGATAGTCATGTCTGGATACTGCTTCTGCTTCTCGATAGCGAATGACTCCCTGTGCTCAGGTGTCTTGCTAAATACTTTCACCTCGCGCAGGCTGGGGCGCACCGCACGCATCACTTCAATCGCAGCGCTCGCTTGCCAACCGGAACCGAGGAGGCCCATACGAGTTGCGTCCTGCTTCGCCAGATAGCGCGCGGCGAGCGCGTTCGTCGCCTGAACGCGTACCTTTTGCAGGTAGCCATCATGCAGGATGGCAAGCAACTCACCAGAGTCCAAGTCATATAGCATGTCCAGGGACACGTTGGGCTGGACCGGCAGACCACCACCCATCACACCAGGATCCTGGGTCGCCGGAGGGTGCCGCGTGGTGACGATCCGTATGTCATAGACTCGCTGCTTAGTCAGAATGCCTTCATGCGTATTGGCACTAAACCGGCCATCTGTAGAAGTTGGAGCGGACGTTAAGGTGCGAGGGCGGTTAGCGGCCTGGCCTGCATCCACCTGGACATATGCGTCTTGCAAGGCCTCCAAGACAAGGTCCATCGTCAGAAGCTTTTCCTGATCGTCATTGCTAATAAGGAGGGTCATGATTGATCCATTCTCTCTAGATCCGAACTGCTGACTAGTCCCAAGAGTCGAGGCCGTGGGCATGCCGCGCCGCTGTCCAGCCTCCGACGAAACATTCGGCAAAGTTTCCGGCCCCCAGATAGATATGGCCAAAAACCCCCCCCCAGTTCGCCGGCGGCGTACAGACGAGGAATGGGCTCTCCCCACACGTTCAGCACACGCTGGAACTTGTCATGCCGCGGCCCGCCATGAGTGTTGGTGATCATTGGCCAGACTTCACTGTATGTGTACGGTGGCTTTCTGATTGGGACCAGGGAAGATGGAGGACGGCCGAAGTCGTCGTCTCCTCCGCGCTCGCAGAATTCATTCCAGCGCTTTACCGTAGCGGTCAAGGCGTTTGGCTGGATGCCGAGATTCAGGGCTATTTCCTCAATGCTATTGGCGCGATTTAGAATTCCCTTTTCAAATTCCTTGCTGTTATCCGAACTCCATAGCTCATGCTGTTTGAAGGGATCGTGGAGCGTGACCAGGCCCAACTGGTCAAGATGGAGTCCATCGTCATCGACGATGAGGAAGGAAGGTATTCTCGGATAGGTCTCGGTCTGAGAATCAAAATGCGCCATCGGTCGGTGAGAGTTGTCTTGCAAATAGGGCGGGTATTCGTTCATGTAGCGCCGGCCCGTCTGGTCTACGAGAATCCACGGCAACACATAGCTGGTGGCATACCTAGGCAGGAGCGCCCCGCCCAGGCCGTCACGCCCACTCTCGAGTTTCTCTGGACCAGGTGGATCTCCAGCTGGATAGCCGGCCTTCTTGAAGGTGCGGGCGGCCAGCTTTTGCTCCGGATCAACAAGGAATCCGTAGGACCCGTGAAAATGCCACATGTGCCATAGGTCTGCGCCGAGGTCTTGCGCCATCCTGATCCCGTCGCCCGTGTTACCGAGAAAGCCGGAAACCATCAGGGGCTGAGCTTCGAAATAGTGTTTGATCATCTCTGAGTCGCCTTCGAAGCCGCCGCAAGTCAGGATTACGCCTTTCCGTGCCTTAATGTTTAGTTCAACGCCATTGTTCTCCGCCACGATGCCCAGGACTCGCCGGGAATCGTCTGCGATCAAGCGCTTGGCAGGCGTACTGAGGCGCACGTCAATCTTGCGGGCGGCGATGTTATCGCGAATTACCTTCATCATGCGCGCACCGCCGCGGTAGCCAGGCGAAGACGGATTTTCCCTCATGGGGTCATACCCCGGAATGTCTCGGATGCTGCCTCCATCCGGACTCAATTCCGCCCCATCCGTCAGCGCCAGCTTTCGCAGGTAGTCCGGTATCTCGGTCATGCCCTTCGCGAGCGCCTCGAGAACGTCATCTGGAGTTCGGCCGCCGCAGGCTGTCTTCAACTCCTCGAATGCGGCCTCCCAGTCCGTGGCTACGCGGGCGCCGCCGCCGGCGATACGGGAGATGCCTCCGTCTTCGGGCATCTTTTCTAGCAGGATGACGGATGCACCGACATCGTGAGCCTCAATCGCCGCTACGCCGCCTGCCAGGCCCCAACCGACAACTACAATGTCAGCCTCGAGGTCCCAGTGTTGTAGCGACGCGTTAGGGCGAACCGTGCTTGCCATGGTGTTCTCCTCTCATGACCTTATGAACTAGAACCCGATGATTTGATGTCTACAACGCCAGGTGGAGGCGGTTACATCTCTGGCGCCGTCGCCGCCACGTTTGTCGAACGACCTCTTCCTGATTCTCATCCGTTAGCGATAAGTAGCGCTGCGCCTTGTTCTCTTGGTACTTGTGGGACTACCAAACCTAGGCGCACCCTGCACCACCGCGTCTTAACGCTCGCAGATAAGAGGCACCCAACCACGAAGATTATTCCTGATTAGTTCATGCTTTACGCTTTGACTCGTCGTACCAGTAGTGTGTGAAGTCTCGAGCAGACGTTTGTCCTATCTCAAAGACGCCATGGTTCGCTATCCAAGGCCAGCGGAGTGAAAAGCTGGTGGCAATGCCTGGGTTGCAAAAGTACGGCCAGTCTAGGGCCAGCTGCTTCTGGATGTCTCTGATCAGCACCGTCTTTAGGCGGGGATCTGTCTCCCTCTGCTGCTTGAGCACAAGGTCCGTCAGACCAGGCAGCGGTTCGACCGATAGCCGCTTCCTGCCATTGGGAGTCAACAGTTCTGTAAAATTGATGTCGGCGCTGTCGGCCGCGTGGCGGGAGCCCAGAAGACCTGTAAAGTCTCGGCCACCACTGTTGAGCTGGGACCGGTATGTTGTCTGGTAGTCAAGTGGCACCCACTCGACCTGGAAGGCACCGCCTTCAGCAACCATTTGTGCCATAGTTTGGTGGAGCTTTACGCCTTCTTCTTCCACGCCAACCCAGCCGCCATACTTGACGCTGACCGGCGTCTTGAGGCCCGCTGCCTCGACCATCTTCTTCGCCTCGGTGGGATTGTACTGGAAGTACTTGGCCCCTTCGCCAAGTTCAGTGCCTCTCGGGTCTAACCACTCTGGTGCTCCGGCGCCAAGGTGGCTATGCCATACCATCTTTACTGGTAACCCAGCGTCTCTGAATCCGTTCACGTTCTCGGTTGCTTCAATCAGGAGATCCCGATCCAGCATCATGGAAAACGCCCGGCGCAATCGCACATCTTTAAAGGCGGAGTCTGGCAGCTTGGAAAACTGGGTGAAGCCTGGCCCTATTGGAGCCACTTCCCTGCCGAGCATGAGCATGGTTGGGTGATCGCGCTTCGTTGCGAGCAGGTCCTCAGCCTTTACGTCGAATGCCCAAATATTCCCCGCCTTGAACTGGCTTAGACCACTGGCGTAGTCCGAAATTAGTGGCCTGTTAATTACGTCGAAAAAGGGCCGGGGCTTATCGTACCAGTCAGGGTTCTTCTTGTAGGTGATACCGGAGCTAGGCCGATAGCTGTCTAGAAAATACGGCCCCGAGCCCCTCATGTCACCCTTGAAGTTAAAGGTTTCATCCTTGGGTGCCACCATGAAAAACTTGTGAATCGCAAGCAATTGGGTAATCGCGCCGTAGGGGAAAGCCAGTCGAAATGTCACTGTCCTAGCATCTGGCGTCTCGATGGACTGAATGGGGGCGAGCTCGCTCCTGGAGTTCGCTAGGCTGACCCCGTTAGGGGCCAACTTCTCGAATTTTTCCCAACTCCATTTAACGTCTCCTGAGTCCATGGCCCGCCCGTTTGTTGGGGGCCTGGGATCGAACTTGTGGTTCGGTCGCAGTTTTAGTGTGATCCTGAGCCCATCTGGTGCGACTTCCCATGATTCAGCTGCATCTCCGGAGATATCTTCGATGCCAGGTTTGCCCATGGCGCTGATACCCGCCTTGAGCAAGAGGCTGTAGACCATTACGAGCTGCGTAAAGGTGACATTCGACACGTTTAGCAACGGATCCATGTTCACGACGTCTTCGCTGATATAGTCCGACCAGGTGCCGCCGGGCTTCGCACGCTTCGTCGTGTCCTCGGCCTTTCCCAACAGGCCTGAAGCGTCCCCTTGAACGCCGCCCTCGTTCTTCCCGCAACCAACGAGACTCAAGGCCGCAGCGCCGACCGCCAACCCACCCGCTGCTGAGAGGAGGCGGCGCCGCTTCAACAGGCGCCCAGACAGTACCCCAGCCCAGTAACTCTTCTTCACATCATTATTCCCTTCTTGGCGCTTGCCGGACTTCTGCACATGACCAGCAGGCATCGCTTGAGGCGAAGAATAGTTTGCACAGGTGAAAAGTCAATCTACTACGAGTTACTTCTTAAGAATTTCCAGATGTCTTCTTAAAGAAATCCTTAAGGAACGCCGCATCGCTCCTTGCCAATGACTGGCATCAGGCGGAAGATAGCGGCCACGTCGCGTTTGTTGTGGAGGAGCAGTTGGGCGAAGGTCTCGAGCCGAAATGGGGCAAGGTCCTCGACCAGGGGCTATGCATCGGCTGCCATGCTTGCACGGTCGCCTGCAAAGCGGAGCATAACGTGCCCCTAGGAGTAACCCGGACCTTCGTGGAATACGTTGAAACCGGTGTCTACCCTTCTACCAGGAGGGACTTTCAAGTGACGCGCTGCAACCAGTGCGATTCGCCGCCCTGCGTTTACGCGTGCCCCGTCACAGCCATGTTTCAACGCCCGGACGGCATCGTAGATTTCGACCGGGACCTCTGCGTCGGCTGCAAGGCCTGCATGGCCGCCTGCCCTTATGATGCGATTTACATCAATCCCGACAACAATAGCGCCGAAAAATGCAATTTTTGCACCCACCGAATAGATAACGGACTCGAACCGGCCTGTGTGGCCGTATGTCCAACTCAGGCGATCATCGTTGGCGATCTCAACGATCCGGCCAGCGAGGTCGCGCGGGCGCTTAGCAAAGGGAAGCCCACGGTGCGACGTCCGGAAAAGGATACCGCCCCCAAGGTTTTCTATATTAACGCCTCGGAGATAACTTTGGATTCGACGCAGCCGCAGCGCAGGACCCTGACTGCGACAACCCAGTTAGAGGACAAGACCGCTAGCCCAGATAAGAAGCGGGCCGCCTCCAGCACTTCTTCAGCCGCGGCTGCCATTCTTGCGTACGGCCGCCCGCATGTGGTGCCCTGGGATTGGCGCGTGTCATGCTACAGTTGGACAAAGGCAATTGCTGCCGGCCTTCTGTTGGTGCTTCCAAGTCTCTTCCTTGTAGGCGTTGACATCGGGATGGCTTGGCACCTATGGGGCGCCGTCCTGTCAGCTCTATTCTTGGGACTGACCGGCGCTCTCCTCATTTCAGACCTGACGCATCCGAGGCGGTTCTTTTATATACTGCTGCGCCCCCAATGGCGATCTTGGCTCGCGCGCGGTGCCTTTCTGATCACAGGCTTTGCCATCTGCGTTGGTCTCTACGGATTGGCCGCGCTCCTGAAAGACGAGACTATCTTAGCCATCGTAGCCTGGCCGACGATCATCCTGGCCGTTCCGACTGCGGTGTATACCGCCTTCCTTTTTGGCGCATCCAAAGGCAGGGATCTGTGGCAAAGTCCGTTGCTGCCGGCGCTCTACACCGCCGAGACTGTAGCAGCGGGCGCAGCAGCGCTCGCTGTGCTTGGTATCGCTCTGGGTACAGGCGATATGAGCTACGAAGTAATCACCGCTGTGCTCGCGGTCAGCGCCGGGGTTTCCACACTCCTGGCTGGCAGCGAGTTCCTGATGCCTCATCCGACGCGACAGAGCAGGTTTGCGGCTGATGCCCTCCTCCGTGGCAAGTTCGCCTTGCCGTGTTGGGCGGGCCTTGTTATGAGCCTTGCTGGCGCCGTGTTTGCGACGGCGTCCCTTCTATCGGGAGCGGCACCGCTTGCCGCCGTGGCAGGTTTGTTCTTCCTAACAGGGCTCTACGCCCACACCCATGCTTTCATCCAAGCCGGTCAGTCCGTGCCCCAGTCTTAGCGATTTAGCGGGAGAAGATGATGAAAACCTCAAAGCGGAACGAAGAGCAGAATGAGGGCTTCGGGCATCTCGAGTCGTCTCCGCCCTTCGAGGACTGGACCGATTTCGTCGACTATGACCCGGCGTCCTGGCCTCGCCGGGTTGAGCGGCACTTCAGCCTCGTGCCAACGGTGTGCTTTAACTGTGAGGCAGGCTGCGGTCTGCTCGCATACATCAATAAGGACACACTAGAAATCGAACGCACAGAAGGCAACCCGCTCCACATGGCAAGCCGTGGGCGCAACTGCGCGAAGGGTCCCGCAACAGCCGCTCAGATCAAGAATCCCGACCGCATCCTATATCCCCTCCGCCGTTCTGGCCCTCGCGGGAGCGGGAAATGGGAGCGAGTAAGTTGGGACCAAGTACTCGATGATCTGGCTGGTCGGATTCGTCAGTGCATCACGGAAGGCCGCTTCGATGACGTCGTATACCATGTCGGCCGCCCCGGTGAAGACCTCTTTACAGAAAGAGTGCTCACGACATGGGGCGTCGATGGTCACAACTCCCACACTAACGTTTGCTCCGCCAGCGCTCGGACCGGTTACGCGATGTGGATGGGCATTGACCGTCCTAATCCTGACCATGCGAATGGTCGCTTTATGCTTATGCTTAGCGCCCATTTCGAATCCGGTCACTACATGAATCCACACGCACAGCGTATGACCGAGGCCAAGGAATCCGGCGCAAAACTTTGCGTCATCGACACACGCCTCTCCAACACGGCCGCTAAGGCTGACTACTGGCTCTCCCCATGGCCCGGCACAGAAGCCGGCTTACTTTTGGCGATTGCTGGCTATCTCATTCAGAACGATTTGTATGACAGAGAGTTCCTGAGAAGATGGACGAACTGGCAGGAACTCATGACGAATCGACAATACCTCGAGTTCCTGAAAGAGCAAGAAATTGCAACTGAGGTACCGCAAAGTGCGGACTTCGATTCGTTCATATCTTTATTGAAGTCGATCTATGGGCAATACACGCCAGAGTGGGCCGAAAAGGAGACTGGCACTAGTGCGACGGACATCGTCACGATAGCGGAAGAGGTCGCACGAGCGGGTCACGCCTTTTCTTCTCATGTTTGGCGAAGCGCCGCTGCGGGACATCTTGGGGGCTGGATGGTGGCCCGCAATCTCTTCTTTCTCAACGTGCTTACGGGTTCCGTGGGCACGCGCGGTGGAACCTTGCCGAACTCTTACACCAAGTTTGTCCCGGAACCGCCGCACGGTCTGGGCACGACCCGGACTTGGAATGAAACTCATTTCCCGCTCGCATATCCGCTTGCTCACTTCGAAATGAGTTTTCTGCTTCCATATCTTCTAGAGAAGCGGGGTAGACCTCTCGAAGTATATTTCACTCGTGTTCATAACCCCATATGGACGAACCCGGATGGCTTCGCCTGGATCGACATGCTCAGAGATGAAAGTAAGGTGAAGCTGCACCTCGCGTTGACCCCAGTCTGGAGCGAAACCGCGCAGTACGCGGATTACGTCCTCCCGATGGGCGAAGGCCCAGAGCGCCACGACGTCCACAGCTACGAGACCCACGCTTCGCAATGGATCGGCTTCCGCCAGCCAGTGCTCCGCGCTTATCGCGAACGTTTGGGGGAGCAGATCGATTTAACTTACCAGACTAATCCTGGAGAAGTTTGGGAAGAGAACGAGTTCTGGATTGAGCTCTCCTGGCGAATCGACCCGACAGGGGAACTCGGGATACGTCGCTTCTACGAGTCGCCGTATCGCCCCGGCGAGAAAATTACCATCCATGAGTACTATCGTTACCTGTTCGAGCATACTCCCGGTCTTTCGGAGGCGGCTGCGGCCGAGGATGAAGACGTTCTGACCTACATGCAGCGTCGCGGCGCATACGAAATTACTACCGATGTCTATGAAGAGCACGAAAGGGCTCCATCAGATGCGGCTTTGAGAAACGCCGAGATTGATTCCGAGACCGGTTTTCTCTGGTCTCCGGCGCCCCCCGCTCGCTCAAACTTCAGGCCATTTCCAGGTCCCTTCCAGGACAATGAAGGTAGAACCCGCGTAGGAGTGTTGGTTGACGGCGCACCGAAGACCGGCTTTCCTACGCCATCGGGAAAGCTCGAAATCTTCTCCTCAACGCTGCATGATTGGAGCTGGCCAGAACTCGCCCTACCCATCTATCCGCGAACCGACGCGCAGTTTACTCTCATGTCCGCCATAGTCAGCCAGGTACATCATTCGCGGATCGACAAAGAGCGATCGGAGTATGCGCTCCTGCCTACTTTCCGACTGCCCTCCCTAATTCACACTCGGACAAACGGTGCTAAGTGGCTTTATGAAATGGCACAGCAGAACCCGGTCTGGATCAACCCCGAAGACGCGGCTCGGATCGGCGTTGATAGCGGCGATCTTGTACGAGTCGAGTCGGACATGGGCCACTTTGTGGACAAAGTATGGACAACGGAGGCTATAAGGCCAGGGGTCGTTGCCTGTTCTCACCACCTTGGACGCTGGCGCCTCTTTGAAGATCATGGGAGCGACCTTTGGAATTCCTCTCTTGTTGAGATCGAAGAACAAGATGGCTTTAGACGAATGCGGCTGGTACATGGTCCTGGGCCCTTCCCTAGCAACGATGCTGATTCCTCCCGCATCTGGTGGAGCGACGGCGGAGTACATCAGAACCTAATCTTTCCTGTCCAAGCTGACCCGGTCAGCGGTCAACACTGCTGGCATCAGAAGGTGAGAGTCACAAAGGCCGAGGTGGGTGACCGCTATGCGGATGTCGTTGTCGATCGGAATAAGGGACAGCTTGCCTACGACAATTGGCTAGCATTAACACGGCCAGCGCCCGGCCCTGGCGGAATGCGTCGCCCCTATTGGCTGTTGCGGCCCTTAAAGCCACCACGTGACCTGTATTCGTTAGCCCAACATTGAGCCTCATGCAAACAGCGAAGCAAGTGCGCACGGTCTGTTTCGTGGGGCCATCAGGAAGCGGCAAGACCACTCTCATAGAGCAGCTCATCCCGCTGATTCAGGCCAGAAACATGCGTGTCGCAGCAGTGAAAGCGACGCATCACATTGTTGAGCCCGACCATCCTGGCAAAGACTCTTGGCGCCTCCGAGAGGCGGGTGCTGAAGAAGTCTTCCTGGTGACGCCTCGACATACTATCCACACCCATGTGGTAAATGAGGTAGAGGAGTTGCGCGTCATCGTGCGCAGGATCAGACGCGGCGTGGAGTTGGTCTTAGTTGAGGGCTTCCGATCATCGCTGTATCCCAAGGTCCTTGTGGGTGAGTCTGTGGCATCGGCTATTTCTCGGGGGACAAAGGGAGCAATCCTCGCGGCTGTAGACGTGACACGAGAGGGATCAGTTGAGCCTGAAGGAGTAAACTTGGAAGCTCTGCTGGAGATCATCCTTGGAGCTAGTGGTTCCGACAAACTCGTACGGCCTGATGAGGGAGTCGGATGACGTTAACGCAGTTGCGCGTATTCTGGATTGTGGCTTCGTCTCGGAGTCTAAGTGAGGCTGCTCATTCGCTGAATCTTACTCAGGCTTCAGTATCAATGCATCTCCGGGCACTGGAAAGGGACCTTGGCGTAGAGCTCTATGAGCGTGGTCATAGGGGCGAAGTTGTCCTCAGCACTGCTGGTCACGTGTTTTTCGGCCATGTTGAAACGATTCTCAATGCTGCGACTCAAGCTCAACGTGAGCTTTCTGCTCTTCAGAGAGACACTGGCAAACGTCTGAGAGTCGGCGCAAATACCACGGGCGGAATGTACGTCCTGCCCGAAATCACCCGGCGATATAGGAAGATTCTGCCAGATGTAGATGTTCAGCCAATGTTCGAGTCAACCGTCAAAGTTGTTGACTTGGTGCTTCACGGCCAACTCGACGTTGGACTAGCGGCTGGGCCTGTCGACAAAAAGCGGTTTGAAATCATGAGTTCGTGTCCCGACGAACTAATGTTGATCACTTCGCCCGATCACCGCTTTGCCTCGCGCGGGAAAGCCCTCCTAACCGATCTGATTAGTGAGAGTGTCGTTCTTCCAGGGACCGGATCCCGGTCACGCTGGCTGCTTGAATCCACTTTAAACCAGGCTGGTCTTCGAGCGAAAGCGTACTTGACAATGAACAACACGGAGGATGTAAAAAGGGCCGTCATTGGTAACCTTGGGGTAGGCTTCGTATCTAGATACTCTATCCTATGCGAGGTTGCGGCGAAGAGCTTAGTTGCAGTGGAGATACCGGGATTACGGATACGAAGGAACTTCGAGCTCTTTTGGCAAAATGGTCAGGTTGCTCCACCCCACTTCCTCCCATTGAAGCAACTCGCGGATGAGGTGTTTAGAGAACTTGACGCGAAAGCTAACCGTATCTTGCCGGTTACGTCATGAGCAATATGGCTGCCCTCGACACCCTGGAGCGGCCGTTGCGCGACCTGCGCATCTCGGTCACGGATCGCTGCAACTTCCGCTGCCCCTACTGCATGCCGAAAGAGGTCTTTGGCCGCGACTACTCCTTTCTGCCTCGCGAGGAGCTGCTCAGTTTCGAGGAGATAACTCGGCTGGCGCGCATCTTCGTCGCAAACGGCGTCGAGAAGCTGCGTCTGACGGGCGGCGAGCCGCTGCTGCGGCGCGACCTCGAGACGCTGGTCTCGATGCTTGCAGAGATCGACGGCGTTGAAGACCTGGCAATGACCACCAACGGATCCCTGCTGGCGCCGCGGGCCAACATTCTCAAGGCTGCCGGACTGAAGCGCGTCACGATCAGCGTCGATTCCCTGGACGAGGCTGTTTTCAAGGTGATGAACGACGTCGATTTCCCGCTCGACGCCGTGCTGGAGGCGATTGAGGCCGCGAACGACGCCGGCTTGACACCGATCAAGCTCGATATGGTGGTCAAGCGCGGCGTAAACGACGCCGACATCCTCGACATGGCGCGCTACTTCCGCGGATCCGGCCACATCGTCCGCTTCATCGAGTACATGGACGTCGGCAATACCAACGGCTGGCGTCTGGACGATGTGGTGCCGGCGGCGGAGATCATCTCCCGGATCAACGCCGTCTGGCCGATAGAGCCCCTCCCCGCCAACTATCCCGGCGAGGTCGCGGAGCGCTTCCGCTACGTCGATGGCAAAGGTGAGATCGGCGTTATCGCCTCCGTGACGCAGCCCTTCTGCGGCGGCTGCACGCGGGCGCGTCTGACGGCCGACGGGCAGCTATTCACCTGCCTATTCGCCACCAAGGGCTACAACCTCAAAAAGCTGCTGCGGGCCGGCGCCTCCAATGCCGAGATTGAGCGCTACATCCGCTCCGTCTGGGGCGCCCGGGACGACCGCTACTCGGAGCTACGCGCCAGCAACACAATCCCCCTCGAAAAGGTGGAGATGTCCCGCATCGGCGGCTAGTATTTCCAACGTCACGCCGTGCACCTCTGCGGACTGCTTACCTAATCTGCCATCACAGGCGCGTTCTATCGTGTTGTTCTCTCAGGAGCAGTCGTTTCGCTCGTACAAGGTCTTCGTCGCGGTTGAGGTTTTGGAAGGATAAGCCATCTGGGTCGAAAGCCTTCCATTCGTTAGGAAGGAGGACACGTGGCTTCAAGAACTCAAATAGATCAGTGACCTTGAATGAGCCTCTAGATAGTTGGCTACGTATCACCTCCAGACAACCCTTGGAGTAGACCGCACATAGAGGTTGCATCAACCCCCTGTTAACTGGAACAACAAGGTCTTCGCCATGGGAGAGGCGCAGCAACTCGGCCAGGAGAGCCGGCTGCAGCAAAGGCATGTCGCAAGCAGCAACTATCCCATACGGCGATATGCATGCAGCGAGACCGCTATAGATCCCTCCGAGAGGTCCTGTTTCCGGGAAGAAATCCTCTACGATCTTCACATCGTTTCTCGTAAGTGTAGGCAGCACTTGGCCGCGAGCGCGAACGATTATGCATTCACCCACCAAGCCATCGAAGCGACTGACCACGCGTTCGAGAAGTGTTTTGCCGAGCAGCGATTCGCTAGCCTTGTCGCGACCAAGTCTAGTGCTCTTTCCACCCGCAAGGACAATTGCAGCGAACCGTGACGCTTCGCTCATAGATTTCGTCCTATTTGAGCATGACACACCTAACGTATGTCAAACTCGGCTCACCGAGCTTGGCGCCTCATATCCGATAACTCTGGCCTGCCAGACCCTGAACACCTTCTTATTGCCACCCCTGTGGACTGTGTTTGCTACCGACTAGTAGCTTCGTGACGGCTAGGGAGTGGGCCCCCTCGCCGCGTACGGGTTCGGGAGAATCTCGTTCATGTCGTTGGTGTCGTGGTTCATCGTTCAGGATGACCCAGTCGAAGCCAAGAGCGCCGAATCTGCTGCACGTGCAAACTATAGACCTCGGAGAACGCGCATCGGTGGCGGGAACCCAGCAGGTCCGCTTCCGATAGCAGTGAAGCGAGGCTACAGCCTTATAGACAACTATAGGGAGTCATCGTTAATGCTGATCTCACAGTGATAGTTCCCTGATTGTTACTATAGGAAAAACTTAACTAACGATTGACATGTTCGATGAATACTCTAGAATTTGCCCGACGCAAGCCCGGGGCACCCTGACGCCATGGATTGCCCCGAACGGGTGAAGGAATGGGCTTCGTCGGTTTCTGGTTCAGCTTCTTCGGGGAAGCGCAGGACTAATTACGTGGAGGAACGAAGGAAATGAGTATTAGCTACTGGAATCGCGCTCTTAACTATCGGCTTAAGCGACGGCGGGCACTTGCCCTCACTGGCACGACCGCCATTAGCAGCGGCCTGCTTTGGGCTTGTGGCGGCGACGGCAGCACGGGCGGGCTTGAGGATGCGTCCAGTGCCCAACAGCCGGGCAAGGTCTGGAACGCCACAAACGACTGGAAGTTGGCGGATGAGACCAAAGCAGCTGTCCGCGGCGGGATATACCGCGGGGTCATGGCCGCGGATCAGGCTGGAAACTATGACTCCCAGTTCCAAGCCCCATCTCAGGTACCTTTCTCCGCACATGTTCATGAGTTCCTAATGGCAAAAAACCGCGGACCTGGCATCGATCCCGCGTCGCTGGAAGCGGGCAATCCCCTGCCTGGATTGGCCGAATCATTTGAGATATCTCCAGACGGCATGTCGGCCACTTTTACTCTACGCCAAGGTGTTAAATGGCACCCCATTGCGCCTGTGAACGGCCGAGTTATGGACATGGACGATTGGCGGACCAGCGCGGAGCGATTCCTGGCGATTAGCCCTCAGCGAGTCTCCCTACAGGGTACCGTTGACCACTTCGAGTACCCGGACGCGCGCCATATGGTATGGAAGTTCCAGTTCCCCTACGCGCCCCTTCTAGGCGTTATCTGGTCTGAGAGGTACGCCTTCCAAATCGTTCCTAAGGAGTTGAACGCCGATCAGAATCTCGTGGGTGGCGTCGCCATCGGCACAGGCTACAAGATCCTCGATAAGCACCAACCTTCAATTGCCATGGAATACCGCAAGCACAAGGACTATTGGGGTGGAGACCCATTCATCGATCGTTGGCATGCGCCCATCATACCGGAGTACGCCAATCGCTATGCCCAGTTCGTTAACGGTAACATCATATCCTTCACTCCATCCGCGCGTGAGGTATTACAATTAGCCAAAGATGCTCCGCAAACCGTGATCGTGGCGAACGCTATATCAGATGGCGCGATCACGCGACTTAGATTCGGCAGAGATAATCAGAAGACCCTACCTTGGAAAGACCCACGAGTGCGCGTAGCAATCCGTCGCGCGATAGACTTCAAAGGAATCGGCGAGTTCCTTTCGAACAAGCAACAATTTGAAGCTGCAGGCATCCCGATCGAAATAGTCCCAATGACGCATCTGCCACGCCATCCTAGCTACTGGCTGGATCCGGAGAAGGGCGAGCTCGGGAAACTCTCTGACAATTACCTATTTGACGTCGCGGAGGCTAAGAAACTGACTACAGCGGCAGGTTTTCCGAACGAGATTGGCATTGATTATTATGTACTCCCTGCCGGCGGAGTCATTCCTGAAGTAGAGCAATTGATCACCACAAGCCTTGGCGCATCCGGCACCTTCAAGGTCAATGTAGTCCGTAGTGCCAACACAGTTGCGCACCGAGATTGCCGTTCGCTTGGACATTGCGACGGCTTAGTGGAAAGCGGCAATGACGTGGAAGCTGACTATGTGATCACTGCCGATTATTACAGCAAGGGTAACAAGTCAGGCGAGCAAGCTTACCCGGATCCACGGATCGATGCAGTCGCCGTGGCGCAACGACGAGAGATGGATCCACAGAAGCGAATCGAGTACCTAAAAGAGTTCCAGAGGGTCGTAGCTGAACTCATGCCGTTGGTCCCTTATGCTCACCAATACACAGAATTGTCCTTCCGCTGGCCCTGGCTTCACAACGTAAACCGTGGCGAGCCCCCAGGAAATGAGATCCCAGAAGGTCGGCCGATCTCGGGGGGGCACCTACAATGGCTCGATGCCAGCATGCCTAATCGGGAAAAGGGCGCCAGTTAGGAATCCACGTAGTAATCACGCAATGGAAGAGGGCGCCTTGTCCGGAATTGTTTGGCCCGTGGGCGATGATCAAATGGTGGACAAGGCGCCCTTGCGAATCATCGAAGATAAGAGAAGATAAGAAAGGAATTCAGCGGTGCTCTTCCTAAATAACGATGATGTGCGGGCAGTGCTAACAGCCGAAGTCACACTTGATGCGTTGCGCGAGTCTTACACTCAATTATTTCACGGAGATGCCGTGTGCCGTCCGAGAATTGGTGTGTCAATTCCAACGAGTAACCCCGAAAACAGATTCGCGTGGTCTAGCATGGATGGCGGATCAGCTATTTCGGGCTACTTTGCCAGCCGTATCAAATGCGATATCTCCTACAGAGCTGAGTACGAAGGCGTCGTCACTCACGAAAAATACTCGACTCAGCTAGGGAAGTTCTGCGGTCTTATCTTCCTCGTCAAAGTTGAAAACGCCGAAATCGTCGCAATAATCAATGACAGTGCGCTGCAGCGCTTCCGTGTCGGTGCCGACGGCGCGCTTGGGACTGATTATGTAGCTCGCAAAGACGCCGCAGTTCTAGGCATCCTTGGCTCTGGAGGGATGGCGCATACCCAGCTTGCGTGCACGCTCGCCCTCCGCAAGAACATCCGTAAGGTTCAAATCTTCAGCCCAACTCGTGATCACCGCGAGGCCTTCGCAAAAGAAATTCGTGACAGGTACGAACTCGAGGCCGTGGCGGTTGACAGCGGAGAAGCGGTGTTCAAGGGCGCTGACATCATTGCCGGTTGTACCGATGGTGGCTTTAAGGGTGAGGAAAACAACGCCGCGATTATAGGTCGTTGGCTTGAGCCTGGCCAGCATTGGACGACTATCGGTGGAGGCCCGGACAAACTTGCTTTGGAGCGTACGGACTTTTCCTTGCGCTTCGGCAACGCGCCGGCTCCCCTTGGCCTTCCCCAGTGGGCCACGGCGAAGGAAGGCATTTTTTATTCCGTTCCTAGCTCCCATGCATCCGGAGCAGGAGGAGAGCATGAAGAAAGGATCCCTGGGAAGACTATCTACTTGGCCGATCTCTTGGCCGGAAAAGTGAAAGGGCGAACCTCAGACGATCAGATAACTTTCTCTGAGCGCGGAAACCTTCAGGGTGCCCAATTCCATGCGGTGGCGGCAAAGGTCTATGAGGCGGCACTCAGCAAAGGCATCGGCCGCGAAGTCCCGACCGATTGGTTCCTGGAGGATGAACGAAACTGATTTCTTGAATGCCACGCCACGAAGCATGATTTCCCTCGGCTATAGCTAGAGAGAGGCGAGTTTTCAATGTCAACAAAGGAAAATTCCTGGCTTTCTAGTTACCGGCACCACCTCACAAGAAGGCGCTTCCTTTCTGGCGCCGCGGTCGGCGCCAGTGGCGTTATTCTGCTCGCATGCAGCAGTAATGGCAGCAGCGCACCGCAAGGTGCGCTCAAGCCAGGCGACGTTCGCGGATCCGGCTCCATTTGGTACGCGCGCAATAACTGGAATCTCGCAGACGAAACCGATCAAGCCGTGCCGGGCGGTGTCTATCCAGGGCACGAGAGTCGTGACGTCAATGAGAGTTTTGAGCCTTTCATTGCCACCGATTCATTCACCGAAAGCTTCCATGATCGAAGCTACGAGTACCTCTTGCGTCGCAATAGAGGTCCTGGGATTGCACCAGGAACGGCAGAGTACTTGACTCCGCAAGGCAATCTTGCCGCCGACTGGGAGATCTCCGATGACGCCCTTTCGGTCACATTCACCATGCGCGAGGGTGTGAAGTTTCATCCGATTGCGCCGGTGAACGCACGGGAGATGAGTCTCCAGGACTGGCGTTCGTCCTGGGAGCGTTTCATGGCTGTCGGCTCAAACAGGCTGGACATCACTGAGCTGGTCGACAAAGTGGAATGGCCGGACGCGCGGCATATGGTCATGAAGCTAAAAGTGCCGTACGGTCCCTTGCCGGGTCGCATGATGGACAAGGACTTCATGTTTAAGATAGTGCCAAAGGAGTTAGTCGAAAATCCTGACCTTGCCTCACAGCGGCCCATCGGCACAAACTATCGAATCCTGGACAAGATCCAGCCTTCCAGTACTAGTGAATTCCGTCGCCATGACGCATACTGGGCCGGTAAACCCTTCGTCGAGCGCTGGCACTACCCAGTCATCCCTGAGTACTCGAATAGATATGCCCAGTTCGTGGCCAAGAACATCGTCTCTTTTTCGCCCAATGCGCGCGACGTACTCAAGCTGCACGGCGACGCCCGTGACGCGATACTGGAGGCTGCCGAGATCAGCACGACCAGCATCCGGACGATGGCCTTCGGCGAGATTGACAAGAATACCGTTCCCTGGCGCGATTCACGGGTCCGGATCGCTATCCAAAAGTCTGTCAACTGGGACGGCATAGCAGATTTCCTGAGCAATCGGGGCGCTCTAACGGCAGCCGGCATTGAGCCCGAGGTCGGGTTCAATACTCACGTCCCAATGGATCCCGCCTTCTGGCTCGACCCGCGCAAAGGCGAGCTCGGTGAAGCATCCAAGAACTACCTCTACGACCCCGTTGAGTCGAAGAAGCTCCTGGCGGCGGCTGGCCATGCCAGCGGCATCGATCTGGGCATGTTGATTCAAATTGGCAACGAGGTTGACCAGATGGGGCTCTTGTTAGATGAATACAACAGGTTCGGCCTAATACGAATCATCCCCAGGGAAGTGAATCGGACAGAATTCTTTGCTGATGGCGTGTACTCGCGCTCATTTCAGGGGATTCGAATGCCCTACCCTTCGGCCGGTACAGATGTTGACTACCTCTTCTACCGCTTCTACCACGGCTCCAGCCTCAACGTTTATCCCGACGCCAAGCTAGATGAGCTCATAGATGCACAGCGTCGTGCGATTGATCCACTTAAACGGGCTGCCATCATCAAAGACCTCCAGCTGCACATTGCCACGACGTTCTGCGTTAACGTGGGCAGCCACCCCTTTTCTACATGGAATTTTGAGTGGCCGTGGTTACACAACGTCAATCAGACCGGTGAACTGCAGTGGCTTGATCCGAATATGCCTAGGCGCAACGGCTAGTTTCAATGTTAAGTAACAGTAACCTGTCATAACAGGAGGAGAAGCGATTTGTAATGTAACTTTCAATTGCCAGGCCCCGTGCAATTAAGAATTCGAGCGAAGGAGACTATCGATGTTATCTGCCCAAGATACCCAACTTTTGACCCGTGTAGGACCGGGTGCGCCTATGGGTGATTTGCTACGTAGGTATTGGAATCCGGCCCTGATGTCGTCGGAACTGCCGGCTCCGGATTGCACTCCTATCCGGGTAAAGCTCCTTGGCGAAAACCTCGTCGCTTTCCGCGATACGAGCGGACGCGTCGGATTAATAGCCGACAGGTGTCCACACCGAGGCGCCTCCTTATTCTTTGGTCGAAACGAGGATGACGGCCTGCGCTGCGTCTACCACGGCTGGAAATACGACGTTGAGGGTCGATGCCTCGACATGCCGAACGAGCCGGAGGAGAGCCGCTTCAAGGACAAGTTCCGGCATATCGCTTACCCCTGCGTCGAACGGGCAGGCATGGTCTGGACTTATATGGGACCGCTGGCGCTTAAGCCTCCATTCCCGGAATACCCTTGGAACCTTGTGCCGGACGACCATGTCGAAGTCTCAAAACGGGTCATCCAGAACAACTGGATGCAAAGTCTGGAGGGCGGCATCGATTCCAGCCACGTGGCTTATCTCCACAATGAGGGCGGCGGGCAACGCCAGATTCGTAATGCCAACTCCGCCACTCAGAACTTGACGCGACAGGACACGGCGCCGAGGTTTGAGCTAATGGAAATCCCCGCCGGCGTTCTGATCGCCGCTCAACGCAACGCCCCCGAGGATCGTTACTACTGGCGGATCAATATCTTCATGCTCCCGTTCTGGACTGCTCCTCCCGGCGGCATCGGCCCGGCGACGCGGCTAACCGCCTGGGAGCCAATGGACGATTTCACGCTGATGCGCTGGAACATCTACTTCAATCCCGAGCGGCCGCTCACCCCCGAAGAAAGGGCGCAATGTCACCAGGTAGGGGGCGTCGATCTAGGTAACGAGGAATACCTGCCTCCGACAACGCAGCCCGGGGGCGCTTTCCATGGGATCAGGAATGAAGAAAACGACTACATGATCGACCGTGAGCTGCAGCGTACTCAGTCCTTCACAGGCATCGTTGGCATCGGCACTCAGGACCAGGCGATGACCGAGACCATGAAGACGGACAACCTTGGCCCTATCCTCAATCGCACGCTGGAGCATCTGGGAACATCGGACAGCGGCGTCATCGCCGCCCGCCGCATTCTCCTAAGAGCGGCAAGAAAGCTGCGCGACGAGAATGTTGCACCGCCTGGCACCGGAGATCCCTCGGTCTTTCGCTACACGGCAGCCGGCATCGTGCTTCCCAGGCAAGAGAGTTGGGTCGAAGCAGCTCGAAGCTTCTTTGCGGCGCCCAAGGCTATGAGTGCTTGGCCGTCTGAAGGACAGCGATGGAGATAACAGGCGGTAGTGACCGAGATGTTGACCGTGTGGTTTGGGCTGATGATCTATCAGTTGCTACGCTCATTTCACTGGTGGACCGCCTCAACCAGACGGAAGGCGCGCAGTTCTTCTTCCGCGAAGCCGAGATGGATGACGTTTATCGGCACGCGGACGCAGATGTCCGTTTGGCGGTACAGGCCGGGTCGGACCGCGGGATTATAGCCCAGCTCGAACACATCCGCGAGCTCGTGTTCAATGCCCACGATCTTGTCGGCTGCGAGAACATTCTCGAAGCTGTCCAGGAGCTCAACAAGGTTATCAACATCAAGATTGGCTTGGGCGATGGGAGGTGATGGAAACAGATGGAAGAACGGCAACTACTCACTGTTTTTGAAGGCCCATTGGGGAAGGCGGAAGTCTACGAGATCCTGATGCCTGCTGCCGAGAGACCAGAAGTCTTCCAAAGCCAGTACGAAATTCTATTCGAGGGTAAGAGCAGGATTCTTCCCACGATGGGCGAAGCATCGCTCGTTGCCTCTTCCCTGAGCGGTGACCCCGCATTTCAGGGCTATCAGGAGAGCGGGCAGAGCTAGCCAGGGTGGGAGGCAACCTGTATGAGCCAGATGAAGATGACTACAAGCGCGAATGGAGGGGATATCGCCATGAGTGACTTCGGAACGTACTGGACTAACGTCGCGAAGAGGCGGCTTACAAGACGCCGCGTGCTGTCAGCAGGGGCCGGCCTTGCGGCAAGCGGCTTGACTCTTAGTCTGGTTGCTTGTGGTGGAGAAGATAACGCAGCGTTCAAGTTCGACGATGCCGCTAGCGCTCGTAAGCCCGGCACGGTATGGAACGCCGCAAACAACTGGAGGTTGGCGGATGAGACGAAGGCTGCCACCCGCGGCGGCATATTTCGCGGAGTCATGGACCGAGACCAATCTGGGAACTATGACACCTTGTCTCAGGCTCCGTCGGTCATGCCCTTCTCTGCCCATGTTTATGAATACTTGATGGCCAAGAAGCGCGGCCCCGGCATCGATCCCGGGTCCTTGCAAGCCGGCGACCCGGTGCCAGTCCTGGCGCAAGCGTTCGAGTTCTCGCCCGACGGTCTGACCGCGACCTTCACCTTGCGGCAGGGCGTAAAGTGGCACCCCATCCCGCCTGTCAACGGCCGCGTCATGGACATGGAGGATTGGAAGACAAGCCAGGAGAAATTCCTTAAAGTCGGCAATCAGCGTGTCGCTTTGGCGTCAACCGTAGACAAATTCGAATACCCAGACGCCACCCATATGGTCTAGAAGATGAAAGAGCCCTACGCACCTCTCTCCAGCCGTATTTGGTCGGAGAGATACGGGTTTCCCATCGCGCCCAAGGAATTGAACGCAGATGATAACCTTGCCCGCTCTGTCGCAATTGGAACTGGCTACAAGATTCTCGACAAGCACCAGCCGTCAATCACGATGGAGTACCGCAAGCATAAGGACTACTGGGGAGGCGATCCCTTCATTGAGCGCTGGCACGCACCCATCATCCCCGAGTACGCGACTCGAGTTGCTCAGTTCCTCAGAGGTAATATCCAGAGCTTTACGCCGAACGCCAAAGACGTCCTGCAGCTAGCCAAGGACGCTCCACAGACCACCATCGTCGCTGTGGAGATCCCGGACAATTATAGAACCCTCCTTCGGTTCGGGCGGGCTAATCCCGCGAGCGTGCCGTCGAAGGACCCGCGAGTGCGCATAGCCATCCGCCGGGCTATCGACTTCCGCTCCATCGGCGAGTTCCTCGCCAACAAGCAGCAGTTCGACTCGGCCGGAATCCCAGTCGAATTGGTTCCCATGACGCACCTGGCGCGTGACCCCAGCTACTGGCTGGATCCGGACAAGGAGGGCGAGCTGGGGAAGCTTTCGGCAAACTACCTCTTCGATATCGCGGAAGCGAAAAAGCTGACGGCCGCAGCGGGGTTTACGAATCCGATCGACATTGACTACGCAGTCGATGCAACTGCATCGCAGACAGCACAGGACAGATCGGGCCTGGCGATCGACAGCCTCGGTCGTTCTGGCGTCTTCAATCCAAAGATTATCCGTTACCCGAATCAAGTGGCGTACCGCGAATGCCGCGTCGAGGGGAACTGCGACGCCCTGACCGAAACCGGCGTAAACGAGGACGCAGACTATATCATCTATGCCGACTACCACAGCAAGGGCAATACGTCAGGCGGTCCGCAAGCTTACCCGGATCCGCGGATCGACGCCGTCGCTGAGGCGCAGCGGCGGGAGATGGACCCCCGGAAACGAATCGAGTATCTGAAGGACTTCCAGAGGATCGCGGCCGAGTTCATGCCCGCGATCCCGAGTTGGCACCAGTACACGACATTCAACTTCGTCTGGCCCTGGTTGCACAACATAAACCACGGCGAGCCCGAGGGCGCATCGATACCAGGGGGCCGGCCGATCTCCGGCGGCCACCTGCAGTGGCTCGATGCCGGCATGCCCAACAGGGAGAAGGGCGCAATCTAGGGCAAGTAGAAACTGGCAGCGGTTAACGATGACGCTTCAGCGATGGTGGCGTCCGGTATCGAGGAAGCCTTAGAACGCTTGTGGATCAATCCCCGCGACAACAGCATGCGAGCACGACAGAAGCAGAGTTAGCTTTAGGAGGACAAACTGTGACTGCTCCGAAATACGTAGAGCCCAGCGGCGATCAAAAAGCCGGCTATTTGCACTACCGGAGGCCCGCGTCACCCTGGGAGATCTTCCAGAAGGAAGAGGGTTTGCCCGTCTTCAAAGGCATCGGCATGAAGGACTCGCGCGACCTGCCGCGCGCGCAATGGCAGCGCTACGGCGGCCTCGCCACCTACATCCAGCTCTTTGGAACGAACAATGACACCGGCATGTACTGCTGGGAGATACCCAGCCGCAGCGCGTCAAAGGACATCAAGCACTTCTACGAGGAGCGCTTTATCGTCCTCGAGGGTCGCGGGACTACGGAGGTTTGGAAGAACAGCGGTGGGACCAAGACCTCATTCGAATGGCAGCCATGGAGCGTGTTTTCCGTGCCCATTAACGCCAACTTCCGAGTTGTCAACGCGTCGTCCTCGCCAGCGATCCTCCTTGGTGTGAATATGGCGCCATTAATGATCAATATGTTCCAAAGCAAGTCTTACATTTTCGCCAATCCTTACGACTTTGAGGAGCGCTTTGGGGGCAACCTCGAGGATTACTGGAAGCCAGCTGAAGAGTACGAGGCGCACCCGGTCCAGGGCCGGGCGCAACTTACGACCAACTTATTCCCCGATGCCCAGAACTGCTACCTTCCACTAGACAATAACCGTGCTCCCGGCTATCGCTGGGTCTACCCACAGATGGTGGGTAATACGATGCTGGGCGGCTTCATCGCAGAGTACCCTGCTGGCCGCTACAACAAGGCGCATCACCATGGCTCTGGCGCCGTGCTGGTTTGCATGCGGGGCGCGGGCTATAGCATCACCTGGCCTGCCGATAAGGGTGGCCTGACCCCATGGAAGGACGGCAAGGACGATCTGGTGCTCTGGCAGGACTACGGAAAAGGCGGCATGATCAGCGCCGCGCCGACCGGCAACCCCCGGGAGACCTGGTTCCACCAGCACTTCGCGTGCAGCAAGGAGCCGTTCCGCCTGTTCAACTTCACCGGCGGCAGCTCCTTCGGCACCGGCGGCAGCCGCGGCGGGAGTGAGGGCGATATGGTCGCAGGCGTTGGCGCCGAGGTCGGTGATGGCGGCAGCGCGATCCCTTATCACCTGGAAGATCTGTTTGTCCGCAAGCATTTCGAGGAGCGCCTGAAGAAGGAAGGGGCCGAGTTCCAAATGCCGGAGGAGGTCTATACAGAAGCAGGGGCGAACATCAAAGTCATGTCGGACTAAGGTTTCTTCGGGAAGGCTACAGAGAAGCTTGAGAAGGGCCTTGGACGCTAGACCTCAAGCAGCGTCCCATCAACCGCAGACGAGCGCTTGCGTTGACGGGAAGGACGGCGTTTGCCGCTGGCGGCCCTCGCCGCTGCGGCAAACGCCGCTTGTGGCGGAGAAGATAACGAAAACAGGCGATAAGAGCGGCCTGATAGCGGAGGTCACGGACACCTCCAAGCAGGCGAAGCGCGGCGGCGTCCTGAAGGCGTACCACGATAGAGTCGCCGTGCACTTGGATCCCGGGCTCTCCCAAGTCACCTACTTAGCGATTCACAAATACTCCTATGGGTACCTAACGACGCCTGAGCCCGGCCATATGCAAGCCAGTCAAGGTGGCACAACAAGGCACCGGAAAATAGCCGCCTCTTCGACGTGGAGGACGCGGTCTTCAGTTGGGATCGCTTCGAGACCAAGGGGACAGCGAGGGCCAATTTTGCCAACGCAGCTAACCAGACGCGCCTAGTCTCAGCGTGCCCGCGGCCGACGCCAGGACGTTAGTTTTCAAACTCAAATACACAGTGTCCTATTTGCCAGCGGTTGTAAGTCTCGGTAACCTTGCTTGGCCCCCTAGGATTAGAAGGGCTTTAGGAGATCGAGACTGTAAATGGGCTTTCGGAGATTGGTGGCGAAGTTTCCTCTACGGTCTCGTGTTAGCGTACCGCTTCGTTGACGAGCAGACCTTTAACTCGTTCGAGGTCTTCTTCGCAGTTGAGGTTTTGGAAGGACAAGCCATCCGGGTCGAAAGTCCTCCACTCGTCAGGAAGGACATATCGCGGCATCAAATACTGGAAGAAGCCGGTGACCTTGAGAGCGCCGGATTCTAGTTGGCGGCGCATCGGTTCAAGACAGGCCTTCGAGTAGACGGCGCAAAGAGGTTGCGTGAACTCTTCGCTAACCGGGACGACGAGGTCATACTCTGGGGCTAGGCGCAGCAGTTCAGTAATAAGGGGGCGTTGTAGCAGAGGCATGTCGCAAGCTACAACGAACCCTTGAGGGGATCGCGCTGTAGCGAGGCCCGTATACATGCCACCGAGCGGGCCTGTCTCAGGATACAGATCGTCGACGATAGTCAGGTCGTGTCTGCTCACTGCAGGCAGCACCTGGCCGCGAGCCCGTACAACTATGTACTCATCCACTACTCCGGCAAAGCGACTGATCACCCGGTCCCAAAGCGCGATGCCGAGCAGCGCTTCACTAGCCTTGTCGCGCCCTAGGCGCCTGCTCTTTCCGCCTGCAAGGACAATGGCAGCGAAAATTGCGGCGCTTTGTTCATAGCATTCCCACTGTAGTCGACTGCTGAAGCCTCTTCAACCGTTATGTCTTTGAAACGCCCTCCTGAGCTCTGGCCCGATAACGAATGGCTGCACCGGTCTGTGTTTTGGGTCAATCGATCCTGTCCGCCCGTTTGCGAAGAAGTTGAATCGCCCCGGGAAAAGTGGAGGCTCCAAGCTGTGAGAGGATTGGAGCATGACACAGAGACCGAGGTATCCAGTAGAGGTCAGGGAGCGGGCGGTTCGCCTGGTGCTGGAGCACGCGGGCGAGCACGCCTCGCAGTGGGCGGCGATCGAGTCGATCGCCAGCAAGTGCGGCATGACGCCGGAGACGCTGCGCAAGTGGGTGAGACGGGCTGAGGTCGATGCCGGCAGCAGGCCGGGCCTGACGACGGACGAGCGGAAGCGGCTTAGCGAGTTGGAACGCGAGAACCGCGAGCTGCGCCGGGCGAACGAGATCCTCAAGACGGCTGCCGCTTTTTTCGACGAAGGCATCCAGCTTCTGCGCCACGGTCATGCCGCCGGAACCCATCTTGCCACCGACAGCAACGTTGAAGCCGGCTCGGCTGTCGGCTCGACGAATCGCCGGCGTCATGCCGAGGTCCTGAGTTTCCGTGTGTGTGCAGTTCTCCCTGCAGCCGGTCATGGTGACATTGAATTTGCGCCCGAGGTTGGTGAAGGCGGGGTTGCCAACAAAGATGCTGGTCAGCTCGAAGCCGTATGGCGACGCATCGAACAGCTCATTGGGGGTTAGACCAGCGAGGGCGCAGTTATTGACGTTGCGTACATTGTCGATGCCAGTCTGCAGCGTCGTCAGGTCAAGATCGCGGATTGACTCCAGGATGTCCGGCACGTCGCGTATCTTGACCGCGCGGAGTTCGATCTGCTGACGGGTCGTAATGTCGAGGATGCCGTTCCCCTGGCGGCTGGCGATGGTAGCCAGCGCCCGCAGCTGCTTTGACGTGGCCTGTCCTGCCGTTATGCGGATTCGCATCATGAACTCGCCGGGCGTCGGCTTGCGATAGAAGGTGCCGATCCACTTGAGGCGCTCGCGAGTGTCCGCGTCGATGCTCTCCCAACCGTCGTGCTGGCGGGCCAGTTCCTCGATCTCATCCAGGATGTCGAGCCCGTCTTTCTCGGCCTTCAGTTGTTCGACTGAGTTAGTGGCTGGCGTCGTCATTCGCGTCTCCTAACCGACCGCTGCCGGCTCGGCCACGGTGGCTTCAGACGCCGCAAGATCGATAACCTCGACGGAGCGGACGAAGACTTTTCCGTCGCCGACGTTGCCTGTCTGGTTGACGATCATGATTGCGGCTACGACGGCCGCCACCTTCTCATCCGTGACGACACAGACGACCAAGCGTTTAGGCAAGTAAGGCATTTCGCCCGAGCTAGGGTCGTTGGCGCGGCGAAGATAACGCAGCCCGCGCTGCTTGCCGCGCCCGGTAACGCGGTGCTGGCGAATGTCCTCCGCCCCGATCTTCCCGATGGCTCCGCGGGTGGCCAACCACTTCTCGGGGCGGATGATTGCGATGACTTCCTTCAAGCGAACCTCCAGAACTTTGGCGAGTCGTCATGAAGGAAGATAAACAGGTCCTATTACAACGAGATGACGGCTGAGTAACGAACAAAAGTCGGGCGTGTTAAGCGAATGTTACCGGCTCGGTCTGGCTCTCCAGCGGCGTACTATCTGACGCTTCATAGGTTCAGGGAGGTCAGTAGGTGCGGCCAAGAATTTCTTGGATGCCCGCACACTCCTGCCATGGACGGCCGTTAGGGGACCGGGCGAAGGGCGAGCATGCCACACGATCAGATGGGATGAGAAGGCCGGTCACCCGACGGGCTCACATATAAGGTGTCCCAAAAGCAGCGCTTTGAGCGCAGAAAGGGATGACCGGCGTGACAAACGGTACCACAAGCAGGACGAGGAGCTCGGAGACTTCCTTGAAGGGAATGACGGTCGGACTCGACCTCTCGGACAAGTACAGCAGTTTCTGTTTCCTTGACGGGTCGGGCGAGATCATCGAAGAGGGGCGCGTCCGCACAACCGTTTCGGCTTTGAGCCAGCGCTTCGGCAGCCTGACGACGTGCCGGCTCGTGCTTGAAGTCGGAACGCATTCTCCCTGGGTCAGTCGGCTTCTTACAGACTGCGGACACGAAGTCATTGTCGCCAACCCAAGGCGAGTCCGACTCATCGCTGATAGCACCCGCAAGAACGATCGATCAGACGCAGAGACCCTGGCGCGGCTGGGACGGATCGACCCGGCGCTACTCAGCCCGATAACTCACGCCTCCGAGCGAGCGCAGGCGGATCTGGCGGTGATTCGGGCTCGCTACGCCCTTGTCGTGGCCCGCACGCGACTGATCAACCACGTCAGAGGGGCCGTGAAGTCGTCCGGAGCAAGGCTTCCTACCTGCGACGCCTACATGTTCCACAAGAAGGTGGCCGGGGCGATCCCCGAGGCGCTAGCGGCAGCACTCGCACCACTTCTGGAGACCATCGCCGACCTCACCGCACGCATCGACGGCATGGACAAGAGGATCGAAGGGCTGATCCGAGAGCGCTACCCCGAAGCACAGTTCCTACAGCAGGTGCCCGGCGTTGGTCCCCTGATTTCACTGACTTTCGTTCTCTCTATAGGAGACCCATCGCGCTTTCACAAGAGCCGCCAGGTTGGTCCTTATCTGGGTTTGGTTCCACGGCAGAGAGAGTCAGGGGAGTATTCGCCCCAGCTTCGGATCTCCAAGACGGGCAACGCCTACCTGCGCCAGCTGCTGGTCAACGGAGCACAGTACATGCTCGGCTTTCGAGGCGCTGATACTGACCTAAGACGTTGGGGTCTGATGCGCGCTGAAACCGGTGGCAAGAGTGGCAAGAAGCGCGCCGTCGTCGCCGTGGCC
>WHTK01000069.1 GCA_009377745.1 Dehalococcoidia bacterium
TTTGTACTGAGCGCCAGCATCGAAGGGCAGCTCGCCGATGACCGCTGGGCCTCGAGCCGGCCGTCGGCGACAAGATTGCCCTCGATGCTGGCGCCAGCCGCCAAGGACGCGGTCGGCGACGAACTCAACTGAGTTTGAAGGCCCGCATTGAGTGCAAGAAGGAGCACGTAGATGACCACCCAAACAGGCAAGCGCTGGTTAGTGCAGATACTGGTCACAGCAGGCGTCGCGGCGACGGCGGGCGCGACGATTACCTTCGCCCAAGAAGGCAACGGCGACGAGATCCACGCCTGCGTCAGCGGCGGCGGCGTCCTTGGCCTAGGTGAGGGAAGCCTCCGCGTCGTCGAGAGCCCTTCGGAGTGCAACGCCAACGAATCGCCACTGAGCTAGAACCAGCAGGGCATTCCCGGCGCACCCGGGCCTCAGGGCAATCCTGGCCGGCAGGGTCCGGCAGACAGCCCTGCCGGTGGTGATCTGACCAGCAACTACCCGAACCCGCAAATCGCCGACAACGCGGTCGACAGCGCCAAGCTTGCCCCCGACGCGGTCGACGCCGAAATTCAATGAGTGTCCACTCAGATTGCGGGACGCACAGTCTCGCCGGGAGCCTGTCGTCCGCTGAGCGGGGCGAAGGTATTAGCGCGCATTAAGGAGCTCGATGTTTTCATCACTGGCCTTCCCAGTCACCATATTCCGCCGCGCCTGGATGAGGCCGAGATTCCGGGCCGTTTTCCTATCGACCATCGTCCTTCTCGCGGCGTCAATGGAACCGCGGGCCGCCTCGGCAGACGACCCGACCGACCGGGTACTGCAGCTCCTGGAGGATGAGGCAACCGGCGGCACGGTTGGCTTCTACCTCAAGGAGGTGAATGGCGCCGTGCTGGCGGCTCATAACGAGAACTTCGTCTTCGAGCCGGCCAGCACCATCAAGGCGCTGATCCATTTCCACGCCATGAAGCAGGTCGAGGACGGCGCGATAATCAACGGCCAATCGGTTACGCTCAGTACGCAGATTCCTTGGTTCACGGACCAAACTAATGGCTGTACGGACACGGGGCCAAGTGATCCAAGTGATACGGATACGCTCGAAGTTGGGCTGACGGCGATGATGCAGCCGTCTGATAACCGCTGGACGCAGGCCATGCGCGACTTCTTCGGTGACGCAAACATAGATGCGACCCGCGCCACTTTGGGGATGAACGACACTAGCCTGAATCATTCGCTAGGATGTCCAGAGGCGGTCACAAACCCGAACGAGCTGACGCTGGTCGACGCAGGCAAGCTCTATGAGGGCGTCGCGAACGGATTCCTGGCTCCGCCGACCCGTGGCGACGCGTACGCGCTAATGGTCAGTGACGGCGGGCGGATCGAGGCGATTATCGACCAAGAAGCTTCGTCTCTGGGATTGCCTCTAAGCGCTCTCGGTGACTTCAAGGCAGCGCGAGAGTCGGCAATCAAGGCGGGCGGCTACCCGGCGCCGGTGATTCACAGGTCGGACGCGGGGTGGGCGCAGCTAGCTTTCCGGGACGCGAACTGCCTTCCGGAGGACCGCCAGTTTGTCTTTGGCGTCTTCATCCACGGTGCGACCGCGCTGGCCGAGGACGACATCCGCGGGATTGGCACAGAGCTCCTGAGAGAGCAGATCCACGCTGCTCTGGAGAGTATGATTGGCTGCGCCACGTCCGTTGAACTGACGCCTTCCAACGCCACCAACACGGTGGGCGAGGATCATGTGGTCACGGCGACGGTGCTCGACGACTTCGGCAATCCGGTGAGCGGAGTTACGGTCAACTTCAGCGTTGCGGGTGGTCCGAGCTCTGTAGACGGCGAGCCGAGTGCTCCCAGCCCAGCTAACGGCATCGGTATGACGGACACCTCGGGTGAGGCGACGTTCACCTATACGAACACGCAGGCCTCTGCGGATACGATCTCGGCTACCGTTTCAGTCCAACCAATGGTGGCCAGCCCTCTGGAGGACACGGCGGCGAAGACCTGGCTGCCTCTCCAGGCAAGCATCAACGACGTGACTGTTACAGAGGGCAACTCAGGTACAACGCCGGCCGAGTTCACCGTTTCGCTCCTGGAGCCCAGCACTGTGCCTGTATTAATCGACTTTGTCACCGCCGACGATACGGCGGAGCAACCGGATGATTACGCGCATGGTGAGGGCCAGATCCAATTCGACCCGGACGAGACGGCTCAAAACCTAACCGTACTCGTGAAGGGCGACACCTTGGACGAGTCGGACGAGCAGTTCTTCGTTAAGCTGTCGAACGTCCCCGGCGCTATCGACGTTGCGTTCACTGATGACACAGGCACAGGCACAATCATCGACGATGATCGAAATGGCATCTTTTCCTGCCGCGCTAGCGTCTTGCACTTGCTCAGTAACGAGCCGGTTATCGCGAACGATCCTGACGTGCCATGCGAGGATGATCACAAGGCCCTGGCAGCAGTCAATCTTTCGGCCGGTCTGCTCAGCATCAAGGCCAATGCTCTCGACGCCCTGACCGATCAGACACCTAACCAGCTAGAGTCAGCCCTTCCAGCAGCAGGTGACGAAGGCAGGGCCGAGGCGACTGTCGCCTCAGTCACCATTTCAACAGTCGGCCTCCAGATTGAGATAGACGTCATTCATTCCCGGGCTCTGGCGGAATGCGAGTCAGATGCTGTTGGCCTAAGTCCTCACTTGTCGGGCTCGTCGTCGATCGCGGGCCTGTCCATCAATGGCGTGCCGATCGAGGTCGGAGCCGATCCTATCAGCATCCCGCTAATAATCGGGACTCTGAACCTCAATGACACGGTCACCACTGACAATTCGGTCACCCAGCGAGCCGTCTTCCTGGACACGCTGTTGACCGACGTGATTATCGCTGAAGCGCAGGCGAACTTCGAGGGGACGAGCGTTCATCCCTCCGGCAATCCCTGCGAAGTGTAGACCTGGACACCGACGCAGCAGTCAAGGGTAAGGAATAGATGTTAGAAACGCGTAGGACAGCACTTAAGCGGTTTCTCCTTCTCCTCGCGGGCGCCGCGGGAGTGGGCATCGCCGGCAGCCAGGGTCTAGAGGCCGCGCGTAGCAAAGAAGGAAGCGGCGAGACGATGGTGTCCTGCAGGGCCGTGGTTGGCACATCTACTCTCACAGCCTCGTGAAGGGTCAGCTTCCCTCGCGCGGCGACAGGATGCTCGTCTCCGGCAAGCTGCACGGTGGGCCAGAACGCGGGCAGGTCGGCGAATTCTTCGCCACGTACTACAGCCTGCACCAATCGGGAGCCGTTGGTGCGCTCACCAGCCTAGAGCAATACACCTTCAACCTGCCGGATGGATCCATCATGGGCACCGGGACGACGAAGCCGGGCATCGAGAGCGAGGATGAGTTCGCGATTATTGGCGGTACAGCCCGCTATGCAGGAGCACGTGGCACGTACTTCGTGCGCCAGAGCCATCACGAATTCGGCGGCGACGGCACCGCAACGATCGTGTTCAAGTTGATGACGGAGGCAATTTCCTAATGGCGGACTATTTTCTCAAAGTCGATGGCATCGAGGGCGAGAGCGTCGACGACAAGCACCCGAACGAAATCGACGTGCTGTCTTGGAACTGGGGCGTCAACCGGCCCGAGGATGGTGGTCTCTTGGGCACGGGCCGTGCGCAAGCCGCCAAAGACACGGTCAGGGCCGAACTCAACTAAGTTTGAAGGTCGCACTGAGTACGAGTGAATGCGAGAAGGAGCACGGAGATGATCATACAGACAGGCAAGCGCTGGTTAGTCCAGATCCTGGTCATGGCAGGCGTCGCGGCCGCGGTGGCCGGCGCAACGATTGGCTTCGCCCAGGAGGGCAACGGGGACGAGATCCACGCCTGCGTCAGCGACGGCCTCCTCCTCGGCCTGGGAGAGGGAAGCATGCGCATCGTCGACGACGCCAGCGCCTGCGGGTCGAACGAATCGGCGCTGACGTGGAACGTTCAGGGCATCCAGGGTGAGCAGGGG
>WHTK01000070.1 GCA_009377745.1 Dehalococcoidia bacterium
TCGATGGCCGGATCGACCCGCGTCCACAGGAACACCAAGGGGAATGCCCCAAGAAATACTTCCTGACGCGCTGGTTGAATTGCCTCGACCACACCGGATGATCACCGCAGCTTGACACAACAGACGCGGTGCGGATAGGATCTGGGCCATGGCAGTTATCCAACCAGCTTCCGCCATCGAGCAACTTGACGCTCCGCGCGCCGCGGTGGTCGCTATGCGCTTGGCGGACCTGATGGGCTTGCTGGCCCATCAACCGGGGACACCGATCGGGCCAGACACGCTCCGCCGGTTGGCGGCGGCCGGCGGCCGGGTCGGCATCGCCGAGCACATCGCGGCCGGTGAGCAGATCGATCCCCACCGTCTGCTCGAGGCACTCGAAGCCTCGCCGCTGCCTGAACAGGAGGCGCGTCGCCTGGCCGCGATCTTCGGCTACCCGCGACTGGCCGAGTTGTCCGGGGCCTCGGAGCCCTCGCTGCGACGCTACGCCGCTGGCGAGCGGATGCCTCCGGACCCTGTTGCCCAGCGCCTCCATTTCCTGACCCTGCTGACTGCCATCCTGCGCGGCAGCTTCAACGAATTCGGCATCCGCCGCTGGTTCGATCGCCCACGGCGTGCCCTCGATGAGCGGGCGCCCGGCGAGTTGCTGCGGGGCGGTTGGGAGCCCGACGATGACGGCCCACAGGCGACGGCGCGGCTGGCAGTCACTCTGCTGGCGTGATCGTCTTCCGCAATACCGACCTCGACGTCCCCTTCCTCTGGGAAAGCGACGTCCAGCCGCCGGCCCGCTGGCACGCTGCTGAGGAGGGGCCGGCTCAGTACTTTTCCTCAACGCCGGAGTCGGCCTGGGCCGAGTTCTGTCGCCACCAGGAGATACTTGAACCTGTCGATCTGGCCGGGATCGAGCGCGTGCTGTGGGCAGTCGAGATCAATGACGAGCCACCGGTCGAGCCGCACCTACCGCCTGACACCCTGACAGGAGATCGCTCCAGCTACCCTGCCTGCCAAGCCGAGGGCAGACGCCTCCGCGCTGCCGGCGCATCCCGCCTGGAGGCGCCATCTGCCGCGGTCGATTCCACCTCGTCCTCGGGCTGGCATGTGGAAGGCGGCCTGCAGCCGAGCGATCGACGAGACGAGAGGACGATCGTAGTCTACGGCCGTCGACCCGGGTTGACTGGCTGGCGCGCATGCGCGCCCGGTGGTCCGGGAGTGGAGGTCCTGGTTCGCACTCGCCATCTTTGAGGCGTCAGGCAAGCGTTGTATTTCCCCGGTAGCGTTCTGATCGCTCCACCCAACCGATGATAGTCTGCACGCGCCTGAGCGAATCAGGCCTGCGAAAGCGGCCTGCCTGAGGACGCCATTGTGCGCTGTGCACCGCCGATGGTTCCAGCGGCGCCGAAGAGGTCTGTGCAAGACAACTGCGTAAGCGCAATCCTCAGGCCATCCGACCGGCAGGCGAGGCAGCCGCGGCTGCAAGGATGGCAATGCCCACGACGACCAGCGCCAAGATGATTGCCAGGAGCGACAGCAGCCGGCTAATCACGAATCGCACGGGGCTGCTCCCCGGGTCGCTCCTTTGAGCCATTTCCCATCACCACCACTAGCTTTCCTCCTCTCACGTAGGCCAACACGCGAACAGCTCGCGGCTATCAGTGCCGCCGTGGGCTTGAGATCGTGGGGTGACGGGTCTGATTTGGGCCCGTGGGGCCGCAGCTCAGGCCCGAGAGCTGTGGCCTCATTGCTTTCTTACGCGAGACTCAGATCAGCGGCCCACATCCACATCGTCCGGTGGCCTCGGCGTCTGGCTGGCGTGAGCGGACACGCCTCGGCCGTCCACGACGTCTCGAGACCGATCCCTCGCGCGACGCGGCCGCCCGGGCACACAAATGGAGGTCGCGAGCGGGTGTCGCTTTGGTCGCAACCTAGCAGGATTGTCAAGGCTGACGTCGGACCGATGTCATTTCGCGGTTGTCGTCTCGGCTAACAACCCAGTCGACCAAGCGCTAGACTGTCATCGGCGGTCGGAGCCAGCCAGCACAGAGGGGGTTGACTCCCTCGGCGCTCCGATCTGCGCGAGCCCTGCGACCTTCCAGCTTCATCAATCAAACCGGAGTTGATCCGCATGAGTGGATCGGCTGGGGACGCCGCCCTAGGCAGTCACGAGCGCGACCGGTGCGGCGCCCAGCACCGCGTGCCTCGCCTCACGGCCTGACAATTGAAGCTCACACCCTCAACAGGGGACCCCAGATGCCACCAGTTCTGATCAGCTGCCCGACGACCGGCAACCTGGTACCGACCGGGGTGAACATCGTGAACCGCAACGAGATGGGCGACGACAGCCGGCTGCTGATCGCGTGTCCCGAGTGCGGCCGCGATCATGAGTGGACACCGGACGATGCCGTTCTAGCCCCGGAGTAGACCGTCGCCCTGGCACGGCTCAGTGAGCCTGTCAGCTGATCCGTTTGGTGATTCTGTCGGTGCTGGTCCCCGTCGGGTGACGGGACCGTGCCGCCGGGGGAAACAGCGGCCGGTCGATAGGCCGCGCTGGCACGGCCAGCTGCCGAGGTCACGGCGTCCGGCGCCGGAGGGCACGAGCCTAGACCGGATCGAGCAGTGTTGCCACCCTCTGGAGCTCGTGCTGGCCGTCCCACAGAACTATTCGCCCTTGGAGGCGCAGTCTGGAGCTCGACGCGAGCGTCAGCCGGCTCAGCGACGGTGATCTCGCCACGAACAGCTTCGTCAGGATCCACGCCCGTCGGTGCTCCCTGCCACTCATGGTGATCGCCTCTTCCATCACTGGAGACTGACAAACTCACTGAGCAATTAGCCGCGACGCAGTCGTTGGAGCATCCATAACGGATCGGGCGGGGTTGACAGCGCTGCTGGCGTTCCGCCCATGACTCGGCTCGACGTCGGCAAGCTGCACGCAGCGGGCTTCGCATGGAGGTGCCCAGCGCGGCCGCCATGGGCTGCTGCTGTTGTATACGGCGGCCCGACGTCCGGAGCACCGATCTGACGTAGCTCACCACAGGTGAGACACGCGCAGAGCACAGGACGAGGCCGCGACTTCCAAACGGAAGCGCGGCCTCTCGCATGTCCCGGAGCTGACGGCCGCCGACCAGCCGCGGCGCGATGTCGCCGCCGGGGCCCGCCTCGCTTGCCCTCGGCTCCATGAAGGACGAGCGTAGCTACCCCGCTTCGGATGCGTTGTTAAGGAGTCGGCGGACGCTGGCGGTCGCGCGTCGTGCGGGATCGGCGGTCCGGCGCGTCATCGCCGCGACGATGGCACCAACCATGAGCACATACGCCTCCTCGGCGATGGCGTCGGCGTCGGGGAACCCCGCTCGCCGCAGCGCATCCCGGAAGTAGGTCTCAATCTCGTGGCTGTGCTCCTCGATGACGGAGCGGGCAGGATGTGTGGCTGGGAGTTCAACCGCCGAGTTGATGAACCCGCACCCGCGAAACTCGTCGGTCGCCACCCACGCGGCCAGGGCCTCGAAGAACGCGGGCACCAGCTCGTGCGGCGCTCGCGCCTCCCGTTCTGCGATCTCCCGGAGCCGGTCGAACCAGCGCGCGTCGCCCCCCTGGAGCCAGGCCACCATCAGGTCGTCCTTCGCTGGAAAGTGCTGATAGAAGGTCGCCTTCGCGACGTCGGCGGCCGCGATGACGGCGTTGACCCCCACGGCCCGGATGCCATGCCGGTAGAACAGACCGTTTGCGGCCACGAGGATTCGTGCTCGGGCGGGCAGAGCCTGAGACCGATGCGCGCTTGGCGCGTCGCTGGCTTTGGGCACGGCCGGCATTGTGAGGCTCCACCCCGCTGATGG
>WHTK01000043.1 GCA_009377745.1 Dehalococcoidia bacterium
GGAGACCAAGGCAGCACGCAAGGGTCCGGGCGTGGGCAGTGACTACATGCACATCGCTATCGATGACCACAGCCGTTACGTCTACGTGGAGGCGCTGGCGGACGAGAAGGGCCGACCGCTGCCGACTTCCTGGTGCGGGCCGCGCTGGCCTTCGCCCGAGCTGGCCTTCGCCCGAGCTGGTATCACCGTAGAGCGGGTGCTGACCGACAACGGCGGCTGCTACCGCTCCCTGGCCTTCATAGGCGCGGCCTCGGCCTTGGGCCTGCAGCTGCACCGCACCCGCCCTTTCCGGCCCCAGACCAACGGCAAGGCAGAGGCCTTCAACAAGACGCTGCAGAGAGAATGGGCCTACCGGCGCGTCTATCTCGCCAATGCCGAACGGATCGCTGCCCTTAGGACATTCGTCCAGGACTACAATTACGCCAGGCCGCACACAGCCATCGGCAACCAGCCGCCGGCCTCTCGCCTTGTAAACAACGCTGCTGGGAACTACACCTAGGGTGAGGGTGTCAACGGCGCCATTTTTCATCCACCCCTGAACCAGGACCAAAGCGACCGTGTTCGCTAGGCGACCAACACCAGCCTCGGCCCCTCGTTCGTCACGTCAATGTCGATCGTGCTGTCGAGCTCGTTCGCCACTTCCGGCGGCGTGGCCAGGACCGCGGCCCCGTCCTGCTCGTAGAGCACGTCGCCCTCCTCTGGCTGGCCCAGGCTCAACCCCAGCCGGTCCTCAACGATTACCAGCCGGTACACTTCTCCGGGCTTGCTCGTCTCGTTGTCCAGGGAGCTCTTGAGTAACGTCTTGGCGCTATCGGAAATCTGCAACATCAACTAACCTCCTGCCGCCGGGACTTCCTACCCCCGAACAGCATGCCCTCTCCAGGGCAGATGGCCAGACTATGGGAGTTAGGGTCTGAGGCCCACAACGATCATCGCCGATAGCGTTTCAGACACGTTACCGGCCCATCAAAGCCTCGCGGTGGGACCTATGCTAGTCCGAGGTATGTCGACTCACCATCAACAGTCACGCGGAAATCAACGCCAGTCCCATCTCCAGACGCCAGCCGTCTGTTATTCCGAGGCAACGAGAATCCAAGCCACCGCCCGCCAAGCGCCTCATCCGCCTTAAACCCCTCCGGCCGCCATTGCGAGCCGTCGGCCGCAGCCGAGGCGCATCCTGAGCCGGGTCGAAGGGCGCGGCAATCTTTCGCACGTCCGTCATCCCCGATGCCCAACCTCGGCAATCCTGTCTCATCTGCCATTCCGACTCGACGGGGCATGTTCCATCGGGGCCTACCTTCTTACGGCTCAAAGCGCCACATCCCCCTTCGACCTCACGACTCCAAGCTGTACCCTTCTCCCAGAAGGGAGCCTCGCCCTGCCCGATGCCTCTATCACGCTTACCAACCGCCCGAATCAATCAAAAAGCGGCCTCGGAAAGCCGCTTCCCTCAGATTCGCCAGTGGGCCAGATCGCGCAGAAAACGCGAAAGCTAATCAGACAATCAAACGCCGGGGTTCACCCGCCTGAACACCGCCCGGATCGCCTCCTCCACCGTCGATGGCTGCACGTCGGCCTCCACCTGCTGCATCAGGCGCTCCGCCTCCGAGCGCGTGTAGCCCAGCGCCACCAGCGCATCGACCGTGTCCCGCGTCACCTCGCTCGATACCGGTTCACGCGGCGCTTCCGGCTTGTCGAAGCCCTCGTCCGCCAGCAGCGCCTCTTCGACTACCTTGCCCCGCAGCTGCGCCACCATCGTCTCCGCCGTCCGCTTACCCACCCCCGGCAGCCGCCCCAGAGCCGCCGTGTCTCCCGTCTCGATCCACCCCGCTATCGTTGAGACGCTGAAGACCAGCGCCTTGGTCGCCGTCGTCGGTCCAACGTTGGGCACCGTGACCAGCTTGCGGAAAAACTCCTTCTCCACCCCTCGCAGGAAGCCGATCAAGCGCGGTATCGGCGCGTTCTGGGTCAGGAAGTAGAACGTCTCCAGCTCGACCTCCTCGCCTATCTCCCGCTCCTCCAACGCTCGCCACACGAAGGCCGGCAGCTCCACCTCATACCACACCCCATCGACATCAACCTCGACGCTGGACGCCGGCTCGTTCTTGCGCGCCAGGCGGCCACGCAGATGTGAAATCATGGCTGCCGGTTGGAGACGGTACCAGGAGCCTTCCAGCGTTTGCCTGTTGGCCCGTTTGTCGCGGAAGCGGCCGTCAACGCCTTGGCCCGGCGCATCCCGAGGTGACAGAGCGCAACGGCCAGCGCGTCGGCGGCGTCTGCCGGCTCAGGGACGGCGTCGAGGCCAAGGAGCAACTTGACCATCGCCTGGACCTGCTGCTTGTCGCCCTGGCCATAGCCCGAGACGGCGGCCTTCACCGCCGCCGGCGCGTAGAAGCCGACATCGAGGCCGTGCGCCGCGGCCGCGATAACGGCGGCGGCGCGGGCTTGACCGATAGCCAGCGCCGACGTTGGGTTCAGTGCCCCAACGAACTGCTCCTCGATCGCGACCTCGTCCGGCCCGTAGGTTTGGATGACGCCCGCTATCTCCTGGTTAAGCTGCAGCAGCCGCCGGCCAATGCTATCGCCAGCCTTGGGCCTGATCACGCCGCCCGCCACATATTCCGGCCGTTGGGCGCCGCGGACGATGCCCCAGCCGCAGACTCGCAGCCCTGGATCGATACCGAGGACTAGGGGTTGGAGGCCGGAGATCGGAGGTTGACCAGACTCTGTTCTAACGCCCAACCTCAAACCTCGAACGTCTAACCGGTGTAGGTGGCCAGGACTTCGTCCGGGAAGTCGGCGTTGGAGTAGACCTTCTGCACGTCGTCCAGGTCCTCCAGGCGGTCGAGGAGCTTCAGCGTCTGCAGCGCTTCCTTCTGCGCCAACGGGACCGTCGTGGACGGCACCTTTTCGACTTCGGCCGACGCTGGCTCATAGCCGCCTTCGGCCAACGCCTTGCGCACCGTCTCCAAATCCTCCGGCTTGGCGTAGACCGCAAGCACGTCCTCTTCCACAACGAAGTCTTCGGCGCCCGCATCGATGGCGACGAGCGTGACCTCATCGGGGTCGAGCTTGCCGTCGAGGTTGAGTATTACGACGCCGCGCGTGTTGAACACCCATGCGACGGAGCCTGCCTCGCCCAGGTTGCCGCCGCCCTTGCCGAAGGCGCTGCGGATCTCTGCCACGGTGCGGTTGCGGTTATCGGTCATCGCCTCGACCAGGACAGCGGTGCCGCCGGGGCCGTAACCCTCGTAGGTGATCTCATCCAGCTGGCTGGCGTCGCCGCCGCCGGCGCCCTTGGTGATGGCTCGCTCGATCAGGTCGTAGGGCATGTTGCCCTCACGAGCCTTGAGAATCGCCAGCCTGAGACGGGAATTGCCATCGGGATCGACGCCGCCGTTGCGGGCCGCCATCGTAATCTCACGCACCAGCTTGGTGAACTCGGCGCCGCGCTTCTGGTCGTTTACGCCCTTCTGGCGCTTGATCTGCTTCCATTTCGAGTGTCCTGCCATACGTTGGTAGCTATCTCCTGAACGCAAGCTTACCTATCGAGACGCTAGTTTAGCACCAGTGTTCGCGGAGGAGGCTATTCGCCAAGGATGACGTTATCGATCAGCCGGGTGCGGCCGATGCGCACCGCCATCGAGACCAGGGCGCGGCCGTGGATGCGCTCCAGCTCCTGCAGCGTCTCCGGGTCGGCGACCGAGACGTAGTCGATCTGCGCCAGCTCCTCCGCCTCGATCAGCTCACGCAGGCGGGAGCGCACCGCTTCGGCGTCACGCACGCCGCGGGTCCACATCTCCTCCGCCAGCGAGAGGGCCTGGGAGAGGATGGTCGCGGCCTGGCGCTGCTCCGGCGAGAGATAGGTGTTGCGGCTGCTCAGCGCCAGGCCGTCCGGCTCTCGGATGGTGGGGGCAGCAACGATCTCGACGGGGACATCGAGGTCACGAACCATGGTGCGGATGACGACGAGCTGCTGGGCGTCCTTGCGGCCGAAGTAAGCGCGATGCGGCTGGACGATATTGAAGAGCTTGAGGACAACCGTCGCGACGCCGCGGAAGTGGCCGGGGCGGAAGTCGCCTTCCAGGGGCTCCGCCACCGGGCCCACGTCCACGGAGCTGGCGAAGCCTTCCGGGTACATCTCCTCCGGCGATGGCATGAACACGTAGTCGGCGCCGAGGTCCCGCAGCAGGGCGAGGTCGCTCTCTGGGTTTCGGGGGTAGGCGCTGAAGTCCTCGTTGGGGCCAAACTGGGTTGGATTGACGAAGATGCTGACGAAGACGTGGTCGTCGGCGGCGCGGGCGGCGCGCACCAGCGAGAGGTGGCCTTCGTGCAGAAAGCCCATGGTGGGGACAAAGCCAATGCTACTGGAGAGGCTGGCGCGGGCGGCTCTGGTTTCGGCGATGGTGGTCAGGACTTCCACTAAGCCTGAGTCTTCTCCAGCTCAGCCAGCAGGGACTTGTCCATGCGGAAGCTCTCCTTCGTCGTCGGGAAGCTGCCGCCGCGGACCTCGGCGGCGTACTGCTCTATAGCCTGGCGCATCTGCTCGCCGACGTTAGCGTACTGCTTGACATGGCGGGGGATGTGACGCGGCAAGAACGTGGGTGCATAGGAGAGGAGTTCGTGCCAGACTAAAACTTGGCCGTCGCAGTCAGAGCCAGCGCCGATACCTACAGTTGGGATTCGCAGACGTTGAGTGATCAGACCGGCGAGACGCGCCGGAATAGTCTCGAGGACGACGCAGAAGGCTCCTGCTTGCTGCAAGGCGATGGCGTCCTCACGCAGACGCTCGGCCGCCTCGGACGTGGTCCCCTGCACCCGGTAGCGGCCGATCTGGTTGATCGACTGGGGTGTGAGGCCGATGTGGCCGACGACAGGGATGCCCACCTGGACAATGCGGCGCACTGTCTCCGCCATATGGACGCCGCCTTCGAGCTTGACCGCCTGACAGCCGCTTTCTTGCAGCAGCCGCCCGGCATTACGGATAGCGTCCTCTATCGACGCCTGGTAGCTCATGAACGGCATGTCCGTGACCACTAGGGCACGCTCGCTGCCACGGACGACCGCTTTCGTATGGTGGATCATGTCTTCCAGCGTGACAGGGATGGTGCTGTCGTAGCCGAGGACGACCATGCCGAGGCTATCGCCGACCAGGATTACGTCGACTCCACCCTCCTCCGCTATGCGGGCCGAGGGGTAGTCGTAGGCGGTGAGCATGACCAGCTTTTCGCCCTTGGGCTTGAGGGCCTGAAGCTCTTCGACGGTCAGGCGTGGCATGAAATCACCTCCGGTTGGGTGTTGGCAAGGAATGGGAGACACCTCGGGCTGAACCCCGAGGCATGGCTTAGGTGGAGCTTCGAGAGTTGGTCTGACAGCCATCTCACTCTAAGCCGCTCCTGGCAGAAGAGGGGACTGGCAATGCTCGCGGCGTGGTCAGCCAACATCGACGGCTCCGAGGAGGCTACGGAGTTCAGAGGCAGCGGCCGGAGCCAGGGTGCCCTTGGCGAGGCCGATGGGTACGGCTTCGAGGGCGATGGCTTTGTAGATGTCTAGCTGGCCGGGGACGCGATCTTGAATGGCGTCCAGGTTGCGACGGACGGTGCCGGTGTCACCGCGGGCGATGGGGCCGGTGAGGGCGTCTGGTATGCCGGCGGCTTCGAGGTTGTTAAGGGTGCCGCGCAGGGCGGGCAGCAGGGCGCTGAGGGCATCGGCGCGGTCCCAGCCGAACTCGGACTGCCAGATGTCGGTGGCGAGCTTGAGGAGGGTGACGACGTAGCTGGCGGCGTAGGCGCAGGAGGCGTGGTATAGGGCTTTGTCGCCCGAGTCAAGCTCGATCGGCCGGCCACCGAGAGCCTCGACGATGGCCAGGAGCTGTTGCTTGAGGCCGCCCTCAGCCTCGACGGCGAAGACTGCATCCGGTAGGTTGGCGATGGCCTGGTCGACGCCGGCGAAGGCCTGCAGGGGATGCAATGAGCCGGTGCCGGCCCCTTGCTCCGCCGCCGCGCTGAGGACATCGCGCGAGGCGGAGCCGCTAACATGGACGGCCGCGATACCGGCCCGCCAGCGCAACGACTCAGCCACGTGGGTGATGGCGTCGTCAGGAGTGGAGATAAAGACGAGGTCGCAGGCGTCCACTACAGCCTGGGCGTCTGCGTAGGCCTGCGAGCCGGGGATGCGGGCTGAGAGCACTTCGGCCGAGGCGTATGAGCGGCTGGTGAGGGCGGTGACAGGGTAGCCGGCGGCGTGAAGGGCGAGGGCGAAGGCACTGCCGACGCGGCCGGCGCCTATGAAGCCAATGCGAGGTTTCGTCATCAAAAAACCCTTCCAGGTGGCGGCCAGAAAGGGCACACGGTTACGCGATAGCGTCCCTATGTGCTGTCTCGGTCGCGCGCTGGATCCGAGCAGACGTTTGTCGGTGCGTTCACCATGCTGACTGCCTCGCAAACGCGGGGTCAATCGCGTCTTGAGTATACAGTTTCCGGGTTCAGTTGTCAGTTAGATGGGCGACGATTAGCCGGCGGGGGTTTCATGAAACGGAGCCTAAGGTTGCCACGCCTCGCCCATCGGCGATAGCTCAACAATATGGATGAGGCCGGACAAGACAGCGCTGCTAGCTAAGGCCGAGGTGCTTGGCGGCGGATTCGAGGGTTGGCAGGACGATGTCGGCGCCGGCAGCGGAAAGGCTGGCTTCGCCGGCGCTGCCGGTGGTCACGCCGATGGCGACAGCATTGTTGGCGCGAGCAGCGGCAATGTCGTGGATCGTATCGCCGATGACGATGACGGTGTCGTGGCGTCCTGCAGCGCGGGTGGCGGCGCGAATGCCATCGGCGATCATGGAGGCGCGGTCTTCGCTGCGGTCACCAAAGCCGCCCAGACTGAAATAGCCATCGAGGCCGTAGTGTCGCAGCTTCATGAAGGCGCCGCGGCGGAAGTTGCCGGTGCCGAGGCCAACGGTGGCGTCCGGGTCCTCACCCAGACGGCGCAGAAGGGGCACAACGCCTGGAAGGACTGTCCCCACGGTTGTCTGAAGGCTAAATGGCAAGCGGCGGAAGTAAGCGCGCTTGAAACGCTGGAGGTCGCCGAGGAAGGCAGCAGTGTCGAAGCCGGCCGCGACGTGGCCGTCGCGGATGATGGCGCGGTCGGTACGGCCGGCAAACTCGATGCCTTTGAAGCCGTCCTGAAGCCGCCAGAGGGCTGTGAACGCCCCGCGCATAGCGCTGCTGCCGGCGCCGCCGCTGTTGATCAAAGTGCCATCGATGTCGAAGAGGTAGAGGCGGCGGGTCACGCTTGGCAGTCCCCGGCTATCAATGAACGTTCAGCGTTGGGCAGAAGACCTGCAGGTCATTCGACGGCGTAGCCGGACTTGACCCAGGCTTCGGTGCCGCCTTCGACGTTATAAAGCTCTTTGAAGCCCAGGGCGGCGGCAAACTCGCAGGCGAGGGCGCTGCGGGAGCCAACCTGGCAGATGAAGACCAGCTCCTTGTCGGTGTCGAGATCGCCTTTGCGGGAGACGACGGCCATGTGGGGGATGTTGACGGCGCCCGGCACATGGCCGCCGGCGTGCTCACCAGGGGTGCGGACGTCGATGACCTGCACGTTGCCTTCATCGATCTTTGATTTGGCCTCGGAGGCGCTAATGCGCGAGAAGGGTTCGCGTGGGTCTTTGGTGGCCATCCCTGGTTCCTCTCTGGGTATCTGCAATCGGGTCGCAATAGAAGTATAGCAAGCGGCTGCCTGAGGATCAGGTCTCAGAGCCCCAGCGCGCATCGGCCTAAGCTAGTGGCCGGCGGAAGCAGGCGTGGCCGCGGCGACCTGCAGGCTGCGCACCTCAGAGCGCGTGAGGGCAACGCCGAGGGCGAAGGCCATGATCGCGATGGCGCCGACAGCCACGGCTGCCTGGGCGCTGACGGCATCGGCGATACCGCCCGCCACCAAAGCGCCGAGCGGGCCCATGTTGTAGGTCATGCCGTAGACGCCCATGACGCGGCCGCGTAGCTCATCCGGCACACGTAGCTGGAGGATCGATTGGACCGAGATGATGTAGGCCTGATTGCAGATACCGGCCAGGAACAGCGGCAGCAGCGCCAGCGGGTAATACGGGCAGATCGCGAAGAGTAGCAGGAAACCGCCGAAGGCCGTCGCGCCGAGGACGATCAGCAGGCCCTTGTGCTCAAAGTTGCCCAGGTTGCTGGCGATCAGCACTCCCAGGAAGGTGCCCGTCCCGTAAGCGCTGAACAGGAAGCCGAGACCTGACGGGCCGACATCGAGCACGTCCTCGGCGAAGACCGGCATGAGGGTGAGGCCAGACTGACCGAAGAAGCTGTTGAAGAACGTCATGCCAATCAGAAAGGCGAAGAGGAAGTTGTCACGGATGAAGCTGAGGCCGATGCGAAGGTCGGTGAACACGCCCTCCTGGCGCGGTCGCGGCTGATGCTCCACCTTCAGTCCGGCAGCAGCGATTACCATCCCCAGCGCGCCGAAGCCGCAGACGTAGAAGACGGTCGCCGTATCCACGAACGCGATCAGCACGCCGCCGATAGCCGGAGCGATGATCCGTGTCCCTTGCCAGATCATCGAGTTAAGGGAGATGGCGTTCATCAGGTCCTTGCGGTCGAGGAGCTGAGGGAAGATCGACTGACGCGCCGGGTTATTGAAGGCCTGCAGCGCCCCGGAGAAGAAGGCGATGACGAGGACATGCCAGACCTCAACCCAGCCAAGGGCCGTGAGCGTCGCAAGCGTAAAGATCAGGGCGGCGGTCGTCGCCTGCGTGATCATGATCACCTTGCGCTGGTCCAGCCGATCCGCCAGCACGCCGCCGGCGAGGTTGAGCAGGATGGCAGGGATCGCAGTAACGAGGCCGGCGTAGCCCAGGTAGAGCGCCGAGCCGGTCAGGTCATAGACGAGCCAGCCCTGGGCCAGGAAGAGCATCTGCTGGGCGCCAATCGAGAAGAGATTCCCAAACCAGAACCGCTTGTACTGGGGGTAGCGGAGCGCGCTGAACATATGCGTGCTCTCGCACAGGCGGCTGGCGATGGTTGCGGCAATGGCCACGCTGATCCTCTAGTCCACAACTCTACCGTTTACGTCAGAGTGTAGCCGTATTGGGCGCTGGTGGGTAGCTGGTTAAGCGGGGCGTGGCTTCCTGGGCGTACCCTTGAACTGATCCCCCTCGCCTTTTGAGGAGAAGGTTAGAGCCTCGTCCCGAGTTCTAGCTGATGCCGATATCCTGGTCTTTGTACTGGAGCTCGTAGAGGCGATAGTATGCGCCGCGCCGGGCCAGGAGCTCCTCGTGGCTGCCCTCTTCGACGATGCTGCCCTGCCCGAGGACAAGGATGCGGTTGACGTACCGGATCGTGTTTAGCCGGTGCGCAATCACGATGGAGCTACGGCCCTCCATGACGCTGCGGATGCTGTGCTGCAGCGTCGCCTCCGTCTCGGGGTCGATGCTGGCCGTGGCTTCATCCATGACGAGGACGATCTTGGGATCGAAGGCGGCCACCCGGGCCAGGGCGAGGAGCTGCTTCTGCCCGGTCGAGAGGTTGGCGCCGCGCTCCGCCAGCAGGCTGCCATAGCCTTCGTGCATGCGCTGGATGAAGGGGTCGGCGCCGACCAGTCGCGCGCCCTCGCGCACCTGGTCGAGAGAGATCGACTTGTCGCGCATGCGGATGTTCTCTTCCACCGTGTCGGTAAAGATGAACGCATCCTGGAGCACGAGGCCGACGTTGCGGCGCAACTCGCGCTGGCGTAGCTCACGGATCGGCACGTCATCGACGAGGATTTCGCCGCGCTGGACGTCATAAAAGCGATTGAGCAGGCTCATCATCGTCGACTTGCCGGCGCCGGTCGCGCCGACGATGGCGACCTTCTCGCCGGGCTGGATCACGAAGGAGACATCGCGCAGGACCCAGTTATCGGTGTCATAGGCGAACCAGACGTTGCGGAACTCGATCTTGCCGCGTACCTCGGCCAGGTCGCGGGCGTCCTCCGAGTCGGCGATCTCCTCAGGCTCATCGATGATCGCGAAGAGGCGCTCGCAGGAGGCCATCGCCATCTGGATCGTGGTAAAGCGCTCGGAGAGGTCGCGGATCGGCCAGTAGAAGTACTGCATGTAAGTGAGGAAGGCCACGAGCGTGCCGAGCGTCAGCGCCTCCTGGACGACCTGGCCGCCGCCGTACCAGATGATCAAGCCGGTTGTGAGGGCGTTGAACAGGACGACCGTCGGCTCTGAGAGGGCGTAGTAAACCGTAATCCGCAGGTTGGTCTGCAGCAGCGCATTGTTGCGCTCGTCGAAGTTGAGCAGGTTGCGCTTCTGGCGGTTGAACAGCTGCACTACCGCCATGCCGGTGATGTTCTCGTTGAGGTAAGCGCCGATGCTCGATAACCAGGCTCGCTGCTGCCTGAACTCGCCGCGTTGAGCCAGGGCCAGCCTGCGGACGGCAACGATCAGCAACGGCAGGACCAGCAGCATGAGCAGGGCCAGCTGCCAGTTCAGGACGAATAAGACGCAAACGATGACGATCAGCATGAGCAGGCTGGTCAACGTCTCGACGACGCCTTGCGAGATCACCTGCTCCAGGGTCGATACGTCGCTGGTCAGGCGGGTGACCAGCCGGCCAACGGGATTGCGGTCGAAGAAGGCGAGGGACATCTTCTGGATATGGCCGAAGACCTGGAGTCGCAGGTCATCATCACGCGCTGGCCGACGTAGGTCATGATGATGATCTGGACGAACGAGAGCAGGAAAACGACGATCAGGACGCCTAGATACGTCAGCACCAGAGTCGCCAGACGTTCGTCCGTGCCCTCCTTGATCTGGCTGTCGACGGCTTCCTTGATGATCAGCGGCCCGACGGCCTTGAGCACGGCGATGCTGATGACGAGGATGGAAGCTACGGCAAGGATGCGCACGTAGGGCCGCAGATAACCGCCGAGGCGTCTGGCGATCGTCGCGTCGTAGATCTTGCCTAGGTATTCCTCTTCTTCCAGCAGGCGCAGACTCACGCGCTGCCTCCGTTCAGCTTGTCGCCGTTGACGGCTATACCGAGATCGCCCTCAACCTGCTCCACAAGAGCTGGCGGCGGTAGAAGTTGGCATAGACGCGGCCCAGAGCCAGCAGCTCGTCATGGGTGCCGATCTCCGCTATGCGATTGGCCTCCAGCGCGACGATGAAGTCGGCGGCGCGAAGAGTGGAGGTGCGGTGGGCGATGATGATCGTCGTGCGCTGCTTCATGAAGTCGTGCAGGCGGCGCAGGATCTCCTCCTCGGTGTGCGTATCGACGTGAGAGAGGGCATCGTCCAGGACGACGATCGGCGGCGCCTTGAGGAGGGCGCGCGCGAGGGCGGTGCGCTGTTTCTGGCCGCCGGAGAGGGTGACGCCTCGCTCACCGAGGACGGTCTCGATGCCGTGGGTGAGCTGCGGCAGGTCGTTGACCAGCTGCGAGGTCTCGACGGCGTAGTCGAGGTCGGCGTCGAGGGCGTCTTCCCGGCTAAGGGCGACGTTGTCACGCAGGCTCTCGGAGAAGAGGAAAGTCTCCTGAGGCACGAAACCGATCAGCTCGCGCAGCTCCTGCAGGGGTAGATCGCGGATGTCAACGCCATCGAGAAGCACTTGTCCCTCCGTGGGGTCATGCAAGCGCACCAGCAGGTTGACCAGCGTTGTCTTGCCCGCCCCTGTGCTGCCGACCAGTGCAGCGGTGGCGCCCGCCGGGATTGTCAGGTTGACCTCGCTGAGGACGGGCTCGTCATAGTAGGAGAAGCTGACGTTGCGGAACTCGATCTCGCCGCGCGGCTCGTTGATGTGTTTCTCGTTTTCCGGATCACTGATTAGCGGCTCGGCCAGGAAGACCTCGGTGACGCGGCGCAAGGACGCGAGGCCTTGCTGCGCCATGGTCAGGGTCCAGCCGACCGACATGAGCGGCGCTGAGAGGATGGCCAAGTAGGAGAGGAATTGGACGAACTGGCCGACGGTCATCTCGCCCGCGACAACAGCGCGTCCGCCGAACCAAAGGACCAGCACGACGGACGCGCCGGCGCAGAAGATCATCAGAGGCCAGAAGGCGCCCATGTAGACGGCCCAATTCATCGTCCGGCGCATGAGTTCCCGGTTGGCGATGGCGAAGGTCTCGGTCTCAGAGTCTTCCTGGGCGTAGGCCTTGATGGCGCGGATACCGGAGATGTTCTCCTGGACGCGGTTGGCCAGCTCACCGAATTGGTCCTGGACCTCCCGATACTTCCTCTCGACCGGCTGGCGAAAGCGCCCCATGACGATCGCGATTACGGGGAAGTAGGCCACGGCGATCAGCGCCAGCGTGACGTCGATGGTGAGCATAAAGATGAAGCCAATGACCAGGTAGGTCAGAGCGCGGCCGATCTCGACCGTGGCAGGGCCCGCCAGGTCGCGCACGCGCTGGATATCGTTGGTGCAGCGGGCCATGAGGTCGCCGGTCTGGGATCGAATGTAGAAGGACTGGTCCAGTCGCATGAACTGGCGCGCCATGTCATCGCGCATGGCGTACTCGACGCGACGGGAGGTGCCGTTGATCGTGTTGCGGGCCAGAAAGCGCAGAAAGCCCTCGACAACGGCCAGCATGAGAAGGATGCCGAAGTACTGGGCCAGTTCGCTGCGACTGGTACCGCGATCCACGGCATCAATAGCGCGGCCGATGACCACCGGCCCGAGCATGACGAGACCGCTGGCCACGAGCATGCTCACTAGACCGAGCAAATAGCGCCACTTATAGCGGTTGAGATAAAAGGTCAGCCGTTTATCGAACAAACCGAATTCGATTCGCAATCTACCGGGCAGCACGCCCGGAGGAGCGCCCAGATGAGGATTCACCAGAAAGCGCGTAACAGGCCTATGTTAGCCTAAAAAGCGTCTATAAGCGGAGAGACGAGTGACGGCCAACGAATACCATCTGACGAGCAAGTGGCGCGTCCTGGGGACGGTTGACGAGGTTTTCGGGCTGGTCAGCCGTGACGAGGAGCTGGCCCGCTGGTGGCCGGCTGCCTTCCTGGACGTAATGACCCTGGAGCCGGGCGATGCAAAGGGCCTCGGCAAGGTGGTGCGGATGGAGACGCGGGGCTGGCTGCCCTACCGGCTGCACTGGCACCTGCGAGTCGACGAGATGGCAGCGCCGCATCGCTTTGGCTTCGCTGTCTGGGGCGACTTCGAGGGGCGCGGTGCATGGTCATTCGAGCCTGATGGAGCTTGGACGGATGTGGGATTCGAATGGCAGGTGCGGGTGCAAAAGCCGCTGGTGAGGTACGTATCGGTCTTGGCGCGGCCGCTGTTCATCTCCAACCACCGCTGGGCCATGGCCCGTGGCGAGGAGAGCCTGCGCCTGGAACTAACGCGCCGCCAGGCTACAGATCCGGAGCTGCGGTGCGAGCTGGCGCCGCCACCACTTGCTCCGTCATATGGTGGTGTGGCTCTGGGCGCGGCGGCCGGTGCTCTCGTTGGCCTGATGCTGCTGCGGCGGCGCTAGGAGGTTGAAGATGCTGAGGCCGGTAAAGCTGGGGCACATCGTCCTGCGAGTGCGGGACCTGGAACGCTCGAAGCGGTTCTATACGGACGTGCTGGGGCTGCGCCAGACCGGCCAGATCGAAGAGCGGATGGCGTTCTTCTCCTGCGGTCAGGACTCGCACGACCTGGCCGTGATAGCTATCGGCCCGGACGCGGCGCCGCCGGAGCCCGGACGGGTGGGCCTGTACCACTTTGCATACCAGGTGGCGACGGCCGAGGAGCTCGGGGACTGGCACGCACATCTCAAGTCGCAGGCTGTCACCATCATCGGGACGACGGACCACGGTGTGGCTCTGGGAATCTACTTTCTCGACCCGGACGGTAACGAGCTGGAGGTTACCTACGAAAAGCCCGCATCGGAATGGCCACAGGATGTAAATCCCTTCGCGGGAGACGCGCCGCTGAACTTCGAATAGACAGACGCCTCGCCGGGGGAAGACGAGGCGTCTATCGGTGCAAGCTGCCGGCCCGCCGGGGCAACGGGACGGCTTCGACACGGCCGTCTGGGCTGCACACCCATCTAAGCCATGCTTAGGTAATCATAAGTTACTTACTTAGTCAATACTAAGACTGAATATTTCGCTAATGATGCTCGCGCACTTCCGGCAGGCGGTAGAGGAAGCCGCCCAGGGTAAGCGCCATGACGCCGAGCGCAACGAAGAGGAAGCGAATATCGATGGCGGAGGCCAGCGCACCCATAACCAGGAAGCTAAACGGCCGCACGCCCAGGGTCGCGGTGAAATAGGTGGCCGAGACGCGTCCGCGCTCCTCATCGGTCGTCGAGCTCTGGAGCATCGTCGTCTGGGCGACGTTGAGAGAGCCGATCGCGGCGCCGGCGATGACCATCGCGATTACCGGCGGCCAGGGTGTCGGTGGCCAGGGTGCGATGCAGATGATTACGCCAAGGAGGAAGACGGCGCCGATCGCCATGCGCCCCAGGCCCAGGCGCCGCGCAACGCCCGGGGAAGCCAGGGAACCGCTGATCAAGCCCAGCAGCAGGCCACCGACCAGCAAGGCGAAGTAGCTAGGACCAGAGTCCTTGACTTCGAGGACGAACAGCGGCATCAACACCTGGATCGGCGCGACGATGAGGTTGAGGCTGAGGCCCAGGATCAGCGCCACCTGGAGCAAGCGGGAGCGGCCGATGGTCCGAAAGCCGTCAAGCGTCTGCTTGGCAACGTTGTCTGCGGATGCGCGCCAGCCCTGCGCCAGCCGGACCACCGGCTCACGGATGGGCGGGCGCCAGCGGATGAGGAAGACGGTGATGGAAGAGATCAAGAAGGCAACGCCATCGATCAGGAAGAGCGCTGCCGGTCCCAGGATAGCAACCAGGACGCCGCCGGCCGGTGGCGCTATGAGAAAGCCGATGTGGCGAGTGATCTCCATGAGGGAGTTGGCGGGCCTAAGGCTCTCAGGGCTGACAAGATTGGGCATGAGGGCGGCGCGTGCCGGGTTGAAGAAGTTGGCAAGGGTGGATTCCAGGAAGATGACGGCGTAAATGTGCTCCACGGTAAGAGCGCCGAGGTAGTAGATCGCGCCGACTGACAGGAAAGCGACACCACGAATGACATCGACCACGACGATGGTCAGGCGGCGGTCCCAGCGGTCTACAAGGACGCCACCGAGGACGCCGAAAAGCAGCATCGGCAAAAATTGAAAGAAGTAGGCGAAGCCGAGCTGGAAGGCCGAGCCGGTTAGCTGCAAGACCAGCCACGGCAGCGCCAGCTGGATGGCGCCGTTGCCGATGCCGGCCGTGACCTGGCCGATGAAGAGGAGCAGGAAATCGCGATTGGCCAGGGCGCCGCGGAAGCTGGGGCCGGCTTCGGGAGCTTCTATGGGGAGTGTGTCCTCACGAAACGTCATAAGGGACTGGCGGCGCGGCTCAGGGTGTCGTAGCCGGTGTCGGACGGCATAGCGGGGCGCGGCATACCGGCATTATATCGCCACCCTCCCTCACAGCCCCTTCCTACGGACTATCCAACCAGCCTAGTGGTTTCGCGGCGGGCGCCTCCGTATAGTTAGAGCGGCGCGCCGGTTTGGCGGCCTGATGCGACTTTGAGGAGGATGCATGGACCTTCAGCTCCAGGGTAAGAAGGCGATCATAACCGGCGGCAGCGCCGGCATCGGCAAGGCGATAGCCTGGCAGTTGGCTCAGGAAGGCTGCGACGTGGCGATCGGCGCGCGGCGGGAGGGCCCGCTCCAGACAGCGGCAACCGAGATTGCCGAGGCTACGGGGCGCAAGATTGTGCCGCTGACCCTGAACACGATGCAGCCGGACTCAATCAAGGCGTTCGTCAAGCAGGCCGCCGAAGCGCTCGGCGGCATCGACATCCTGGCGAATTGCGCCGCGCGCGTCGGCGGCACCGTCCCGGACAACTTCGACGTCACCACGGATGAGCAGGTCCTCGCCGACTTCGAGGAAAAGGCCGTCGGCTACCTCCGTGTCTCCCGCGAGGCCGCGCCCTACATGAAGCAGGCCGGCTGGGGCCGGATCATCAATCTCAGCGGCGGCGCCGGCCGCTCGCCCGGCAACGGCATCAGCACCGGCATGCGCAACATCGCCACCGCGGCGCTGACAAAGTCGCTGGCCAACAACCTCGGCCAGTTCGGCATCAATGTCGTGGCCATCTACCCCGGCAGCACCGTCACGGAAGCAACCACGGAGCGCAACCGCGCCACGGCCGAACGCCAGGGCAAGACGCTGGACGACTTCATGGAAGGCATGCGACAGGCCAGCGTCATCCGCTACAACGTCACCGCCGAAGACGTAGCGGCGGTGGCCGTATTCCTCTGCTCACCGCTGGCCATCGGCATCACCGGCGAGGCTATCGCCGTCAACGGCGGCGGCAGCGCCGACATGCACTACTAGGAAGACCGTGCGAGCGAGGCTCCGTGGAGAAGCTTGCTCGCCGAAGCAAGATTCCCTCGTCCGAGGGCTTGGAATGACGTGGGCCTACCCCCTATTGGTTATCATGCTCAGAAAAACGGGAAGGCGTTAAGACCATGATCGACGAACCAGAGAGCAGCCTGCCCAACGCGGTACCAGGATCGATTACCTGCCGGGCGTTGCGGCGCCGCGGCGTGGGCCGGCCTACGGCTCGAAGTTCGCCGTCGCGTCCGACCACCAGGTGACCTCTCTGGTGGCGATGAACGTGATGCAGCGCGGCGGCAACGCCGCCGACGCCGCGATCGCGGCCTCGATGGTAAACGTCGTGCTGAAGCCGCACCGCACCCACCTCGGCGGCGACATGTTCTTCCTCATCTGGCGCAAGAACCAGAACACGGTCGATTGCCTCAACGCCGGCGGGACGGCGCCCCACCTGGCTACCCTCGACCGCTTCCACGGCGGCATTCCGACCACCGGCCCGCTGGCCAGCACCGTGCCCGGCTTCGTCGACGGCCTGCAGGAGCTCTACGCCGGCTACGCCACCTTGCCGCTGCGCCAGCTCCTCGCCCCGGCCATCGAGCTGGCCGAGGAGGGCTTCCCGGTCTCAATGCGGCTCTCCCGCTCGACGCGAGTGATCCCGCGGCGTCCGGAGCTCTCTAACGAGGCGATGAATCTGGCCTTCCTCAAGGACGGCCGGCCCTACGAGCAGGGTGAGCGGCTGCGGCAGCCGGATCTGGCCGACTCGTTACGCCGCATCGTTGACGATGAGCGAGAAGGTTTCTACGGCGGCGAGACAGCGAAGCGGATCGCGCGGGCCTACGCGGACGCGGGCGGCATCATAGATGAGGTGGACCTCGATCGGCAGCAGGCCCACTGGCACGAGCCGCTACAGACTACCTACCAGGGCTGTGACGTCTACGAGCAGGCCCTACCCTCGCAGGGCATTATCCTCCTCGAAGCGCTGAACATCGTCGAGAACTTCCCCCTACGCGAGTGGGGCCTCAACCACCCGGATGCCATCCACGTGATGGCCGAAGCAACGAAGATGGCTTTCGCCGATAGCCGCCGCTTCTCCGCGGACCCGGAGCTCGAGAGCGTGCCGGTGGAGCGTCTCCTCTCCAAGGAGTACGCCCAGGAGCGGGCGCGAGAGATCGACCTGAAGCAGGCGCGCGACCGCGAGCCGGTGCTCGCCGGCGGCGGCGACACGACCCAGTTCGTGGTCGGCGACGGCGAGATGGCGATCACGCTGATCCAGAGCGTTTTCAGCGCCTGGGGTGCGCGATTCGTGATCCCGGGGACGGGCATACTCATGAACAACCGCCTGCGCGGCTTCCACATCGACCCGGCCAGCCCGAACCGGCTGGAGCCCGGCAAGCGCACAGTGCACACCCTCAACACTTTCCTTGCGGTGCGCGACGGCCAACTGGTCGTCGGCGGCGGCACGCCGGGAGCGGACTTTCAGGTGCAGACCAACCTCCAGACGCTGGTCGGCGTTGTCGATTGGGACCTCGACCTGCAGAGTGCCATCGATGCGCCGCGCTGGGTATCGACCGGCGGTGAGCTGGCGATGGAGGCGCGCTTCCCGGCACCGGTGATCGAGGAGCTGCAGTCGCGTGGGCACAAGGTCAAGGTCACTGATGTCTGGGACGCGACCGTTTCGCGCAGCCAGGCGATAGCATCGCTGCCGGATGGCGGCTGGTCGGTCGGCTCCGACCTGCGCGGCGAAGGGTTGGCGCTGGCTTACTAGTGGAGTATGAGGTCGATCGAGTCCAGATCCCGCCGCACACGCTGGCGGCGGTACGCGAGACCGTGAGGCAGTCTGAGCTGTCCAGGCGTGCGCCGGGTTTGCTGGGCGAGGTCTGGCAGTTCATCGCCGAGCGCAAAATCGCCATGACGGGGCACAACGTGATCGTCTATCTGGAGGAGATGCGCGGGCCGGAAGCTGCACTGAGCTTCGACGCGCTCTTCGGCGTCGAGGTGCGCGGTATCTGGGACCCGGCGGACCGGATCATCGACGCATCGACGCCATCGGGGCCGGCGGCTCGGACGATCCATATGGGTCCTTACTCGGATCTGGAGAAGGCCCACAACGCGGTTCGACGCTGGTGCGCTGAGAATGGCCAGCGCATGGCCGGCCCCAATTGGGAGGTCTACGGCGATTGGTCGGACGACCCGGAGAAGCTGCGCACGGACGTGTTCTACCAGCTTGAGGCAGGTTCCCGGCAGCTGTAGGCCGCGCAGTAACAAGCAACAGTTAACAGTACCGAGACCGCAGTTGCGAGCCGTTTCCCTCAGGCGAAGTGCGGCTGGATCGCATGGCGCCTACGCCGGAGTACTGACCGATACCGAAGGCAGGCCGCTACGGTGGTTTAGTCCAGGGGGTACATGACGACGCCGGTGGCGAGCTTGGGGAAGAAGAAGGTCGATTTTCGCGGCATGACCTCACCGCCATCGGCGATGTTCATGACCTGCACCACAGGCGTTGGGTTGAGCAGCATGGCAAGGTCCCAGCGGCCTTCGTTGACCTCCGAAGCGGCGTGGTAGGGCCACTCGCTGTAATCGATGTTGTCCGGCGAGTCGACGAAGCCGGTGAAGGGCAGCACGGCGTGGAGCAGCGCTACGTCCAGGCGCCGCCAGGCGTCGGATTGGTTAGCCGATGTAAGTGCGATCAGCTCGTCGATTTTCTTCGGCGTCAGAAGGTGCAGCTTGCCGGGCTCCAGGCCCGCGGCGCCGAAAGCCAGTCCATCGCGGCCGGCGGCGGCCATCTTGGCGACCAGCGTCTCGACACCGTAATCGCTCACGTCGCCGGCTGGCTCGATACTGAGGAGAGGCGCGAGGGCGGCAACGAGGTTGTCGGGGCGATTGGTCAGCTTGAGCAGGCGGTGGGTCGGCAGGCAGACGAGGCCCGGGTCGGTCGTGGAGACGAGGGCGGCGATGATGAAGTTCTCCGGCTCCTCGCCGGTCCAGTTTGAGGCGGCGGCGCGGCGCTCGTTGCGGTAGTTGAGGCCCGTCTCGTAGCGATGGTGCCCATCGGCAATGTAGAGGCGCTGCTCTGCCAGGGCTTTGGTGAAGTCCTCGGCGGCGGCCGGGCTGACGGGGCGGAGGAAGTGCTTGTCGCTGCCCATGATCGCGCGGAACACCGGCGCGCCGATGGCAGCCTCAGGTATCGGCGGCACGAGGTCGCCTTCGTAGAGGGCCAGGATGGGGCTGAGGTGGACGCGCGTCGCCTGGAGCAGGCGCAGTCGGTCGGCCTTGGCGGCGGCGCCGGTCTGCTCGTGCGGCAGAATGATCTTCTTGTCCCACTCCTCCAGCTGCAGACGCCCGAATATGGAGCGGCGGCTGAGGCGTTGGCCGGCGACCTCGAACTCCTGGTCGTAGACGTAGAGCGTAGGCTGCTCATCCTGCTTGAGGACGCCGATCTCACGCCAGGCTTCGATATCGAGCGCTGAGCGGGTGTAGCGATTGTCCTCGTCCGAGTCGTCGGCGAACTCCTCACCGTAGTCGATCAGCGAGACGTTGAAGGGCCCGCGCATATACAGCGTCGGGCGGTCGTCCTCGGAGACGACGTCGTACGGCGGCGCGATCAAGGTCTCGGGCTCGCCGGCGACGGCAGGGTCGTAGCGCAGGGCCTGGAAGGGCCGGAAGTCAGCCATTGGGCCAATGATAGGCGGACGTGGAAGCTAGGGGAAGAAGCGTGAGGCAGGGAATCTCAAGTCCCTTCGACAAGCTCAAGATGCGTGACCAGGCGCGGGTCGAGGGCCGAGGGCTAGGCCGTTACTTCGTCCATGACGTCCAGCTCTGCGTCGTTGAGGGCGGAGTCGAGGTCGTCGAAGCGGTGGACGCGGGTGATCTTGCCACCGCGCACCTCGAAGACGCTGGCGACGTTGGCCGTGCCGACGACATCGCCGGTCTCGCTGGAGCGCCACTGGGCGAATTCCTCGACGACGATACGGTCACCGCGGTGAAACATGCGGCCGAAGGATAGCGAGACGCCGGCGCGGAAGGCCCAGTCGCTGAGCAGCTCGCGGCCCCGACCGGCCCCGCGCGGCCCTATGACCTCCACGTCCTCGTCGGAGAGCTCCAGCAGCCGGTCGAGGTCGCGTTCGTTGAGCGCGTCATGCCAGGCGCGCACGACTTCTAGCTCGGTGAGGTTGGAGAGCATGGTTAGATGGCCGGCAGCCCGAAGCCGCTCAGCGCTTCCTTTTGGGCGATCAGCGAGTCGCTGATGCCCTTCTCGGCCAGGTTAAGCAGCTTGTCCATCGCCGGCCGGTCAAAGGTGCCGTGCTCGGCCGTGCCCTGCACCTCGACGAATTTGGCCTCGCTGGTCATGACGACGTTGAAGTCGACCTCGGCCTTGGAGTCCTCCTCGTAGCAGAGGTCGAGCAGCGTGACGCCATCGACGATGCCGACACTGGTCGCCGCGACGGCGCAGCGGATTGGCAGCGACGAGTAGACGCCCTTGGAAACCAGCTTCTGCATCGCTTGCACCAGCGCCACGTAGGAACCGGTGATCGCGGCCGTGCGGGTGCCGCCGTCGGCCTGGATCACGTCGCAGTCGATGGCAAAGGTGCGCTCGCCCAAGGCATCCATATTGACGACGGCGCGCAGGGAGCGGCCGATGAGCCTCTGGATTTCGTGAGTGCGCCCGCCGATTCGCCCTGCCACCGACTCGCGCTGGCTGCGGGTCTGCGTCGCGCGCGGCAGCATCGAGTACTCGGCGGTGACCCAGCCCTGGTTGGTGCCGCGCAGGAAGGGTGGCTGGCGGTCCTCGACGCTCACGGCGCAGAGCACCACCGTCTTGCCGACGCTGATCAGCGCCGAGCCCTCGGCATAGGCAAGGTAGCCCACCTGAATCTTCAGGGGGCGGAGCATATCCACACTACGGCCGTCGATTCGACTCATCATCTGCCTCGATGTGAGGCGGATTATAACAGCAGGAACAGCAGTTCCGGACTAAGGGAGTTTAGGCGGCGCGCGGGGCCTCGTAAGGCTCCATGGAGGAAGCGTCACCTCTCTGACCGGGACCATCAAGCGACTGCCTCATATCGCGCACCTCGGCGATGAGCTCACTCACTGCGCTGCGGACGGAAAAGAGCTCCGCGAATAGCTCCTCCGTCAGGCCTACGTCCATCGCTGCAGTGGCCATGACCGGGCTGGACTCGGGCGCGTCAGATGCACCAGAGTCCTCGACCCTGCCTTCACGGCGACGGCCGGGCAGCACAAACACGCCCACGATACCGCCCAGCATGAGCAGGCCGCCGCCCGCTAGAACCACGATCTGTCCGATAGTCAGGTCCATCTTGGTCTGCTCCCGATTAGCTCTTCAATTTCTCTATCGGCTTTCGAGGGCAGACGTTTAGTCAGGGAGCCTTACTTTGCCAACGCCTCGATTGGTATGGTGCGCACTTCGCCGCGCTCGAAGTCCAGCCAGAGCCGGCGACCGTCCGTCACGAAGCGCGCGCTGCCGTTCTCATCGGTGCGCAGGAAAGGCACGCCGGCCAGCCGCAGAAGCGTCGTAGGAGACGGATGGCCATAGGTGTTGTCCTCGCCGGCCGAGATTACGGCGACCTCTGGGGAGATCGCGTCCAGGAACACTGACGCGGTGGAGCCGTCCGAACCGTGGTGGGCCACCTTCAAGACGGTCGACCGGAGCGCGCCACCGCCGGCCATCAGCGCCCGCTCTCCCGCCGCTTCGATGTCGCCGGTGAGGAGGAAGCTGACGCCACCGTAGATCAGGCGCAGCACCACCGAATTGTCGTTCAGCGCGCCGCCGCTGGCTCCGATCAGCTCCCGCGGCGGCCCCAGCACCTCGAGCCGCACGCCGCCGCCGAGATCTGCCCACTCACCCGCGGCAGCCTGATGCAACCTCACATCGCGTCGCTGGAGCTCTTCCTGCCAGGCGTGATACGCGGCCGATTCGCCCTGCAACGGCCCCACCAGCGCCGCTTCGATCTCATAGCGCCCGAAAAGGCTGACAAGGCCGGTCACGTGATCGTCCTGGCCGTGCGTAAGCACGACAAGAGCGATACGATGCGCCGAGGCGGGCAACTCCTCGCCCAGACGCTGGAGCAGGACGCTGCCGCTGGGGCCGCCATCGACCAGGATGCGACGGCCGTCCGGTGTCTCGATCAGGATGGCGTCGCCCTGACCGACATCGAGCACGCTGACGCGCAGGCGTTCGTCCGGCTGCGAGAGCGTCTGAGACCAGGCGAAGACCGCCATCAGGCCGAGAACGCCCGCTGCCGCCAGCGTCCAGCGCAGTCGCGGCGACCGGGACGGCTCGGCTCGCTCGCCGCGACTGCGCTGGACGCTGGCGGCAG
>WHTK01000044.1 GCA_009377745.1 Dehalococcoidia bacterium
CCCGCTGTCGTCCGACCTGCAGCGCCGCGTCCGTGACGCCATGGAGTTGACGAAGGACAACAAGGGCCTCACCGTCTGCGTCGCCTTCAATTATGGCGGCCGCGCCGAGATCGTCGAAGCCGTCCGGCGCATCGTCCGCGAAGGCGTCCCCGCCGGTCAGATCGACGAGACGAGCTTCTCCGGCTTCCTCGGCACCGCCGCTCTGCCCGACCCGGACCTCGTCATCCGCACCGCCGGTGAGATGCGGGTCTCCAACTTCCTCCTCTGGCAGGCCGCCTACGCCGAGTACTACTCGACCGCCGCCTATTGGCCAGACTTCGACGAAGCAGAAGTCGACCGCGCCCTCGAAGCCTACGCGCAGCGCGTCCGCCGCTTCGGCGGCCTCAACGGCCATGCGCCCAGCAACGGCGTCCACCCCTAGACCCGCTTTCTTAAACTCGCTTGTCAGGGCCTCCGGGGCCTGGCTCCTCTGAGCCGAGTCGAAGGGTCGAAGGATCAACCTATCGCCGATCGATGCGCTTTGCCTTCCACACAGCCTTCGCTTAAGGCATCCTGAGCCTGTCGAAGGACGCCGCGCCAGCGTCGCGCTGGCAGGATCAGGAGCCCGAAACCGATGCTTATAACCCGGCTCGCCACCGCCGCTGTCGGCATCCCCCTCGTCGCCGGGGCGATCTGGATCGGCGATCTGCTCCTCCCGGCCGTCGTCGCCCTCGCTGCGTTCGTCGCCGTTGTTGAGATCGCCCACGCCCGGGACGCCGCCAGGACGCCCCTGGCGCTGCTCTCGGCCGGCCTCGCGGCCACGCTACCTTTCGCCGCGTTCGCCGGCCTGGACTGGCTGCTGGGCGGCATCGTCCTGGCGATCCTCGTGCTCTCGGCCGCTTTTGTCATCGTTACCCGAGACCCTGCTCTCGACATCGATTCCTGGCTCTGGGGCCTGGCCAGCGCCCTCTACTTCGGCGCCCTCGCGGCCCACTTCATCCTCCTGCGCGAGGCGCCCAACGGCCGCGACTGGCTCTTCTTCGCCGTCCTCACCGTCTGGACCACGGACACCGGCGCTTACTTCCTCGGGCGCGCCATCGGCCGCCACAAGCTCGCGCCCGCGATCAGCCCCGGCAAGACCATCGAGGGCGCCCTCGGCGGTCTTGCTACCGGCCTGATTGCCGTATTCGTACTCGATTGGGCGTTCGATCTCGGTCTCGCGGCGGGTCACCTGATCGCGCTCGGCCTCACCGTCCCCATCGTCACCCAGGCCGGAGACCTCGCCGAATCTGCGATCAAGCGCGCGCTCGCCGTCAAGGACTCCAGCGGCCTCATCCCCGGCCACGGCGGCGTCGCTGACCGGCTCGATAGCCTGCTCTTCGCCGCCCCCGCCGTCTACTACTACCTCGACTTCATCATCTATCGCTGAGGGTGGCCAGGATCACCAGGAACTGAGTTGGCGTGACTATCGGCACGCCGTCATAGCTTTCGAGCACGAGCAGATCCTTGTCGCCACTGACGATGTAATCAGCTTCGCCGGCGATGGCGGCCTCCAGAATTCGATGGTCTGCGGCGTCCCTTACGATCGAGTCCAATTCGATCTCTGGCTCCACAACGATGGCGCTCGTCTCGAAGTCGTGAAGAAACGTTAGAGTTACGTGCTCAGTCCAGCCCAATCGGCTTTGTGTCTGCGGCCGTCTGATGACTCGCGCCAGCTCCGCGATCAAAGCACGTGAAGAGATGAGCGAAAAGACTCTGGCGTAGCCCTGGCTCAGAACCCGATCAGACGTGCTTCCTTCAACAAGTTGGGCGCTAATGATGACGTTTGTGTCGACGACAGCCCTCACCCTCCCTTTTTCGCCTTCTTACTCTTCTGCTCCTCGCGTCTCATCTCTGAGCGGACTTCTCTAACGGCCTCGTCGACTTCAGCCTCAATAACTTCCGGCGGCACATTCTTGTTGCGTTCCTGGGTTTCTCTCATAAGCGCCCACAGCCGCTCCCCGGCCTCTTTCTTCCGGCGCTGCATATCCTCGTAGAGGGCAGCCGGAATAACGACCGCCATCGGTTTGCCGGCCCGCTCGATTACTACCTCGTCACCGCGATAGAACACGCCCTCCAGGACCTCTCCCAGCCGCTTCCGCGCTTCCACCGCCGATAGCCTTCTCTTCATCTGGCGCCTCCTATCAATCAACATGATTATAGCAATCAGTATGACCATATTGATCATGGCAACCACCACCTCCAGGCCATAGCGATTGCGCCACTGTATACTGCTTGTGAAGTGGATCACACCCTGACTCGCGTCGCTGTCCTCGGCTCGACCGGGTCCGTCGGCCGCCAAACCCTCGACGTCGTTCGCGCTTACCCGGACCGTTTTCAGGTCACGGGGCTCGCTGCCGGCCAAAACGTGGAGCTGCTCCTCGATCAGGTCGCCGAGTTCAAGCCTGGCCTCGTCTGCTGCGTCGATCCCACTAGCCTGCGCGATCGTGTCGATGCCTCCGTCCGCGTCGCCTCCCTCACCGAGATCGCCTGCGATCCGGAGGTTGACGTCGTGGTCTCGGCCATCGTCGGCAAGGACGGCCTCGATCCTACCCGCGCCGCGCTCGAAGCGGGCAAGTGCGTGGCGCTGGCCAATAAAGAAGCCATGGTCATGGCGGGCAACCTCCTCACTCAGGCCGCGCGGCGCGGCGGCGGTGAGATCCGTCCCGTCGATAGCGAGCACAGCGCCGTCTGGCAATGTCTCATGGGCGAGGACCGCGACTCCGTGCGCCGTCTCATCCTCACCGCGTCCGGCGGCGCCCTGCGCGATTTACCCGTCGAAGCCCTTGCTGAGGTCAGCCCCGAAAAGGCGCTCGCCCACCCCACCTGGCAGATGGGCCGCCGCATCACCGTCGATTCCGCCACGCTCTTCAACAAGGGCCTCGAGGTTATCGAGGCGCGCTGGCTCTTCGACATCCCCTACGAGCAGATCGACATCGTCCTCCACCGCGAGAGCATCATCCACTCGATGGTCGAGATGGTAGACGGCTCCCTCAAAGCCCAGCTCTCTCTGCCCGACATGCGCCTGCCGATCCAGTACGCCCTCACCTACCCCGAGCGTCTGCCGCTCGACTTGCTGTCCGTCGACTTTGTCAAGCTCGGCTCACTCAACTTCGGGCGCATGGATATGGAGCGCTACCCCTGCCTCGGTGTTGCCCTCGCTGCCGGCCGCAAGGGCGGCACCTATCCCGCCGCCATCGCCGCCGCCGATGAGGAGGCCGTCGCCGCCTTTCTCGATGGCCATCTGCGCTTCACCGATATCCCCCACCTCCTCGCCGGCGCGCTCGATAAGCACCTGCCCGACACGGCCGCGTCTCTTTCTGCCATCATGGATGCAGACGCTTGGGGCCGGCGCTTTGCCGCTGAGTGGATCAAGGAGCATTCTTGGACGTAATCCTCTATAACATCCTGCCCTTTGCGGGCGTCCTCGTCGTCCTCGTCGTCATTCATGAGCTGGGCCACTTCGTCACGGCCAAGCTCTACGGCGTCAAAGTTCTCGAGTTCGGTATCGGTTATCCGCCGCGCGCCTTCGCCATCAAGCGCGGCGAGACCGAATACAGCCTCAACCTCCTGCCGCTCGGCGGCTTCGTCCGGCTCTTAGGCGAAGAGGACCCCACCGACCCGCGCAGCCTCGCCGCCCAGCCGGCACGGGCCCGGCTCGTGATCATGGGCGCCGGCTCCTTCATGAACTTCATCCTCGCGATCGCTCTCTTCAGCGTCGCGCTGATGATCCCGCGCGAGGTGCCCGTCGGTCAGGCCGTGATCAGCGAGGTCGTACCCGGCTCACCCGCCGCCGCTGCCGGTCTCCAGTCGGGCGACATCATCGAGAAGATCGACGGGCGTGACATCGACAACGTCGCCGACGCCAGCTACAACATCCGCCTCAACCTCGGCGAAGACACGGACATCGTCGTCCGCCGCACCGACTTCCAAACCGGCGAACCGGAGCAGGTCGCCGTGAGCGTCAAGCCCCGCTGGGCGCCGCCGCCCTTCGAGTACGTCGTCCAGCCCGGCCAGGACGTCAACGCCGTTGCCACCGCCACCGGCTTCGACCGCGACTCCGTCCGCGCCGCCGCCGCCATCGAAACTCTGCTGCCCGCCGGTCAGGAGCTTACCCTCACCGACCCCCGCGGCGAGACCATAATCCACACACCCGTCGAGGGGGAAACGGTCGCCCTCGCCTCCCGCATCCTGCGCGTCCCGGAAGAGACGATCGCCGCCGCGGCCGGCCTGCCAGACCAGAACACCCTCGATGCCGGCGAGACGCTGCTCTTCCCCCAGGGCGCGACCGGTATCCGCATTGGATCGCAGTACCCCTATACGGAGAGCCGCTCCCTCGGCCCCATCGAAGCCGTCCAGCGCGGTTGGCGCGCTACCTTCGATTCGCTCAAGCTCGCCCGCAACGAGTTCTACGCCTGGTTCAAGGGCGGCACCAGCGCTCCCGTCTCCGGCCCCATCGGTATTGCCCAGGCAACGGGCGAGGTCTTCAAGGAGGTCGGCTGGAAGAGCCTCATGGACCTCGGCGCCCTGCTCAGCATCAACCTGGCGATCCTCAACATTCTGCCCCTACCGATGCTCGATGGCGGCCGTATGGCCTTCGTCGTCATCGAGGTAGTGAGGCGTGGCCGCCGCATCGCCCCGGAGAAGGAGGCGATGGTCCACTTCATCGGCATGGCGGCGCTCCTGGTCCTCGTCGTCGTGCTCAGCTACTTCGATGTCGCCAGAATCGTTAACGGAGAAAGCCTGTTCCGATAAAAACTACCGGCTTACAATCGAAGAGCCGACAAGCAAGCATGTGAGAGCCATCCATTTATCCGCTCTCCATCCGCTGTCGAGAATGAGACGAGACACATGAGCCCAAGACGCCCCACCAAGCAAATCACCATCGGCGATGACCGCGTCGGCTACGTCAAGGTCGGCGGCAACGCCCCCGTCCTCGTGCAGTCGATGACCTGCACCGACACCTCGGACGTCGCTGCTACGGTGCGCCAGATCCACGAGCTCGCCGATCTCGGCTGCGAGCTCGTCCGCGTCGCTGTCCCCGATAAAGAGGCCGCCGCGGCCCTGCCGGAGATCATCCGCCAGACGCCCGTCCCGCTGACGGCCGACATCCACTTCGACTACCGCTGGGCCCTGGCCGCGATCCGCTCCGGCTTCCACGCCCTGCGCCTCAACCCCGGCAACATCCGCGACGTGGACAAAGTAAAGACCGTCGTCAAGCAAGCCAAGGAACGCGGCATCCCGATCCGCATCGGCGTCAATGCCGGCAGCCTGCCGCCCATCCCTGCCCTGGCCGACGGCGAGATGCCCCCGTCCATGGTCGACCGCATGGTCGATGCCGCCCTCTGGGAGATCAACATCCTCGAGGAGATGGACTACGACAACATCAAGATCTCGATGAAGGCGTTCGACGTCCCTTCGATGGTCGAGGCCAACCGCCGCCTCGCCCGCGTCCTCGACGACCGTCTCACGCCCTACCCGCTGCACCTTGGCGTCACCGAGGCCGGCCTGCCGCGCGCCGGCTCCGTCCGCAGCGCCATCGGCATCGGCATGCTCCTGGCGGAAGGCATCGGCGACACGATCCGCGTCTCCCTGGCCGCCGATCCCAGCGAAGAGATCCCGGTCTGCTACGACATTCTCGCCAGCCTCAACCTGCGCCGCCACGGCCCCACCCTCGTCGCCTGCCCGACCTGCGGCCGCATCGAGATTGAGCTGATCCCCCTCGCCAACCAGGTCGAGGCGCACTTCGTCAAGCTCGGTAAGCCGATCACCGTCGCCGTCATGGGCTGCGTCGTCAACGGCCCCGGCGAAGCGCGCATGGCCGATCTCGGCATCGCCGGTGGCAAGGGCCGCGGCGTCATCTTTCGCAAGGGCCAGGTCATCCGCACCGTTGACGAGCCCGAGTTCCTCAGCGCCCTGATCGAAGAGGGCGACAAGGTCATCGCCGAGATGGAAGGCCAGGAATACTCCCCCTACGAAGGCGACGACGCCCTCATCCCCCTGGACGCCATTAACCGCTAGGACGATCCAGTTCTTGGAACTGTAGACGTCGTTTTCTGTCATTGCTGAGCCGGCTGTAGGCCAGACGAAGAATCTACGGGTTGCATTCTCGCTATCCTACCGGCCACGCCGATAGCTCCCAACGAAGCTCATCGAAGAGTACAATTTAGAGCTAGAGGACTGATGGCAAAGGACTACCACATCAACATCTTCTGGAGCGAGGAAGACGGCTGCTACGTGGCCGACATTCCTGACCTCGTATTCTGTTCCGCTTTCGGCGGCACACCGGAGGAAGCGCTGGCTGATCTTCAGGTAGCGAAAGATCTCTGGCTGGAAACGGCTCGCGAATCAGGCAAACCCATCCCAAAACCTAGATACCGCCCCGTCATCTATCAAGCGGCGTTCTAACACTCTATGCCCCTTAACGGCCTCATCCTCGGCGTAGACCTCGACGGCGTCTGCGCCGACTTCTACACCCGCATGCGTGAAATCGCCGCCGAGTGGTTCGAGTGCGACATCGACGACCTGCCGCTCGACGTCTCCTACAGCCTCGAGGAATGGGGCATCAACTCTCCGGAGGAGTACGAGAGCCTCCACCGCTTCGCCGTCACCCGCCGCGACCTCTTCCGCACCTCGCCGATGATCCCCGGCGCCCGCCGCTACCTGCGCCAGCTCTCGGACGAAGGCGTCCGCATCCGCATCATCACCCATCGGCTCTTCATCCACTTCTTCCACCACACCGCCGTCAGCCAGACCATCGATTGGCTGGACCACCACGGCGTCCCTTACTGGGACCTCTGCTTCATGAAGGACAAAGAGCAGGTCGGCGCCGACGTCTATATCGACGACTCGCCCGACAACGTAGCCCGTCTACGCGCCCAGGGCCTCTTCACGATCTGCTTCGGCAACAGCACCAACCGCCACGTCGCCGCTCCCCGCGCCGACTCCTGGTCAGAGGTCTACGACCTCGTCCACCAGCACGCGGAGGCCTGAGGTCAGGGCGGGTTGAGGCGCTCGTAAACCTGAGCGCCCACCCCGTCATATACCAACGCGTAGCCATCCGTGCCGGCCAACGACTCCCGCAGCGCCACGCAGCAAACGTCCTTGGTGATGTAGACGTGGGTATACGCGACCTTCTGTACCGGTGACCAGGCTTCAAGGCAACTCGTTCCCTCGGTGACGCATTCTCGCAGACTCTGGTAATTGGCCTTGGCGGCCGGATAGCCTTCCGCGCCCCGTAGCCACTCGCTGCCTTGCACCGTCGTCAAGCTCTGGCGCCGTGTCAGCTCTGGCAACCACTCGCCCGTGTGGTCGTAGCCCCACTCGTCGGTGTCGGCAATAACTACGAATCGGCTCTCTTCGGACGTCATCTGCTTTATCCAGGCGAACGAATCAGCCTCGCCCGCTGGACGTCCCAGCCACGATCCAATCGCGTCATTCGTTTGACCTAGCCAGATTGCCGCCATGAAGATCACACCTACGGCCGCGCCTGCGTGGCCCAGCGCACGAAGCGCCCGCGTTCCGGCTGGCGCTTCGGAGTCCCCGAAGCGCAGCCTCGGCAGGATCCAGCTAGTGGCGGACCCTAACAGTATCGCCACCGCGATTCCTTCCGGGAAATCAACGTTGCGCCCACCAAAGTAGATCGATGCCACCAGCAAGGCAGGTAAGAGCCAGCGCCGGCTCAACGGTATTGCCAGCAAGCCCAGTGGCGTCAGAGCGTTGGCGTTCCCTGAATCGAGAGCGCCCAGATACGGCTCGATGCCATGCCGTTCCAGGACGATTCCCCACCACGCCGCCGTCAACGCGAGGCACAACAACACCACGCCTATGGGGTAGAGGAGATCACGCCAGGAACGCGTAAAAGCGCAAAGGATCACGGCGTAGAAGAGCGCAACCAGCCAGGCCATCTCCGGGTGTGAAAGCACCGTAAGCGTCATAAAAAGCGCGGTGAGCAACGCGCGCCGTGGTGTCGCATCGTCTCTGGTCAGGTGATAGAGGTGATATATCGCCAAGATGGCAAAGAGAAGGCCGAAAGAGCGCGTCAGGCCGCCACCCATGATCAGCTTGGCGAAGCTCGCATGAGTAGCAAAGAAAGCCGTCGCCAGCAAGGACACGTCCTCACGTTTCAGGATCGCCTTCGCCATCAAGTAGAAAGCCGGAATCGTCAGGCAGCTAACGATCATTGGCAGGAAGCGGAGGATCGTAAGGCTATCGAGGCCAGTGATATCACTTAAAACAGCAGCGGCGTAGAAGCTCAGCGGGGAGTAGGCGAACGGAATCTCCGTCTCGTTATACGAGACATAATCAGGAAATCGATAGCCGCCGGCCTTGATCTGCTCGATAACGGCGTAGAACATACCGCCGTCGCCCAGCGGCAGGCCATCGCCCAACGCCAGGGACACCCGCTGTGCAAACGCCCCGGCCGTGATCAGCGTGACAACGAGCGCTGGCCATGCGACCGCGCCGAGGCGCGCCCTGACCATGTCACCGGCTAGAACTCTCGATTGCGCTGCGGGCTTGGTCTCAAGTCCCTGTCTTAAGGCGGGATCCGCTGCCATACATCAGAGTATCGGCAGCCATACACCCCCGCGAGACAAGACGCGCATTCCCGGCGGTCTACTTGCCCTCCGGCGACCTCGCCAGCACGACCGGCCTGGAGCTTTGCGACAGCACCCCCATGGCGATGCTGCCGACTAGCAAGCGACGGATCATACTCTCGCCCCGCGTTGCCATGCATAGCACCACGGGGTCGAACTCGTCCGCCGCGGCCAGGATTTCGTCCGTCACCGTCCAGCGCTGGCCCAGCATGCGTGACGCTGCTTGCACCTTGACGCCGGAATCCTGCTCCAGCTGCTTGGCCACCGCCGATAGCTCAGCCTGCCACTCTGCTTGTAACCGCTGCAGCTCAGTGTCTCGAAATTCCGCCTCCGGATGCACCCAGATCGGCGGCGGCACGATGTGGACGCGCAGCAGCACGATTTCGCCGTCCATCGCCCTCGCCAGCCTTGTCGCCTGTGAAAACGCCGCTTTCGATGCCTCGGAACCATCGAAAGTCAGGAGTACCCGTTTCGTGGAGTTAGTTGAGCTTTGATTCATCATATTCCCGCCAATCTAGCAGGCGATTATTGGAAGCCACAAAGATCGTCGCGGGACAACTCATCGCAGCTTCGCCGCCTAATCCAGATTTAGCAGGACTCCAGGCAGCTCACCGAAATGCCGGATCGTCGCGTCCGGCAGCGGGTCTCCCGGACCCAGAAACGCACCGGCCTGACTAAGCCAGACCGGCCTCATCCCGGCTGCTCTCGCTCCCGCAATGTCGACCGATGGGGTGTCCCCCACGAAGACCGCCTCTCCCGCCGCGACGCCGGCCTCGGCCAGCGCTAGCTCAAAAATCGCCGGCTCCGGCTTGAAGCACCCAGCCCGCTCGCTCGAGACGAAGACGCTGAAGTAATCCTCCAGTCCCAGGTAGCCGAACTTGCGGCGCTGGATCGCGTCATTGCCGTTGGTAATGACACCCAACGCGTAACGTTGACTCAGCACCCGTACGGCTTCGGTGATACCAGGCGCCGGGCAGAGCAGATGCGAGCAGCCATCGAAGAACCAGAGGCCATACGCCTCGCGTCCGGCGTCTGTGTCCGCGATATCAAGTTCCTGAAGCAGTGGCGTGGCGCCCTTCGGCCAGCCATGCACCGGATCGGTTTCCAGGATCCGCCCGGCTAGCTCAATGACGTCGAAGTTCCGGTAGTCCTGGACGATCCTGCTGGCTACCAGACGCGCCCGCTCATGCCGCGACGCGTTGGTATCGCACAGCGTATCGTCCAGGTCGAAGAAGACAGCTCGGATTATCGGATCGGCTCCATCATCATGCCTCGGGTTTCAACCCAACATCTAACCTCTAACATCCAACGTCTACCTCTCGGCCTACCAACCTTCATGCCCCAGGGTTCAGCCTGGGGTATGGACTTCCAACCCCTACTCCGGTAGCTGCTCCGCCGTCGGCGGCGGGATCAGCTCGATCGCGTTCAGGATGCACGCCATCATGCAGTAGTAGCCCACCGTCGCCGTCAGGTCGATGACGCCCGCGTCGCCGTAGCGCTCCCGAGCCGCCGCGAACGTCTCGTCGCTGACCTTCAGCTTCTCCAGCAGCTCGCGCGAGTACTGCACCGGCAGCGATTCTTCCGGGCTCAGGCCCACCAGCCCCCGGCGATGGCCGATCGCCTCGATCGCCGCTTCGCTGACGCCCGCCTCGCGCGCGAAGCCGGTGTGCATCGCCCACTCATGGCGGCAATCGAACGCCCGCGACACCGCCAGCGTCGCCAGCTCTACCACCGCCGCCGGCAAAGAAGACTCGAACCGGATGTAGCCGCCAAGATGGGCGATGCGGTCCGCCGCCTCCGGGCTATTCATCACAATCGAGAACGGCGGCCGGACGCTGCCTCGCGTCTGCTTCAAATACTCGAACAGCTGGCGCTTATCCTCGGGCAGAGCGCTTGGGTCCAGGATCTCCGGTAGTCGCGGCATTGACTCCTCCTTAAGGGTGATTCAGCAAGCGGGATTCAGCGCCTCCAAGGATACAGCCATCGAGAATCCAGTCGCCTGCGACAAACCGTAAATAGAGACGGAGCCCCGATTGCTCGGGGCCCCGTCCGGGGAGCGCCGCCCCACTGCTACTGGTCAGTGGAGGGCGGGTTCAGTATACTCCTGAGCCCTCCTTCCCTGACTCCGCGGTCATGCCCCTCCAGCCTAGGCGGCGTGGCTCGCGCCGAGCTCCAAATCGTCCCGAATCGTGCCTTAAGCGGCCGGCGCAACGACGATACGGGTGTGATCGGCTTCGACGATCTCCGCCGCCTCCCGGTTCCGCAGCTTCAGCAGCAGGTGGACCCCCAGCGCGGCCATCGAAGGCGTCATCACGTTGACCCGCAGCAGCTCCTGCAGCTCCAGGCCGTAGAGCTGCCCCACCCACGCCGCAACAGCTACCCACGGCCAGACACCGTAACCGCCTGTCGTCTTCAGCGAATGCACAGTCCCCAGACCGATGACCAGCGTCAGCAGGCAGAGGTCCTGGACATAAAGATGAGGGCTGATCAGCAGCGCCGCCAGGATCGTCACGCCGATCTGCAACAAGAACCGCGGCGATTGCGGCGCCCAAGGCCCGCGCCAGGCCATCACGGCGCCCGCCAGCGTCAGCAGGATTAGGGGCCCCACCAGAGCCATCGAAGGCGAATGGTCGCCCGTGATGCTCGTGATCAGGCTATTCCAGCCAAACATCGTCTGCGGCGTGATCCCCTGCTCCTCCCAGGTCGTGCTCTCGACCAGGAAGCGCGGGTACTCGATCAGCACCTCCGGCCCCGAAACGGCGATCGAGATAACGGCGAGCCCTCCGGCGATCGCCGCGAAAGCCTGCAGCGCCCGCCACTGCCTGTGCGCCAACAGCAACGCCAGCGGCAGCAAAATGTACTGCGGCTTCACCAGCCCCAGAGCCAGCGCCGCGCCCGACCAGCCTTCTTTGCCCCGCGACTGAAACCCGTAGAACCCCAGCCAGGCGAAGAAGAGGAACATCGATATCTGCCCTTCGACTGCCATCCAGAACAGTGAGAACAGACTCGCGTACCAGACCCAGAAGAAAAGGCGCTCTCGATTCGTCTTCAGTCCCACCAGTCGCTGCAGCGCCACGCCACCGGCGATCTCAGCCACCACAATCAGCGCAAACACAACCACGGCGAACTGTCCCACCGGCAGAACGTCAGCGGCGCAAAGGCCGCGGCCAGGAAGGGAGGATTGAAGTAGGGCAGGATGTCGTCCCGGTCAATCTGGAAGCCTACGGCCTGCTCCTCCAGCGCCTGGATCACGTCGATGTCGTATATCTCATCGCCGCGGCCCTCCCGTACCAGGCTGCCCGCCGTGTAGAAGGAAAGGTAGTCCAGCCCCGGCCCGGCGATGTTCTCCCTGCCCTCGCGCTCCAGCGTCTCCGGCGAGCTCAACCGCTCGCCCTGGATCGCCCAGTGCCCCTACCAGAGCAGCGCGCCCAGCGTCAGCATGAACAGCAGCGCCAGCCAGGGCGAGAGGTTCTTCAGCGCCCGCAGCCAGCGCTGGCCCGCGCTCGGCATCATAGTCTGAGGTAACTGAGACGTGATGGAAGTCACATCTATTTAATCGACTTCGCGCGTCTCCAACTAAAGCCGGACCATCTCTACCGCCACCGCACGAGGAGGCGCTCGACCGCCGTCACCAGGAAGAACAGCCCCAGCGATAGCAGCGCGATCAGGAACACCGCCGCGAACACCAGGTCCGTCCGAAAAGAGTTCTTCATCAGCAGCACGTAGATGCCTAAGCCCTCGCGCGCGCCGGACCACTCCGCGAACACCGCGCCCACCATCGCGTACGTCACCGCTATGCGCAGCCCGGTAAATAGATAAGGTAGGGCCTGGGGCGCCTTCAGTAGCCGCAGCGTTTGCAGCCGGCTCGCGCCCAGCGTCCGCATCAAGGTCAGCGCCTCGCGGTCCGTCGCCGCCAGGCCGGAGGCAAACGCCACCGTGATCGGGAAGAATGTATATAAGGTAACCACGACGACCTTCGGCGTCAGGTCGAACCCGAACCAGAGCACCAGCAGCGGCGCAATTACGACCAGGGGGATCGTCTGCGACCCCACCAGCAGCGGATACAGCGCCCGCCGCGCCGGCGCGAACGCGTCGATCGCCAGGGCCAGCGCGATGCCCAGGACGATGCTGACGCTGAGCCCGGCCAGCGTCTCGTAGAGCGTCACCAGGGCGTTGCGCCCCAACACATCCCGGCTCCGCAACGCCGACTCGAGCACCCGCGATGGCGCCGGCAGCGTCACCGCGTCGATGCCGGAAAGCGCCACGTAGCCCTCCCATATAAGGAAGAGACCCACCAGCACGAGAGCGGGCGGCAGCACGGCCGCCAGCCAGGCCCCGGTCCTGGCGCTGGCGCTGCCCTCAGCCGCGACGGACGCGCTCAAGCCGCCGTCTCGATCTGTAGCGCCCGCAGCACCGCCGTCTCCACCTCGGCCGCGGCCAGCGCCCCGGTGCTACCGCCGGCGCCTCGCGGCACGGCCACTTCTGCCACGATGCTGCCCGGACGCGGGCTCATCACGTAGACGCGGTCGGAGAGGTAGATGGCCTCGCGCACGTCGTGCGTCACCAGCAGCGCTGCCTCGCTGCCGGTGCGCCACGTCGACCTCAGCCAGTCCTGCAGCTCGCGCCGGGTCAGCGCGTCCAGCGACGCAAATGGCTCGTCTAGTAGCAGCAACGGCCGCTTCAGCAGCAGCGTCCTCAGCAAGGCGACCCGCTGTCGCATGCCGCCCGAAAGCTCCGCCGGCCGGTGCCCCTCGAAGCCCTCCAGACCAAAGCGCGGCAGCAGCTCCCTGGCCCGCGACCGCGCCTCGGCTCGCCCGCACACCCCGGCCACCTCCAATCCCAGAGCCGCGTTGTCGAGCACGCTGCGCCAGGGGAAGAGCAGGTCCTTCTGGAACATGTAGCCGCAGCTGAGCCGCCGCCGGTCCGCGTCCGTCTCGCCTCCGGCGGCGATCCTGCCGCTGGACGGCGTCTCGATGCCGGCGATCAGGTTGAACAGCGTGCTCTTGCCGCAGCCCGACGGCCCCACAATCGAGACGAAATCGCCCGCCTCTACATGCAGCGATACGTCACGCAGCGCCTCGACCGGACGGCGCCCCACGAACGTCTTTGCCACGCCCTCGACGCTGAGCATCAGTCTGGCAGCCGTCTAGGGAGTGGAGCTGGCGTTGGGGTCGGTCAGCAGCTGGTTGGTGAATAGCCGCCCGCCCCGGAGTTGGGTAACCGGCTGATCCTTGTCATCTGTGACTACACCGGAGCCGACCAACCAGTCCATATAAGCGTCCCACTTCGCCTCGTCCTGACCGCCCCAGCGCTCCACGCCGGCCATGTAGATCGGCGCCAGCATTGCCGCCGATCGCCGCACCATTTCCGGCTCCGGGAACAGGTCGCGCAGGGCAGGGTATTCGAGGAAGACGCGCGCCGCCTCGGCCGGGTTCTGGGCCGCAAATTCGTAGCCCCGCCGCGTGATATCGAGGAAGCGGCGGTAGTCGTCGGCTCGCTCGCTCAGCGCCTCAGTCCCGGCAATAAGGACGACACTGTAGATGTCAGGCACGCCATAGTTGTCATAACGAAATGTACGCAGCTTGATCCCGCGCAGCTCCGCCTCGATGCCCTCCCAGGCGGTGAAGATCTCCGTGAAGTCGGCCCGGCGGTTGTAGATCGCCTCGTAGGCCGCCGTCGAAAGCGTGGCGGTATCGAAGTTGCCCTGGCCGCCGTCGGCCTTGATCACGGTGCTGATCTGCGGCTCTTCGTAGGGCAGGCCGAAGCCGGCGTAGACGCGCCCGTCGAAGTCGCGCGGCCGGCGAATGTCGCTGGAGTCGAGCACCGCCAGCTCCGTGACGCTGCGCTGCATCACCGCCGCGACGCTGATGATGTCCAGCCCGGCCGCGCGCGAGAAGACGACCTGCGGCGGGAAGCTGACGCCGAAGTCGGCCTGCCCGGCGGCAACGATCGTGTCCGGCGCCACGTCGGTGTAGGGCAGTATCTCCACGTCCAGGCCGGCGGCCTCGTACCAGCCCTGCGCCAGCGCTACATAGATGCCCAGATGATTGGTATTCGGCGTCCAGTCCAGCTGGACCGTGATCTTATTCGGGTCGCTACCGCCACCGCAGCTCATCAGCAGGAGACTAATCGAAGCGATAACTACGGCTAGCAGCCTCAACGTCAGAGACGGCAATAAAGAGAAGTGGGTTACTGTCGCGAGTCGCATGTCTCTCCTCCGCCTGACCCGCGCGCAGACCAGCGGTGATCGACAGCAATCGCCCTACGGGAGTGTCGCAACGCTGCTTCCTCCGCCGGTATTACCCGGGTCAGGTTCGACGGGTCTGATCTCAGGCCGGACGTATCCGACCACCCCGTGCGTGCGCCCCGAGTATATCACGCCGCTCCTCAGCCCAAGGCGATGGGCCGGAAGCACAGGCGAGCCTCTAAGCGGACTCTCCCTAAACGTAGCCGAAGCTTTCCAGCCTCGGCGCCATCCGTGCGAAGCGCAGCCTACTTGGGCCGCCCGATGCCTCGGGGTTCAGCCCGAGGTATGGCAACCGTAGTCCCATCCGCGCGCGTACGATTCCCATGCCCCGGCCTTCAGGCCGGGGTACTGCCTCACTCCGATTGCCCTTACCTAACGCCAGAGCAGCCTCCTCGCCCCGCGCGCTCAACCCTGACGGCTGATTGCTGTACGCTGCACCCATGTCCGTCCGCATCGGCCTCGGCTTCTCCGGCTTCCCCTTCTCCGGCCCCGAAGCCCTCTGGCGCTGGGTCGATGCCTGCGAGGCTTCCACCATCGACTCCCTCTGGCTCAGCGAGCGCCTCGTCTCCGCCCAGCCAGCCCTCGAGCCGTTCAGCGCCCTCGCCGCCATTGCCGGCCGCACCCGCCGCCTCAAGTTCGGCGTCAACGCCAGCGTTTTGCCCCTGCGCGACCCGCTCATCCTCGCCAAGGAGTGCGCCACTATCGACTACCTCAGCAACGGCCGCCTCCTCACCGTCTTCGGCGTCGGCGCCGATACCGCGCCGGAATGGCAGGCCCTGGGCGTCCGCAAGGGCGCCCGCGGCCGCCGCGCCAACGAGATGCTCGCCCTCCTCCCCGGCTCTGGGGCCGAAGACAACGTCAGCCACGACGGCGAGTTCTTCCACTACCGCGACGTCACCATCAACCCCAAGCCCAGCCAATCGCCGCTGCCTCTCTGGATCGGCGGCAGCAGTGACGCCGCCATCGAGCGCACGGCACGCCACGGCAGCGGCTGGATCGGTGGCGGCGCCCAGTCTCCGGCCCAGATCGCCCGCGTCATCAGCGCCATCAAGGAGCGCGCGGCCGAGCTCTGCCGGACCATTGACGCCGATCACTTCGGCGCCGGCTTCTCCTACCGGTTCGGCTCCTGGGATCAGCCCGCCGTCCAGCGCGCCGCCTCCGCCCTCGCCGAGCGCCTCGGCCCGGACGTCGACCCGCGCTCCCGCCTCGCCATCGGCGGCTCGGAGGAGATCATCGAGCTCGTCCGCGTCTTCCGCGCCGTCGGCGTCACCAAGTTCGTCCTCCGCCCCATCGCTATCGATGACGCGGACCTCCTCGGCCAGATCCAGCGCCTCGCCGCCGAGGTCATCCCCACCGTCCACCAGCTCCCCTAGTGGGTCCGAGTGAGCGCCATCCTGAGCGACCCCAGAAGCGAAGGATCAACGCGCCACGTCCGCCCCTCACTCCTAGAGCAGCGAGTCTCATCTCCCAATGTGGTCCACCTCAACGCCCTTTGAGAACGTACGTGCCCTCCAGACCGTAGCCGAGGCTTTCCAGCCTCGGCGTCATCCGGCGAAAAGCCGCGCGAGATGCGACTCCTGCCCCGTCCTTCAGGCCCGAGGTTCTGCAAATCAACTCCCGTAGTCGAGAGCTCATGCCTCGGGGTTCAGCCCGAGGTATCAAGCACCATGTGAGCCCAACCGTAGCAGAGGCCTTTTCCAGCCATCCTGAGCGCCGCCCCTCTTCCGTCATCCTGAGCGACCCCAGAAGCGAAGGATCAACGCGCCACATCCGCCCCTCACCTTAGGCAGCGAGTCTCATCTTCCAAATGTGTTCCACCCAACGCTCTACGAAAACGTACAAGCGCCCTCCAAAAACGTAGCCGAGGCTTTCCAGCCTCGGCGTCATCCGGCGAAAAGCCGCGCGGTGCCTCTCATGCCACGGCCTTCAGGCCAGGGTACTGCCATGCACGCCTCACCCCTCCATTACCGCTTCGATAATCCTATCCCCAAACTCACCCTCTATACTGTCCGCACGTCCAGAACATCGATTCATGAGGAGGCTCCCATGGCAACCGCGACCATCAACGGCATCGAGATCGCCTACACCGACCAGGGCAGCGGCACGCCCATCGTCTTCATCCACGGCTTCCCCCTCAGCCGCGCCATGTGGCAAAACCAGGTCGCCGGTCTCTCAGGCCAGGCCCGCGTCATCACCATCGACCTGCGCGGCCACGGCGAGTCCCAGGCCCCGCTCTGGTTCGCCACCGTCGACATCTACGCTGACGAAGTCGCCGGCCTCCTCGACCACCTCGGCATCGACAAGGCCGTCATCGCCGGCTTCTCGATGGGCGGCTACGTCGCTTTCGCCTTCTGGCGACGCCACCAGGCCAGGGTCCGCGCCCTCATCCTCGCCGACACCCGTCCCCAGGCCGACAGCGCCGAGGCCAGGCAAGGCCGCTTCAACACCGCCCAGAATGCCCACGCCAACGGCGCCGCCGCTGTCGCCACCGCCATGCTGCCGCGACTCCTCACCCAGCCCTCGCTCGACGGCAACCCGAGCCTCGTCGCCGCCGCCAAGGGCATCATGGAGAGCGCCCCCGTCACCGGCATCGCCACCGACCTCATGTCGATGGCCGAGCGCCCCGACTCCGTCGGCCTCCTCCCCTCGATCAACGTCCCCACCCTCGTCATCGTCGGCGAAGCGGACGCCCTCACGCCGCCGGCCGATTCGCAGCTCATGGCCGAAAAGGTCCCCGGCGCGCGCCTCGTCACCATCCCCGGCGCCGCCCACCTCTCCCCCATGGAGCAACCCGCCGCCTTCAACCAGGCCGTCGCGGACTTCCTCTCGACGCTCTCGTAGCCCCGCGGCAAGGCTATCGTTGCCCGTATGCCCGTATGCCCGTATGCCCGTATGCCCGTATGCCCGTATGCCCCTTGTCGTTGCGAGCCATTGCCCGCAGGCAAGGCGTGGCAACCCTTGAAGCTCCGTCTCTCGACTAACTCGGGGACTGGGCTCTAGCGTATGCCCGTATGCCAGTGTGCCCGTATGCCGGTATGCTGATCCCGGAGGGGTGGCAGAGCGGTTTAATGCGACGGTCTTGAAAACCGTTGTGGGGCAACTCACCGGGGGTTCGAATCCCTCCCCCTCCGCCACGCTGCCATCCTGAGCGCGCCCCCACTGCCATCCTGAGCGGCGAGCGAAGGATCAAAAAAACGCCCAGCCCAGACCCGCCCCCATCCCGAAGCTGCCTCCCGGCCGTATCCTGAGCTTGTCGCGGCGCCACTGCCTCCGAGGAGATCCCATGCACCAGGACAAAAAGCCCCTCTGGACATCAGCCCTCATCGCCGGCCGCGCCACCCTCGGCGGCGGCTCCTCCCTGCGCGCCTCGCTCCTCTACACCCTGGCCTTCTTCCTCGCCGCCTTCGCCCTCTGGCTCGTCCTCCGGTCCATCGGCATTCTCTAACCCGGCTACTCCGGCAACCCTCCGGCCCTATCTCCACTCTCTCCTGTCGAGTGCGGCCTGTGCTCAGGCGACCGATGCCTCGGGGTTCAGCCCGAGGTATGGATCGATGGGTCAAGAAAGGCCCCTCAAGCGCCGATATTTACCTCGTGGCTGAATCTGAATCGTCGCGTCCCGGCCGGCCTCTGGCGGCGTCTTCCCCTGACCGCTGGCACGGCCTCGCCTTGCGATTGTCATAAAAATAGGGGCTTCTCTCTTTCTTTTTGCTGAAGGAACCATAAATTTTTGCTTGACTCTTCTTTGACAAGGCCCAATAATCCCCATTGGCAGACCGCCACTGGTGGGCTTGCCATAACTTCTGTTGCAGTCTGTCCGGGCGGTTATCCCCGGACCAAGTCTGCTCGGGCGGCCATTCCCCCGGGCTTGGGTACCTTATCGCGGGGCCGAGAGCTAGAAGGTAGGCACGAGCGGAATGGCGACAAGGCGTTTTGGCGTTGTAGCAACAGATCCGAAGCACGGGGCCGGGCTGCCTCTCAATAGCCCCACCGGCGCTTCTCAGAGCCCCTTCGCGCGCGCCTGGATGGCCCTTGCCCTCCTCGGCGCCATCTTTGCGTTCGTCGCCTTCGCGTCCCTCGCCTCCCCCGCGAGCGTCGTCCAGGCCGACACCGAAACCGAGACCGACGTCGAAGGCGGACAGTGCGACGCCCTCGCCGTCGCCAACGTCACCAACGATGGTGACCCGCCCGCGGTCGCCTTCGCCGACGAGGATGACTGCGACGGCACTTCTCAGGCCATCGTCACTGACGGCGACGCCGGCACTTTGGCGACCAACGTCATCGCCAACAACTACACCGGCGACTGCAGCATCACGCAGGCCATCGCCGCCGCGGTCGATGCCGGCGGCGTCAACGACATCACTAACGTTGCGGACATCACCTGCGATGACTGCCGCATCTCCATGGCCGCCGCCGCCGCTGCCGATAACGCCGGCGTCAACACCGTTGCCAACACGGTTCTCGTGACCGCCTGTGACGGCTGCACCGTTACCACCGATGGCCAGGCCCGGTCCGACAACGCCGGTGTCGCCACCAGCACTGTCACCTTGGAAATCACCAGCTGTGAAGATTGCTCCGTCGCCGGCCAGGCTCTGGCATTTGCCGATGGCGCCGGCTCGGTTGCCACCGCGGACACCGCTCCCACCGACATCGACTGCGGTGACTGCGTTATCGTCGGCCCCACCTCCGCCACCGCCACCAACGGCGGCGTCGCCACCGCCAGCGATTTCACCATCATCGGCTCCTGTGACGACTGCGCCTCTACCACCAACGTCACGTCCATCGCCGACGGCGCGGGCTCGACCGCGACTGCAACAGGCTTTATGATTACACCCCCTTGCGATGACTGCACCGCCTCTTCGACGGTGCTGGCGGACGCCGGCGACGGCGGCCTGGCCCTTGCCACAGATCTCTCGCTTTTCGGCTCCTGCGATGACTGTTCCGTCTCGGCGGACGTCACCGCCCTCGCGGACGGCGCTGGCTCGGACGCGAGTGCCCGAAGCCTCATCCTCACCGGGACCTGCGATGACTGCACCGCCTCTTCGACGGTGCTGGCCGACGCGAGCGACGGCGGCGTGGCCATTGCCGATGACTTCTCACTCTTCGGCGACTGCGATGACTGTTCCCTCTCAGCGGACATAAGCGCGCTCTCCTCCGGCGCCGGCTCGGACGCGACTGCCACCGGTTTCATGGTCACAGGGACCTGCGACGACTGCACCGCCTCTTCGACGCTGCTGGCGGACGCGAGCGACGGCGGCCTGGCCCTTGCCGAGGACAACTCGTTTTTCGGCGCCTGCGATGACTGTTCCCTCTCGGCGGACGTAAGCGCCCTCGCGGCCGGCGCCGGCTCGGACGCGGCTGCCACCGGTTTCATCCTCACCGGCACCTGCGACGACTGCACCGCCTCCTCGACGGTGCTGGCGGACGCGAGCGACGGCGGCCTGGCCCTTGCCGAGGACTTTTCGCTTTTCGGCGCCTGCGATGACTGTTCCCTCTCGGCGGACGTAAGCGCCCTCGCGGCCGGCGCCGGCTCGGACGCGGCTGCCACCGGTTTCATCCTCACCGGGACCTGCGACGACTGCACCGCCTCCTCGACGGTGCTGGCGGACGCCGCCGACGGCGGCATTGCCCTTGCCGAGGACTTTTCGCTTTTCGGCCCCTGCGATGACTGCGCCGTCTCGGCGGACGTAAGCGCTCTCGCGGACGGCGCCGGCTCGGACGCGACTGCCACCGGTCTCATGCTCACCGGCATCTGCGACGACTGCACCGCCTCTTCGACGGTGCTGGCGGACGCCAACGACGGCGGCGTTGCCCTTGCCACTGACCTCTCGCTTTTCGGCGCCTGCGATGACTGTTCCGTCTCGGCGGACGTCACCGCTCTCGCGGACGGCGCTGGCTCCACGGCGACTGCCCAGGGCCTCATGCTTACAGGGACCTGCGACGACTGCACGGCCTCTTCGACGGTGCTGGCGGACGCCAACGACGGCGGCCTGGCCACTGCCACTGACACCTCGCTTTTCGGCGCCTGCGATGACTGTTCCGTCTCGGCGGACGTCACCGCGCTCGCGGACGGCGCTGGCTCGGAAGCGACTGCCACCGGTCTCATGCTCACTGGGACCTGCGACGACTGCACCGCCTCTTCGACGCTGTTGGCGGATGCGAGCGACGGTGGCTTTGCTGAAGCTACTGACTTAACGCTTCTTGGCCCCTGCGATGACTGCTCCGTCACGGCGGACGTTACGGCGCTCGCGGTCGGCGCCGGCTCCGACGCGAATGCCACCGGTGCCATGACCATTTCGGAGTGCGACGACTGCACCGCTTCCTCGACGCTGCTGGCGGACGCGAACGACGGCGGCGGCGCCACCGCCGATGACACCTCAACGGTCACCTTCTGCGATGACTGTTCCGTCACGGCCAACACCAGCGCCAGCGCTGACGGCGCCGGTTCGGTCGCCACCTCTCTAACCAACCTCAACGTCGTCAACTGCGACGACTGCGTCGTCGTCGGCCCCACCTCTACCGTTGCCACGAATGGCGGCGTGGCCAACGCCACCGACGCCACCACCATCGTCGATTGCGATGACTGCACCGCCACCGTCGACGTATCCGCCATCGCCGATGGCGCCGGCTCTATCGCCACCGCCACCTCCAGCGATGGCATCCCCAGCGTCGCCACCCTCTGTGATGACTGCGACTACACCGCCAACGTCTCGGCAGACGCGCGCGATGGCGGCGTGGCTGACTCCATTAACCTCACCTCGATCGTCACTTGCGATGACTGCACGGCGACGGCAAACCTCAGCTCCTTCGCCAATGACGCCACCGCCAGCTCCAGCACCCTCGGCGGCATCGTCGATTGCCTGGACTGTGAGTACAGCGCCACCGTCGGCTCGTTGGCCAGGAACGGCGGCGCCGCCACCTCCTTCACTAGCTCGGCAATCATCGCCTGCGATGACTGCACCGCCACGATCGATATCGGCTCGCTGGCAAACGACGGCACCGCTACCGCCACCAGCACGGGTAACGTCGTTGACTGCCTCGACTGCGACTACACGGCCACGGCCGGGTCCGAAGCGCGCAACGGCGGCGTCGCGTCCTCCACCAGCACATCTAGCATCGTCGCTTGCGAAGACTGCACGGCGACTATCGATGTCGGCTCGCTGGCGAACGACGGCGTTGCCACCTCCGACAGCGACGGCAGCATCGTTACCTGCCTCGACTGCGACTACACGGCCACGGTCGGATCGGAAGCGCGCAACGGCGGCGCCGCAACCTCCATCAGCACGGGCAGCATCGTTACCTGCCTCGACTGCGACTACACGGCCACGGCCGGGTCCGAAGCGCGCAACGGCGGCGTCGCGTCCTCCACCAGCACATCAACCATCGTGACCTGCGAAGACTGCACGGCGACCATCGATGTCGGCTCGCTGGCGAACGACGGCGTTGCCACCTCCGACAGCGACGGCAGCATCGTTACCTGCCTCGACTGCGACTACACGGCCACGGTCGGGTCGGAAGCGCGCAACGGCGGCGCCGCAACCTCCATCAGCGCGGGCAGCATCGTTACCTGCCTCGACTGTGACTATACGGCCACGGTCGGGTCGGAGGCGCGCAACGGTGGTGCCGCAACCGCCGACAGCACATCGAGCATCGTGGTCTGCGAAGACTGCACGGCGACCATCGATGTCGGCTCGCTGGCGAACGACGGCGTTGCCACCTCCGACAGCGACGGCAGCATCGTTACCTGCCTCGACTGCGACTACACGGC
>WHTK01000071.1:0-527 GCA_009377745.1 Dehalococcoidia bacterium
CAAACGGACGGAGGTAGGCAATGGCGACAAGATTGAATCCGAAGATGAGCTCCTTCTTTGCTTCTGCGGCTGGCTTCCAAGATGGTACGGATTCGCCCAACGCATTCCTTGAGCGCTGTATCGCGGCAATCGAGGCATACGAGCGAGATGTCGGCGCCTTCGTCACTACAAATCTTGAGGGAGCTCGGGTGGCGGCTGATGCGGCGACAGCGCGTTGGAAGGCCGGTGCACCCTTGTCAGCAATCGACGGCATGCCGGTCGGTGTCAAGGACATCATGGAGACCGCAGACATGGGGACGGAGCAGGGCTCGCCCCTCTTTGAAGGCTGGCGCGGTGGACGCGACGCAGCTGCGGTGGCGGCTCTACGCGAAGTCGGTGCTTTGATTCTTGGAAAGACTGTGACTACCGAGTTCGCCGCGACACAGCCACGTGGCACTCGCAACCCCTGGGACCTAGAGCGGACACCCGGCGGCTCCAGCAGCGGCTCTGCAGCGGCTGTTGCGGCTGGTATGGTTCCCTCGGCCCTC
>WHTK01000071.1:537-3714 GCA_009377745.1 Dehalococcoidia bacterium
CTGGGCACGCAAGTTGTCGGATCGATTCTGCGCCCGGCCAGCTTCTGTGGCTGTTTCGGATTCAAGCCGAGCGTAGGCGGCATTAACCGCGGCGGTAGCTTCGATCGCTTCAGTCAGAGCTGCACCGGCGTTCTGGCAGCGAGTCTGGCCGAAGCCTGGACGGTGGCCCGCCTGATCTCATCTCGCGCCGGTGGTGACCCGGGCTATGTCGGCCTCCTGGGGCCGGTCGAGTTGCCGGCAGCAGTCAAGCCGGTGCGGCTCGCAAAGCTGGAGACTGGGGGCTGGGACCACGCCGCTATCGAAGCCAAGGATGCGCTGAACACGGCGCTCGAAAGGCTGGCCGGGCAGGGAATTGAGATCGTTGACAGGAGATCAGACCACTTGATTGCCGCAGCGGAGTCCGCTGTTGCCGATGCGATGCCGACCACGAGGGCGATCAATGAGTGGGAGGGTCGCTGGCCGCTCAATACGTATGCCCGTGACATGGACCGATCCAAGCTCAGTGAGCCTGCGCTCCAGCGTCTGGCACACGGTGAGAGCATGAGTCAGGACGAATACGCCTCGCTCACTGCGGAGCGCGACCGCGTGCGACGGGTCTATTCTGCGCTTCAGGGTAACTACGACGTCTGCGTCTCATTGGCCGCGACCGGCCCAGCACCGATAGGCCTTGATTCCACTGGAGATGCAGTCTTTGCCGCCGTCTCCTCCCGCCTTGGAGTGCCGTCACTGTCACTACCAGTACTGAATGCTGAGGAATTGCCCCTCGGGATGCAGCTCCTCGGGTTTACCGACGCCGATGCATCGCTCTTCGCCTTTGCCGCCGCCATCCTGCCACTCCTGAAATGACGGGGGACGAATCCAGCTAATCTGCCGCATGTACTAACACGATGTACCGGGATTGTTGCTCAAGCATTCAGCGGTCGCTGGAAAGCGGCGGAGTCTAGCCAGCGGAGCAGCGAGGTGAGGACGACAGCGAGCAGTGCCGGTGCGACCGGCCTGCCCTTGCTGGCTATCTGACGTGCAGCCCGCTTGATGTTCATCGCCGCTGCCGTGAGCCAGAGCTGAATCTGGACCCGGCGTCTACCTCTGAAGCGCGTGCGTCTCAGGCCGTGCAGCTCCTTCGCGAGGCCGAAGGCGCCCTCCGCGTAGACCTTGCGCTGGACGAGCCGTTGCTTGCCCAGCGGTCCGGCCAGCAGCGCCTCCGTCCGCTCGACGTGTTCCTGGCCCCAGGAGCGGTGAATCGTCCGTTCTCCACCCGACGGCGCGCATAGGTCGCGGAAGCGGCAGGCGGCGCAGCTGCCCCTGGGCGCCCGGTACTGCACCCGCTGCGTGCCTCGGACTTGGGCGTGGCGGCGAAGCTTCTCGCCGGCGGGGCAGAGGTAAACGTCCTCTTCAGGCAGCCAGCGGAAATGCTCCCGGCCCCAGATGTCCTTGCGCATGACGCCAAAGCGGGTGAGGGGAATGAAGGCACGCAGGCCGAGCCGGCCGAGATAGAGGAAGTTGAAACTCGTCCCGTATTTTGCGTCCGCGACCACGTCCCCCAGCTTCAGCCCGCTCAGCCGCCTGTGCTGCCACAGGACTTCGGCGAGCAGGTGCTCGTCCGCCTCGATGCCCGTCGTCGCCACCGCCGCCGTGATCACCTGCCCGCGCTTGCCGGCTACCGCGACGTGCGCCTTGTAGGCGAGGTGGCGACCAAAGTCCGGCCGGTTCACCAGCGTTGCTTCCGGGTCCGTCTTGCTCTCGAGTACCCGATTCGGTTGCGGCAACACCTTCTCACCGCGCTTGCGCCCCCTCACGGACGGGCCGGTGTCCGAAGGAGGTGGTGGCTCCTCGTCCTCGGACCCTGGGTCATTCTCCGTGTAAAGGCGCCGCACGTATTCCTCGATCGACAGCGGCGGCTGGGCGCGGTCCTCTCTGGGCACCATCAGGTCCGCGGACGCCGACGCCTGGATCAGCGTGCTGTCGACGTAAACCGGCCCTTCCTCTAATAAGCCAGCCTCGCGACAGAGGACGATGGAGCGGTGGAAGAAGCTCTCGAAGACCTCGGGGCCGAAGCGGGCGCGCGCCTTGGAGAGGACGCTGTGGTCCGGCGTCGGCTGGTCGAAGTCGTAGCCCAGAAACCAGCGGTAGGCGAGGTTGAGGCTGAGCTCACGCGCCAGCCGCCGTTCCGACGTGATGCCGTAGAGGTAGCCGATGAGCAGCATCTTGAAGAGCACCACCGGGTCGACAGAGGGACGGCCGGTGTGGCTGTAGAACGGGCGGCAGAGCGGCCGGATGAAGGCGAAGTCGACGGCGTTGGCGATCAGGCGCAGGAGGTGGTCGTCAGGGACGAGGCGCTCGAGGGAGAGGTTGTAAAACCAGCGGGCCTCGAACCGGGGCTGTTGCTTCATCATCGGCGGCCTCCTTGCCTCGGAGGCCAAGCGGCCCATATCGATCATACACCTGATCAGTTGGACTTGGGCAACAAGCCCTCGTCATAGTGTTCCTAGAGCAGCGCTTCGGCCTCCGCGACCGTCAACGGGTGGCCGCGCCAGTGGTCCTCGACCGGGTTGCCCTGGGCTTCAAGGAGCAGATCGATCAGCTGGTCCACGAGGTAATCCTGGTCTTCGGTTGACCAGTGGAACCAGCCTCTGTCAAGGCCCTCCAGCTCTGGTAGGACCAACCTCACCCGCGGATCGTCGTAAAACTCGTTCAAGAGCTCGGCAGCCTCGCGCAGCTTGTTGATCGCCTCTTCCAACTTCTGAGCTCGGTTCTCGTCTTTCATCATTGCTTTCCCTTGCTTTGCTACTACGAGACAGACCCCCGGAGGGGCCTCGCCTCTTGTTGCGCAGCCGTCTCAGTAGGCGGCTCCCTTGATCACCTGCTCGCCGCCGAAGTTGAGGCGCTCGCAGAGGGCGTCGATCTCGTCGTCGGTCAAGGGCTCGTGGTCCTCGAAGTGGCCGGCAAAGAGGTCGACCAGGTCCTCGTTGAGCGCGTCGGTCTGCCAGTTGCGCAGGGCCGCCAACAGCTGAGCGACCTCGCGGGCGGAAAGCTCGACCTGCATTCTTAGTCCTCCTTCTCGGCGGCGCCGACGCTGCCGGTGAGCTCGGAGTCGTCGGTGCGGTGGCCCTCCGGGCAAACGGCCGGTTCCGCGTCGCCGTCCTGGACGAAGCTCTTCATGCAGGCGGTGCAGAACCA
>WHTK01000072.1 GCA_009377745.1 Dehalococcoidia bacterium
GTGATCCCCGCCTCGCGCGCAACGTCGTCCAGGCTCGTGGCCTCGAAGCCCGTGCGCGCGAAGGCCCGCGTCGCGGCGACGAGGATCTGCTCCCTGCGCTCGCGGCGCCCCAGTCGCTGCATCGCCACCTCCCGGCCGGCACCGTCTCGCTGTCTCCTGCCCTCGCGCCCCTTGACATGCCGGCCTCGTGAGTTTACTTTATTATATACACGCGCGAGTTAATGAACCCCGGTGCCGTCAGTCAGGCGAAGCAGGAGGCTCACCGATGCCGTTCGCCGCGCTCCTCACGCCCGCCACCGCGTCCCCGATGCCCGGAGCAGGCCAGCTACTGCTGTCCACCGCGCTCCTCGATCTCAGCGCGCAATCCGCACCGACGCTCCCAAGCGCGCGGCCGCCCGAATGGGCCGGTTGGCTCGGGCTGTTCATCCTCATCGCCGCCGTCAGCCTGCTGGCCTGGTGGCTGTTGGCGAGCCCCCTGGCACGGCCCGCCGAGCGGGTCGCCCCGACGGAGCACGTCCTGCGGATGCGCTTCCTCATGGCCGCCGTCGTGCTGTTGGGCGGCTTGCTCCTGCGCGTCGGCGCGCCCTGGGACGAGCTCTGGCACCGACTCTCCGGCGTGCCCTTCGGCGAGGACCTCCTTTGGCCGCCGCATCTCTTGATGTACGCGTCGATCGCGCTGAGCTTCCTGCTCGTGGGCTATGGGCTCTCCGTCGCCCTTGGCGGCGGCGGAGGGCTGCGCGAGGGCTTCCGCCGAGAACCGCTGTTGGCGCTGCTGGGCCTGCTTTCCGCGTACGGATTCGCATTCATCCCGGTGGACATCGTCTGGCACCAGGTCATCGGTCCCGATCTGATGGCCGAGAGCCCGCCGCACGTCGTCGGGGCGCTCTCCGGCACCGCGGTGGCGCTGACGGGCGTGGCGCTCGCGCTCTCAACCGCGCCGCGGCCGGTGTGGCGCGGCTTCCTCAACCGGTTGCGTCCGGGCGACGCGGTTGCCCTGGGTATCCTCGTAGTGCAGTGCCTCAGCTGGCTTCAGCTCATGACGACCGGGTGGGAGTGGGCCGCCGACCGGAGCGTTCTGAGCCGCCCTGGGTGGATGTACCCGGTCACGGTGCTGGTGATCGGCGCCGCCGTCTCTCACGTGGCGCTGTACTCGACACGCCGCATGGGGGCCGCGACCGCGGTCGCCCTGGTGATATTGGCGGCTCACGTGCCAGCGGTAGCGGTCTACCGGCTGCTGCTCCCGCCCGGCCCGGCCATCGCCGCCCACCTCCTGCTGGTCCCCGCGGCGGTGAGCCTGGACGTCTGGTACTCACTGCGACGTGGAGATCGGATCGCGCGGACAACGCTCTGGGGGGGCGCCGTGCTGTACGCTGCCGTTCTCCTGGCCGTTGCTATCCCGTACATCGCCCGTGCGATGACAGTGCCGGTCGTTGATTCGGCGACCGCGTTTCTGAGCGTGGCCGTGGGCCTGCCGGCTGCCCTGGTCGCGAGCCTCCTCGGCACACGGGTCGGCGCGTGGCTCGCCGCGGCGGGCCGACCACCGGCGACTGAGACAGCAATGGCCGTCGCGCACCCAGCGTATGGGGGCGTTGAGTCCGCTTCTCATCGGACTCGCTTCGTTCAGAAGGAGGATTACCAATGAGAGCCACACATGTTGAGGGCAGATAACATGCAGAGGGTAATTCCAGCGCTCCGCATGACCGATTACGAAAAGAGCAAGGCGTTCTACGTCGATGGCCTCGGCTTTATCGCGGATATCTGCTGCACGGCCCAGCCGTTGCCGTCCGGATCGCTGAAGTAAACGAAGCCGACGTTATCGAGCACGTCTCCGTCACGGGCTGGGCGAGGCCCATCTGAGCCGAACACCTGGACCTCGCTGATCTCCACCCCTCGCTCGACGAGCTGGGCCCGGGCCGCGTGGATGTCAGCGACCACGATATGTTCTTGCTTCTCCTGGGTTATGGGCTCATTGAGCACACCGCCGACGACGAAGCGAGGACCTATCCGGGCTACACGTATGTGTGCGTGATAACCTCGAGCAGGTGGCCGTTCGGGTCCTTGAAGTAGAACCCGCGGCCCTGATGCGCGTGATTGATCTGCATATCCTCAGAGGCGAACGGACGACTGCCGTAGACGATCCTCTTCAGCTGAACACGACCGAGGATGTCGTCGAACTCGGTGTCAGTCACGATGAACGCGTAGTGGCTCGTCTGAAAGGAATCGGAGTTGTCGAAGTCCAGGCTCAGGTACTCGTCGATCCGCACGGGCGCAAAGTGGCCCCACGGCCCCTGGTACTCCAGCCCCATCACCTCGGCGAACCACCTGGCAGACGCTTCCTTGTCGCGTGCAGGAACGATCGTGTGGTCGAGATGGACTGGCACGATCACCCTCCTCACTGGCTAGCTCAGCTCATTGTACGCCCCGGGCACGGCCGGGCTGGCGGAGCCGGCTCCTTATCCGGTGACCTTGCCCATCGGCCTGAGGCCGCCGGCCACAACGCTGTGCGCACGTTCAGCGAGGCGCAGCGACTCATGATGGGCACGCGCCCAGAGCTCTTCGCTCGCGGCGTCCCGGCCGGACAGGTACGCGGCGACGGCCACATGCTCGAGATCGTCGGGATCAAGCGGCCGCTCTCGATCCGCGGCCGACAGCTGGGAATAGGCATTTCCCCAGGCCTGCCGCTCGAAGGACTCCTGGCCTCGATGAAGCGCTTCGGCCGTGCTCATGAATTGCCTCACGGGCAAGTGCGCGCCTGAGCCTGTCAAGCGTGCCCTGGACGCGGCGATGTGCTGACCAGCCCGCCGCCGGCCAGTTTACGGTGTCTCTACACGCCAGCGGACAAGACCTTGATGTCTCCGTAACCCCGTTTTCCGGTACCTCGCCCCGCCGCTCGTATCCTGTGAGATACAATAGCGTCAGTGGTTGAGATTCGCCAGACCGAAATCTATGCCCGCTGGTTCTCAAGCTTGCGGGACCGGCAGGCGAGGGCACGGATCGATGTCCGGATTCGGCGGCTGTCGCTAGGCAATCCTGGCGATGTGAGGCCAGCAGGAGAAGGCGTCTCCGAGTTGCGCATAGATTGCGGTCCCGGCTACCGAGTGTACTTTGTGCAGCGTGGCGAGACTGTCGTCATCCTGCTGGCCGGTGGAGACAAGAGGAGCCAGGAGCGGGACATCAGAACAGCCCTCGATCTGGCACGTGAGCTGTAGGAGTGATCCAATGGCAAAGACCCAAATCCGAGCCTGGGACGTTGTCGAGCATCTAGAAACTGACGAGGACATGGCCGCGTATCTCGAAGCGGCCCTGGAGGACGGCGACCCGAAGCTCGTGGCCGTCGCCCTGGGTGACATCGCGCGCGCCCGAGGGATGACTCAAATCGCGCGGGAGGCCGGCCTCGGACGAGAGAGCCTCTACAAAGCGCTGTCTCCAGACGGCAATCCCGAGTTCAGCACGGTGCTCGAGGTCGTGCGAGCGCTTGGCCTTCAGCTGCACGCGACCACCGCCTCAGAGCGCGCAAAGCCGTGAGGCAGTACCCATCGACCAGTCTCCTCTTGATCCGCCACTACCCGGCCCGCGCGGACGACGGCACTTAGGGGTCGTTAAGGAATAGTTTGTTGGCCCGATAGGCCGGCTAGACCGTCTGTGGCAGTGGGAGCGCGCGGGCGCAAGGTGTAATTCCACTGTGGACAGACCGCGTGC
>WHTK01000045.1 GCA_009377745.1 Dehalococcoidia bacterium
ACGCTCGATGCGGATGATCTTCAGCGGCAGGATGTCGCCCTCACGGACGGCCTCCTGGGAGTGGGCGATGCGGCGGTCGACCAGCTCTGACACGTGGATCAGACCTTCGACCGGGCCTTCGATGCGCGCGAAGGCGCCGAAGGTCGCGAGCTTGGTGACGATGCCGGGGACGACTTCGCCGACCTCGTATTTGTCGACGATGCCGTCCCAGTGCGCCGGCTGAGCGCGGCGGATGCTGAGGGCGATCTTCTTCTTTTCCGAATCGACCTTCATTACATATACGTCGACTTCGTCGCCGATGTGGAAGAGCTCCTCCGGGGCCTTGGTGCGGTCCCAGGAGATCTCTGAGAGATGGACGAGGCCATCCGCCCCACCGAGATCGACGAAGACGCCGAAGCTGCGGATGGAGCTGATGCGGCCTTTGCGCACCTCACCCTCTTCCAGCTCCGAGAGGAGGCGGTCTTTCTGCTGACTACGCCACTCCTGAAGCGCGCCCCGCTCCGACAGGATGACGCGGTTGCGCCGCCGGTTGAGCTCGATGACTTTGAGGCGGAGCGACTTGCCGACGGCGTGGGCCAGGCCGGCGCCGGTGTCGGTGCGCTCCGGGCGCAGGCCGACGAGCTGAGAGAGCGGCACGAACGCGGCAACGCCTTCGACGTTGACCAACAGGCCACCCTTGTTAAAGCCGGTTACCTCGGCCTCGAAGCTCTCGCCGCTCTCAAACAGGGTTTGGAGCAGGCGCCAGCCTCGTTCGCCGCGGGCACGGTCCAGGGAGAGGAGCACCTCGCCCTCGGATGTCTCCGGCTGCATTATGTAAGCTACGATCTTTTCGCCGACTTCGACGCGGCTAAGGGGTTCGGCCCCCAGGGAGTGCATCTCGTTGACCGGGATCATTCCCTCTGACTTGGAGCCGATATCGACTACAACGCCATCGCGGCCGATGCTGATAATCGTCCCTTCGACGACTTCACCTCGTCTCAGGGAACGGAACTGGCCGTGCTCCTCCTGCTCGAGCAGCGCTGCCATGTCCATAGAATCATCCATCAACTCGACCGCACCACCCCGCTGTCCCCCTTGCTCGCCGGGGTAATTCACCAACCTTCGATTCCTCCGTGGGACTCAGCTTTGCGCTGAGTCGCCGCATTCTAGCATGTCCCGCGTTTAAGAACGCTGGACTATGTCTCCCAGTTAACGCAAAGTGCCGGTCAGACGAAATAAGAAATGTCAGAGGAGCTGGCGTCGCCGGGCACAGGATGGTTATCAAAGGAGGAAAGAGAAAGCCTCCACGTTTCCGAGGAGGCTTTCACGACACCGGCGACGGCCTATTTTCCACAGAGGCTTGCGCCCCCAGTATCGTCAGCGCTGCGACGTTTCACTGCCGTGTTCGGGATGGGAACGGGTGGTTCCGTCGCGCTCTGGCCACCGGCCGTAGGCAGTATAGCAGATATGCGGGAATTGTCCAGGCCGCTTGAATTGCGGCAGCACCTTCCAGAGACGGAACCATCATTAATATCTCAACGCTTCTCACCCTCACCCTACCTCTCCCTCAAGGGAGAGGGACCGTTAGTGCTGGAGAGGATGCTCGCCGGCAGCAGCTGCGGGATTCATCGGGAATTATCCGGCTGATACACCTATGTAGCTAACGCAGTCTGCGCTCGCCTTCCGAGTCTCCAGGTGTGAAGAAGAGTAGAAGCGACGGCGTGTGCACTTCGATATGGTGCCAGATGGCCCGAGGAACTAAAAACGCTTCGCTTGGGTGAAGCAGCGCTGTCGTCTGATGATCCTCTAGCACGATCGAGACGGACCCGCTAACTAGGTACAGCAACTCATCACCAGCTAGATGGCGCTCCGACCATGGACTCGTGCTCTCAAGGCGCGCAGCGCCCGCAAGGACTCCGTCTATGTCGGTCATCTCGAAGACTTCAGGAAAGCCAAGCAGCCGGGCATCGCCGCTTGGCTGCATCTGTACATGTTGCGTGTTCAGGTCAAACGGTTGTCCTGTCATTGAAAAAGTATAGGAGGGTCGGTCAATCGGCTACCGTGACGGGTGGGTTTAACTGGGAATTATCCCGATCATCCCGCAGAACCCAGGACATCATCTCTCACATACCCAACCAGCCCCGACTGCCCGGGCGTGGGGTAGATGGAGGCACACCTTGTCGCGGGCAGGCTTTGGCGGTATCGTGGGCAGCGCCCCGTTCAGAATCAGCAGATGAGAGCTCGTCTGGAGGAGAGATAATGACGACTTCGACAACCACGAAGACCCTGAAGACCGCAATCGGCGGCTACGGCCACCACGCCGCGCTGAAGGACGGCTCGGTTACGCCGGACGGCGTCGCCTTCGAGCACGTCGAGGTCGCGCCGATCATCAACGCCTTCCGGCGCATGTGCCGCGGCCAGGAGTTCGACATCTCCGAGATGGCGATCACGACCTACCTGGCGGCCCGGCGCTACGGCCTGCCCTTCACGGCGATCCCGGTCTTCCCGGTGCGCGCCTTCCACAACAATGCCTTCGCCTACAACACGGATTCCGGAATCAAAGAGCCCAAGGACATCGAAGGCAAGAAGGTGGGTGTGCGCGCCTACACGGTGACGACCGGCGTCTGGGCGCGCGGCATCATCGCCTCCGACCATGGTGTCGACCTCAACAAGGTGACGTGGGTGCTGGCGGACGAAGAGCATGTGGCGCAGTTCCACGATGACATGCCCTCTAACGCCTCCATGCAGAGCGGCGCCGACCTGACGAAGATGCTGGCCGACGGCGAGCTGGCGGCGGGCATTGGCATTGCCGGGCGCGAGCCGCCGGAGAACGTGAAGCCGCTGATCGCCGACCGCGGCGCCGCGGCGGACTACTACAAGCGCACCGGCATCTACCCGATCAACCACACTGTCGTGGTCAAGGATGAGCTGCTGCAGGCGAACCCCGGCCTGGGTCAGGCGCTGTTCGAGGCCTGGAAAGCATCGAAGGAGAAGTGGCTGGCAAGCGCGACGGCCGAGGAGAAGGCCACGGCGGGCCACAACATCATCGAGGGCGACCCCTTCCCCTACGGCCTGGAGGCGAACCGTAAGCCGCTGGAGACGATCGTCCAGTTCGCGGTCGAGCAGAGGATCCTGCCGAGCAAGCTGAACATCGAGGACCTCTTCGCTAAGGGGACGGCGAACCTGTCGTAGGCAACTCGCAGTTTAGATAATGAAGGAGGGGCCTCGTTGGCCCCTCCTTCCATCATGCCGGCGACGCGTAGCCGGTGGCACGCCCCGAGCAAGGGCGCACGGCCGTACGCCCCTACATTGGTCATCGGGTCAGCGGGACGGATGCGGGGCTTTGGATTAAGCTAGGGCGACATGCATCGGCTGAAGCTCTGGTTGTCGGTCCACGATATTGAGGTGCTGGAGGAGTCCATCTCGGACGGGCGCGTCTACCTCAAGCTGCGCCTGCCGAACGGCGCCGAGCTGCCGGCGGCCTTTCGTGAGGACACCGTCGAGGAGCAGCCGGAGAGCGCCATCCAGTACCTCGAGATGATTATCGAGAAGCTGACGGCATAGCAGACCGGCCTCATCATCCCTCCCCTTCCCGGCTGATCCGTGTACCCGCTTTGAAGCTGCCATGACCTCGCTATGTCAACTACGTGCCTATCGATGCGTTTTGTGGCGCCCGATTTCGAAGATCGATGCCATAAATCCCTGGAGGTAGGCATTGTCGAGAATCGGTGAAATCGAAGGGCTCAACCGGCCGCAGCAGGTCTCGTTGCAGAAAGCCGGTGTGAAGACCACGGAGGACTTGCTGCGGCTGGCCGGCGGCACCGGCGGCAGGCAGGAGCTGGCGCAGAAAGCCAGCGTCCCTGAATCGCAACTGCTGGAGTGGGTAAACCGGGCGGACCTGATGCGGATCAAGGGCATCGGCGGCGAGTACAGCGACCTGCTGGAGGCGGCGGGCGTCGACACGATCAAGGAGCTGGCAACCCGCTCTGCCGCCAACCTTTACAGCCAGATCGCGCAGGTGAACCGGCAAAAGCGTCTGACGCGAAGGGCGCCGGCCGCGGGCCAGGTCGAAAGGTGGGTAGAGGACGCGAAGCGAATGCAGCCGATGGTCACGCACTGACGGCGTGATGATGAGCCGGGGCCAGCGCATCGAGAAACTGGGGGCGCTGTCCCTGACATGCCTGGCTCAGTGTCCGGAGGCCGGCGCGGAATCCCGCAGGGCAACCGGGATAAAGAGGGATATGCGGCGTCGCATCTCACGCAGGGTTGTCTGAAACGCGGCGAACTTCGCGAGGTCGTTGCCTTCAACGGCCGCTGGGTCGGGGAAGTTCCAATGGATACGCCTCGGCGCGCCGGGGAACAGGGGGCACTCCTCGGCGGCGGCGTCACAGACCGTGATGACGTAGTCGAAGCGCTGCCCCTCGAACTCGGAGACATCCTTGGAGCGGAAGCCACTCCAATCGATGTGCTCCTGGTCAAGGACCTTGGCCGTGAAAGGATTGAGGCCTTTCGGATGGGTGCCGGCGCTGTGGACTTCGAAATCGGCGCCGCCGAGCTCGTTGAGCAGGGCCTCGGCGATGACGCTGCGGGCGGAGTTGCCGGTGCAGAGGAAGAGGACGCGGGTGGTCATGGCTGGTGATGGTCTCCTCTCAGGAAATCGTAGCTGAGTGCGCCGAGGACGGCGCCGATGGGCGGGGCGACGAGGTAGATCCAGAGCGAGGCGAGCTGGCCGGAGACGAGGGCGGGAGCGAGGGAGCGGGCGGGGTTCATCGAGGCACCGCTGATCGGACCGCCGAACAGGGCTTCGAGGCCGACGGTCGCACCGATGGCGATAGCCGCCGCCTGGCCGACGGCGCGGCTGTCCGTGGCGACGGCGGTGATGACGAACATGAGGAAGAAGCTGAGGACGATCTCCAGGATGAAGGAGTCGGAATCGGAGCCGGCCGGCAAAGTCGACCCGAGGCTAGCGATGTTGCCAAAGAGCGCGCGCAGGAGGCCCGCAGCCAGGAGGGCGCCGGCCACCTGGGCCAGCCAGTAGGGCAGGACATCGCGCGGCTCGAAGTGGCGGGCGACGGCGAAAGCGAGGGTGACGGCCGGGTTGAAGTGGGCGCCGGAGACGTGGCCGAGGGCGTAGATCAGGATCAGGATGACGAGGCCGAAGCTGGCGGCGATGCCCTCATGCGAGATGGCGCCGTCCTGACCGGCGGAGATGACGATGGCGCCACAGCCGGCGAAGACGAGCATGAAGGCGCCGATGGCCTCGGCGGCGAGGCGTTGAGGCAGGGATACGGCCATCGATTGAGGCTGTCGCGCCGGGGCGAAGCGGCTCACAGGGCGATCAGCGCCTGCTTGAGCCAGAGAAGGGCGTCGGCCCGGATGCAGTAGCCGGAGCGGGGGCCGGGGCCGCAGGGCTGGATGAGGCCGGCATCCTTGAGGACGCGCAGGTGCTCGGAGACGGTCGACTGGGCGAGGTCTGTCTCGCGGGTGAGGTCGATGCACTGCTGCTCGCCGACGTGGGCGAGGGTGCGGATGATCTCGAGGCGGACGGGGTTCGAGAGGGCGCGCAGCATCGCCGCCAGCCTATCAGCGTCAAGTTGGACGGGATTCATAGCATCGTCATTTTACGATGATCGTCAAGCTGCCGGAAGGACGGAGGCGTTTGCAGTAGCAAGATCGATCTCAGGCGGCCGCGCGGCATTGAAATGGGCGTGAAACGAAATTGTAACGCTGAGGAGGCGCGCGGAAGCGTGGCGTCAGGTGCGGCTGCTCTGTAATGCCTCGTAGGAACAGGCGCTCAGAGCGCTCGCAAAGCTGGCAAGGAGGCAGGCATGATCAAGCTTGGAATTGGTATCGCTCTCGCCGTAGCCGCGGTGGTCACAATCGTGACCGGCGCGTCGGCGGCAACTATCTCGGCGAAACAGTCAACCTTCGAAGAACACCAGGATGGTTGCCTTGACGAAGGCGGCATCATTAGCAGCTGGCACTTCATCATCAATCAGATAACGCCCGCGTCCAATGCGCCGGCCAGTATTCTGGTTACCTGGCAAAACGGCGACACGCAGTCCGTGGGCCTGGATAGAGTCACGGGAAAAGTGGGTCACTACACCGTGGCGGCCACGGCGAGCCACAGCGAAATCCTTTCGGCGACGGCGCAGATCTACGATGGCTGGAGGGGCCAATTCAACCTGAGCAGCGTTGAGTGTGAAACGCCACCGCCACCGCCACTCGATGCATGCGCAGCCCATCCGAATCGGGAGGTCATCGTGTTCAACGCTCTGCTCGGGGATCCGGATAACGGCCTCTCACCGCAGAGCCCAGCCGTTGACGTTACGATAGCGGCCGGCACCTATGCCGTGACGTTGCAGTCGTTTGACGCCCACTCGGTGCATGGAGGCCAGGGCCAGATGAACGAGCAATGGTTCGCCCGTTTCACGGACGGCGGGACAGAGGATTCAGGTGTCATCAGTGACTTGCCCGACAATTTGGATGAGCTGAACGAGCAGGTTGGGAACGTGATCTTCACGAGCGCTGTGACCCAGGTGGTTGCCCGTCACGAGCTCGCGGGCGGCGCTTTCCCAACGCCTGAGAGCATCACGGCCGTCTGCGTAGCTCTTGATCCGGCGAGGTAAGGAGAGGCTTGAAGGCCCAGCCGAGGGAGAGGTGAAGGCTGTTTCAACCGTCCTGTAGCTAAATATAGTGAGGCCCGGGAGTTGCTCCCGGGCCTCACTATTTCATACGTGGTGTTTGTCTATGCCGTTAGGGCATCTGTTCCAGTTGATCCCAGGTCCTCTGGAGGGCTGCCTCGAACGCCAGGCTCCAGGGTGGCCTCAGGAACCCGAGAGCGCGCACATCCTCAAATGCCCAACCGAAGTGTGATGCTCTGTGAAAGCTGCCGCCACCAGTAATCCGGCAGATCCTGGCCGTCATCGACTCCGCGATTTCGGCGACTGCCGTCTTTGCATGCAGGGTCTCAACCGCGGCATTTGCCCCCTTCGTCTCGACCGCTCTCAGCATGCTTTCGTAGGCGGCGTGCATAATCCAGGCTTCGTTCTCGACACGAGCCCACTCTACCTGCTCATAAGGCTTCAGATCATCGCGTCTCTTGAAAATCTGAGCCCGGGCGGCCTCGAAGGCAGCTTCAGCCACACCGACAATCACCGCGGTGAAAATTGACGAAATGAATGGACCAGCTGCGGCGGCGATTGTGCGTAGATTATCGGGCCAGGCAATCCGGGTGGCCGAGTAATTGCTGAAGTCAAACGCATGACTTTGAGTCGCAATCATGCCATGGCCATCCCATTCCGAGATGAGCTTTATGCCCGCGGACCCATCCCATTTGGCACCGTCTACATTCATAAAGAACCAATCGGCGGCACCTTCGCCTTCCGAGATTGCGGTTGTGATCATGTACGAAGTGATGCCCGAGCCACTCCCGAAATGCTTTTGGCCTGAGATTTTGTAGCCGTCGTGATCCGTGGGTTGAGCCACGGCTTTTGTCTTGAGGACATCACCGCCGCTGCCAGGTTCCGACGTAATGGTCCCCCACCAGCCACCATTCAGCGCTACTTGGGCGACGAGTTCCTTCTGGCTTTTCCATGCTTCCGTGAAGGGCTCCGGCACTTGGTCCTGACAAAGCCAGAAGGAGAGGACTGCAGGATGCATGCTGCTGACGAGGGCAACCGAAGGGTCTCCCTTGGCGAGTGTGCGCAGTATCTCGCTCACCGGTCGAGTTGACTTCTCGATGTCAATCCAGAGGCCACCTCTAGACGCCGGCACGCCTGTAAGGAGAAAGCCAGCGTCAGCGAGACGCCTGAAGTCGTCTAGCTCAAGACTACGCCGGAGCTGCCGGATTGACCGATCTTTGGCGAAATCCGCGGCAATGGCCGCCACGCGATCCTGGACCTCACGAGCATCCATTGACGACCCTCCCAATGATTTCGCCCATTCTAGCTGAGTCTGGAAGGCGAGGGCAGAGGCCTTGTCTGGGCTGGAAGGGTGTCCTACCAAGACGAAATCGCGTCAGGTATGACAAGCCCCTTGAGCCCAGGCAATTGATGATTACGTTGACGGCCGCCGGGGGTCTGAGTACAGTCAGGCCGGGGTTGCATTAGTCTGCCTCACGCGACCATGAACAATCACAGCGCCATCATCGTGGGTGTTCTCGGCTTGCTTTTGGCCGTCCCCGGATTCCTCCTGGCTTTGAATGAGCTCGGTAGCGTCAACTTGTATCGACCGTTCTTTGGTTCGCCGGAGGCGCCTGCCGAAGTCTGCGGCACATCGGCGCCGGCCGAGATTACTCTTTCGGAGAACACGGCTCCTCGAGGTCACGAAGTCACGGTTTTCGGCACCTGCTTCCGGCCCGCGGAACGCGTGCAGATTCGAGTGCACGTGTTTGAGGTTGGTTCCGCGACAGCCAATTCTGATGGAGATTTCACTCAGACCATCGTCATACCCGAGTCGGCTCCCCTCAATTTCCCTACGATGATCTCTGCCACCGGGAGATCCTCGATCAAGACCGGCGCTGCGCCCTTCACTGCAACCCGATGAGAGTCATCGCTCCCGCGGGGCTTTTGTTGCCTTCGAGGGGAATCGGACTGGTGAGATTCGATCGAGTGCGAGACCTGGCCGGAGCGTAATCTCCCATTGGAATCGGCCGGGGACGATGGCCTTTAGTGCGTTACCCAAGCGTCAGCAGCTCTCGGCGGCGGGGCGCTCTAGAATCCGGCCGCGTAGGCGTCCCAGCGGGGGTCAGCGCCACCGAAGCGGGCGCCGCCGGCGGGATCGATAACTATGCCCTGGCCGAGACCGAAGCCGGTACTCCATCCCGGCCGTCCGGGGAGGCTCGGCGCCGGCTCAGGCTCATAGCCAAGCGTACGCAATCCCTCAAAGACCCCGGCATCGAAGCGGCTTTCGAGCCGAAATGGTTTCAGCGAGCCGGGCTCGTTGCCCAAGCCCAGGACGAAACGGGGCGACTCGATGGCGTCCTGGATGTTCATCTTGTAATCGATGACGTTGGTGAGGACTTGCAGGTGGGTCTGCGGCTGAATGTCGCCGCCAACGCTGCCGAAGACGATCCACGGCTTATCGGCGGCCATAACCATGGTGACCATCATCGTTTGCAGGGTGCGTTTGCGCGGGTCCAGCCGGTTTACATGCCCCGGATCGAGAGAGAAATAGGCACCGCGATTCTGGAGACCAAAGCCGCCCACGACGACACCTGAGCCGAAGTCCATGTAGTTGCTCTGGATGCATGACACCGCATTGCCTTGCGGATCGACGACGCAGAACGATGTGGTGTCGCCCGCGCTCGATAGGTTTACAGGTGGGGCCTGCCGGCCGCGCTCGAGGGCGCCGCGCAGCCTATCTTTTGAGAGCAACCAGTCAGTGGGAATGTCGGTGAACGCGGGGTCGGAAATATAGCGGTCGCGGTCGGCGCAGGCGAGCTTTGTCGCCTCGGCGAGATACGCAATAGCCCCCGGCGAGCCCCATTCGCTGTTCGCGAGGTCGATCTCCTCGAGGAGATTGAGGGCGATGAGGGCGGTGATGCCCTGGCTGTTTGGCGCAGTGGTATAAACGGTGTTGCCGCGGTAGGTGGTAGCGGGCGGCGTTGACCACTCGCCGCGATGGTCCGCGAGGTCCTCTTCGGTCATGACGCCCCCATCCGTCCTGACCTGGGCGACCAGCCTTCGCGCCAGCTCACCGAGGTAGAACCCATCGCGGCCTTCAGCGGCAACTCGTTCCAGGCTGGCTGCCAGCTCAGGCTGGCGGATGACCTGGCCCGGGATTGGGGTGGTGCCATCCGGGGCAAAGGTCCGCATCCAGCTGACCGAATGGGAGTTAGTGCGCAGGCCCGTGGCGAAGTAGCGGGCGGAGTCGGGGCCAACAGGATGGCCGTCGCGGGCATAGTCGATCGCGGGTTTGAACAAGTCAGCCCAGGGGAGTGTGCCGAATCGCTCGTGCAGCTGAGCGAGGCCATCGGCGCAGCCCGGTACCGTGACGGGCAAGCCGCCAGCGCGAGGCATGGTTTGATGGCCAAGTCCGCGCATGTAGGGGATGCTCATGGCTGCAGGAGTCCGGCCGCTGCCGTTGAAGCCATGCACATTGCCAGTCCGAGCATCGTAGACGAGGGCGAAGAGGTCGCCGCCCATGCCGCAGACGAACGGCGACGTTACGTGCAGGACGGTATTGATGGCGATGGTCGCGTCCACGGCGTTGCCACCGTCGATCATGACTCGCAGGCCGGCGATGGACGCCAAAGCGTTGCCAGACGAGACCATTGCCTTCATCCCGATTGCAGGCGGCCGGTACATTGCTCCCTCTTTCCCATGCAGGTGCGACGTCACGATGGTGGGCGCTGGGCCGCGCCATGGCGACCGATGTATCCTCAGGTCGCGAAACTCGATGATGGCCAGCCGGTGAGGAGTGGCTAACCTCTGGTAGTGGCCCGGGAGCACTTCGGCCGGGCGTAGACCGGTTGCTCGTCCCGGCCAGCGCTATCGTGTGGCGCGCGCAAGGTACTGTCAATCAAGCCAGCGTGGACGCATGATCGCAGGTAGGGAGAGCCAGGTCCTGAACAGATCAGGCATCAGCAGGGAGCCATTGAGCGAGCCGCGAGGAGTCCGGAGCATCCTCGCCGAGGCAGTGGTCCCGCGCCTGGGGCGCATCAACTCCGAGCGGCTCCAATTCTTGCACAAGCTGGGCTACCTGCCACACCTGCAGAGGCCGCGTAATCTCAACGAGAAGATCTGCGCGATGAAGCTATTTGCAGACCTGCCGGCGGCGCCCATGCTGGCCGACAAGGCAGCGGTGCGTGACTACGTTGCCAGGGTGGCAGGAGAGAAGTACCTGAACGAGCTTTACCAGATCGCCGACCGAGCCGAAGACATAGACTGGGCCAGACTGCCGAACGCATTCGCGGCTCGGACGACGCACGGTTCCGGTATGAACGTACTGGTGAGGGACAAGTCGCGGGAAGACCTGGGGGCGTGTCAGTCGCGGCTCTCGAATTTCCTGCGCCGGCGCTATGGGCGCCTCACGAACGAGTGGTGGTACAGCCGGATAAAGCCCCGCATCGTCATCGAACGGTTTCTGGCGGACGAAAAGTTCGAGCTGCCGCGTAGCTATAACTTCTACTGCTTCCACGGTAGAGTGCAATTCATCCGCCTGGTGGACCACGTCAAGAACGAGGCGCCCGATTTTTACGACCGGGACTGGAATATGCGTGAGTTCTACTTCGCCCGCATGCCGCGTGGCCCTCACGTCGCACCGCCGTCGCGGCTGGGCGAGATGATAGAGATAGCCGAGGCACTGGCCGGCGAGCTTGAGTTCGTGCGGGTCGACCTCTTCCGGCCAAACGACGAACGCGTCGTGTTCAACGAAATGACGCTTGCTCCCGGCGCGGGCTGGGACCGCATCGAGCCGCGCGGGGCTTCGGAGTACATCGGCTCTTTCTGGTAGGCCAGGACAGCCCGGACGCCAATCTCTCGCGCGGCTTGGGCGTGCAGTTCTCCGTTCGCTCGGCCATAATGCCGCGGAGGCTTTTCGCTTCGAATGATCGCAGATTCGACACAGACACGGACTGAGGAAACCGGGCTTGAGGGAGCCACTGGCTTCCCTGGTCTCAGCCGCGCTTGATGGCTCGCATTCTTTTCTGTACGACTAGCTATCCGCCCGAGGCCAGGGGTGGCGCCGAGCGTCAGGCGAAGCTACAGGCGGAGGAGCTGGTGCGGCGCGGCCATAGAGTGACGGTCGTCTGCCATGCTTTCGGCCGGCGCAGATGCACCATGATTAATGGTGTCCGCATCGTGCGCTTGCCAGGGGCGGAGGGAAGCCGCCTGCCAACGCTAACCTATGGCCTGGTACTGGCCGCATACCTTGCGACTCAGATCCGCTATTTTGACATCGTCCATGTCCACCTGGCTTCTTTCCACGTCCACATCGCGGCGTTCTTCGCCATGATCTTCCGCCGGCCCCTCTATTTGAAGCTCGGCACCGGCGGTGAGCGCGGCGATATCGCCTGGCTGCAACCGCGAGCGCGCTTCACGCGCCTGTTCGGCCTGCGCCGCGCCAACCGGATCCAGGCGATCTCGCGCGAGATTTTTGATGAGGCCGTGGGGCTCGGCATTGCTCAGGACAAGGTGTTGAGGATAGCCAATGGCTACGATCAAGCGACCTTCCGTCCCTTCGAGGGCAGCAAAGAGCGCCTACGGCAAGAGCTAGATTTGCCGGAGGATAGGACCATTGTCCTGTTTACCGGCCGCTTCATCGTCCAGAAGGGCCTGATTGACCTTTTGGAGGTCTGGCCCGCCGTGACGCGTGAGGCCGTGCTCGTACTCGTGGGCGCGGCGCCGAGCCGTGAGTACGCCGTGCAAGGATTGAAACCCACGGAGGATGTTATCGTCCGGGGGTGGACGGAGGAGATCGAGGATTACCTGCATGCGGCGGATATTTTCGTCCTGCCCTCGTACTCGGAGGGCATGTCTAACTCGCTCATCGAGGCCATGGCGTGCGGCCTGGCGGTGATCTCGACGCGGGTGGGCGCCGCGGAGGAGATGATCGAGGACGGGCGGAGCGGCCTCATCGTCGCTCCGGGAGACCGGGCGGGGCTCGCGGAGGCTCTCAATCGCCTGATTGCCAGTCCCGAGCTGCGCGCCTCGATGGGCCGTCTGGCGGCCGAGACCACGGCTGCCCGCTACTCAATCAGCGGCGTTGCCGATGCGATCGAGGCGGCTTATGGGGACCTCCGCTCATAGGCTTCCGGCCAGGAAATCTAAGGTTGCCGGCGGGCGATGCATCCCTGACAGTCAGGCCTGAGTTGCATGATCCCACTCATGGTGTGAGGGCAGCGGGGCCAGGCTACCAAGAGGAGCTAGATCACAGGCATTTGCCCCGTACAATGTGAAGGCGCAACTCGCGCAATCGAGGTCCCTATTCTTTCAGCGCTGGGTAGAAACTCTTATACGCGCCTGCTCGCCGAGCATCGGTGGCTGGTTGCGGTCCTGCTGCTTTGCCTGCTCGTGTTCTTGCAGTCGAGCCGAGAGGCGCCATCCTTCAGCAACGCGAACCTCGACAAAAGCGGGCACATCGCCGCCCACTTCCTGCTGTTTGGATTCATTGCCTTCTGTCTTGCCAAGGCCGCCGGACACCGCTCGCCGAAGGCTGTCATCGGCGTGATAATGATTGCCACGCTCTACGGCCTGAGTGATGAACTGCATCAGGCCATTGTGCCTGTCCGGAACGCGTCCGGGCAGGACCTGTTGGTGGACATGCTGGGCGCCTGTGACGGCGCCGGCATTGGCCAACTCTCGCTTAAGACTCGTCAGAACGGGGCAGCAGATTATCCGTCGCAGTCCGGTCAACCTTAGATGTAAGCATCTCCGGGGGCTGGCTGGCGCTAGGGCGCGGGCGCAAACACGCGTTGCCGGGCTGACAATCGCCGACGCGCGCGGCCGGTGGTTCTGCTAGCATCAGGCCGTGACTTCGCCATCGCCCATACGGCCTTCAGCGGCCACAGCAGCGAAGATCCGCCTCGCTGAGGTCATCGCTTCGCTTGCGCTCGCCACGGACCTCGCTACAGGCCAGCCGCTCGAACACGGACTTAGGCGGGCTCTGCTGGCCGTCTGGCTGGGCGAGGAGCTCGGCCTGGATCAGGACGAATTGAGCGCGTCTTACTACGTCGCTCTGCTCGGCACGGTCGGCTGCATCCTGGACGGCGCGGTGTTGGCAGATTTCGTCAGAGACGAGATCGCCGTGCGCGAGCAGATGGTCACGCTCGATCCGTCGAAGCAACTCCAGGTGGCGGCGTTCTTCTTTCGCCAGGCCGGCGCCGGTGACCCGCCACTCCGCCGTTTAAGCAAGTTCTTCTCGCTTCGAGGCAGTCCCAGGCAGTGTGCCGAGACGTGGCCCTGCATGTTGGCGGCTTGCTCGACCTCGGGCCGGCGGTCAGGGGGGCCCTCGGCCAGTGCGATGAGCACTGGAACGGCAAGGGTCCGGCGCTGGGCCTCAAGGGCGAAGGCATCCATCTGGCGGCGCGGCTGTTTATCCTCTGTCATGATGTCGAAGTTTTCAACCGCGTTGGAGGCAGCGAAGCCGCGATTAAGGTCGTCCGCGAGCGCGCCGGCAAGGTCTATGACCCGCGCATGGCGGAGCGCTTCTGTGAGGTTGGCGGCAGGCTGCTCAACCGCCTGCAGTCAGAATCTGCCTGGGAGGCCGTGCTGGCGGTCGAGCCGGAGCCAGTACGTTTGCTGTCGTCCGACGAGTTCGACGACGTCGCGCGCAAGGTCGCCAACTTCATCGACATGCGCTCGCCTTACACTGTGGGCCACTCACCGGGAGTTGCCGCTCTCGCCGAGGGAGCAGCGCGTAAGCTGGGGCTCTCAGGGGACGACGCCAGATCACTGCGACAGGCCGGTTTGCTGCACGACCTGGGCAGAGCCGGCGTGCCCGTCTCCGCCTGGAACAAAGCCGAGCCGCTAAGCGACCAGGAATGGGAGCGGATGCGGCGTCATCCTTCCCTTACTGAGCTCGTGCTCGCCCGCTCGAACGCGCTGGGGCACCTCGGTACTCTCGCGGGGTTGCACCACGAGAGGCTGGACGGCTCGGGCTATCGAGGCATCGCGGCGGCGTCTCTGCCAGTCACTGCCCGCATCCTCGCGGTTGCCGACTCTTACCAGACGAAGCTGGAGCCGCGACCCTACCGCGCCGCCCTGGCGCCGGAACTGGCGGCGAAGGAGCTGCTGGACCAGGCTCGCGTGGGCAAGCTCGACGGTGACGCCGTTGCTGCGGTCCTGGCTGCCGCCGGGCAGCGAGCCGAGCCGGTACGGCGTCAGCTGCCGGCGGGTCTCAGCGAGCGAGAGGTAGAGGTCCTGTGTCTGGCCGTGCGCGGCCTGTCTAACCGCCAGATCGCCGAGGCGCTGGTCGTCTCTCCCAAGACGGTCGGCCACCACCTCGAGAACATCTACGCCAAGATCGGCGTCTCAACGCGGGTAGGCGCGACGTTGTTCGCGCTTCAGCACGGTCTCATCGAAAACACGACCTCCGTCTAAGCCCGCGCGCGATCCTCACCAGCAGCCTCCGGTTTTTAGGGCGATCGCCCCATGTGCAGCCTTCCTCGCGTCCTGAAAATAGCTTCAGGCCGGACGATTCAAGCCGGACGAGGCAGATAAGAGGAGGAAGGCGATGCAGGAAGAAAACAAGCAGGTAGTGATCGGCTGCTGGGAGGTAGCCAATACGCACGACGCCGCGGGGTTTGACAGGTACTACGCCGAGGACGTGGTCTATTTCGGCAACGATGGCGAGATCCGCGGTCGCGAGAACGTCAAGGCCTATCTTCAGGGCTTCATGACAGCACTGCCCGACATCAAGCTGACGGTCGAAGACATCTTCGGCGAAGGCGACCGCGTCTTCAGCCGTGCCCGGTTGGAAGGCACCAACACGGGTGAGTTCAACGGCATGCCGCCGACGGGCAGACGCATCGACGTGCGCTGGATCATGAACGTCTGCCGCGTTCAGGACGGCAAGATTGCGGAGGAATGGGAGATCCTCGACCAGCTAGAGATCATGCGCCAGTTGGGCCTGATAGAGGCCCCCGTGACGGCAGGGAACGCCTGAGAGGCGGCGGCCCGCTGGGAGGCTGAAAGCATGGCTAGTCTGGGCGAAACCAAGCAGTTGCTAGACCGCGACGGAGGTCCGGAATGAACAGTATTCGTGACACGCAGCCGGAGAATGTGCAGACCATTATCGTTGGAGGGGGCCAGGCCGGCCTCGCGGCTGGTTACCATCTGGCCCGGCGCGGTCTGCCTTTCGCGATCCTGGACGCGAACGAGCGCGTGGGCGATGCCTGGCGCAAGCGCTGGGACTCGCTGAGGCTGTTCAGCCCCGCTGCCTATGATTCGCTCCCCGGCATGCCCTTCCCGGCGGCGGGGCACGAGTTCCCGACCAAGGATGAGATGGCCGACTACCTGGAGGCGTACTCGGAGCGCTTCGAGCTGCCAGTCAGGACGGGCGTGGCCGTCGAACGTCTGACGAAGGAGGGCGATCGGTTCGTGCTGACGGCGGGCGGCCGGCGGTTCGAGGCCGAGAATGTGGTGGTCGCGATGGCCAACTACCAGCGGCCACGCGTCCCCGCGTTCGCCGCCGAGTTAGGTAACGGCGTGGTCCAGCTGCACTCGGCAGACTACCGTAACCCGGCGCAGCTCCAGGACGGGCCGGTCCTGGTTGTCGGCGCGGGCAACTCCGGCGCCGAGATCGCCTTCGAAGTGGCGCGCAGCCATGAGACCTGGCTCTCCGGCAACGCCAGCGGCGAGGTGCCGTTTCGCATCGATGGTCTGGCGGCGCGTCTCTTGCTTTTGCGTCTGGTGTTGCGCGTCTTCTTCCACCGGGTCCTGACGGTTGACACCCCTATCGGCCGGCGGGCGCGCCGCAAACTCCTTACTCATGGTATGCCGTTGCTGCGCGTCAAGTCAGCTCAACTGGCGGCCGCGGGGGTGGGGCGCGTCGCGCGGACCACGGGAACGCGGGACGGCAAGCCGGTGCTCGAGGACGGTCGGGTGATGGACGTTGCGAACGTGATCTGGTGCACGGGCTTCGAGGCCGGCTTTTCCTGGATCGACCTGCCGGTGTTCTCTGAGACGGGAGCGCCGCTGCACGAGAAGGGGGTGGCCGGCCAGGAGCCCGGACTCTACTTTATCGGGTTGCACTTCCTCTACGCGGTGTCCTCAGCGATGGTGCAGGGAGTCGGCCGGGATGCCGAACGGATCGCTGAGGCAATCGCGGGGCGGGTGGGCGCGACATTGCCCGCAGTTGAGGGGATACCTACTCTTCAGCGCCGGGCTGGTTAGTGACCTCAAGTTGAGCGATATCAAAGGTCGACAACACCAGGGCTCCGATACTGAGGAAGCCCAGGGCGAAGGCCAACAGGATCGACCATGTCAGGTCCTCACGCGTTGGCTCCAGCCCGCCGAGTACCCAGGGGGTCAGGAGTAAGGGGATCACCGCCAGCGTAGACACTATTTCATTAGTCACTACAACTGCCGAGGTGCCGGCCTTCACCAGGCCGCGGAGGTGGATCACTGTCTGGATGTTCACGGCCACCAGCAGGATGCTCAGCAGCGCGAACAGGACTCGCGACCAGATCGGCTCCAGCGCAACCAGAGTGAGGGAAAGGCCGATTGGTATCGCATAGAGGACGAGGACGATCGCCGTTGCCGCCCGAATGTAAGGTTCCACGACCTCACGCCCGGCGGCCCGGTGGAAGCCGGTCTCAACGTAGAAGAGGACGCCAACAAGGAAGAGGCCTACCAGTCCCGCGGAAATCTCGGCCATGGTGAGGAGGAAGGAATCGGAGACTGGTCGCACGCCCGCAGTCGAGCGGTCGCACACGGCCAGTGCATCATCAGCGGGCAGAGAGGAGGCTTCGAGTTTCCTCGGTGCCTTCTTGCTGCTTTGAGGCGGGAGGGATTTGAACCACTGACTTTCGGGTTTATGAGCCCAACGAATGGCCCGTAGGCTACCGCTGTAAGCGGTGATCGGTCGCACGACCTACTGACTTGGTGGCTGCGCTGTTCTCACTGACTCCTCGCCCGATAGGACGAACTGAAGCACGGTCGCAATCAGCTGATCGAGAGAGGCGCTCGTGTCCACCTCGAGGTCCGCGACCCTTCTCAGTCTCGGCTCCACATCTCTCTGGTCCTGAAGGATTTGCGCAAGCTCGTCTGGGCCCTTGCCGAAATGGTTGTTTGTCCTGGTGGCCAACCGCTCAAGGATCAATGGGACAGGCGCGGTAAGCAGCACTATGTAATCGAACCGCGGATAAAACTGAGCCTGATTGGAGGCGCAGCCGCTGAGGAACAGCACTTCGGCGTCCTCGGTGGATAGGAGCTCCTGGATGCGGTCTTCACGCCACAACCATTCTTGCTCCGGCGCTGACTTGGACCCCCGGGATGCGCCTTCAACGCCGCGTAGTTCGGACCAGCCATCATAATCCGCGTCGACAGCTTTGTAGCCACGCGCGGCGAGCCCCTCGATTAGCGTAGACTTGCCTGTCCCGGACAGGCCCGTGACCAGAACCCTCTTCACTCATACAGAGTAGCCGGACACTGGCCGGGCGCAAGCCACTAGCTAATGCCAGGGGATAGGAAGCTGATCCCTGTCGGGCGACACCTTGGGGCTAAATACGGCGGTGCGTTAATGGGCAAGGGACATTCAGGTGATATAGTGGCGCAAATTCACAGGAGGTGCATCAATGAAAGCAACCACCCTGATGCGCCCCGAGGGCCGAGCGGCCTAACAAGACCTATCCGCTCGACGCCGGGTGCGCTCCTGCCCGACTGTCGTTATCTTTTGCTTCGCCCACGCCGATTTTGCGTTGGACGTAGCGCTGTCTTAATAAGGAGCACTTTGACTATTTCTATCTCCAACCAAGGAACGGACCACGCTCCGGAACCCGTCGCGCGCGTCGCGGAAACCATGTCCGGCTTCGACCACACCTGGTTCCTCTGCGGCGGCTGGGCTGTTGACGCCTGGATTGGCCGACAAACCCGTGACCACCACGACATCGACATTGCCGTCTTCGCTGACGAGCTGGATGCTGTCGCAGCTCATTTCCCCGGCTGGCGCCTAATCGCCCACGACCAGGTAGCCCCTGACGATTCGGAGCCGTGGGACGGACGCCCGCTCGAATTCCCTGCCCACATTCATGCTCAACTTGAAGACGGGACCAACCCCAACCTCGAGTTCTGCATCAACGAGCGTCTTGGACACGATTGGATTTTTAGTCGCGAACCCCGCATAACCATGGACCTGGGCCGATGTGGCCAGAACTCCGGCTGGGGGTTACCGACGTTAGTCCCGCGGAGGCCATCCTCTTTTATAAGGCCAGAGATCTGCGACCACAGGATGAAGAAGACTTCCACTCCCTGATCTCCCATCTAAAGGAGGATCAGGTCAAATGGCTGCGCGGTGCAATCGCCGGTACGGACCCGGCGCATCCCTGGCTGGATCAACTGGGCGACTAGCACCATAGCGATCTCGCGGTAGGCCGTCTGAGATAGCAAGAGGCCCCTCATTGCTGAGGGGCCTCTTTGGTTCCTTGGTGGCGGGAGAGGGATTCGAACCCCGACCTTCGGGTTATGAGGCCGCTCAGGGACGTTTCAAAGGCTCTTTGGGGACCCCCTTTGAGGCCGTTTTGAATCTGAGTGCATCCTTATTATGTCATCTAAGACCATTTGAGTCGGCCGGGGGATTCCCCAAATGTGGGCACACGGTGGGCATGCTCGTTAGCGATGCTTCGCATTTCGCGTAGAGACCATAATGCGCCGGGGCCAGCGGAGGGATCGACCTTTAGATGGTGCCTTTTGACGACGACGCGGGAGCAAGTGTTCGGACATCAATTGGTCTTTCAGGTTACCCCGCACGAGCCTGCTTGGAAGCTATGGCTTCGACGAATCAGGCCTCATTCCCGCGATTTTAGATCCAAGTGATGGCGGTCACGTCTTGGTAGGCTCGTGGTGCATTCACTGTGCCATCTTCGTAGAGTGAATCCTGCCATCGCTTATTCAAGCGATAAGCACACAAGCTTGAATAAGCACAGTCGTTGCTCAAGGGTTGTTGCTTTTAGTCGACCGCTCTACATGGAAGCGCATTATCGGCGAGAGCTTCTCCGCGGTCGAGGTCGGCCTAATAGACATGCAGCTGCGACGGCTATATGCTCGTGTTGCCTAAATTACTGAATCAGTCATTATGCCAACGCAATCGTATACAGAACCCTCGCGCCCCTACGGCGAACCCCTCGGCCTCCGACTGGTTGGGCTGCTTGAGGCTGCCGGCCAGGATCCTTTTACATCCCTAGACGCTGAACGCGAAGCGGCCGCCATTGGCCTCTCCAAACCGCACACGCTGCGGCTCCTGCACCAGCTGACCGCCGCCGGCCGGCTCACTCGCCTCAAGAAGAGCCATTACGCCATCAACGATCCGGTCACCAAGCAGCCACGCGCCCATCCTTTCGCCATCGGCACAGCCCTAGTCACGCCCGCGGCGGTGAGCCACTGGTCCGCGCTGCAACACTGGGGCTTGACCGAGCAGATACCGGCGACCGTGACTCTCTCGTCGCCGAAGCGCAGCTTCCCGCCGGCGGCGGACACGGTCGATGGCGGCCGACGCGCCTGGACTGTGGCCGGCACCCGCTACGAGATCGTTTCGGTCGCCAAGGCCAAGTTCTTCGGCGCGACCGAGGTCTGGCTCGACGAGCGCAACCGCGTGCCGATCTTCGACCAGGAGCGGACGCTGCTCGACGCCTTTCAGCACTTCCACGTCTTCGGCTCGCTCTCTATCGGCCTCGAGATCCTCGAGGCGCACCTCGCCGACCTCGACCTGGATCGCCTCGTCGGCTACGCGCTGCGCCTCCAGGTGGCGGCGGTGATCAAGCGGCTGGGCTGGTCGCTGGCTCGTCTGCAGGTACCGCCCGAGACGCTGCAGCCCCTGCTTGCCTATCTGGCGAAGGGCGACACACCCCTCGACCCGGGCCGGCCGGCGCGCGGCCGCCACGACCCTGTCTGGCGGGTCATCGAAAACCTCCGTGGCTGAGGCACCGCGGCTGCGCCTCCTGCGCGTCCGGATCACCGAAGCAACGCGGGCTGCCGGCAAGCCGCAGTACGTCGTCGAGAAGGACTACGCCCTGAGCTATCTGCTCGCGGCAATCTACGACGTCGATGTCCTCCGCCAGTCCCTGGTCTTCAAGGGCGGCACCTGCCTGCGCAAGGCCTACTTCGCTGGCTATCGCTTCTCCGAGGATCTCGACTTCACGGCTCGCACGCCATTGGCCTGCGACGAACTACTTTCAGCTCTCAGCCGCGCCGGCGCCAGGATGAACGACCTGCTCGAGGCCTATGGGACCATTCACCGTCTCGGTGGACCAAGAGCACCACAGCGGCCCCCATCCCCGCGGCCAGTGCGCCTTCCGCGTCCGCGTCCAGTTCCCCTGGATGCGCAACCCTGACTGCAGCCTCAAGGTGGAGGTGACAGCCGAGGAACCACTGCTGGCGGGCGAGGTCGAGCGCCCCCTGATTCACGAGTTCGCCGGTGAGTCGCTGGACGCGGCGATGCCCTGCTATCACCTGGAAGAGGTCGCGGCGGAGAAGCTAAGGGCCTTGCTCCAGTCACGGCAGCACCTCGACGAGCGCGGCTGGCTACGCAACCGCCCGCGCGACCTGTTCGACCTCGACCACCTGTGGCGGCAGCGCCACTATCACGTCGACTGGCCAGCGGTCGCTTCTCTCCTGCCGGCCAAGGCTGAGGCTTACGACGTCCAGTACAACGGCGCCGAGAGCTTCTTGGACGAGCAGGTGCTGGCCGGCATCAGCCGGGATTGGCGCGCCAGCTCGCCAACTTCGTGGTGGACCTGCGTTCGTTCGAGGAATGTCGCGAGTCGTTAGTGGCCATTCTCGCCGACGTCTTCCCCAGAACTCCCAGCTAGTCAGTGAGCACTTCTGCTCCCAATCACTGCCCAAGGACAGCGGCGACGAGAAGCAGCACGGTGGCCATGTTTATCGTCATGTGGGCAGTGATGGACACCCTGGCGACCGTGATCGACGCGGATGGCCATCAGACGGGCCACCCGCTTGCGGCTATTTATCGGTCGGTCCTGCAGTGAGCGATAGCTATCTATCGGGCCAACTCTTGTCCGTCCGACCGGTTTGATTTTCGAGCGTGAAGTGCGATAAGACTCAGGCACGGCGAAGGTTGAGAGAGCTCCGGTCAGTGTCTGCTGCCTAACGACGCCGATTGGGACAACGCTTCAGACTCCGCGGCCGTTCGCCCGTCAGTTCGCTCCAGCCAGCGCTGAAGTGCCCATTTCGAAACGCGAATCACCCGCACGCCGAGTCTTACAGCCGGAAGCCTACCTGCGCTGATCTCTCCGTAAACCACAGACCTGCTGACTTGCAGATA
>WHTK01000012.1 GCA_009377745.1 Dehalococcoidia bacterium
CGCGCTGGAGGCGGTAGGAGCGGTTGCCGTGCTTGAGGGCGTTGAGGTTGCCTTTGGGGGCGCCGGCGCCGGGTCTGCGGCCGCCGCGCCGGGATTTGGGTTTGGCCTCGGGTCCTGAGGTGGCGGTGTCTGGCATGGGGTGGGACCTCCTCGGGTGGAGGTTATCGCGGGCGGGGCGGAGGTCTAAGGGGTGGATGGCGCTGGGAGGTTGGGGGTTAGGGGTTGGAGGTTGGAGTGGCGATGGCGTCCGCCTGGGTGGCGGCGCGGGCGAGGTTGAGCTGGAGGAGTCGGGGGAGGATTTCATCACGCGTGAGGTCCGCGGGCCAGCCGTAGGCGGCGAAGACGGCCTGATCCAGCCGACGGTGGGCGTTATCGAGCCAGGTGGGGCGCTGGTTGTAGAGGTTGGTGAGGGTGCGGAGCTTGAGATCGGGGCCGCCGAGGGATTCCAGGGGCGGGTTGAGCCAACTGGTGCGGAGCTTATCGAGGTTGGCGGCTGCGGCGGCGATGGCCTGGACACGTGGGTCGCCGATCGGCTCCTGGCCTGGCGGCCAGGGAAGGGGGAAGGTCTCGAAGCAGGTGGTCGGTGTGTAACGGGGCCGATCCTCCAAGCGAGTGCCCAATGCGAGAGCCCAAGCCTCATGGGGCGTTGAGTGGAGTACTCCAAAGAAGTAGTCGTCACTGCGGGCGAAGGCGATTGAAGCATGATCAGGCAGAATTTCGGAGCTGAGCCAGACGAAGAGACGATACTTGGTCAGGATCGGCGTCACCAAATAGCGAGGTAGACCCTGGAGGGCTTTCCGCATACCTGGCCGCGGCCTCACGTGCATCCACCAGTAGTCGCGATAGACCGCCCGTTGTTGTGACTCACGAAGAGGCTTGACCGTTTTCTTCACGTACTCAAAGGGCTGTTCGTAGAGCGCGGCCTCTGCGGCTGTGGTGCCGGGCGGAAAGTCGATGATGTAGAAGCCGCGGGGCCGGCCGGTAAGGTCATCGCCGTTTACCCAGGGACGAACGATATCCGAGTTGCTCCTGCCATCCGGATTGGGCTGGAGAAGAAGCCAGTGAGCCGTAGGCGGATCAATGTCAAAGGCGCCGCCCTTGGTGTCACCCATGAAGGAGAGGCCGAGGTTCTCAGGAAGCCGCTTGGCGGACGTTAAATCGTGTCGGCCGGTAAGGTTGGGATTGATGCCTTCCACGGGCTGGCCGTCGAGCAGCCTGCGGGTTTCGGAGCCGTCATCGAAGCCGATCATGGAGACGTGGACGGCGGCGCCGTTTAGAATCCAGGGCCGATCAGACTCGGCGAAGAAGATGTCGCCAGAGGCCTTGATACGGCGGAGGGTGTCGCGGTTGGCGCCGCCACGGATGCCTTGAGTAGCAAGGAGGCCGGCGCGTTGAGTGCGGCCGGCCTCGATGGAGGCGCGAGCTTTCTCATGCCAGTAGCAGCAGAGGTCTGCTTCGCGGCGGACTCTGCCGTCCCAGACACGGAAAAGCGCATCGACGTAGGCATCGCCGAGGTTGGTGCGCAGCAGCTTGCCGCCGAGGAAGGGCGGATTGCCGACGATCACGCCGGTTACAGGCCATTCAGGTTCAGCTGGGTTTGTGGGGTCAGAGAGGTCAAGGACGGCGTCCTTGTGGGCGATGTTGCTGAGAGGCTCCAGGATGGGGGTTTCGTCATCGAGCGGGATGCCGTTCTTGTGCTTCCACTGGAGGTAGCCGATCCAGACGACCATGCTGGCGAGCTCGTGGGCGTAGGGATCGATCTCGATGCCGTAGAGCTGACGCGGGTGGGTACGTGGAATGAGGCCGTGGATGCCCCAGGTAGCGCCGTGGGCGAGGACCGTCTGCTCCAGGCCTTTGAGGAGGGCAATGCTGACGTAGAGGAAGTTGCCGGAGCCACAGGCGGGGTCAAGGACTTTGACGGAGGCGAGGCGGTCGAGGAAGCCCTGGAGCAGGGACTGGGCGCGGGCGCGGCGCTCGGCGACGCCAGGGCCGGTCTTGAAGAGGTTGAGGGCGGCAACCTCGGCCTGGATTGGCTGCCATTCGCGTTCGAGAGGCTCGATGAGGACGGGGCGGACGATGGTCTCGATGTCCGTGCGGGAGGTGTAGTGAGCGCCGATCTGGCGGCGGCGAGAAGGGTCGAGGATGCGCTCGAAGAGAGTGCCGAAGATGGAGGGTTCGATCTCGGACCAGTCAAGCTCATCGGCTTTGAGGAGGACCTCGACTTCGTCGGACCAGAGGGGTAGAGCTTCATCGTCCGAGAAGAGGCCGCCGTTGAAGTAGGGGATGGGGCGTTCAGCGCCGAAGGGGCCGCCGGTCTTCATGACGCGAAAGAGGCTGGAGATCTGGTCAGCCAGGGCGGGGGTGTTGCTTTTGTTGTTCTGGACAATGCGGGTGATGATGCCGCCGGGCAAGAGGCCGGCGTCACTGGCAAACATGCAGAAGATGAGGCGGGTAAGGAAGCGGGCGATCTGGGTATCGGTGTGGGGTTTGTCGCGGCGGCGTTCGGGGCGGGTGACGCCGCGGAGGATGTCGGCGAGGGCGCTGAAGCGCTGGGCGGCGACTTCGGTGAGGCTGGCGGGAGTGAGGCCGGGGTTGAGACGTTGCGGGTCGAGGAAGGCAGTGCGAAGGAGCTCGATGGCGGACATCGTGGTGCCGGTGATGGGGTCGGTGGAGAGGAGGTCGTCGAGCAGGATGCGGTAGGTCTGCTTGACGGTGTTGGTGAAGTTGGTGTGGATGATGATCTGCTGGAAATCGCTGACGATTAAGAGGGGCGGGTTCTGGAGGTTTTCGCGGTACTGAAGGAGCTGCTTGTAGGCGCGATCGAGGTCGGCGTGGTTGCCTTTGTATTCCCAACCGAAGTAGCGCTGGTAGTAGACATCGGCAAAGCCGGGCTGGCCGGTGTCTTTGCAGGCATATTTCTGAAAGCAGAAGAAGCTTGCCGAGGGGTCGGCCTGGATCGGCGTTTCGTGGCCGATGAGGCGGCAGAGGTCATCGAAATGAGACATATAGGCGGACATCTCTTTGCCTGAGACGGGACGCCATTTAGCGACGAAATCGGCGGGGGAGATGCCGGGCAGCATGGGGGCGACTCTGGCATCGGGACGCCTGCGGTTGGTCATGGCGTCATAGTGGGGTAGGGTGCGGGTTTTCGGCAAGGCTGAGGGGGCGCGGGTTTGACGGACGGTGGGGGCAGACGGTGGTGCGCGGGATGGGGTGATGTTGGCGGACGGGAGAGGGCGACCGCAAGGGTCGCCCCTACGCGGTGTTTGTGGCAGATTGGGGCCGAGGTCGAGGCGGGAGATCAGGAGTCCAGGCGGCGAGGCAGAGGAAGCCATCAAGGGTGATCTTGCCAAGTCGTCTAAAGACGGGTCTCCTGGCTGATCAGATTAGCGGCAGTTTATCCACCTATACAGTCCTTTGTTTACGAAGCCGAGCCTGACGAGGGCGGCTACTGGTCAAGGTTGCCGAGCTACCGGATGCTCGACCTGAGGCGAGACGATTGAGGAGATCGACGCGAACATCAAGGACGCCATTGAGCCTATATCGAAGCCTTGCGTAAGTTTGGTAGCCTTTACCACAGCCCGCGACTAGGAAACTAGAAATCTCCGTCGCTTAGCCTCGCCAGGACCGGCCGGCGCCCCTAACCCCTAGAAAGGCCACTCCTTATGCCCACGAACCACATCAACCCCGATGGCGTCTCGACGCCCACCGGCTACACCCACGTCGTCACCGGCGATGGCTCCCGGATCGTTTTTGTCTCTGGCCAGGTCGCCGTCAATGCCCAGGGCCAGCTTGTCGGTGAAGGCGACCTCGCCCGCCAGGCAGAGCAGGTCTTCGAGAACCTCAAGACCTGCCTCGCCAGCGTCAACGCCACCTTCGAGGACGTGGTCAAGCTCGTGACCTACGTCGTCAACTTCAAGCCGGAGGACCGCGCAACCATCAGCGCCCTGCGACAGCGCTACCTGCCTGCCGAGAACCCACCGGCCAGCACCCTGGTCGGCGTCCAGGCCCTCGCCCGCCCTGACCTCATGATCGAGATCGAGGCCGTCGCCGTCCTGCCCTAGACCATGTAAGGCCCGCTAGCAGCGCAACTCCCGCGGCAGCGACTCGTTCAGCGCCTTGATCCCCTCTTCGATGTAGCTCTCATCGGCGATCTCCAGCCCGTGCATGATGTCCATCAGCGGCCAGCGGAAGTTGATGAACTCCAGCTCTGGCAGCAGCGGTCGTAGCTCATCGTCGCCTATACCCGCCTCCTCCAAACACGGCCGCGTCTGCACTTCGATGCCCAGCCGTTTGAAGCCGAAGGCCGGTAGCCAAAAGTCGAAGGCCGGATTAGACACGATGGCGTCGCCGAAGTCGATGACGGCCGTTAATGCCCCGGTTGCGGGATCGACCAGCGTATTGGAGTCGAGGTCGCGATGGACCAGACATGGCTGGTAGTGGAAATTCGCCGGCTCGTTGAGGTTCGCGTCGTACATCGCCTCGATGTGGGACCTCGCTTCGCAGCTGACCAGGGGAAAGACCAGTCGGATCACTCTTTCGTACTGGCGCATACGATCGGCGCGCAGGGTGGGGCCTTCGTCTAGCGGCACACCCAGCTCCAGCGCCTTCTCGACTGGAAAAGCGTGCAGCTCCCGCACGAACCGCCCCAGGTCGCGTCCTAGCGTTTTGCTCCACTTTGCTGGCTTCGCTTCCAGGACGAGCACGCCCGGCAGGCGCCGATGCCCCAGGAACGGCGCCCCGTTCGGCCCTGTGGCCCCGTAAACGTCGAACGATGGCACCGGCACGCTCACATACGGTGCGATGGCCGGCGCCAGTCGTCGCTCCTTCTCCAGCGTGTCGATCACGCCCGCGTCCTTCGGAAACCGCAGCACGTGCTCGGCGGCGCTGAACGCCCACGTATCCCATCCCTCGCCCAGGAACTCAATCGCCTCCGCCGCCAGCTCCGGCGCGTACCGACCTAAGGCATCTCTGATCTGCTCCTCGTTCGGCTTAATAAACACGTCTGACATCGCCTGTCGATAATCCTCACGTGGAGCTTATCGCATCGCCCAGGCTTCCCGATTCCAGAATCCACCCTCCTTATCCGTCCCAGCAGGCGCAGCGCGCAATAGCGCAGCGTAGCCGTCCTTGCCTCACGACTCCTCAGGTTGACCACGGCCTCATGCCCGGAGCGCCCCGCCAACGGACGCAGTCCACCAATCCCCACTCCCGGCTCCAGGCCGTAGCGCTCCGGACGCTCCAACTCCCTCCTCAGAATTGACACCCCACCGCCCTCGGGAGTAGCATAAGCGCAACTTAGTGTCACTTGGACACTAACTCCGAAAGGACCGGCGTGCGCTCTTACGACTACGTCATCGTCGGCTCCGGCATCGCCGGCCTCTACGCCGCCCTCATGGCCCGCGAGCACGGCAGCGTCCTCGTCCTCACCAAGGGCGGCGTCGATGAGTCCAACACCAAGTACGCTCAGGGCGGTATCGCCGCCGCCGTCGGGCCGGACGATAGCCCCGGCCTCCACCTCGAAGACACTCTCGAAGCCGGGGCCGGCCTGGTCGATCCCGAAGCAGCCAGCATTCTCACCTCTGAGGCCGCCGACCGCATCGCCGACCTCGTCCGTTTCGGCGTCCCCTTCGATAGCGTCGACGGCGAAGTCGCCCTCGGCCGCGAGGCAGCCCATAGCCGCTCCCGGATTATCCACGCCGGCGGCGACTCCACCGGCTTCCACATTGAAGTCACCCTCAGCGAGGTTGCCCGGCACTCCAGCGTCACGATCATGGAGCATAGCCAGGCGCTCGATGTCGTCGCCGAGGACGGCATCGCGAAGGGTATCGTCGCGCTCGATGCGCGCACCAACGTTACGCAGGAGTTTGCCTGTCGTCACCTCATCCTCGCGACCGGCGGCTGCGGCCAGCTATACCGTGTCAGCACCAACCCGCCCGTCGCCACGGCCGATGGCGTCGCCTTGGCCTACCGATCCGGCGCCGAGGTCATGGATATGGAGTTCATCCAGTTCCACCCGACGGCCCTGCGTCTGCCCGGCGTCCCCGTCTTCTTGATCTCCGAGGCCGTCCGTGGCGAGGGCGCCCTCCTCCTTAACGCCGAGGGCGAGCGCTTTATGCCCGGCTATGATGACCGCGCCGAGCTCGCCCCCCGCGATATCGTCGCGAGGGCTATCGTCACGGAGATGACCCGTACCGCCAGCGATAGCGTCTACCTGGACGTGACTCACCTGCCGCCCGAGCGCACCGCCGCGCGCTTTCCGCAGATCATGAACTACTGCCGCCGGTACGGCCTCGACATCACCAGGGACCGCATCCCCGTCTCACCCGCGGCCCACTACATGATGGGCGGCGTCCGCACCAACGCCTGGGGCGAGACCAACATCGCCAACCTCTACGCCTGTGGCGAGACTGCCTGCACCGGCGTCCACGGCGCCAACCGGCTCGCCTCCAACTCCCTCCTCGAAACCGTGGTCTTCGCCAAGCGCGTGATCGAACGTACCCTGGCCGCCGCGCCGGCGCCCACCTCGCCCGTTCTCGATGCCGTCAAGCTGCCGGACAGCCTCTCCGGCCAGCACCACGCCGGCATCTACCGCCCGGAAGGCGACGCTATGCCGCGCATCGGCGCTCCGGCGCGCGCCCTGCCCTTCGCCGAGTCGCCCCTCAGCCTTGCCACTCTGCAGGCTTTGATGTGGGAGAAAGCCGGAATCGTCCGCGATGGCGCCGGTCTCGCCGAAGCGGCCCTCACCCTGTCGATGTGGCAGCGCTCCGCCCCGGCGCCCTCTGACCGCCCCTCGCACGAGCTCAGCAACCTCCTCATCGCCGGCCGCCTCGTCGCCGAAGCGGCGCTGATCCGCCAGGAGAGCCGCGGCGCCCACTACCGCACGGACTTTCCCAACACCAGCGACGCCTGGCGCCGCCACACCACCTTCCGCCGTGACGCCTGAGCCCTCCCCGCACCCATTGCCAGCAATCGCGGCGCTGTCCGGAGCCGAAAGGGTCTTCCCCTGTCATTGCGAGCCATTGGCCTCAGCCAAGGCGTGGCAACCTCGGACGCTCCGACCCCTAAACCACACTTCATCCGCAAACAAAACACAACCGGCCGTCAGACAGCCAAGCCAAGGGGGTTTACCGTGACCAACTCAACCCAGATCCCTCCCCTGGATCCCGACGCCCTCCGTAACGTCGTCTGGTCCGCGCTCGAAGAGGACGGCGCCTTCCGCGACGTGACGACCCAGGCGCTCGTCCCGCCCGATCAGCGCGGCCGCGGCGTCTTCCTCGCCAAGGACGCCGGTGTCATCGCCGGTCTCCCCGTCGCGGCCACCGCCTTCGCCGCCATCGACGAGGAAATCACGCTCCGATTCTCGATCGATGAAGGCGACTGGGTAGAGCCCGGCCAGGTCTTCGGCGAGCTTGAGGGTCCCCTCGGCTCCATCCTCTCCGGTGAGCGTGTCGCCCTCAACTTCCTCCAGCGCCTCTCGGGCACCGCCACCGCGACCCGCGCCCTCGTCGATGCCGTCGCCGGTCTCCCGGTGCGCGTCGTCGACACCCGCAAGACGACCCCCGGCCTCCGTACCCTGGAGCGCTACGCCGTCCGCGTCGGTGGCGGCGCCAATCACCGCTATAACCTCGCCGATGGCATCCTGATCAAGGACAACCACATTGCCGCCGGACGTGCCCGCGGCCTCGATATCCCCCAGATCATCGCCGCCGCCCGCGCCGGCGCCCCCCACACCCTCCGCGTCGAGATCGAAGTCACCACCTACGCCGAAGCCGAAGAGGCCCTCGCCGGCGCTGCCGATGTCGTCCTCCTCGACAACATGAACGTCGAAGAGATGGCCCGCGCCGCCAGGCTCCTCAAAGGCCACGCCCTCACGGAGGCCTCCGGCGGCGTCACCATCGCCAACATCCGCGCCGTCGCGGAGGCCGGCGTCGATATCATCTCCTCCGGCTCGATCACCCACTCCGCCAAAGCCCTCGACATAAGCCTCGACATCGAAAATGCTTGACCCTCTGCCGTTGCGAGCCATCGGCGCCAGCCGAGGCGTGGCAACCTTTGACGCCCCGCTAGCCACCCTTCCTCCATGCCCATCACGAAAACGCCCCTACAGTCACTCCGAGGCACGAGGAATCTTGCCCTCCAGAATCAACCCCCTTCTCCATCCGCCCATACGTAACGTCTCATCTAGACCCGAAGCACCTCACCTGCCATTGCGAGCCATCGGCGACAGCCGAGGCGTGGCAACCTTTGACCCGCCGACTCCTGACCACTTACTGTTTGCAGGCAAACACATTTGGCGCCCAATCGTGCCATGACCGAGCGCTTCATCGATCTGAATGGCGCCTCGCTCTGGTTAAGCGAGCAGGGAAACGGCACGCCGCTGATGCTCCTTAACGGCGGCCCCGGCTGCTGCGACTATCTCGGCCCCGTCGCATCCATGATTGACGACTTGGTTCACGTCTATCGCTACGAGCCCAGAGGCTGCGGCCGCTCCTCCGCCGATGGCCCCTATGACCTGAACACCACCCTCGCCGATCTTGAGGGCCTGCGCTCCTTCCTTGGCATCGAGAAATGGTTCCTGGCGGGTCACTCGTGGGGTTCAGGTGTCGCCCTGGCCTACGCCCTCGAATATCCCGGCCGCGTTCTCAGCCTCATCTACCTCTCGGGTAGCGGCATCCAGAATGACCGCGCCTGGCATGACGCTTACACATTGGGCCGAGATTCCCATGCTCGCCATATCCGGCAGCAAGGACATCCGCCCCAGTTGGCCGGTGCAGCAGCTCGTCAACCTCATGCCTGACGGCGCCTATACCGAGATCGAGGGCGCCGGCCACAATCTCTGGCTCACCCACGCCAACGAGCTTCAGTCGCTCCTCCGCGACTTCCTAGCGGAGCCACCTCATGCCTGAGATCCTGATTCTCAGCGGCCCGCCCGCCGCCGGTAAGTCCACCGTCGCTCAGGCCCTGGCTGACCGCTACGACCGCGTCGCACACATAGACGTCGATGTCCTGCGCCACTTCGTCACGCCCACCGGCTTCGCCAAGCCCGGCCAGCCGGAGCGCCACCATCAGCGGCTCCTCGGTGTGCGCAACGCCTGCGCCCTCGCCCGCAATTTTCTGGACGAACGCTTTGGCGTCATCATCGACGAGTGCTTCGACGAGCCCGGCCTCCTGCCTCTCTACCTCGCCCAGCTCGCCGATGCCTCTTCGCCCATCCACCTCGTCCAGCTTTTCCCCACTCTAGACGCCTGCGAGGCCCGGGATAAGGAGCGCCGCCGCGCCCGCGGCGCTGCCCCCTTCATCCGCTCCGATTACGCCCGCTACGCCGCCCTCGCTCCGACCCTCCCCGGCGCCCTCATCGACAGCAGCGACCTCACACCCTACGCTACAGCCGACAAGGTGCAGGCGCTGACGACATCGGGAGAGAGCCTGATCCAGACGCCTGCAGGGGCTTAGCTGCGATGGATATTCCCGGCTGGTTCATGGTGCTCTCTGGTCTGGTGATGCTCGGCGGTGGCCTGGGCTGGCGTCTCTACGCCACCGGGCGTCTCCAGGGCCTCCGCCGTCAGATCACCTACGGCGTCCAGCGCACCACCAACGTCCTCATGATGGTCGGCGCTGTCTGGGCCGGCTTCGGCGCCCTCCAATGGCTCGAAGGCTGATCTTGTCGTTGCGAGCCATTGCCCGCAGGCAAGGTGCATCCTGAGCCGGGTCGAAGGGCGTGGCAACCTTTGACGCCGCGGCATTTCGCAACACCCGGCAGATTGATTCCATGCTTTCCTAAGCGAAGGAGAATCCCACCCATGCCACGGGGTTCAGACCGTGGTACTGGCCTTCAGGCTAGCCTCGTCTCGGCCGCTTCATCTCATCCGAATCGACGATGATCGTCACCGGCCCGTCGCTCACCAGCTCAACCTCCATGTGCGCCGCGAATCGCCCCCGGCCGACTCGTACACCCATCGCCTCCAGCGCCGCCGCATAGGCCTCGACCACCGGCTCGGCGGGCGCCGGCCGCGTCGCGTATCGGCGAAAAGCGTGAACTGACTCACTACCAGCGCTTCGCCGCCAACGTCCAGCAGGGAGCGATTGAATCTGCCTTCGTCATCGGCGAAGATCCGCAGTTCGGCCGTCTTTGTGGCGAGGCGGGCTGCTTCGTCCGTGTCGTCGCCCTCACGCACGCCGGCGAGGGCGAGTAGCCCAACGCCGATTTGGCCCACAACCTCGCCATCGATGCGGACAGAAGCCCGGCTAACGCGTTGCAGCACGAGTCTCATTTCCGCCCGAAAGGAAGGTTTGCGCTCCCGTCGATGAGCAACGGAAGACGTTAGGCGTCGTGGTTGGTGCTGGGCGTGCTGGGAGCGGGGGCCGCCGCTGAGCTCTTGCTGTCGCCGTTGCTGCTGCCACTCTCACCATCGCTCTTGGCCGGGGTGGAGGTGGCGGAAGTTGCCGTTGGTGTGGCGCTGTCGACGGTCACCTGGCTGGAGCCCTTCCGGCTGTCCGTGATGTAGAAGCCGCTGCCCTTGAAGACGATCGGCGGCGGGAAGAGCACGCGCTTGGCGATAGCGCCGCAGCGAGGGCAGGGCTGGCGCGCCGGGGCATCGAAGCCCTCTTTGGTTTCGTACTGATTACTGCAACTGGTGCACTTGTATTCGTAGGTCGGCACGCCTTCGATTTCCTCCCGCGCAATGCCTGGTGTGAAAGGGAGTCTAGCCGTCCATTGGCGACATGACAACCTATTTTAGCACTCGCTGAACCTGAGTGCTAAGGGCCCAGCCCCACGGAGCGCTCCGCGGCGGCGACCGTGTTCGCCAGCAGCATCGTGACCGTCATCGGCCCCACGCCGCCGGGGACGGGGCTGATGTAGGACGCCACCTCCTTCACCGCGGCGAAATCGACGTCTCCGGCCAGCCGGTAGCCGCTTCGCCGGCTGGCGTCCTCGACTCGGTTAGTACCCACGTCGATTACGACAGCCCCCGGCTTCACCATCTCGGCCGTAACCGCGTTCACCATGCCCGCCGCGACGACCAGGATGTCGGCCTGGCGAGTGTGATGGGCGATGTCCTTGGTGCCGGTGTGGCAGATCGTCACCGTGGCATTCGCGCCCGGCGCTTTCTGCATCAGGATCGCGGCCAGCGGCTTTCCCACGAGGTTAGACCGTCCCACGATGACGACGTGCTTGCCGGCCGGGTCGTTGCCGCTGCGCACCAGCAGCTCCTGCACCCCCGCCGGCGTACAGGACTTGGGCCCCGGCGTCCCCGCCAGCATCCGGCCCACGTTGAGCGGGTGCAGCGCATCCGCGTCCTTGTCCGGGTCCACCGCCAGCGCCACGACGCTCGGGTCAATCTGCGGCGGCAACGGCAGCTGGACGATCATGCCGTGCCAGGCGGGGTCCACGTTGAGCCGGTCGATCAAGGCCAGCAGATCGCCTTGCGACGTCGTAGCCGGCAGATGGAAGGTCTCCGACTTCATGCCCGTCTCGGCGCAGGCCTGAGCCTTGCCGCGCACGTAGGAGATCGATGCCGGGTCGTCGCCCACGATGACGAACGCCAACCCCGGCTCGACACCGCGCTCACGCAGCCGGATGACGCGCTCCTTGAGCTCAGCCCGAATAACGGCAGATACCGCGAGTCCATCGATAATCTGGGCCGTCACCCGGCTAGCATAGCCGAGGCTTGAGTCCTCAGTCATCACTCCAGGGTAACCAAGGAGTTCGGCGTTCTTGGCGTCCAGCAATCCCCTCTTCCCATCCCGATGGCCACGGCTCCTTTGCCCAGGTCAGCTTCGCCTCGGCCTCAGCCAGTGTAGCGTCCCTTTGGCCGAGCCGCGGTCCGCTCGCGGCCAGCACCGGCTGGGCAAGTTCCCGGCGCCGCCGGTGCAGTGCGAGCGTCCGCCTAGCGGAGCTGGCTGACGTCTGGTTCGAGGTAGGAGATGAAGGTGCCGAAGGGGTCCACCCACTGGGTCTCGCCCTTGCGCGTGGTCAGGGTGGCGGGCAAATAGCAGCCGTCGCTTTCGAAATAGACCTGGTAGGTATCGAGGTTGGGGTCGATTTCGAGCTTGAGGATGACGAAGTCGCGGCCCTTGAAGTCGACGCGGCTGTGGGGTGTCGCGGGTACCTGGACGGAGGTGTAGTACTCGGCCAGTTTCCGTGGGTCGGAGACAATGGGGATAACCTCGGCAGCTTCGCAACCAAGGATATTGATGTTGGTTGTGAAGTCGTCCGGGGGCTCGGGCTCCAGATAGACGAAGAACACCTCCGTGTTGCCGGCGGCGATAAAGGCGTCAAGGGCGGATGCAATGGAGTCCGGGAACTCCAGACCACCGTCATCCAGGCTGGCGGCGTCCACGTAGCGCTCACGCCAGTCTTTGTGCAAGGCGCCGGCGAATGCGCCTTCTGTGAAGCGCTCCCAGTCCTGGGGCAGACTGGAATCGCCGCTGCCGCTACAGGCAAGCAGGCCGAGAACCATAGCCAGTAGTGGCACGGAGATCGACGGCTCCACATGCGAAGAGCTTAGATTACGGCGCGAGCAGGGTCGAGACTTTCAGCGTTGGGCGGCGGCAGCGACGCCAGCCAGGCGTTGACGCGGCGGCGGGAGGTGAGGCGCACGCGGGTCTTGCCGCCGTGGGTTGGATCGGCGAAGAGGGCGGTGTAGTTGCGGCGCCGGCGGGGGAAGGTCTTAATCGACCACCAGATCATGGAGTCGTGAGAGAAGACGTTGCGCCAGCGCTCGACGTTGCCGTGCCAGTATGACTTCCTGGTTATGGCGCGCCAGAGGGTGCGCCGGGTTATCGCGGACCAGACCTGCCAGCGGGGCAGGTCGAGCCAGACGATGGTGTCGCAGCGGCTGAGGACGAGGCGGTCTTCGGGATGGCTGCCGGCGAGGTTGCCATCGAGGGTCCAGGCGGGTGCGGAGGTGGCGGCGTCGAACTCGGCGAAGACCTCGTCCTTTGGTGTCTCTTGCCAGTTAGGACGCCAGATGATGGCGTCGTTGCAGATGTAGGGGATGTCGAGGATGCGGGCGAGGGCCTCGGCGACGTGGGTCTTGCCGGCGCCGGAGGTACCGATGACGAGGATGCGGCGGCCGGGGGATGGGGTGGTGGGAGGCATATTGGGGTGGAGTTTAGGGGATCGTGTAGAGCTTCGCGAGACTGATCTGCTCTTTCTGAGGCCCCTAAGAGCAGATGCCGGTGTTCCTCCGCGAGCGCGACCGGCTGGTATCGGTCTTCGAGGGGCGTCCAGACCTCTTCGGTCGGTCATCACCCTCACCCTGCCCTCTCCCTCAAGGGAGAGGAAGGAATCCTGGGACGGACCCTGCTTCGCAATGACCCGCCTGTTCGTAGCCAACGGGTTGGTTCGAGAACGACAGATTGTCGTTCTAGGAGATGTGCATTGCTTTGTCTTTGCGAGGCCGTCGAGGCCGAAGCAATCTCGGTACGGAGCTTCCTTCACTGTTGACCCGACCCGTTCGTAGTCCCACGGGTTGGGCCCGAGATTGCTTCGTCGGTAGGCGCTCCTCGCAACGACATTAGAGGTCTTCGGCGAGATCGCGCCAGGTGGGGTGAAGGAGTTGATCAGGGCGATCTTCTTGGCGCGCGAGCCGCCTTTAATCTGCTTCTCGCGGGTGATGGCAGACAGGACATCATCGGTTGCCTCGTTAGTACACGAGGCGGTGGACCTTGTAGCGGCCGGTGAAGCTGGGGACGGAGCCTTCGATGTGCTCGAAGATGCGGCGGGTGAGGTCGTTAGTGACGCCGGTGTAGAGGACGGTGCCGGCGATGTTGGAGAGGATGTAGACGTAGTAGGTCATACGTTTTTGAAACCGGCGTTGGTAGCCCGTGTAATTTTGCGTCTAACCCGACGGGAGAGGGTGCCCGAGATTGCTTCGGGCTAGACGCCCTCGCAAAGACAGTTTAAGACCGCATCTGGAGATTGACGAGGGTTAGTGGACTTCAAGGACACCGATGATTCGCCGGACGACGGAGCTGGTGTCCGAGATTGCTTCGGGCTGGACGCCCTCGCAAAGACAGCGCTAGACGACGGTGAGCATGCGGTCGAGGGCGATGCGGGCGTGGCGGGCGGTATCGGCGTCCACGGTGACCTGGTTGCGGATGCGGCCTTCGGCCAGCTCTTCGACGGTCCAGGCGAGGTAGGCCGGGTGGATGCGGTACATGGTCGAGCAGGGGCACACCACGGGGTCGAGGCAGAAGACGGTCTTGTCGGGGTTCTCATGGGCGAGACGGCTGACGAGGTTGATCTCGGTGCCGACGGCGAAGGCGCTGCCGGGGGCGCCCCCGGCGATGGTGCGGGCGATGAACTCGGTCGAGCCGTTGCTATCGGCGGCCTGGACGACCTCGTAGCGGCTCTCGGGGTGGACGACAACGTGGATGCCGGGGTACCTGGCGCGGGCGGCCTCGATCTGGTCGACGGTGAAGCGCTGATGGACGCTGCAGTGGCCTTGCCAGAGGAGGACTCGGGCGCGCTCCAACTCCTCGATGGTCATGCCGCCGAGCGAGCCATAGGGCTTGTGGTAATTCCAGAGCAGCATGCGGTCCAGCGGCACGCCCATCTTGGCGCCGGTGTTGCGGCCGAGGTGCTGGTCCGGGAAGAAGAGCACCTTCTCGCCGCGCTCGAAGGCCCACTTGAGGACGGCGGCGGCGTTGCTGGAGGTGCAGACGATGCCGCCGTGCTGACCGCAGAAGGCCTTGAGCGAGGCGGCTGAGTTCATGTAGGTGACGGGGATGACCTTATCGGCGATGCCGGCGTCTTCGAGCTCCTGCCAGCAGGCGTAGACGTCTTCGGGGTCGGCCATATCGGCCATGGAGCAGCCGGCGGCCATGTTGGGCAGCATGACCTTCTGATGGGGCGCGCTGAGGATATCGGCGGCCTCGGCCATGAAGTGGACGCCGCAGAAGATGATGTACTCGGACTCGGGGTGTTCGGCGGCGAACTGAGAGAGCTTGAAGGAATCGCCGCGGAAATCGGCGAATTGGATGATGTCCTCGCGCTGGTAGTGGTGCCCGAGGACGATGAGCCTGGAGCCGAGCTTGCGACGGGCTATAGCTACGCGCTCGATGAGCTGATCAGCGGTGAGGTCCCAGTATTCGCGGGGGATGTCTTGCTGCCAGTAGGCGAAGGAGGGCTCGCTGGAGAGCGGCAGGGTCTGGATGCCGGTCTGGGTCTCGCAGGCGATGCCGGCGAGGGGGAGGACTTTGATTTTGTCTTGGGTTGCCGTCATGGTGACCTCCTGCCGGTAGCCAACCGTCTGGGGTAGTTAGTGTCAGATAGACACTAAGTGTAGGTCGATGTTAACGCGGGCGTCAGGGTCTGTCAAGCAGGGGATTCGCCGAGGTTGGAGGTTGGACGTGACGCTTAGTGAAGAAGACGAGGCGTGATTGCGATCGAGAGCGGGCGCCCGAGATTGCTTCGTCGCCAGGCGCTCCTCGCAAAGGTAACAACATACTTGACTCCGTGAGAGATTCGGGATAGGATCATGGTGTAAGGAGTCAACGCCATGACCAAAGAGCCAGAAACCCTCATCGAAGCCATCCGCTACTTCACCGATCCGGACGCTTGTCTCAACCTCATGATTGAGCTTCGCTGGCCCGATGGCGTAGTGACCTGCCCGACTTGCGGCAGTGCTGAGGTTGGGTTCCTCAAGAACCGCCGCCTGTTCCAGTGCAAGACGAAGCACCCCAAGCAGCAGTTCTCCGTCAAGGTCGGAACGATCTTTGAGGACTCGCCTATCAGCCTCGACAAGTGGCTCTCGGCTATGTGGATGATTGCCAATGACAAGAACGGCATCAGCTCCTACGAGTTGGCGCGGGCGCTTGGCGTAACGCAGAAAACGGCATGGTTCCTGCTTCACCGCATCCGTCTGGCGATGCAGCAGGGAAGCCTCGACAAGCTGGACGGCACCGTTGAAGTTGATGAGACGTTCATCGGCGGTAAGGCTCGGTTCATGCACCGCGACCGCCAGAGTCGGGCCGTCAACGGGCGCGGCCCAATCGGTAAGACTGCCGTTATCGGCCTGCTCGACCGCCACGGGCCCCGATGGTCATAGCGTTGTTGTGGCGAAGGTCATTCCCGACCGCAAACGCCGCACCCTGGCCGGTGAAGTCCGCAAGAACGTTGTTGCGGGCACTGAGCTTATGACCGACAGCTTCACGTCCTACAGCGACCTTGGCCGTGACTTCGTTCACGGCGTGATAGACCACGCTGAGAAGTACGTCGAGGGCCACGTCCACACGAACGGCATTGAAAACTTCTGGACGCTGCTCAAACGGTCGATCAAGGGCACCTACGTCAGCGTCGAGCCGTTCCACCTGTTCCGCTATTTGGATGAGCAGGCTTTCCGGTTCAACAGCCGCAAGGTGAGCGATAGTACGCGATTCCTCAGTCTCGCCGCTCGCGTCATTGGTAAGCGTTTGACCTACAATGAACTCACGGGGCGCTCCTAAACGCCCGTGTGAGGTTGGCCATGCCAAACAAACGGATGCAGTTCCCAAAGCTACCGGAGCTTGAAGCCGAAGGGCTGACGCCGTTCCAGCGCTTCCGCATCCTCGCCAAGAAGGTCGTATCGGTCCCGAAGGACGCGATCCGTGAGCCAAAGAAAGACAAGCCCCAAGCATCATCCAGTTGACTCACTCGGCTCAGTAAGCACTTGCTGTTCTCCGCCAGACGGCGGATAACTCCTCTGGTCGTATACCTGGGTGATCGCATATTCACTCGTTAGGCCACCCGTCTCTGACCGTGTTTGAGTGACTTCCACGTCACACTCCAAGATGTCGCCCGCACGGAATGCGCGAGTACGATTCGTAACTTCGTTCTGAAAAGCCGCATCTTGGATTTCATACCAATTCGCTTTGGCCCCGTCATGGAATTGCCATTTACCCGCACCATCCAGTTTGGGAAGTCTCACCTTGAGAAAAGTGTGCAGAAGCGTCTTCGTAACGGATGGTGAAGTATCCTCGGTGCGGAAGCTGTCGATTTCACCCTTTTCTATTTGGCTGATAGTTTGGTTGTCGCTCCTGAACTCCACTTTGTCGATGCCGGGACGCGCCAGGGGCTTTAGCGCGGCTTCTAAGAAGTGACGGATCAAACCATCGTTGGAGATCTGAAAGAGTTTGATCGGTACTACTAGTCTCCCGCTCTCGGTTTCAAGCGTGACCGCCTCGGCACCCGTTTCAATTACTTCAGGCTTCTTACCCTTCAGTAATTTCAGTAATCCAATGAGACTCAGGCCACCCGCGCCACCACCGATCAGTAGGGTTTGGAGAGTGAGTGCGGACGTAACAAAGTCGCTGGAAAGTACGCCTTGCGCCGCTTCGATTGTTTGTTTTATTACAAACATAATATCGAGTGAGCCTTGGCGTGGTGACGCCTTTATCTCCAACGACAAGTGCACACGCTCATCGTTGAGCAAGCTATTGGCCCGTTCAAACGTTTGCGCCAGCGCCAATAGCGCTGGCGCTAAATCGCGAACTTCCATCGTGTGGTCAGCTATGGCTGGCCCGTCATAAACCTCTGAGAACTCCGACGTTGAATTGGGTATTTGATCCGCCACTAGGAACCCCTTGCTCCACACGAGGGCTCCCTCGAACCATCGCAGCAGCATTATCAGCGTCGCTCCCCTACGGAGTCAAGTAAGTTAATACCCTCGCAAAGACAGAACGTCTGAGCGCGGAAGCGGCTGTTGCGAGAACCGGACAAGAAGGGGGCTGATCATGCGGGGGCAAGATTCCTCGTGCCTCGGAATGACAAGAGATGGCGGCCTTAGAGCCTAGACGGGGCTCCTACAACGCCATGGGCTGGCGGGAGGTGAACTCATAGAGCTCCGCCGGCCGGTGGGCGCCGCGGGCGATGGTGCGGCCGGTGGGCCGGATGATGCCCTGGGAGATGACGCGGCGGCGGAAGTTCCGCTTGTCGAAGGCGCGGCCGAAGATCGATTCGTAGACGGACTGGAGCTCGCTGAGGGTGAAGGTCTCCGGCATGAGGCTGTAGGCGACGTTGGTGTACTCCAGCTTGTTGCGCAGGCGGGTGATGGCGTAATCGACGACCTTGGTGTTGTTGAACGCCAGGTCTGGCAAGCCGTTGGCGGCGAACCAGCGCGGCTCCCAGACCGGCTCGGCACGGAGTCGGACGCGTCGTGAGTCTACGAGGGCGAAGTTGGCGACGGCTACGGAGCCGGCCTCGCCATCGAGGTCATCGAACGTGAAGAGCTGCTCGAGGTAGAGGTCGGTGACGCCGGTCTCTTCGAGGAGCTTGCGGGCGGCGGCGTCGGCGAGGGACTCGGAGGGCAGGAGGAGGCCGCCGGGGAGGGCCCACCAGCCGAGGTAGGGCTCGCCGCTGCGGTGGATGAGGAGGGCGCGCAGCTCGCCTTCGATGATGGTGAGGATGACGACGATGACGGAGATGCGCATGGGGGGATAGTAACCCTCTCCCCTGCCTGCCGGCATCCCCTCTCCGCTGGCCCTTCGGCGCGGCTCAGGGCAGGCTCCGAGGGATCGAGGGTGGGCGCTTGGCGGGTGAGACGGCCGGTTTGGTGAGTTGCGGAAGGTCGGCACCCTCACCCTGCCCTCTCCCTCGAGGGAGAGGGGATTTGGCTTTGGCCGGATCGAGGAGCGTTGGTACTGGGTACGGCGCACCGGGATTGCTTCGGGCTGGACGCCGTCGCAAAGACGTTAGGGTTTGCGGCGTTTCTTGGGGGCAACGAGGGCGTAGCTGGCTTCGATGAGGTCACGGGCCTGGTCGAAGGTGGCGGCATCGTCGATGGTGATGGTGACCCAGCCCCAGCGGCCGATGTAGGAGGGCCTATCGAGTCCTGGACAATAAGCAGAAGGGCGGCGCGATCTGCTAAAGTCGAGCCGTGGCCATTAGCGCCCAACAGATTGATTACGACCGGCGGCGGATGACACGCCTGGCTGTGACCGCAGCAGCGGCCGTTATCGGCGCGCATCTGTATCTGGCGACGTGGGGCGTTGCCAACGCCGAAAGCGACCACGTCTTCGTCTGGTTGACCATTGCCCTGCCGTCGATGATCGGCGTCCTGATCCTGGCCGCTGTTCAACGAGTGCGTCTGATTACGCAAAGAATCGACTGGCTATTCCTGACGGCCTGTATCTCTCTGGCGGCAATCGTCGTCTCTTCGCTATGGATCCTGAGTCAGCCCTACCAGCCAGCTCAGCAAGCCCTGTCGACGGCAACACACCTCGTCCCATACGCGGCGTTGCTTTACCTCGGGTCCAGGCCCAGCGAAAGGCCACTGGGCGCGGCGTCATTCTATGTCCAGGTCCTGGGTGGATTGACGATCTTGCTTGGTATCTTGCTGGGCATCCTGGCAGCGGCCGATTTCTCCAATGACCGCGTCCGCATCTTCTTCGACAGGGCCATTACGCCGGCGGCTCTCGGTCTGGTGCTCATCGCCGCAGCACGCGGGCCGGAAATCAGAGGCGTAACGTTCAGAGAGGGCTGGGCGCTGCCGCTAAGCGCCGCCATCGTGTTGGGGTCGATCGCGATCGGCATCTGGACAATCGAGCGCTTACAGATTGGTGATTTTCGCAACCTTGTCCTGATCATGTTCCTCGGTGAAACCCTGTATCCGGCGCTGCTGGCCTTGCTCTTGCTTGTGGTCTGCAACCGCATTTCGCGCCGTATCGGTCTGCTGGCGGCGGCAGGACTACTCGTCGCGACGCTGGCTTACGGCCTGACCCTGGCGAGCAGAGCGGACTCCGATCTGGGAGATGTCTGGGTCTTCCTCTCCGCCATTACGAGGCCGTTCGCGCTTATCGCCCTGAGCCTCGTCACGTTGGAAGCGCGACGATCGCGATCCCTGGAAGCGCTGCCTACATCGCCAGCGCCTGCCTAATTACGCCGACGCTTGGGGGCGACGAGGGCGTAGCTGGCTTCGATCAGGTCGCGGGCCTGGTCGAGGGTGGCGGCGTCGTCGATGGTGATTGTGACCCAGCCCCAGCGGCCGATGTAGGAGGCCTTCTCGATGTGGGGGAACTGGGTGAGGACGGCGGCATCGTCCGGGGTGGCTTTGACGGTGACTCTGAGGGGCAGCGAGGGGCCGGTGGCGGCGAACATCTTGGCGCCGGTCTTGTAGACGATGTCGCCCCAGGGGTAGTCCTCGTAGGCGGCGTCGAAGCTGAGGCAGTAGGTTTGGAGCGCGGTGGCGTAGGGGTGGTCGGGGAGGGCGACCGGAGGATATTTGGATTCGGGCATCGGCTTGAGGTGACGGTACGTCGTCGAAGGACGTGGCGTCAAAGGTTGCCACGCCTTGCCTAACGGCAATGGCTCGCAACGACAGGCGGGGGTTGACTGACAGAATCAAAACATTGCAGAGATGACGTGGCGTCCTTCGACAGGCTCAGGATGCTATTCGGGGTGGGTTGCCAATGGCGACGGGCAGGTGGCCGATGGGACATCAAAGGTTGCTTCGCCTTGCCTGAGGGCAATGGCTCGCAATGGATTAAAAAACGACACGTGGGAATCGACAGCAGATGTTCAGCGGATAAGCGGATTTGGCCCCCTTGAGACCTCATTCATTCTCTGACAAGACGGACGTTGGTGTCCGAGATTGCTTCGTCGCTTGGCGCTCCTCGCAACGACAGACGGATGTTTCGGCAGCAGATAGGGACGGATAAGCGGATGGGCAAATACGGTGGACAGGGTTCAATGCCTGACGGCTCAGCATCCGCTGTCGAATGAATCTCTAGATCAGCAGGGGGAGGGCGTCGGCGGCGGTGGTGCCCTGGAGGGACCAGGCGGTAGCGTGGTCGATGTGGACGGTGGTGACGTCGCCGATGGCGGTGTCGCCGACGAAATGGACGAGCTTGTTGGAGCGGGTGCGGCCGAACCAGCGGCCGTCGCGGCGGCCTTCGACAAGGACTTCCTGCTCCGTGCCTTCAAGGCGGAGATTGATGGCTTCGGAGACGCGGGCTTCCAGCTCTTCGATGGCGTGGAGGCGGGCCTTCTTGACCTCGAGCGGGACGTCGTCTTCGAGTTGGCGGAAGGCGATGGTGCCGGGCCGGGGTGAGTAGGCGGCGACGTGGACCTTGTCGAAGCGGATGTCGGAGAGGAGTTGGAGGGTCTCGGCGAACTCGGCATCAGTCTCGCCGCAGAAGCCAACGATGACGTCGGTAGTGATCGAGGCCTGGGGCATGAGGTCGCGGATGAGGTCGACCTTCTCGCGGTACTCGGCGATGGTGTAGCCGCGGCGCATGCGGTCGAGGACGGGGTCGGAGCCGGCCTGGACGGGGATGTTGAAGAACTCGCAGACCTTGGGCAGATCGCGGACGGCCTCGATGATGCGGGGCGTCATGTCCTTGGGGTAGGAGGTGAGGAAGCGGATGCGCTCCAGGTTGGGCAGCTCGTGCAGGGCGGTCATGAGGTCTGCGAGGTCGGGCTTGCCGGGCAGGTCGTGGCCGTAGGCTTCGACGGTCTGGCCGAGGAGTGTGACTTCGCGGACGTCGCCGTGGACGGCGTGGGCGACCTCTTCCTTGATCTCGATGAGGGGGCGCGAGGCTTCGCGGCCGCGGCGGTAGGGGACGATGCAGTAGGTGCAGAACTTGTCGCAGCCGTGGATTACGGGCACGTAAGCGGTGGGGCCGCTGGGCGCGGGGAAGGTCGCGGGCCAGAACTCGCCGCCGTCGTCCTGGGTGAGGCCGAGGGTCTCGAAGATGCCCTCGAAGGCCTGGGGGCGGGCGAAGTGGTCGACGTAGGGGAAGCGCTTGCGGAGGTCGTCGTCTTTAGGGCCGACCATGCAGCCCATGACGACGATGCGGAAGCCGGCGCCCTGACGCTTGAGGACCTTGAGGCGGCCGAGCTTGCTGACGGCGCGATGCTCGGCGCTGTCGCGGACGACGCAGGTGTTGAGGACGACGAGGTCGGCGTCATCGGTGGACTCGGTGGGGAGCCAGCCGAAGCGGTCGAGGCCGGCGGCAAGCTTCGCGGAGTCGGCGACGTTCATCTGACAGCCTTCGGTCCAGATGTGATAGCGCTGGGTCATGGGAGAAGGATACGGGATCGGCGGGCGGCAGTCAGCTTTGGAGGTTGGGAGTTAGAGGTTGGAGGCGGCAGTCAGCGTTGTCGGGCGTTGTGGGCAAGATGGGGGCTTAGCCCGAGATTGCTTCGGCCTTGGGTGCCTCGCAAAGACAGGCGGGAGATGTGATGGCTCTGCGGCCGAGGTAGAGGGATTGAGCGGCGGCAGTCAGCGTTGTTAGGGCGTCGTGGGCAAGATGGGGCCTTAGCCCGAGATTGCTTCGGCCTGAGGGCCTCGCAAAGACAAGCGGGAGTGTGATGGCTCTGCATGGCTGAGGAGGACATCGTGGCTCTGGCTTTAGGCTGGCGACATTAGCCTGAGACTATGAGCGGACTGGCGGTGAGGATTGCGACGGTTGCAGCATGGGCGTTGCTCATCATGCTGCTGGTGCTGTTCCTGTTGATCGCCGTCTGAGGGCAGCAAGCCCCCCGGAAGCGCTAGGGAACGAGCTGGCGGGATTCGGCGCCCCAGACTTCGCCGGAGCGGCCCAGGAGACGAGCGCGTCTTTCGCGGGACAGGGTGTCGCTAAGGCCGGACTGCTAGATTCTTCGTCTGGCTTGCAGCCGCTCAGGAATGGCAATGGGACTGGCGCCGGGCCGACAAGAATGATGGAACCTTCGTCCCGCGAGCCACATCTTCTGCCGGATAACTACCGTCCTACTTGGAAGAAAGCTTCTCTTGACGGAGGCGCATTCCCTGATCCTAATAGGCGGGAACGTCTATGCGCTCCGTGCTTGCCTTTCAACTCGTGTTTATGACGCTGGCCGTGCTGCTGCTCGTCGCGCCGGAGGGGGACGAGGAGGGGGTGAAAGTAGCAGCGCAGGCGACATCGGCGGCGGCCGTTGCGACGGAGCCGCCCGCACAGCCGAGCATGATCCCGGTGAGGCCCGCGCCGGGGCTGGAATGGGATCGGACGGAGACAACGCTCGTCGAGGTGGCAACCGGCCGGGCCTTCGATCTGCGAGAATCGTCCGACTACCGGATCAGACAGCCGCAGTTCTCGTCTGACAGCCGCTTCCTGGTCTATGGCAAGGAGCTGTCGGATGACAGCGCCTCGACCATTCTCGAAATCGACCTGCAGCAGCCGGATTTGACCGCCACGACGCGGACCGACGGTTACATGGGGTGGCTATCTTCGACGGGAGGGATAGTGTTCTATCGGCATCAGCATCGGGATGGCCCCTTCATCCTCACACCCCAGGGATTAACTCATACGCTTCAGCCACCGGGACCGATCTGGACCGCCAACTGGTCACCGGACGGCAGGTGGCTGGTTTATCAGACTAGTGACCAGGATGACAACGGCGAGTACACGATCCTGATCGCGGATGCGCTTACGGGCCGTGTGCGGATCGTCGACCATACTGAGGGCTGCCAGTGCGACTCGCACTCGCCGCCAGTCTGGTCACCGGCGGCAGACTACTTCACTTATGTAGACATCGAGCTGAGGAGATCCGGTAGAGACCTGGCCACGCCCGCGGGCAACCAGCCTACCCGTGAGACCGACATCACCCGGTGGATAAACAGCCGGCAGTATGTGGCAGTGGATGGGTACCGGCAAGACCGCGTTAGTTTGCGTGATGTCTACGTGGTCGATTTTCAGACCGGCGGCCGTAAGAAGATACTTGAAGCCTCGCGCGGGACTGTCGAACGCAACTCGTGGTCGCCGGACGGCGGCAAGATTGCCGTAACGTTTACGGCAGACATTCGTCGCGCAGACTCGAATCCTTTCAGCCGGCGGCGACCCGTTGTACGAAGACGTGCAGGGCGCGTTCAAGGGCTGGTCATATGACGGCCGTTATTTCGCGACTCACGCGGGTGACGACAGCGACTGCGCACGGTACGGCCTGCTTGTCTACCGGTCTGCCAACGGCGAACTTCTGCGTTGTATCCCGAGCAGGGGCATCAACACAGCCAACGCCGGCTTCAGTCCCGCGAGCCAGGAGATTGTCTTTCGCCGGGAGGAGCCAGTCGATCCCGGCTCGCGCCTGGTGAAGAACAACGTCTATGTGATGGACGTCGAGACAGGACAAGAGCGCCTGCTGATCGGGGATGCACGGAGCTACTTCTATTGTCTCTTCTGGTCGCCGGACGGGCGCTGGCTGGTGCTGGCTGGTGCTGGCTGGTGCTGGCTGGTGCTGGCTGGTGCTGGCCGACTATCGCAGCTTTGGCTCGGACACCTGATGCTAGAAGCGGAGGACGATGAGCTGGTCGTTGGCGGATTCGGCGCCCCAGACTTCACAGGGGCGGCCGAGGAGCTGGCGGACGTTGCCGGGCGTACTGGGCAGGGCGAAGGTCTCGAACTGCTGGGTCGGCGGGTCGAAGCGGTGGATGGCGTTGCCGCCGAAATCGGTGGCCCAGACCTTGTCCAGCTCATCGACGTAGACGGCGTAGGCCTGCGGGCGGTTGCCGGGTAGTTTCCACTCCTGCCAGGCATTCGACGCAGGGTCGTAGACGCCAATCTGGCCGGCATTCCACTCGCTGACCCAGATCTTGCCCTCGGAATCGGACCAGACACGGCGGGCGCCCTGATTGGCGGTGGGCGACTTGATGACGGTGGCGCGGCCGGTCTCGGTGTCGATGCGGGCGATGTGGCTGCCGGCGAGGGATGAGTAGAATACCTGACCATCGGGCGTGGCATCGATGCCGTAGGCGCCGCGGCCGCGAGGCGCTTCGTAAACCTGCATGGCGCCGGTAGCGGGGTCGAGGCGGCCATAGTAGCCGGCCTGGCCGGTGAACCAGAGACGGCCGGCTGCATCGAAGGTGGCGGTGTTGAGGTTGACGTTGGGGTACTGGGCCGGCAGGCGGTAGACCTTGACCTCGCTGCTGGCGGGGTCGACGCGGACGATGGCGTTGAGACCGCCATCGGTGATCCAGGGCGCGCCGTCAGGGCCGACGATGACGCCGTGGGGCGCGGAGCCGCTGCCGAGCCGGACTTCTTTGACCTCGCCGCTGGCGGGGTTGAGCCAGCCGAGGGTGCCATTGCCCTGACCCGTATACCAGACACCACCATCGGCGGCGGGCGCGACATCGTGGGGGCGGGAGCCGGCAGGGACTTCGTAGGCCTGGAGGGTGGCGGGGCGCGGGGCCGTTGGTTCGGACGCCGGAGCGTCGATGGCGGCGGACTCGGAGGGCTGATCGGCGGCGGGGGCGTTGTTGGCCTCGGGGGCGGCTGGTGAGGGGGAGCTATCGCCGGAGCCACAGGCGATGAGGAAGGCAGCGAGGAGAGCGATTATTGGAAATGGATTCATGCGCTTATCAAGTGATACGTCACGTCGGGCGTGGGAAGACGTTAACGGGCCGTTGCAGTCTTGTTACGAGGGTCAGATGCCACCCAGTGCGACGAGACTGGCTAGGACGACAAGGAAGGTAATGGCGACGCCGGAATAGACGTGCATCGGGTTGGTACCGACCCTGAACCTGTCTTTCTCGAGCTCTAGCCTTACCTCAGGCGACCAGTTATCGTCTGATTTGCTTTCCTAGCCAGTGGGGTGCTCGTAGTGGCTTGCGTGTCATGCTAACTTCCTGACTCTGGACGCACGGGCCCTAGGTCGTAGTACAGGGTTTCAGGAGCAATATCTGCGCCGTTGGGCCAAGCTATCGTGCCCCCTTCCAACTTACACTTACGGAACTCTTTCGGCGAGCGCAGTGGTTCAAAGATCCCACCGTGAAGGAACACTTCAAGGTCAATATGACGTTTGGAGCCGTCTTCGAAGGTGAACTCCACGACATAGTCGTGGAGATGTCTAAGTTGCTTTACGTAGTACTCAGGCATAGTCCAATGGTCAATTTGCCGAGAGGATGCCTTACCGCGGGCCAGTTGTCAACTCAGCTCGTTGCATTTGCAGATACATGTTTACAGGCATCTCCCCGATAGTTTAAATAAGACCGCTAAGAAGACCTGAAAGAGCAAGGGCAAACATGGCCGAACAAGACTACTTCGCAATGTTGGAGAGCTGGGGCTTGAAGGGTTGGCCTGGTATGAGTCGGGACATGCTCACCTTTCTAAAAGACGAAACGGAATGATACTCCGGCTCCCTCACTTAACCAAATCCGTGCCCTACCGCCGGACGAACTTACGAAGCGCCTCACTCTTGATGTCTATGGAGATTGAATTTGACGTCCGATGAGCGCGACAGGGGTGGAAGCTTTGAGGTCAGCGGCAGACTATCGACATATCGAAGACCGTGAAATCGAGTGGCTAATAGGACTAATAAGACGAGAGAAGGGCCCAGTCTACCTATGGGCCTTATTGGCTAAATTCTGGATTGACCGCGCTGACTATCGAGCCGATCCTTGGTACCTGGCCCGAGCTGCCAGTGCTTGGAGGGATGCAAAGAGGCCGGACTTGGCAATTACTTCCCTAGAAGGAACGAAATCGTCTAAGGACAAGAAACTGCTTTCCGCTGCTTCGACTGTTCGGGGTGCAGCCTTTCGGGATCAGGGAATGCCCGACAGCGCCGAGCAAGAAGGATTGCAGGCCATCGCTTTAAACGATACTAGTCCACATGCATACAACTTGCTTGGTGCCCTCGCTTATGCGAGACATGAATTTGAAGAAGGTGATGAATACTTCGCCGAAGCTGAGCGCCGGGGCTCAGTAGGAGGTGATAGGCGCGATATCGAGGGCGTTTTGGAGGCCATGGCGTTTCTGGATCGACAAGCCCTTGCGGCTCACCTCCTTGGCAAAGACAGGCAGAAATACAATTGGGTTCACAAGTACATGAAACCCTAGCGAGTCGACACAGCGCCTACTGCTGATCCCGTGTGGCCCATCCAACCTATCCGGAGCCGGTGATGTTTTTGCGTTTGTTGCGGACGTAATCGACGAGGATGTACTCGCCGAGGCGGTCCGGGGTGGTGTAGAAGACGCGGCCTTTGTTCATCTTGGCCATCTGGTTGACGAATTCCTTGAGGTAGTAGTTGCGATCGAGCATGAAGGTGTTGATGGTGATCTGCTTCTGGGTGCAGCGCTTAACTTCCTTGAGGGTCTCGCGGATGGTGATGGGGCTGGGCGGGTAGGCGAAGTAGGAACGGCCGCGCTCAAGGTGGGCGGTGGGCTCGCCATCGCTGATCATGATGATCTGGCGGGTGCCGGTCTTGTGCTTGGCGAGCAGGTTCTGCGCCATCATCAGGGCGTGGTGCATGTTGGTGCCGAGGACAGACTCATCCCAGCGGACGTAGGGTAGCTGGTCTGCCTTGAGCTCCCGCGCGTAGGCAGAGAAGCCGATCATGTAGAGCGTATCGCGGGCGAACTGGGTGGTGATCAGGTTCTGGAGCGCCATCGCGACTTTCTTGGCGGCCTGGAAGCTGCCACGCAGGGCCATGGACCAGGAGAGGTCGACCATCATGACGGTTGCGGTCTGGGTGAGCTGCTCCGACTTCCAGACCTCGAAGTCCTGGGGATCGAGGCGGATCGGCAGCTCGGCGCCCTCGCGCTTGAGGGCGTTCATGATCGTCTTTTCCAGGTGGAGGTGGAAGGGGTCGCCAAACTCGTAGGGCTTGGAGTCATCTGAGCGCTCGACGCCGCGGCCGGGGTCGGCCAGCTTGTGGCTGCCGCTCTGCTCCTTCTTGAGCTGGGAGTAGATCTCACCCAGGGCCTTTTGACCGAGCTTGCGGGTGCCGCGGGGTGTTAGCTCCCAGGTGTTGCCGCGACGCCGGATGTAACCGGCTTCTTCGAGGATCTCGAGGAACTGCTTGAGCTGATCGAGAGTCTCCCCTGCTTCGTCGCCGAGGAGCTCCTTCAGCTTCTCGGGGTCGATGTCGTCGATATCGCCGCCGTACTGGGTGCGTTCCAGTTGGCGCTCGAGCTCGTCCATATCCTGCATGCGCTCCATGAGGCGCATGGCTTCGGTCAGGTCGACCTCCTCGTCGCCACGGAAGGGGTACTGGTTGCGGAGGTCGCGCTGGGGGTAGAGGAACTCGAGGTTGGAGGCGAGGTCGGCGAGCTCATCGCGCAGGTCCTGGTCGGCGATCTTGTCCATGAGCAGATCCTGGAGCTGTTGGCGCATATCGGCGGGCAGCGAGTCGAGCAGGTTCTGCATCTGCGAAACCTGGCGCTGCATCTGCTCGACCAGCTCATCGAGGTTCTGAGGCGGATTGTCGCCAAAGAGATCGCCGTACTGCTGCATGAAGGAGTCGAAGTCGGGCTCGCCGCCCTGCATCTTCTCCTGAAGCATCTTGTTGAGGTCCTGGACCATCTGCTTCATGCGCTCCAGGTCTTCCGGATTCATGTTGGCGATCTGGTTCTGCATGTTCTTGAAGAAGGAGTCCATCATGGCCTTCTTCAGCATTTCCATGAGCTCCTGGAACTCGGAGGCGGCCTGCGGGTCCATGAACTCGTAGTTCTGCAGCTCCTTCATCTGGCCGCCGAGGTCCTGGGGCAGGCCTTCGAGGAAGTTGCGCTTGCGCTCGACGATGTTCTTGAGCATGTCAGCGAACTGCTGCTCCTGGGAGCCGGATTTGCCACTTTGGCCGGAGCCGGACTGGCTGCCGGCGGACTGGGAGCCTTGCCGGCTACCCTGGCCGCGCTGACCCTGCTGACCTTCTCCGGACTGACCTTCCTGGTCACCTTGTTGCATCGAAGGCTGCTGGCCGGAGCCTTCCTGGCCATCTCCCTCTTCGTTTGGGCCCTGCTGGCCGCCCTCGGCGCCTTCCTGAGGCTGATCCGTGGCATCGCCCAGACGCTCGTCGAGGGTGTTGCGCTCCTTTTCGAGGATCTCTTCGAGGCGCTTCTCGATGTCGTCGAAGGCGGAGGAGAGGTTGAAGCGGTCGAGGGTCTGACGGCGCTGCTGGCGTAGCTGCTGCAGGAGGTCACGCAGGCCCTGGGTGCGGTCCTGCATGGGGTCGCGCATGCCGCGTTGCAGCAGGTTACGCATGGCGTGCTGCAGGTCGCCAAAGTTCATGAGGTCGTCGGTGAGGGCGTTGAGAATATCGTCCGGGTTGAGCGGCGGGATCTCCTGCGTGCCGTCCCACTCGGTATAGCGGTAGCGAGTAACCATGGAAATTCCCCTGACCAGGGGGTGAGTAGGCGCCTACCCCCGGTATTGCGTCTTTAGACCAACTCGATCCTTGTTCAGGCGCTTGTTGAGGTGCAGCCCTTCGAGGATGAACTCGACGACGGAGGCTGTGACCGCCGAGGACGGCTTGGGTTCGACCTTGCTGACGTGCCGGCTGAGGTCTTCGACCTGCTTGACGACGCGCTCGTAGTTGGAGGATGGCATCATATCGCCGACCTCCACGGAGATGCCGGACTTGAAGCGGGTGACCACGTCATCGAAGTCTGAGACGCTGTAGTAGCGGTTGAAGACGGCGAGCACGGCGCCCTGGATGAGCTTGTCCAGGATTTGCTCTTCCTTGCCTTCCTCCACGGTCTCGAACTCGACCTTGCCGGAGATGGCGGGGATGACGAAGGGCAGGTCGCTGACGCGCGGGACGACCTCGTTCTCGCTAACGCTGATCGAGCGGCGCTGGGCGTTGGCCAGCAGGCTCTCGTAGTCGGCGATGGAGGCGCGGACGGAGACGCCGGAGCGCTGGTTGATGTCCGGGCTGCGGCGGGCCAGGCGGCTGATCTCGGCGACGATCTCTTTCATGAATTCCGGGACGGTGACCTTGAAGTCCTCGTCATCGAAGCGCATGCGCTCCTGCTCCATGATGCCGATCTCGTGCTCGACGGCCTTGGGGTAGTGAGTACGGATCTGGACGCCGTAGCGGTCTTTGAGAGGCGTGATGATGCGGCCGCGGTTGGTGTAGTCCTCCGGGTTGGCGCTGGAGACGAGGTAAACGTCGAGCGGCAGGCGGATGCGATAGCCGCGGATCTGGACGTCGCGCTCTTCCATGATGTTAAAGAGGCCGACCTGGATGCGCTCTGCCAGGTCCGGCAGCTCGTTGATGGCGAAGATGCCGCGGTTGGTGCGCGGGATCAGGCCGTAGTGAATGGTCAGCTCGTCGGAGAGGTAGCGGCCCTCGGCGACGCGAATCGGGTCGACCTCACCGATGAGGTCAGCGATGGTGATGTCCGGCGTGGCGAGCTTCTCGCCGTAGCGGCGATCGCGGCCGATCCACTCGATGGGAGTGGCATCGCCCTTGTCATCGATGAGGTCCTGGGAGTGTTTGGAGATCGGCTGGAAGGGGTCGTCGTTGACCTCGCTGCCGAATACAATCGGTATCTCTTCGTCGAGCAGGTTGACCATGGCGCGGATGAGGCGTGACTTGGCCTGGCCGCGCTCGCCGAGGAAGATGATGTCCTGTCCGGAGAGGATGGCGTTCTGAAGCTGAGGGATGACGGTTTCCTCGAAACCAAGGATGCCGGGGAAGAGGTCCGTGCGCTTGCGCAGCTTGTCGATCAGGTTGCGGCGCATCTCCTGCTTCACGGTCTGAACCCTGTAGCCGGCGCTACGCAGCTCTCCGAGAGTGGTTGGTTTGGCTGCCACGTTCCCTCATTCCTCTCGCGGTCCATGCTCCGGCGCCGCGATACGCAATCTACCGGCCAGTGGAGGTCGGGCAGGTTCATTATACCGGTTGACTAAGGCTTTGCCAGTGTAGATAGGCCTCGTCCGCGTTTCGGGAGTATTAGTCGTCTTCGTCATCGCCGGAGCCGCGGCCGCCGATCGGGGTGGGCGTGGCAGTGGGTGTCGGCGCCGGACTGAGGGTGACGCTGAGGAAGTTATTGGAGCGGTTGGGGTCGTTGACGTTGCCGGAGGGGTCGGCGATAGCGTGGACCTCAAGCTCGCTCCGGACGGTGAAGAAGCTGGACGTGAGGGTGACAGTGTCGCCGACTTCGAGGCCGCGCTGGGAGCTAATGATGAGCTCGCTGCGGGTGGCTATGTCGCGCACGAGGACGTTGACCTGCTGCTCCAGGAGGTCGCCCGGGCCGGTGTTACCGACGACAACGCGGACGCGACCATCGGATAGAAGGCTGATGCGGTTGACTACCAGATCCACAGGGCCGAGGTTGAGGCGTGGCGTTGGCGTCACGATGGGGCCACCACCGCTACCAGCCTCAGGCGTGGAGCGTGGGGGCGGGCCGCCGTCGCCGTTTTCGAAGGGGAAGTTGGGTATCGTCACGCTGCGGGGCAGGGGAGTCGGCAGGACCACGCTGAGCCGATCGAGGCCGGCGACGCCTTCGAGGTTGCTGACGAGCACCCAGCCGCGCGCCGTCGAGCCGGGAGGAAAGCGGATAGCAACCCATTGCGAATCGGCGTCACGGCCGACGACGTCGACGGCCTCGCCGCGGGGAAAGATGCCGACGACCGCGAAGGCGCCGCCGGGGCCGAGATGGACATCGACGGCGGTCCTGGTCCGCGGGCGAGCGTCGGGTGTGGCTGTCGTGCCGGGGGGCAGGGGCTGCTGGGTGGGAATGACGAAGGCCCGCGGGTCTTGATTTGCGTCGGAGGCGTCTGAGCGCTGGACGAGGGCGATGGCGACAAGGGCCAGAGCGACACCGAGGAAGCTACCAAGGCCAAAGCCGATGAAAAAGGTGAACGAATCGAAATGAAATCGAGAGGATTGTTCCATCGGCGTATTCGATTTTAGCGCGTCGGTGGCCCTTGGCAGAAGATCGTATCTGACTGTTATGATCGAGTTCACAGATCGTTAGGATTTTTGCAAGGATGCGCGAAGAAGAACAGCCCTACAACGTTCGCAATGAACTCCTGGAACGCCTCCGCGCTCTGGAGGGGCCGCAGTCCAGCGGGACGCTGGCCGAGCTCTCTTATCGGCGAGCGCGTGAAGCTCTGGAACGGGCACTGGAAGAGGCGCGGACAATCCGGCTCCAAGCGATCGAGGACGCGCGCAGCACGCGCGAGCGGGAGCTGACTTCGCTGATGGATTCGATGCGGTCGCTGCGTGAATCGGCGGAGCGGCAGATCCAGGAGCTGTTCGAGACGGCCGAGATCGAGGTTAGCCGCCTCAGCGGCCGGGCCAAAGCCGACGCCCAGGCGATCATCGAGCGAGCAACGGCCGAAGCAGCCGAGACCAAGGCGGAAGCGGCCGCCATCCGCACCGGCGCTGAGGAACGAGTCCGCACCGTCGAGCGTATTGAAGCCGACTTTAACCGCGCCCTTTCGGAAATCGCCGAGCGTATCGGCCTGACGGACAAGCCCAGCGAGGGCTGGTGGAAGCGATTTACTGACAGGACGTGACACCGCGGCTTTTGACCCGCCGCGGTGGCGAATCCTAGGATTGATCGCGACATGCCGCGCTGGGACCGCCCGCTCAACGACCCCGAATCGCCCTACAGCCAGCGGGTGGAGCTGGATGAACTGCCGGTGAGTCGCGCCTCCGAGGCGCCGCTGGCATCGGAGTGGGCGCTGTGGCTTTACATCGGCAAGCTGATCCTGGCTCTGATCGTGCTGGGGCTGCTGCTGACGAACGTGATGTACGGGGCATTCGAGCTGATGCACCTGCTCGGTGGATAGGCAGCTGCTCTTAACTGCAAAAGCTTTGACGGCGACTAACCTGGCCGACAGATGTGCGGGGAAGGCCGTTTTGGTGTGGAGGACAAGATTCTTCGCTGGGCTGCGCCCGCTCAGAATGACATTTTGGGCTTCTAGGGATAAACATCGGATGGTGGGCGGTACTGGACTCGAACCAGTGACCTCAGCGATGTCAACGCTGCGCTCTAACCAACTGAGCTAACCGCCCGAAGAGTAAGGTTGATGCTAACAAGCCGCCTCTAGAGCGTCAAACGACGCCCAAGGGCTGCTAGTTCCAAGCACAGACGCTATACTGCGACAAATCGAATACAGGCTACGACGAGGACGAGTAACGGCTATCGACGGCGCCAGAGAGGGGAGCAAGGCTGAGACTCCCTGCCGGACGAGTCGCGAATACCACCTCCGAGCCGGGCTCCGAGGCGTCAGGCTGACGCGGCAGGCTGACGCGGCAGGCTGACGCGGCAGGGCGGCCCCGCGGACCAGCGTTATCGGCCCTAGAGGCGCTGCTGTACCTCGGGCTGAACCCCGAGGCATGATCAGCGTAAACCAGGGTGGAACCACGGACAGCCCACCGTCCCTGTGACGGTTGGGCTTTTTTATTGGCTGGGACGAGGCCGGAGGGCTGGGAGGCGTTGATGAGGATTCGGGTCGCAATGGAGATTTGAGGGCGGCCGGGGCGACCTCCCCTCGGTCCCCTCTCCGTTGACGGAGAGGGGAAGCTCAGCGCTTCGGGGCCGCGTCAACTTAAACGTGGGCTGAGGACGAATTAAGAGACTTATGGTGGCGGAGCTGCCGCCTATAGCAACGGAGATAGAGATGAACCAGGATGCGTCTAACCAGATCAAGGGCATGAATGAGCTTCTGTACCGGCAGCGGCACTCGGCGGCGCACATCATGGCGGAGGCGGTGCTGGAGATCTTTCCGGAGGCGAAGTACGCCATTGGCCCGCCGATTGAGAACGGCTTTTACTACGACTTCGACCTGCCGCGACCGCTGACGCCGGACGACCTGAATGACGTCGATAAGCGGATGCGGGCCAGCATCCGGGCGGACAAGCCGTTCGTGAAGAGCGAGTCGGCGAAGGCGGAGGCGCGGGCGTTTTTCGCGGAGCAGCCGTACAAGCTGGAGCTGATCGACGGCATCCCGGACGAGAAGGTCGGCATCTGCAAGCACGGCAACTTCACCGACCTCTGCGGCTACCCGCACGTCGAGAGCACCGGCAAGGTGGGGGCGTTCAAGCTGATGAGCGTCGCGGGGGCGTACTGGCGCGGCGATGAGCACCGGCCGATGCTGCAGCGCATCTACGGCGTCATGTTCCCGACCGACGATGAGCTGGCGGAGTACCTGCACAACCTGGAGGAGGCGGAGCGCCGCGACCACCGGCGGCTGGGCAAGGAGCTGGAGCTGTTCTTCGTCGACCCGATAGCGCCGGGAAGCCCTTTCTTCCTGCCGAAGGGCACGACGATCTACAACCTGGCGATCGATTTCATGCGGGGGCTGTACAAGCGCTACGGCTACCAAGAGGTGATCACGCCGCAGATCTTCAGCGTCGATTTGTGGAAGCGGTCCGGGCATTATGACAACTATCGCGAGGGGATGTACTTCATCCAGGACGAGGACCGCGAGCTGGGCGTCAAGCCGATGAATTGCCCCGGCCACTGCATCATGTACGCCTCGCAGGTACACTCCTATCGCGAGCTGCCGCTGAGATATGCCGACTTCGGGCGGCTGCACCGCTTCGAGCGCTCCGGGACGTTGCACGGTCTTACGCGAGTGAGATCGTTTTCGCAGGATGACGCGCACATCTACTGCCGGCTGGACCAGATCGGCGGCGAGATTCAGACGCTGGTGGCGATGATGAGGGAGACGTACAGCGCCTTCCACCTGGGCCAGCCGCGCTTCTCGCTGTCGCTGCGGCCGGACAAACGGATCGGCAGTGACGAGACGTGGGATATGGCAGAGTCGGCGCTGCGGGACGCGCTGGTGGCGTCCGGCATAGCTTTCGAAGAGATCGCCAACGAGGGCGCCTTCTACGGCCCCAAGATCGACCTGTTCATGGACGACGTGCTGGGGCGCGAGTGGCAGATCAGCACCTTTCAGCTGGACTTTAACCTGCCGGAGCGCTTCGACCTGGAGTATGCGGCCGAAGACGGGTCGCTGCAGCGTCCGGTGATGATCCACCGGGCGATCCTGGGGTCGTTGGAGCGGTTCATGGGCATCCTGATCGAGCACAGCGCCGGGGCTTTCCCGACCTGGCTGGCGCCGGTGCAGACGACGCTGATCCCGATTGCCGACCGCCACGTCGAGTACTGCGAGGGGGTGGCGGCACGGCTACGAGAGACAGGCCTGAGGGTCGAGGTGGACGCGCGCGGCGAGCGGATGCAGGCCAAGATTCGCGACGCGCAGCTTATGAAAGTGCCGTACATGCTGGTGGCAGGCGATAGGGATATCGAAGCCGGGGCGGTGTCGGTGCGGGCGCGCGGCGGCGGCGACCTGGGGCCGATGGCGGTAGAGGCGGTAATCGAGCGGCTGGCGGTTGAGGTGGCGTCGAAGGGGAGTCCGGAGGGAGCGGCGGGGGAAGCTTAGGGTTGGGGATCACCTTGTCGAAGGGTTGGGGGATCACCTTGTCGAATTGAGGGAGACTCTTGAAGGGGATGGGACGTAGGGGCGCACGGCCGTGCGCCCCTACGCGCGTCGACACGACAACGTTGCGGATACAAAGAGACGGAGGAAACCTCACGAATGACGTCCCCTCCGTTTATGAGTTAAGAGTTACGTTCGGCTTTCGTCGTCCGTGTTTCTTAGCTCACGAGTAGGCTATAGCGGCGGCCATGACAGGTGGCTCTCGGCGAAGAGGTGGGCGCTACAGGGGCGTGACAGCGGAGGAAATAGGGGCAAGCCGCCATTTCGCGAGATCGAGGCGCTCGCCGGGGGCCATACGTCCTTACCCGACCGGATGGAGCGGACACAAAGAGACGGAGGAACCCTCACGAATGACGTTTCCTCCGTCTAAGAGCTAAGAGTCGGTTCAACTTTCGCTGTTCCTTTTCTTAGCTCACAAGAAGGTTATTGCGGCGGCCGTGACGCTGGGATTTCGGTGAAGAGGTGGGGTGTAACGGGGGCATTTCAGGTCTCGGGCCGAGTCGATAATCCGGGCGTTGGCTCATCCTTCGAGTGCCTCAGGGCGAGCGGGCTTGTTTCGTCTGCTTTGCGACAACTCGTCGTAGGGTCCTTCAACCCTTCGACCCGGCTCAGGGGAGGCCAGGCTCATTATGCCGTTCGAAGCCGCCTGGCCGACTGACGAGGCGTCCTGGCGGTTGGATGGTTGGGTCCGAGATTGCTTCGCCTCGCCGCGGCGATGGCTCGCAAGGACAGGGCGGGCGCTGTCGCCAGAAAGACGGGGCGGCTATGCTGTGCGGTGCATGCTGATGCCTGATTGCTCCCCGTCCAGGAAGCGCGGCTGATGTTCAAGAAGGTACTGGTCGCTAACCGCGGCGAGATTGCCGTCCGCGTCATGCGGGCCTGCCGCGACCTGGGGATAACCAGCGTGGCCGTCTATTCAGAGCCGGACGCGACGGCACTGCACACGCGCTACGCGGACGAAGCCTACTGCCTTGGTCCCGGCCCGGTGGCGGAGAGCTACCTCAACCCAAAGAAGGTCATCGAGGCGGCGAGGGCGTGCGGGGCGGACGCTATCCACCCCGGCTATGGCTTCCTCTCGGAGCGGGCCGAGTTCGCGCGAGCCGTAGCCGAGGCGGGGCTGGTCTTCATAGGCCCCTCGCCGGAGACGATGCGCCAGGTCGGTGACAAGGTGACGGCCAAGCAGATCGCGGCGGCAGCCGGAGTGCCCACTGTGCCAGGCACTAACGACCGCGCCGGCGTGGATGAAGCGCGGGAGATCGCCGGGCGCATTGGATACCCGTTGCTGATCAAGGCGGCGGCAGGCGGCGGCGGCAAGGGCATCAGGCTGGTCGAGAAGGCGGAGGACCTGGAGGCGTCGCTGCAGGTCGCGGCGGCGGAAGCGCAGGCCAACTTTGGCGATGGCGGGCTCTACGTCGAGAAGTTCCTCGACCCGGTGAGACACGTCGAGGTGCAGATCCTGGCCGACCGGCACGGCAACATCGTCCATCTGGGCGAGCGCGAGTGCTCTATTCAGCGCCGCAGCCAGAAGCTGGTGGAGGAATCGCCTTCCCCCGCCGTCGGGCCGGAGCTGAGAGGGCGCCTCGGCGCGGCGGCGATCGCCATCGCGCGCGAGTCCGGTTACGAGAACGCGGGGACGGTCGAGTTCCTGCTGGACCGCGACGGCGCCTTCTACTTTATCGAGGTCAACGCGAGGCTGCAGGTGGAGCATCCGGTCACGGAGCTGGTCACCGGCCTCGACCTGGTGCGGGAGCAGCTGCGCATCGCGGCGGGCGAGCAGTTGGGGTTCGCGCAGGAGGACGTCTATCTCAGGGGTTGGGCCATTGAGTGCCGGATTACGTCGGAGGACGCCGAGGGTGGCTTCATGCCGAGCCTGGGGCGCATTGATTTGGTCAGCGAGCCATCGGGCCCCGGTGTGCGCGTCGATAGCTCGCTGTTCACCGGCCTCGAGGTCAGCCCCTACTACGACTCGCTGCTGGCAAAGGTAATCGTCTGGGGCCATGACCGGGACGAGGCGCTAGGCGGCTTGACCGCGCCCTGAGCGAGTACCAGGTGCTCGGCATCAAGACGACGATCCCGTTCTTCCGTCAGCTACTCGAAAATGAGTCCTTTCGGGCCGGCGAGATGGATACGCACTTCATCGACCGCAGCTTCCGGCCTGAGCCGGGCCAAGCGGAGCACGACACCGACGCCCTGGTTGTGGCGGCGCTGCTTTCGCACGGACGCCGAGTCGGCAATGGCGCCGTGGCTCATAGCAATGGCGCGAAGCCGGCGAATGGCTGGCGAGACGCGGCTCGCGCGCCAGAGCAGCCCCGTGGGGGAGGCGGCCGCTGGCGAAGTACTTTCTAAGACTCGGCGACCGCGAGATTGAGGCCGAGCTGGAGGAGACTTCGGAGGGGCTGCGAGTCAACATCGACGGCGATTGGCGCGTTGTGGGTCTGCACCAGCTTGGCAATTCGCCGCGCTACGTCCTGATGCTGGACGACCGCGTGATCGAGGTGCTGGTCCAGGAGGAGGCGCAGAGCTTCAACGTCCAGATCGGCGGGCGCGGCTACGAGGTGGAGACAGCGCGCGGCCGGGCGCGGCGTCGCGAGCAAGAGGCAGACTCGTTCATCGACGGTAAGTGGGCGTTGCGGGCGCCGCTGACGGGCGTCGTGGTGGAGGCCAGGGTCGCTGCCGGCGACGTGGTCGAGCGCGGCGATGTACTGATGGTGGTTGAGGCGATGAAGATGCTGAACGAGCTGCGGGCGCGGGTGCCGGGCGTTGTGTCGACGGTGAACTTCGGGGAACGCGATCGGGTTGAGATTGGCACCGTGCTGGTGGAGATCGGCGAGACGGCCTAGCGGAGTTCGAGCCTTACTCCATTCACGTCACGCGCCTTTGAGCTAACGTAGACGAAACAGAATTACGAGACGGTCAAAGGCTGCCGCGCCTCGCCTGCGGGCGATGGCTCGCAGTGGGTATGCCTCCAATAACACGTGTAGCCCCAGAGTGATGCTCGATCACTATTCGGATTGGCGTTGATACGCCTTAACGTTTGCGAATAATTTACCGGCGTTAACGACAAAGGGGCTTGACAGTCTTAGGACGTTCGTTCTAATCTTGGGCAAGGAATCAGAACGAACGTCCTAAGGAGGATGGAATGCTGTTCATCGCTGTTGCTGTTGTGCTTTGCGCCGCTTATTTGCTGTGGCAGCTCTGGGAGGCCGACCTGGCCGACGACCGGTAGGGGCCGGACGGGTGCACTATGAATGCTAGAATCGACGTGAACCGCGGCGCGCCCTTCAACGAGGGGCTCCCCGCCTTCGCGCGCCATGGATATTCCCAACACGAGCATGCTCGTCACGTTATTCGCGATCAGCGTCATGGACGTCTTCGACTGGCTGCTGGGCCTGCCGGAGACGGTCTTTCATGGCTACAGCTCGCTGATCCGCTGGGGTGTCGACTCCGCCCGCTCGCTGTTTGAGTCCTACGGCTACTGGGTAATCTTCCTCGGCACCCTTTTCGAAAATACGCTGTTCCTGGGACTAATTGTCCCGGGCGCGCTCGTCCTGATCATCGCCGGGCTGGCGGCACACGACGGCGCTATTTCGGTCCCTTACGCCATCGGCCTTGGCATCGCTGGGACAGTAATCGGCGATACGATCAGCTACTGCCTCGGCCGCTTCGGCTGGTCGCGTTTTGGCAACGCCAAGATGTTCAGGGAGTTCAACGAGAAAGTGCGGGAGCCGATCCTGCGCCGCGGCACGCTTTTCGTGCTGATCTATCACTTCGCCGGCTACACGCGCGTGGTTGGGCCAACGGCCGCCGGCTTTCTCAAGATGCCCTACGCGAAGTGGGCGCCCGCAGACTATACCGGCGCGGCGCTATGGGTCTGCCTTTACCTCGGTATCGGCTACGGGCTTGGGCTGCTGGGCCTGAGCCTGGACACGACGGATGACTACTTCCGTTACGTCGAGTGGGGGCTGCTTGCCATCGTCTTCATCTGGGGGTCGTACGTATACCGGACGGCTATGCGCGCCTTCGAGAGCCGCGAGGACGAGGATGAGAAGGCGGAGGGAGAAGACGCCGGCCGCGGTAGCAGAGTAGTGGGCTGGATTGACGATAATCAGCCGGCGAGCGATTCGTTTGAATCTCGCATCGTCAGTCTTGAGATCAAAGCGAGCCACCCCTCCCCAGATGCCGCGCCTCGCTATCGCGATGGCTCGCAGTGACAGATTCAAGGTGTGGAGTAACCGCGCTGGACTTAACGATAAATTTCATTGGCTGTTGATCCGTTTGAATCTCGCATCGTCAGTCTTGAGATCAAAGCGAGCCACCCCTCCCCAGATTGCCGCGCCTCGCTGTCGCGATGGCTCGCAATGACAGATTCGCCGATGGAGCAGGCCAAGTTCACGGGTCACATGTCTTTATGAACTCCGAAACCAACGTCAAGCAGGCAGTACCGTTCCTTCGGGTTTCGAACATCGAGGACTCGCTGGCGTACTACGTCTATGGACTCGACTTTAACGTCCACAATAAGTGGGTGGACGACGGCAAGCTGCGCTGGTGCTGGCTGACGATAGGCGGGGGCGCGCTTATGTTGCAGCAGTTCTCGAAGGAAGGGCCAGACGCCTGGACGCCGAGTGGCAAGCTGGGCGAGGGCGTTTCGATCTACTTCATCTGTGAGGACGCGCTGGCGATCTATCGCTACGCCACGGCGCGGGGATTGAAGACGTCCACGCCGTTCGTGGGTAACGGGATGTGGGTGACGTCGCTGGCCGACCCGGATGGCTACGAGATCATCTTCGAGAGCGCGACGGACGCGCCGGACGAGGCGGAGTACGACGATACGCCGCCGGGCTAGAGGCAGCGGTAAGGCGTTACAGACCTCAGAAGAAACGAGGGTGTGATCTTAATGGGCAAGATTCCTCGTGCCTCGGAATGACAAGGATGACTCTCTCGATTTATGAAGTCGGCAAGATCCCCTTCGGTTGGGAGGCCGCCACCCCTCCCCTGGCGACCTAAAGGTCGCCGCTACAGCGCCAGAAGTCGCATGAGTCGGACTGAGGAAGGCGTAGTTGGGTTATAGGCCGGGGTGGGGGAGTTCGGATTCACCCATGAGGAACATATCGACGCCGTAGGCTGCTTCCCGGCCCTCTGCCATCGCCCAGACGACGAGCGACTGGCCGCGTGAGGCATCGCCGGCGGCGAAGATGCCTGGGACGCTGGTCATCTTGTTGCGGTCCGTCTTGACGTTGCCGCGCGGGTCGAGCTCAACGCCGAGGGAGTCAACGAGGCCGCCCTTCTCAGGGTAAAGGAAGCCCATCGCGAGGAGGACGAGGTCGGCATCGACCTGGAACTCGCTGCCGGCGACCTCTACCATCTGGGGCCGGCCGGTGGCGTCGGCCTCCCAGCCGACGCGGACGCCGTGCAGATTCTCGACGAGGCCATCGCTGCCGGAGAGGCTCGTGGTGAGGATGCTGTAGTCGCGCACACCGCCCTCTTCGTGGGCGGCGGAGCTACGCAGGATCAGCGGCCACTGGGGCCAGGGGTTGTTGCCGGAGCGCTGTAGCGGCGGCTCGGGCATGATCTCGTACTGGCGGACGATCTCCGCGCCCTGGCGGTGGGCTGTGCCGAGGCAGTCCGCGCCGGTATCACCGCCGCCGAGGATGATGACGCGCTTGCCTTCGGCGGTGATGCGATCTTCGGGGGAGACGGTCTCGCCGGCGTTGATCTTGTTCTGCTGGGTGAGGTAATCCATCGCGAAGTGGACGCCCTGGAGCTCGCGGCCGGGGACCTCGAGGTTTCGCGGGATGGTGGAGCCGATGGCGAGGAGGATGACATCGAAGCTGCTCTTAAGCTCCTCGACCGTAAGGTTGCGGCCGGCATAGACACCGGTCTTGAAGACAATGCCCTCTTCCTGCATCTGCTGGACGCGGCGCTCGACGACGAGCTTTTCGAGCTTGAAGTCCGGGATACCAAGGCGCAGGAGGCCGCCGATGTAGTTGTCGCGCTCGAAGACGGTGACGCTGTGGCCGGCGCGGTTGAGCTGCTGGGCGGCAGCGAGGCCGGCAGGGCCGGAGCCGATAACGGCTACCGTCTTGCCGGTGCGCATTAGCGGCGGCTGGGGCTTGATCCAGCCCTCATCCCAACCGCGGTCCGAGATCGCCTTCTCGATGTACTCGATGGTGACGGGGTCCTGGTTGATCGCGAGGGTGCAGGCTGCCTCGCAGGGGGCGGGGCAGATGCGGCCCGTGAACTCCGGGAAGTTGTTGGTGGCGTGGAGGGCGGCGAGGGCGCGCTCCCATTGGCCCTTGTAGACGAGGTCGTTCCAGTCCGGGATCAGGTTGCCGAGGGGACAGCCCTTGTGGCAGAAGGGTATGCCGCAGTCCATGCAGCGACCACCCTGGCCGCGTGCCTGCTCCTCGGTCCAGTCGAGGTAGAACTCGTTGTAGTCACGGACGCGCTCGCCCACGGGCCGGCGCGGAGGACCCTGACGCGGCACTTCCTTGAATCCCTGGGGGTCGCCCAAATGCGTGCCCTCTAGCTGGCCGAGGCCGCGAACGCCGCTTCTTCAGCGCGGCGCATCCGGTCGGCCAGGACACGTTTGTAATCGCGGGGCATGACTTTGACGAACTTCGGCAGCATCGCGTCCCAGGAATCGAGCACTCGGCGCGCGTTGGCGCTGCCGGTGGCTTCGAGGTGCTCTTCGAGGAGGCGGCGCAGGTCTTCCTTGTCATCGTCATCAACGACGGGCTCCAGATCGACCATGTTGGTGTTGCAAAGGGAGGCGAAGCGACCCGCCTCGTCCAGGACGAAGGCCTCGCCGCCGCTCATGCCGGCCGCGAAGTTGCGTCCCGTTGGGCCGAGGACGACGACGCGTCCGCCGGTCATGTACTCGCAGCCGTGGTCGCCGACGCCTTCGACGACGGCCTCGGCGCCGCTGTTGCGGACGGCGAAGCGCTCACCAGCGATGCCGCGGATGAAGGCCTTGCCGCTGGTAGCGCCGTAGAGCACGACGTTACCGACGAGGATGTTCTCTTCCGGCACGAAAGGCGCTTCGGCTGGTGGCTTGATGACGACGACGCCACCGGAGAGGCCCTTGCCGAAGTAGTCATTGGCGTCGCCTTCGACGTTCATGGTCACGCCCTTAGCCAGGAAGGCGGCGAAGCTCTGACCGGCGGAGCCGCGGAAGTTGACTTGGATCGTGCCGTCCGGCAGGCCGTCCTCACCGTAACGGCGGGCGACCTCGTAGCTGAGCATGGCGCCGACAGTGCGGTTGGCGTTGCTGATGGAGAGGTCGATCTGAGCCGGCTCAAGATTGTCGAGGGCGGCGCGGCTGCGGGCGATGATTTCGTGGTCGAGGGCTCGGTCGATGCCGTGGTCCTGCTGCTCCTGGCAGTAGGTGGCGATGCCATCGGGGACGTTGGGACGGTGGAGCAACGAGGCGAAGTCGAGGCCGCGCGCCTTCCAATGCTCGACGGCCTTGCGGCCATCCAGCATGTCGACACGGCCGATCATCTCGTTGACGGTGCGGAAGCCGAGCTCGGCCATGATGGCGCGCAATTGATCGGCGATGAAGAAGAAGTAGTTGATGACGTGCTCGGGCTCGCCGGCGAAGCGCTTGCGCAGCTCCGGGTCCTGGGTGGCGATGCCGACAGAGCAGGTGTTGAGGTGGCACTTGCGCAACATGATGCAGCCCATGACGACCAGGGGCGCCGTCGCGAAGCCGAACTCCTCCGCGCCGAGGAGGCAAGCGATGGCGACGTCGCGGCCGGTCTTGAGCTGGCCGTCGGTCTGGACGACGATGCGGCCGCGCAGGTCGTTGCCGACCAGCACCTGCTGCGTCTCGGCGACGCCCAGCTCCCAGGGCAGGCCGGCGTTCTTGATCGATGACTCCGGCGAGGCGCCGGTGCCTCCCGAATCGCCGCTGATCAGGACGACATCGCCGTGTCCCTTGGAGACGCCGGCGGCGATGGTGCCAACACCGAACTCGGAGACGAGCTTGACGTGGATACGGGCGGCCGGGTTCGAGTTCTTGAGGTCGTGGATCAGCTGCGCCAGGTCTTCGATGGAGTAGATATCGTGGTGCGGCGGCGGCGAGATCAGCTCGACGCCGGGGGTTGTGTGGCGCACCCAGCCGATGTACTCGTCTACTTTGTGACCGGGGAGCTGGCCGCCCTCGCCGGGCTTGGAGCCCTGCGCCATCTTGATCTGGAGGTCGCTGGCGTGGGCCAGGTAGTTGGCGGTGACGCCGAAGCGGCCGGAGGCGACTTGCTTGATGGCGCTCTGACGCGAGTCGCCGTTGGCGTCGGCCTGATAGCGGTGGTAGTCCTCGCCGCCCTCACCGGTGTTGCTGCGGGCGCCGATGCGGTTCATGGCGATGGCCAGCGTCTCGTGCGCCTCGCGGCTGATCGAGCCGAGGGAGGCGGCGCCGGTCGCGAAGCGCTTGACGATCTCGGCGGCGGGCTCGACCTCATCGATGGAGACGGGCGCGCCGGGCTTGAAATCGAGGAGGCCGCGGATGGTGCAGAGGCGGCGGCTCTCGGCGTCGATCAGGTCGGTAAACTGCTGGAAGGACTCGAAGTTGTTGGTGCGGGTCGAGTGCTGTAGCAGGGCGATCGTGTCCGGGTTGTACATGTGGTACTCGCCGTCGCGACGCCACTGGTAGATACCGCCCGACTGGAGGTCGAGGACGCCGGAGAGGACGCGCTGGGGGTAGGCCTGGCGATGGCGGCGCAGGGTCTCGGCTTCGATCTCCTCGATGCCGACGCCGCCAATGCGCGAGGCCGTCCAGCTGAAGTAGCGGTCGATGAAGTCCTGGCGCAGGCCGATGGCCTCGAAGATCTGGGCGCCGCGGTAGCTCTGCAGGGTGGAGATTCCCATCTTGGACATGATCTTGAGGACGCCCTTGTGCAGCGCCTTGACGTAATTCTTCTCCGCCGTGTGGTAATCAATCGGCCTGGGCATGACGTCGCGGCGGCAGAGGTCGTTGAGGGTCTCAAAAGCGAGGTAGGGGTTGACCGCGCCGGCGCCGAAGCCGATGAGCATGGCGAAGTGGTGCACGTCGCGCGGCTCTGCTGACTCGACGACAAGACCGACCCTGGTGCGAGTGCCTTCGCGGACCAGGTGATGGTGGACGGCCGCTGTCGAGAGGAGGCTAGGGATGGCCATGTGCGTGGCATCGACACCGCGGTCCGAGAGGATGAGGACCGCCACACCATCGGCGACGGCGGCTGAGGCCTCGGCGCAGAGGCGGTCGAGGGCGGCGGCCATAGAGCCGGTGGCAGACGTGGATTGATCTGAATGCAGTGTCCGCCCATTCCCCGCAGCCGGCCTCACATTGGATTGGCCGTTGCCGTTAGAGCCATTGGAGCTCGGGTGATAGACATCGAACAGGGTGGAGAGGGTGCGGGAGCTGAGCTTGCCGGCGCTGAGCTCGCGGATCTTGGCCAGCTCACGGTTGGTGAGGAAAGGCTCTTTGAGCTTGAGCTGGTGGCAGTGCTCCGGCGTCTCATCGAAGAGGTTGTGGTCGGAGCCGATGAAGGTTTCGAGAGAGGTGACAAGCTCCTCGCGCATAGCGTCAAGCGGCGGGTTGCTGACCTGGGCGAACAGCTGGCGGAAGTAGCCGAAGAGCAGCGGATTCATGTCCGAAAGGACGGCAAGGGGCGTGTCGTTGCCCATGGAGCCGACCGGCTCGGCGCCCGCGGTGGCCATTGGCTCCAGGATGACTTCGATGTCCTCCTGGGTGTAGCCGAAGGCCTGCTGGCGCTTGAGCAGCGTCTCATCGTCGAAATCGGGGATGCTGCCAGGCTCCGGCAGGTCGTCGATCCGGACACGATTCTGGGCCAGCCACTCGGCGTAAGGGCGGCGACCGACGAGATCGCCCTTGATCTCAGCGTCGTCGATCAGACGGCCGGCTTTGGTGTCGAGCAGGAACATGCGACCGGGCTGGATGCGGCGCTTGAAGAGCACGCTCTCCGGCGGCACGTCGAGCACGCCGGTCTCGGAAGCCATGACGAGCAGGTCGTCAGTGGTGACGAGGTAGCGGCAGGGACGGAGGCCGTTGCGGTCGAGGATGGCGCAGACCTGGGCGCCGTCCGTGCCGATGATCAGCGCCGGGCCGTCCCAGGGCTCCATGAGGGTCGAGTGGTATTCGTAGAAGGCCTTCTTATCGGCGTCCATGGGGATGTGGTCCGCCCAGGCCTCCGGGATCAGCATCATCATGGCGTGCGGCAGCGTGCGACCCGTCGCGAGGAGCAGCTCAAGGGCGTTGTCGAGGGTAGCCGTATCGCTCTGGGCCTGGGTGATCACGGGGACGATCTTGGCGACGTCCTCGCCGAGGGTTGATGAGGAAAACTGCTTCTCGCGCGCGGCCATCCAGTTGATGTTGCCGCGCAGGGTGTTGATCTCGCCGTTGTGGACCACGTAGCGGTAAGGGTGGGCGAGCTTCCAGGTACCAAGGGTGTTGGTGCTGAAGCGCGAGTGGACCAGCGCGAAGGCGGAGGTCATCGACTCATGACTGAGGTCATGAAAGAAGGGTTGAATCTGGCCGGCGATAAGGAGGCCCTTGAAGACCAGCGTACGAGAGGAGAGGCTGCAGATGTAGAAGGTGTCGCGCTCCGGCATGCCGGTTTCGGCGGCGATGGCCTTTTCGATCTGCTTGCGAATGACGTAGAGCTTAAGCTCGAATTGCGACTCGTCCTCGATGCGCGGTGAGCGCGCGATGAAGAACTGGCGGATCTGAGGCATGACGTGGACTGCCAGCACGCCGATGGCGTCCGGGTTGACGGGCACGTCGCGCCAGCCGAGGAAACCCTGGCCTTCAGCCTCGACGATCTGCTCGATGATGCCCTCGCAACGGTGGCGCTGACCGGGCTCCTGCGGCAAGAAGGTCATGCCGACGGCATACTCACCACGATGAGGCAGGTCGATGTCGAGGCGGCCGGCCTCTTTCTGGAAGAACTCGTGCGGCAGCTGGATCGTGATGCCGGCGCCGTCGCCGGTGCGGGGGTCGGCGCCACAGGCGCCGCGGTGGCCGAGGTTGATCAGGACCTCGATGCCCTGATCGATGATCTTGTGGGAGCGTGTCCCCTTGATGTTGGCGACCAGACCGACGCCACAGGCGTCGTGCTCCTGCGTGGGATCGTAGAGACCCTGCTTGGTCAGAGGTGGCAGATCGGGAAATCTATACGGCTCGCTCATCGACTGCTTGAGCATCTCCACCACAAGATTTTTCGGGGCCGAGCCCGCGCGAGCGGCGGGATCGTGACTAAAGCCAAACCGGCCCGCCAATGCGGTGGGCCGGCAAGCTGTGACCGGAATAATAATTCCCCATCAGCCAACGCGCAAGTGATTTGATTCACGTACCAGGACGCGTTGGCTGCCTATAGAAAACCTCAAATGATTATAGACATCCCTTGTAGTCAGCAGGGCTTTGTTCCTCCTTCGCGACAGGGTCTGACGATGGACGTCGAAGCAGACTGATCATGGGGGCGAGATTTCCTTCGACAGGCTCAGGACGTGCCTCGGAATGACAAGGGTTGGCGTGCGGCTCGCTGCCCGTGTTTGGACGCGACCCCAGCCTGAAGGCTGGGGCATGGGTTAGGTGCCGCTCGAACAGGGCATGCCGCGTGCCTCGGAATGGTGAGATGCGCGCTTGGACGTTCAGAGCCAAAACGGCGCGTCAAAGGTTGCCACGCCTCGGCTACCGCCGATGGCTCGCAACGACATGGTGGTTTGCGACTCGATGCCGGTGTTTGAGCGCCACCCCAGCTTGAAAGCTGGGGCATGGTTGTGCCGTTCAGCAGAGCCGCTGCTTACCAGATGCCGAGCTGCATCTTGACCTCGTCGCTGGCCATGGTGCGCGGGTCCCAGGGCGGGTTGAAGGCATTTTGTCTTGAACACGACCCCAGCTTGAAAGCTGGGGCATGGGTTGCTGCCGCTCAAAGGCCGTGCTACCAGATGCCGAGCTGCATCTTGACCTCGTCGGAGGCCATGGTGCGGGGATCCCAGGGCGGGTTGAAGGTCAGCCAGGCGTTGACGTCCTTGACGCCTTCGATGTTCATGATGGCGTCCTGGATGCGACCGACCAGCACCGGGCCCATGGGGCAGGCCGGCGTGGTCAGGGTGAAGGTCACGTCGACGACGTTGTCCTCGTTGACTTCGACGTCATAGATGAGGCCGAGGTCGACGACGCTGATGTGGATCTCGGGGTCCTCGATGGGCTGGAGGATCTCCATCACTTGCTCGGAGGTAATCTTGGCGGTTGCTGCCATGGTGGTGGTCTCCTAACTCTTCGATTCGAGGCCGTCTTCGAGGACGTGCCAGGCGAGGGTGGCGCACTTGACGCGCACCGGGAACTTGGCGACGCCCTGGAATGCCTCCAGGTCACCGAGGTCTTCGCCGGGCTCGACCTCGGGGTCGGTCATCATGCGCTTGAAGTCGCCCAGCAGCGCGATCGCGTCGGCGACTTTGCGGCCCTTGATCGCGGCGGTCATCATCGAACCGGAAGCCTGGCTGATCGAGCAGCCACGGCCGCTGAAGGCCACATCCTTGATTATGTCACCTTCAAGCTCGACCTCGACGTTGATTTCGTCGCCGCAGAGGGGGTTGAAGCCCTCCGCTTTGGACGTGGCGTTATCGAGTGTCCCCTTGTTGCGGGGATGGCGGTAGTGGTCGAGGATCAGCTCCCTGTAGAGCTCATCCAGCTCTGGTTCTGCAAACTGCATCCGTTAACTCATCCTCGCGGCCGCGGCGGCGTCCGGGTCAAAGAAGCGACCGGCACCTTCCAATGCCTCGACCAGCTTATCGATCTCCGCAAAGGTATTGTAAACGTAGAAGCTGGCCCTCGCCGTGGCCACGCAATCGAGGCGGCGCATCAGGGGCTGGGCGCAGTGGTGGCCGGCGCGGATAGCGATGCCGCGCTGGTCGAGCACCTGGCTGAGGTCGTGCGGGTGGATGTCGCCGTAGTTGAAGGCAACGACGCCGACGCGCTCTTCCGGGTCTTTGGGGCCGTAGATCGTCACTTCCGGCAGCGCGCTCATCCGGTCGATGGCGTAGGCGGCCAGCGACTTCTCGTGGGCGCGGACGTTCTCCATGCCGATGCCTTCGAGGTAGTCGACCGCCGCGCCGAGGGCAATGCCATCGGCGATGTTGGGGGTGCCGGCCTCGTACTTCCAGGGCAGCTCGTTCCAGGTCGATTCCTCGAGGAGGACGCGAGAGATCATCTCGCCGCCGCCGAGGAAGGGGTCCATGGCTTCGAGGATATCCGGCTTGCCCCAGAGCACGCCGATGCCGGTGGGGCCGGCCATCTTGTGCCCGGAGAAAGCCAGGAAGTCGCAGCCGAGATCGCCCACATCGACGGGCATATTGGGGACGCTCTGAGCGCCATCGACGACCATGATGGCGCCCTGGCGGTGAGCCAGCTCGGCCGCGTAGCGCACCGGGTTGATGCCGAGGACGTTGGAGGCGTGGACGAGCGAGACGATCTTGGTCCTGGGGCCGATGAGCTGCTCGAGTTGATCCACGCGCAGACGGCCTTCGCCGTCTATATCGACGAACTTGAGGACGGCGCCTTTCTCTTTGGCAATGAGCTGCCAGGGCACGAGATTGCTGTGGTGCTCCAGCACGCTGAGGACGATCTCGTCGCCGGCATTGAGGAACTTACGGCCCCAGGCGTTGGCGACCAGGTTGAGCGACTCGGTGCAGTTGCGAGTGAAGATGACGCTTCTGGCGCCTTCGGGTGACTTGATAAAGCGCGCGACTTTGGCGCGGGAGCCCTCGTAGGCTTCTGTCGCCTCTTCTGCCAGCTTGTGGAGGCCGCGGTGGATGTTGGCGTTGTAGTTCTCGTAGTAGTGGACCAGCGAGTCGATGACCTGACGCGGCTTCTGGGTGGTCGCGGCGTTGTCGAGGTAAACCAGCGGCTGGCCGTGCACCTGGCGGCTGAGGATAGGGAAGTCCTTGCGAAGGGTGTCTACGTCAAACATGGATGATCCCTTGTGGGCGCGCCGGCTGCGCATCCCTGGCGGTCTGCTCCGCCTGAATTAGAAAGAAAGGACTGAGGGGACACCCCTCAGGCTCCCGCAGGGTTGCACCCTGCACTGGCTTAGCCAACATCAACGAGGACCTCATCGCCGTTGAGCTGGACGGGGTAGGTGCGGACGGGAAGGACGGCCGGCAGAGCCCTGACGCGGCCGGTCTTGACATCGAAGCGGGCGCCGTGCCGCGGGCACTCGATATCTTCGCCCCAAAGCGCGCCTTCGCCCAGCGGGCCGCCATCATGGGTACAGACGTCGGCCAGGGCGTAGAACTCCCCGCCAACGTTGGCGAGGGCGATGCCGACGCCATCGGCGCTGAAGACGCGCACTTCACCCTCGGACACATCTGACCTCGTCGCGACTTTCATGAAAGCCACCTAGTAGCCGGCTTCGATCTTGGCGGCCAGCGCCGCTTCCAAGCGAGGGCGGATAGCCTCGGCAGGCATCCGGTCGAGGACGGGCTGGAAGAAGGCCTCGACCAGCAGTCGCTCAGCCTCCGCCTTGGGGATGCCACGCGACTCCAGGTAGAAACGCTGCTCCTCGTCCAGGGGGCCGGCGGAGGCGCCGTGGCTACAGCGCAGGATGTCATAGGCCTCGATCTCGAGCACCGGGATCGGGGCGGCCTTGGCGTGGTCGCTGAGCAGTAAGTTGCGGCTGGTCTGGTTGGCCTCGCTCAAGGAGGCGCCTTTCTGGATGTGGACGGTGCCGGTCCAAACCTCGCTGGAGTGGTCTTCGAGCGCGGCCTTGAAAAGGAGGTCGCTGGCAGTGCGGGGCGCGATGTGATCCTGCAGGGTGCCGTAATCGAAGTGCTGATGGCCGTCGCCGAAGCTGAGGCCGAGCAACTCGGCCGAGGCGCCATCGCCGTCCATGATGGCTTCGAGCTTGGTCTTGGTCAGACGCGAGCCGAGCCCTACAAGGCCAGCCGTAAGCCGCGAGCCACGATCGAGACGGGCGCGGATGGTCGAGAAGTTGTAGACGTTATCGCCCCAGCGCTGGACTTCCAGGAAGCGGACGCGGGCGTCCGGCCTGGCGACGATCTCGACAGCGCCGACGGCCAGGGACTGGGCCTGACCGGAGGGCGATTCGGTCTCCTGAATGACGGTGACGCTGCTGTTCTCTTCGGCAACGATGAGGAGGTGAGGGAAGACCGGGCCGGCAGCGCCACTGACCAGATAGTGCAGCGGCACTTCGACCTCGACGCCGCGCGGGACGTAGACCAGCGCGCCTTGCTGCCAGAGGGTGGCTTGCAGGGCGCTAAGCCGCCACTCGGTGGACAAGACGAGGCTGTGGAGGTGTTCTCGAAGCAGCGCCTCGTGTTTGGGCAGGGCTTGCGACACCTCGCCGAAGAAGAAAGCGTCGGGCAGGCCGTGGCCTCTGGCGTAGACGCCGGGGGCTTCGTCGCCGATGCTCCACGTCGCCGCGGCGTCTCTGGGAGCGGCCAGGGTGGCTTCGAGGTCGAGGGCGCTGATGTCGGTGCGGCGCCACTCCTCGGCCAGGGGGTTAGGCATGGCCATGGAGGCGAAGGCGCGGTAGGCGTCGACGCGGCGGCTAAGCAGCCACTCCGGCTCGTTAAGGCGCCGTGAGAGCTCGCGGACGGTCTGCTCGGTTATCGAGAGCGCGTTGGCGCTGGTGGTCATCAAATCATCCATTCATGTCAAATTGCGGAGGGCGCTGCGGGGGCTGTCCCTAAAACAGCCCCTACACGTTGCTTCCCGCGTATCCAGGGCGTCCTAACCTACGGAGCCTTCCATCTGGAGCTCGATCAGGCGGTTGAGCTCGATCGCGTACTCCATCGGCAGCTCCTTGACGATCGGCTCGACGAAGCCGTTGACGATCATCTTGGTCGCCTCGGTCTCGCTGATGCCGCGGCTCTGGAGGTAGAAGAGCTGCTCGTCACCGACCTTGGAGACCGTGGCCTCGTGGCCGATGGTGACCTGCTCCTCGTCGATCTCCATCACCGGGTAGGTGTCGGAGCGGGAATCCTCGTCCAGCAGCAGCGCGTCACAGCGCACCGAGGACTTGGAGTTGGTGGCGCCGGGATAGACCTTGAGCAGGCCGCGGTAGCTGGTGCGGCCGCCGCCCTTGGAGATCGACTTCGAGACGATGTTCGAGGTCGTGTTGGGGGCGACGTGGACGATCTTGCCGCCGGCGTCCTGGTGCTGACCGGGGCCGGCGAAGGCCAGCGAGAGGATCTCGCCGTGGGCGCCGGGCTCCATCAGGAAGACGCTGGGGTACTTCATGGTGATCTTGGAGCCGAGGTTGCCGTCCACCCACTCCATGACCGCGTCTTCGTAAGCGGCGGCGCGCTTGGTCACCAGGTTGTAGACGTTGGTGGACCAGTTCTGGATCGTCGTGTAACGGACGCGGGCGCCCTTCTTGACGATGATCTCGACGACGGCGCTGTGCAGCGAGTCGTTGGTGTAAGTCGGTGCGGTACAGCCTTCGACGTAGTGAACGTAGCTGCCTTCTTCGGCGATGATCAGGGTGCGCTCGAACTGGCCCATGTTCTCCGTATTGATACGGAAGTAGGCCTGGAGCGGGATATCGACCTTAACGCCGGCCGGCACGTAGACGAAGCTACCGCCGGACCAGACGGCCGAGTTCAGGGCGGCGAACTTATTATCGCCGGGCGGGATGATGGTGCCGAAGTACTGGCGGACGATGTCCTCGTGCTCGCGCAGGCCGCTGTCCATGTCCAGAAACTGGACGCCGAGCTTCTCAAGGTCTTCGCGGATCTTGTGGTAGACGACCTCGGAGTCGTACTGGGCGCCGACGCCGGCGAGGAACTTGCGCTCCGCCTCCGGGATGCCCAGCTTATCGAAGGTGCGCTTGATCTCGTCCGGGACTTCCTCCCAGGTCTTGCCCTGGCCTTCCATGGGCTTGACGTAGTAGTAGATGTCCTGGAAGTCGAGCGGGTAGTTCTGGATGTTGCCGCCCCAGAAGCCATCCGGCATCGGCTTGGACTCGAACTGCTCCAGGGCGCGCAGACGGAAGTCTCGCATCCACTGCGGCTCGTTCTTCATTTCGGAGATCTGGGCCACGACGTCGCGGTCCAGGCCTTTGCGGACGATGTTGACCGGCTTGAACTCGGGGTCATGCCAACCGTACTTGTAGCCGGAGACGATGTCGTCGGGCTTAGTTGTCGTCATTACGCGTCACTTCCCTTCGATATGGCTACAGCCTCGCTGTCGCCGTCGATTTCGCTCGTGATCCAGTCGTAACCTTTTTCTTCCAGGGCCTGCGCCAGCTCGCTGCCGCCGCTGCGGACGATGCGGCCTTTGTAGAGGACGTGCACCCGGTCCGGCGTGATGTAGTTCAGCAGCCGCTGGTAGTGGGTGATCAGCAGGATGCCCATCTCCGGCGTGTGGAGGGCGTTGATTCCCTCAGCCACGGTGCGCAGGGCGTCGATGTCGAGGCCGGAGTCGGTCTCGTCCATGACGGCCATGGCAGGCTTGAGGATGCTCATTTGCAGCACCTCGGCGCGCTTCTTTTCGCCGCCGGAGAAGCCGTCATTGACGTAGCGGCGGGCGAAGGACTCGTCCATCTTGAGCAGAGTCAGGGCTTCCTGCAGGCGCTGACGGAACTCGCGCACCGGCACGTCTCGGTCCTGCACCGCTTTGAGAGCGGCGCGGAGGAAGTTGACCATGGTCACGCCGGGGATGGCCGTCGGGTATTGCATGGCCAGGAACATGCCACGCTTGGCGCGCTCGTCGGGAGCGAGGTCAGTGATGTCCTCGCCTTTGAGGTAGACCTTGCCAGCGGTGACCTGGTACTTCGGGTGGCCTGCCAGCGTGTTGGCCAGCGTGCTTTTACCGGAGCCGTTGGGCCCCATGATGGCGTGCACTTCGCCGGCCGGGACGGTCAATGAGAGACCGTTGACGATCTCCTTGCCTTCTACCGACACGTGCAGGTCTTCTATTCTTAGCACTGCCCTGTTGGTGCTCATCCGTACTCCTTATTGATTTGAAAGTGGTGTCCACCCCCGGCCCTGCCACCCCTACACCACAGAGCCGCGACAGCATTCCCCCGCCGGCGCGTGAAGCTTGGTTCAACTAGTTTCCCTTGGGCTTAGGCTCGGCGCCAGCCCTGATGATGTATTCGCACACCGGCTCGCCATCGACGATCCGACGCGTCTGCTCTACCTCGACTCCGACGAGTAGCTCGATCGCCTGGCGGTCGGAGCGGCAAGCAACGTCGCTCATCTCAGCCAGACGCAGGTAGGGACACTCGTTATTGAGAATATGGACGATATCGCCCTCTTTGTGCCAGCCATCGACTATACCTTCACGTTCCAGAGCGCGGCTCATTTCGGCCACTCGCTGGTCCAAGGACTCGCCGTGGACTTCCGACTTGTGATCGGCCGCCACCTCGGCCGCGATGCCGCTGAAGACGTTCTCCAGGATCTCGCGACCGCTGCCGCCGTCTACCTGGTTCGCGTCCATTTTGTCGAGGTGACGGAAGAGGCGCGAGAGCAGTTGGACGTAGCTGTGGCCCGATAGCTCCTCGCCGCGCTCGGTGGCGGAGAAGAGCATCGCCGGGCGGCCGACGCCATGGCGCTCGAGCCGGGCTTCGATCAGGCCGTCGGCGCGGAGGCCATCGAGATGACGGCGCACCGCCTGCTGACTGAGGTCTAGGGTCTCGGCCAGCTGGGCGACGGTTGCCTCGCGGTGTCCGCGCACGAAGCGCAGCACCTGGTCTCGGGTTGTTTCCACGTGGTTAGATTAGCTTCCAGAGCCTAATTTGTCAACAAAAACCGATAATAAATGCACTTATGTAACTAAAGGCTCGACGCCGGGTTGCGGCGGGCGAATAATCGGGCTGTGACCTACGAGAGCATCATCGCTGAATTACGCCAGGCCTACGACAAGGACGCCCCTCGCCGTGACACGGCCGAGATAGAGCCGTGGAAGGTCGAGGAGCGCGATCGCTTTCTGGCGCTGATGCGGGCCGAGGGTAGCGAGACGCTGCTGGAGGTCGGATCCGGGCCGGGCGTGCACGGACGCTTCTTCCAGGATGAGGGACTGAACGTCACTTGCACAGACCTCTCGCCGGAGCACGTGCGGTTGTGCCGGGAGAAGGGCCTCAAGGCGGAGGTTATGGACTTCCTGAGCCTCGACTTCGGGAGCCGGACCTTCGACGCCGTGTTCGCGCTGAACTGCCTGCTGCATGTGCCGCATGCTGACTTCGTCGCGGCGCTGATGAAGATCCACAGCGTGATTAAGCCGGGTGGGCTCTTCTACCTGGGCCAGTACGGCGGGATTAATTCTGAAGCCGTCTCAGCAAGTGACAGCTACGAGCCGAAGCGCTTCTTTGCGTTCTTTACGGATGATGAGCTATGCCGGCAAGCCGCGGAGGTGTTCGAGCTGGTCGATTTCAGGGTCATCGATCTCGAAGGGGAGCGGCCAGGGTTTCACTTCCAGGCGATGACGCTGCGCGCGGATGGCCTGGTCTAAGAGGCGGCGCAGCTAAGGCTCGACGAGGGTGTTGACGGCAAAAATGAAGCGTCTCAAAGGATGCGAGCGCAGATTCTTCGGCTGGCTGGCAGCCGCTCAGAATGACAAACCTGACGCTGGCAGCCGCTCAGAATGACGAGGCAACCCCCTGATCAGGACTGAGCTAGACGAAGTAGCAGCCGTGGTCGCCTTTCCAGCCGACTTCGGCTTTGCCATCGCGCAGGAGGATTGGGACGGAGACGGAGTACAGCATCGCCTCGTCGAACCACTCCTGCTTAGACATGATATTGCGCTCCTCAAAGTCGACGCCGCCGGCGGTGAGGTCATCGCGGGCGACGTCGCAGGTGCTGCAATTGGTAGTCGTGTAGAGGATGACTTCGGGCATTTGCGACCTCGCTTACTGAAACAGGCAGCCCATGGAGCGGCCCCAGCCGATCTGGACCTTCTGGCCGCGGAGGATGACAGGGACGGAGATCGAGTAGCCGGCGGCTTCGTTGAACCAGTCCCGTCGCGTCATTATGTTGCGTTCCTCGAAGTCGATGCCCTCGTCCGTGAGGCCGGCGCGGGCGCGGTCGCAGGTACCGCAATGAGGGACCGTATAGAGGATGACGCTCTCAGGCATAGCGAGGCGATTTTAGCACCCGGACTACCTCAGGTTTGCCAGGTCAAAGGCGGTCTCAAGCGGATTCAGGATTTGGACTCCCGCGATTGTTCTCCCGGTTTGCATATCCTCGCTGAGGAGATACCCAACACCATTCTGCTTCGCAGTCGCCCAGATGACGCCATCCCAGAACGACAAGCTATAGCCATGGGCTGATCGAGCAGCTTCCAATATTGCGGCTACGGTCGTTTCCAGGACTGTGAAAGAGGTGGCCAAATCATGAACGATCTCCTGTGCTTCTGGCCTGACAAGCGGCACGGTAATCCTCTGGGTCACCACACGAAAGAACTCACCCAGCACCTGGACCGTCAGGACTCCGTTCATGTCCGCTTCAAGCGCTCGGAGTAGGGCCAGTCCTCGGGATTGTTTTTCTAACGCGGATGGGTCAAAGGCATATACAAGGATGTTCGTGTCGATAAGGCAGGCTGGCCGCCTAATCGTCATAGAGTTCGTCCCGAGTCCAGGTCCGTTCAACCTGCGGGACCTTCATCTTGGCGCGCTGCTCCATAACCGCTTCGAGCCGTTTCCAGGCTTCCCCACGTTCCGCCTCCTTCTCATCGTCCTCAGATGTGACTTGCTCAATGCCACGGCGGATTAGCTCGGCTTCTGTGACGCCGAGACGCTTCGATAGGCGCTTGAGTGCGGCGTCCTGCTCGCGTTCGATGTAGACCTGCTTGCGGACCATCGTCATGATGTATACATCGTAGCATACATCATGGCCGTAAGCCTCCTAGCTCCAGTTGCGAGGGACGCGCTGGAGATCGAAGCCCTCACGGCGGCGGCGGCGCTGCCAGGGCTCGGGTTGGGGCAGAGGGATGAGGTGACTCTGAGGGTGCGGCTCCCAGAGGCCGCAGCCGGTGCCGATGTCTTCGAGGAAGGGGCCAACGCAGTCCTGACCCTCGCGGATTGGGTGCTGACAGGTGCAGCAGAGCTCGATGCGTCCCGGCTCAACGGCGCGCGTCAGATAGCGGCAGTGGACGGCGAGTTGGGTTATGGGCTCTCTCACGCCCGCCATTCTACATCCTGGTAAAGGGCTGGAGAGACTGGGCTAGAGAGGAGCAAAGGCGGCGCCGTTGAGAAGGACGAAGCCCACCGCGGAGAGCGCCAGGAAGGGTGCGTAGGGCACGGCCTGTCGCCGGCCGACGATCCCGCCCACGAGGAGCAATACGAGGACGGCGCCTGCAACCGCCATGCCGATGAAGAGGGCCTGATAAGCCCCCGGCAAGCCCAACGCGGCGCCGATCAGCACCGCTAGCTTGACATCGCCGAGGCCAATGCCGCCGCGAGAGACGACGGCGAGGAGCAGAAAGAGACCGCCGCCCAGCAGGGCCGCCAGCAGCGCGCTGACGAGGTCCGCGTCCGGCATGAGGACGGCGGCGAGCAGGGCCAGAAGGGTGCCGGGATAGGTAACGGCGTTGGGCACGCGATAGCGCAGCAGGTCTGTGCCGGTGCAGATCAGCATCGCCAGGATTAGTGGCGTGACTGCGAGGGCGGCGACGGCCTCGAAGCGCCAGCCGGCGATGGCCATTAGCGGCGGCGTCAGCATGGCGAGGGCGAGGCGTACCCGCGCCGGCCAGGGCTCCGCCTGCCAGGGAAGGCGCTTTGTCGCCAACGACTCGTCCTCCAGGTCGCCGACGGGACGGCTGAAGCGAAAGATCAGCCGCTCGACGGCGAAGGCGGCCGGGATGCCGAGGAGAAAGAAGGCGAGCGCGCTCACACTGGGATTATCGGCCGGAGAGGGTGCTTGGCGGAGTGTTAGCGGTAGCGGCGGAAGACGAGGCTGCTGTTCTGGCCGCCGAGACCGAAGGCGTTGGACATCGCGACTTCGACGTCAGCCTTGCGTGATTTGTTGGGCACGTAGTCGAGGTCGCAATTGGGGTCCGGGAACTCGTAGTTGATGGTGGGGGCGATGACGCCATCGCGGATTGTCAGGACGGAGACGGCGGCCTCGACGGCCCCGGCCGCGGCGGCAAGGTGGCCGGTCATCGACTTGGTGGAGCTTACGGGTATTCCGTAGGCGCGCTCGCCGAAAACCTGCTTTACAGCGGCGGTCTCGGCCTTGTCGTTGAGCTGAGTGCCGGTGCCGTGGGCGTTAATGTAGTCAATGTCGTCGATGCTGAGGCCCGCGGCTGTCATGGCGCGCTTCATCGCCAGGGCCTGGCCGTCGACGTCCGGGGCGGCGTCGTCCGTGGCGTCGAATGACCAGGCGGCGGAGGCCAGCTCGCAGATGATCGAGGCGTTGCGGCGGCGGGCGAACTCTTCAGTCTCGAGGATGAGGATGCCGGCGCCTTCGCCCAGGACGAAGCCGCCGCGCTTGGCATCGAAAGGGCGCGAGGCGCGCTCCGGCTCATGGTTCCAGGTCTTGACCAGCGCCCCGAGGCCGCTCATGGCGGCGATGACGACGCGGCTGACCATGGCCTCACTGCCGCCGGCGACAATGCAATCGGCGTAACCGAGACGCATCATGTTGAGCGCCTGGCCGATGGCATCGCCCCCGGAGGCGCAGGCGCTGTTATTGCTGGAGTTGGGCCCGCGCACCTCCAGCAGGCGGCCAACGCGGACGGCAGCGCTGTACTGGCCGATGCGAGGCACGGTGAGGGGGTCGACGCGGCCGGGACCGCGCTCGTCGATGATGTGATCCTGAGCGGCAATGGTCTCGTGGGAGCCGCTGCTGGCGATCATGACGCCGATGGCATCGCGGTTGCTCTCATCGATTGTCAGGTTGGCGGAAGTGACAGCCTCACGCGCCGCGACGACGGCCATCTGGGTATGACGGCCGGAGCGGTGGGCAGTGCGGCGGTCCATGAGGTCCTCCGGCACGAAGCCCTTGAGCTCGCCAGCCACCTGGACATCGAAGCTGCTGGCGTCGAAGTGGGTAATCGGACCGGTACCGGAGCGGCCGGCGCGCATCGCCTCCCAGGTGGAGGGCGCGTCAAGACCGACGGGGGTGACCATGCCTATGCCTGTGACAACAACCTTGGGAAAATCAACCATGATCCCTTTGTAACACGGCGAATGTGTAGCAACAACTTAACAGCTAGCTCAGGATGGGAAACGTTGACGTAAACGGCAGGTTACGCGTAGCATCGCCCTATGGCTCACGAAGTGGCTGAGAGTGCCGGCGTGGGCACCATCGAGGATCAGATCGCGCCGCAGCAGCGCCTCGGCACCTTCTACTCGCTACGCTACCCTGACTTCAATCTTCTCCTCCAGGGCCAAATTGGGGCTGCCGCCTCGATGTGGATGGAGAACATCGCCCGGCCGCTGCTGATCTACGAGCTAACGGACTCCGCGCTGATGGTCGGCCTGCTACACGCGACGCGCATGGCGCCGCAGCTACTCCTGGGCATCTGGGCCGGCGTCATCGCCGACAGGATGGACAAGCGCAAGATCCTCCTGATCTCGAAGACGGTCACGCTGACAAGCATGGCGGTGACGGCGCTGCTGATCATTAGCGGCGTCATCACGCCCTGGATGGTCTTCGTGACGACCTTCATCACGGGCTCATCCATGGCCTTCGATGGGCCGGCCAGACAATCGCTGATCCCGCGACTGGTGCCGGAAAGAAGCCTGGCCAACGCAATCGCGTTAAACCTGGCAGCGATGAACCTAATGCGAATCGGCGGGCCGTCGCTGGCGGGCCTGATCCTGGTGTTCTTCGACTTCGGCCCTCTCTATGTAATTCAGTCGGCTATGTATGCCTGGGTCATCTTCTGCACCCTGAGGATCAAGACACGCACGGAGGAGCAGAAGAGGGTTGGCGGCTCGATGTTCGCGGAGCTAGTCGAAGGCTTCGAGGCGGTGAAGAGGGACCGGATTATCTTCTATATCCTGATCCTCTGCCTTTCGATGTTCGTGCTGGGCTTCCCCTACCAGGGCCTCTTTATCCCCCTCATCGCCGTCGAGGAGCTGGATATCGGCAAGTCAGGGGCCGGATTGCTGATCTCGGTGACGGGCATCGGCGCCATCATCGGCTCGCTGTCGATTGCGACTTACGGCGATAGGCTGCCCGGGCGGGGCTTCTGGCTGCTGGCGTTCATTATTATTTTCGGTCTGGCGCTGCTGCTGTTCGCGCAGACTCAGTTCATACCGCTGGTGATCCTGGCGCTGATCGTCACCGGCGGCATGCAGACGGCGTTCATGTCGTTGAATAACGCGTACGTCTTGCAGCGCACGGCGCCGGCGCTCCAGGGAAGAGTGATGAGCCTCTTCAGCCTGGACCGGGGCCTGATGCCGCTGGGCGCGGCGCTGGGCGGCTTTCTGGCGGAAGAGCTCGGCCCATCGACCGGCCTGTCGATCATGGCCGGCCTCTGCATCGGCTGCACGCTGGTGTTGACCATCCTCGTGCCGTCGCTGCGTCGCATCCGCTAGACCAGCTAATCGAGATCGCAAGCCGGGGCTTCTCTCCTTCTTAGGCCGTCTGTGATAGGCGTTAACAATCCTAAATTGCTCTTGTGCTAAAATTCAGCTATGACACGGGTGACGGTGCTGCCATCCTGTATCGAATTCGAGGTGAGCATCGGCGAGACGCTGATGGGTGGCGCTCAGGCGCGTGGCCTATACTGGCCGACGACCTGCGGCGGCCAGGCGATCTGCACCACCTGCCTGACGGAGATCGTCAGCGGCGGTGAGGCGCTGGCTGAGATGGGCCGCAGCGAGCGCAAGACGCTGGTCTCGGAGCGTGGTGAGGCAATTCTGAGACGCCCCATGCGGCTGGCCTGCCAATCGGCTGTCCTGAGCGAGGGCATGATCACGGTGAACAAGCCGGGCGTACGCTCGGCTTCCGAGCTGTAACGGCCACTAGAAATCAGTGTCATGACTATGGTACAAATAGAAGACTCCTATTAGAGGTGAATGAACGTGGACCTAGGTCAGCTTGAAGCCTTCGTGCAGGTGGCGAATCAGCGCAGCTTCAGCCGCGCCGCCGAAGCTTTGTTTCTAACCCAGCCCTCCGTGACGGCGCGTATTCAGGCCCTGGAACGCGACCTGGGCGAGCGCCTGTTCGAGCGCTCCGGCCGCGGCGTCCGCCTTACCGAAGTCGGAGCTTGTTTCCTGCCTCACGCCGAGCGTGTGCTGCAGGTGCTGCACTCCGGCCGGGAGGCAATCGATTCGTTGCGCAACCTGCAGTCCGGCACGCTGATCCTCGCTTCCGCGACCACCGTCAGCACCTACGTCCTGCCGGGGCTGCTGAAGACGTTCCGCTCGCGCTTCCCGCGCGTCGAGGTCAACGTACGCACCGGCCGCTCCGAGCAGGTGCTGCAGATGCTGCTCTCGGACGAGGCGCAAGTCGGCCTGGTGCGCGCCGTCTACCACCAGGACATCGAGACCAAGGGCCTGGTAGAGGACGAGCTGGTCCTGGTCTGCAACGCCGAGCATGAGCTGGCGGGGCAGGATGGCATCACCGTCGAGCAGTTGGGCGATAATCCCTTCATCTTCTTCGACCGGACTTCCAGCTACTACGCGTTGGCGCAGGGCCTGTTCCGCCAGCGAGGCGTGGTGCCGCGTATCCAGATGGAGCTGGACTCCATGGAGGCGACCAAGCGCATGGTGGAGGAAGGCCTGGGCCTGGCCTTGCTGCCGCGCATCTCCGTGGAGCGGGAGCTGCAAACCGGCACCCTGGTCGAGGTGGGCATCGCCGGGATACCGAACCCGACGCGCCAGATCGCGCTAATCACGCGCCGAGGACGGCCATTGGGCCCCGTGGCGCAGTCGTTCGTCGACATCGTCCAGGAGATGTACATCGGCAATCGCGGCGTGCCGGTCGCGGTTTAGCCAGCCAACTTAGAGCAGAGCAACGTGCGAGAGGCTGACCTCACCGGCTTGAGCCTGAGCGAGGCCGCCCAGAAGATCGCCCGGCGCGAGGTTTCACCGCTGGAGCTGACGGAAGCGTGCATCGAGCGCGCCGAGCGGCTGGACCCGCTGCTTAACGCTTATTTCACCAAGACATTCGATCTAGCTCTCGCTCAGGCCAGAGATGCCACAGCAGAGATCGCGGCCGGCAGGCAGCAAAGCCCGCTGCACGGCGTCCCCTTCGCCCTGAAGGACCTCTACGAGACCGCGGGCATCCGCACGACAGCGGGCGCCAGGCTGCGAGACAGCTACGTGCCTGCCGAGGACGCCCACGTTGTAACGATGCTGAAGCAGGCAGGCATTGTGCTGCTGGGCAAGCTCAACATGCACGAATGGGCGCTAGGCGGCACGAATATCAACGAGCATTACCCCTCGCCGCGCAATCCCTGGGATACGGACAGGATCACCGGCGGGTCGAGCGGTGGCTCAGCGGCGGCGCTGGCGGCGGGGCTTTGTCTTGGGTCTCTGGGCAGCGATACACGCGGGTCGATCCGCATACCTGCTGCGCTTTGCGGCATCACCGGCCTGAAGCCGACTTACGGCCGGGTGAGTCTGCGAGGCGTTGTGCCGTTGAACTGGTCGCTGGACCACGCCGGGCCGATGGCGCGGACGGCCGCGGACTGCGCCCTGATCCTGCAGGCCATCGCCGGCTACGATTCGGCAGATCCTCTGAGCGTCGATGAGCCTGTCCCTGACTACAGCGTTGCGTTGAGGAGCGATCTGAGGGGCGTGCGCATCGGTGTGCCGCGTGAGTTCTTCTTCGATGGCACTGTGCTTGAGGCCGAGGTGATAGCAGCCGTCCAGGCCACACGCGAGGTCTTCAGGTCGTTGGGGGCCGAGGTGAGAGATGTCTCGCTGCCGGATATAGAGGCGCTATCGGCTGACGGCGGCGCCTTCCTGGCCGATGCCGCGGCTTATCACGAGACCAATTTAAGGGAGTATCCGGAGCTCTACGGAAGCAACGTGCGCTCGCGTCTGCAGGCGGCGCTGAGCATCCCGGCGGCAGCCTATTCGCGAGCGCGACTGCGCCAGTTCGAGCTGAAGCGCAGCCTGGCAGGGACATTCGCAGACATTGATCTGCTGCTGACGCCGACGACGCCGGTGGTGGCCTTCGCATTCCCGGACGACCCTACCAGCGTGCCGCCGACGCTGCTGACGCGGAACACGGGACCGTTTAACGTCGCCGGCAACCCGGCGATTTCGGTCCCTTGTGGGTTCACTGCGGAGGGAATGCCGATCGGCCTGTCGCTGGCGGGACGCTGGTGGGAGGAAGGGCTGGTGCTGGGCGCGGCGCACGCCTATCAGCAGGTCACTGACTGGCACAAACGCGCCCCGGACCTGGGTTAGCAGCGCTTCGTTTTCATAGCCTCGTCAACCAGGCTTAGAGCATTGCTGCCGCGGTCTTAGGCGCCGGCCTCGATCTCGGAGCGGATCGACTTGAGCATCGTGACGTTGGGCTCGTCCGGGCCATTGCCGTCGAAGCCGGGCACCTCGAGCAGGAAGGGCACGTCCTTGAAACCGCGGTGGGCCATGATCCGCTTGAAGCCCGCAACACCGATCAGCCCTTCGCCGATGTTCTCGTGGCGGTCGCGGCCGCTGCCCAGCTCAACCTTTGAGTCGTTGGCGTGGACGGCGACAAGCTGGTCGAAGCCGACTTCCTGCTCGAACTCGGTCATTGCCAGCTCAAGGCCCTCGGCGGAGGCGAGGTCGTAGCCGGCCGCGTAGGAGTGCTGGGTATCGATGCAGACCTTGACGCGTGGGCTGCCGACCTGACGGATGATCCGGCCGAGGTCGGCGAAGCGGGAGCCGATGGTGCCGCCGGCGCCGGCTGAGTTCTCGAGGATTAACAGGGTATCGTCCGGGGTGTTGCTGATCACGTCGGTGCAGGCGCGGCAGATCTGGTCGAAGACGGCATCGAGCCCCTGACCCTTATGGCTGCCAAGGTGAAAGATCACGCCGGTGATGCCGAGCTGGGAGCAGGCGGTCATCGATGACTTGAGGGAGCTGGTTGAGCGGGTAAGGTTGGTCTCGTCAGCGGCGGCGAGGTTAATAAGGTATACGCCGTGGACGAAGACGGGGCCGACGCTGCTGGTGGCCTTACGGGCGCGAAACGCCTCGGCCTGCTCCGGTTCGACCTTGCTGCTGCGCCATTGCTGCGGCGGTGTGAGGAAGATCTGCGCGGCTTCAGCGCCGATAGCCTCAGCGCGGTCCATGCAGGTAATGGGGCCTCCGGCTGTGGAGACGTGGGCGCCGACTCTCATGGGGCCTCCTAAGAGCGCAATGGGCGGAGTATCAGGCCCATCGTAGGGCGGGGCAATGAGGAGGTCAACGAGTCTGAATTGGTGATCTAAAAGTGATGTAGCGATTAGTCACCAGGGGTAATATGACCTGCTATATGGGTTTCCAATCGTTATTGACAGAGGCTCTATACTTGCCGCAGAAAAGCTCCGTGCCCACGCGGAGACTGTATCGATTCTCGAAGGGGGAGCAAGCGATGCAATCCAACAGACCCTGGCTGGCCAGCTACACAAAGCAGATCAGCCGCCGGAAGTTCCTGAGCGCCACGGCGGCGGGCGCCGGCGCGGCAGCGCTGATCGCCTGCGGTGGCGGTGGCGACGGTACACAGACGACCCAGACGCTCACAGTCGACCCGAGCGGCGTCCGTAAGCCCGGCAACGTTGTCTACGAGAAGGACAACTGGAAGCTGGCAGATGAGTCGAAGCAGGCGGTTGACGGCGGCACGCTGCGCATCCGCAACGACCTGGACCTGACGGTGAGCTTCGACTGGTACCTGGCCAACACCGGTGTGGTTGAGGAGTTCAACGACAGAGGCTACGAGTACCTGACGCGCGGCAACCTCAACCCGACGTTCGGTCCGATCACTGTCCCCGGCCTGGACCCCGGCACGATCGAAGGCCAGAAGCCGGTCCCCGGACTGGCGGAGGGCTGGGAGGTCAGCGCCGACGGCCTAACCTGGACCTTCACGATGCGCAAGGGTGTCAAGTTCCACAACATCCCGCCGGTAAACGGCCGCGTCATGGACATCAACGACTGGCGCCAGACTGCGGAAAAGTACCAGGCGGTTGGCTTCAACCGCAGCGCCATCGCCGGCGTCCTCGACCACTGGGAGTGGCCGGACGCGACTCACTGGGTGTGGAAGCTGAAGGCGCCATACGCGTTCCTGATCAACAACATGAATAACAAGGACTTCGCCATCAAGCTAGGTCCGAAAGAGCTTGTCCAGAACGACCAGATGCGTGGCACGACCCAGATCGGCACCGGGCCGATGGTGGTCGAAAAGATCCAGCCATCAATCGACTGGACATTCACGCGCCACGAAGGGTACTGGGACGGCAAGCCACACATCGAGCGCTGGCACTACCCATTGATCCCGGAGATCGCCAACGCTTACTCGCAGTTCGTGGCGAAGAACATCGTCCGGCACAACCCGTCCTCGCGTGACGTGCTGACGATCCGGGGCGACGTGCCCGAAGCGCTGCTCTCGGCCAACCAGCTTTCCTGGTTCGGTCTCTCGCGCGGTATCTTCGGCCGCTACGAGAGTGACACATCGCCCTGGAAGGACGCCCGCGTCCGGATCGCCATTCACAAGACGGTGGACCAGGAGTCAATCGTCCGGTTCCGCAGCAACGCGGATGCGTTCCGCCAGGCCGGCGTCGAAGTTGAGATCCAGCCGATGACTCATGCCTCGCGCGACCCGTCTTACTGGCTCGACCCGACGAAGGGAGAGCTGGGGGCGGACGGCGACAACTACAAGTTCGACCTCGCCGCCGCCAAGCAGATGGTGAGCGCGGCCGGCTTCCCGGATGGCATCGACATCCCGATGTACATGCTGCTGGGCTCCCGCAACGACGAGCAGAACCTGCCGCTGGACTTCTTCAAGAAGGCCACGGGCGTCCTGAACATCGAGGAGCACTGGCTGCAGATGCAGCCCTTCTATGACCAGGTGCAGCAGACCGGCAACTTCAAGGGCTTCCAGCCTTACACGCCGGCCCAGTCGAGCTTCGGCGCGGCCCAGTTCGACAAGATCCTGCGAGAGAACTACCACACCAACGGTAAGGCCCCGAGCTACCCGACGCCCGAGCTCGATGCCCTGATCATGAAGCAATTGCAGGAGTCCGACGCCGAAAGGCGCTCCGCCATCTACAAGGACATCCAGCGCTACCTGGCGAAGAACTTCAACGCCGTACCCAGCGTCTGGCCCTTTGGTGGTTTCAGCTTCCAATGGCTTTGGGTGCACAACTCCGCCCAGCAGATCAACAAGCATTGGCTGGACGCGGACACTCCGAACCGCAGCGGATAAGCGAGTTAGCTAACAAGGAAGAGGCGCCGGTGGAAGCCGGCGCCTCTTCTTTTGCCCTTGTGAGCAGCTAGTAGCCGCGCTCGGGATCGACGATGTTCAGCAACGGTTCACCGGCAAGGTAGCGGCGCAGGTTGCCGCAGAAGATATCGATTGTGCGCTCCAGGGAGCGTTCGCTGCCGCCGGCGGAGTGGGGGCTGATGATGACGTTGGGCATATCCCAGAGCTCGCTCTCGGCAGGCAGTGGCTCGACGGCGAAGACGTCGAGGCCGGCGCCGGCGATGCGGCCCTCCTTGAGGGCGGCAACCAGGGCAGGCTCATCCACCAGCCCGCCGCGCGCAATGTTGATCAAGTAGGCAGTGGGCTTCATCGCAGCGATCTCTTTGACGCCGACAATGCCGCGAGTCTGCGGCGTCAGCGGCGCCGCAAGGACGACGAAATCGCTTTCGGCCATCAGGTAGTTGATCTCGGATGGCGGCACCGCTTCGTCAGCTATCTCGTCCGGGCCACGACTGGTGAAGGAGCGACGGATGCCGAGGACGCGGCAATCGAAGGCGTGAGCGAGGCGGGCGACCTCAGAGCCGATGTGACCCATGCCGACGATCCCGACCGTATGGCCGGAGAGATCGGCCGGGCGCTTGCCGGCGCGCCACTCATGGGCCTGCTGGGTACGGAAGAAGGCCGGCCATCCCTTGCTGAACATCAGCATATGGCCGAGGACGAACTCGGCGATGGGCTGGGCAGCGACGCCGCTGGAGGTCGTGAAAACAACGCCCTCGCTGATCAACTGCTGGGGCATACGGTCTGCTCCGGCCGCTATCGACTGCACCCAGCTCACTTTCGGGGCGATGGCGCGCAGGTCGGGGACGCGCTTGGCGACGGCGCCATAGGGGCAGAGGATGACGTCCGCTTCGGCAAATCCTTCCGCCATCTGCTGATCCGTAGCCTGGGCCTGCATCTGATCGAAGTTGCCGCGCGGGCCGCCGGGGTTGGTGGCGACGCCGAGCACCCGCAGGTTGACCTCAGGCGAGACGGCCTGAATGCGCTCGACCAGGGCCGGGGCGAGCGGCCAGCTGATGACGACCTTGAGCATGAAAGAACCTACCTTCTAGAGATCACGCCTGAAGGCTGCTCGATGGCGAAGCCTACCGAACTATGTCACGGCCGGCGGCTTCGCGACCAGTCTAGTCGAGGCTGAAGGGCGGGTACTGGTCCTGCAGCAGCAAAGCGTAGGCCTCGACGCGGAGAGACCAGCGCATGTATCCGATGCCAAAGCGGTAGAGGCCCTCCGGATAAGCGCCGGTGAAGAGGATGGCGAACCAGCCGATGATCACGGTCACCACCCAGGCGATGCCGATGAAGAATAGGACGAACACATGCGGGATTAAGAAGATCAGCCGCAAGCCGACAGAGAGCCGGTCGCGGGTTTCGGGAGGCTCGCCGGGGGTGAACTGCACCGGATAAGCGCCTTCGCCGAAGGGCGGATACTCGTCACGCAGGAGGCCGCTATAAGCGACAGCGCGGCTGCGCCAATGCAAATAGAAGGTCGCGAAGTCCCAGAGGCCCTTCGGGTGCTTACCGGTAAAGACAATGGCGAACCAGGAGATGATCGCCATAACCCAGGCCACGGCGCCGATGACGCCGCTGGCGCCGAAGGTGTACCAGTAATTGCCATCACCGAAGCCTCCACCGCCGAAGCCGAAACCGAGGGCCAGACCAGGCCCGCCGACCAGCAGCAGATGGGGGATGGCCAGGATGATGCGGAAGGCCACCGTCAGCCGATTACGGCCGGTGATCTGGGGTTCGACGTCGAAGACAACGGGGTATCCGGGGGCCGGGATCGCGGCTTCAGTCATTGCTCACCTCCTTTGAGGGCAGCGTGAGAATAACAGAAAGGCCGTCGCTCTTGGGGACGGCCATCTACTTACTGCTGGTGATTTCGAGTTAGGTCAGACCGGCGAGCTGGTAGGACTTGCCCTCGGTCTTGATGGAGGGGGCGATGACGAGCTCGGCTTCCTGGAACTCGCGGATGCTGCGGGCGCCGCACATACCCATTGCAGTGCGGAGGGCGCCGATCAGGTTCTCGCCGCCGTCGTTGCGGGACGTCGGGCCGAAGAGGACCCGGTCTAGGGTGCTGTTGACGCCGATGGTGATGCGAGAGCCGCGCGGCAGCTCCGCGTGCGGGGTTGCCATGCCCCAGTTGTTGCCGCGACCGGGAGCTTCCTCGGTGCCGGCGAGGATTGAGCCGAGCATTACGGCGTCGGCGCCGGCGACGATGGCCTTGCAGAGGTCGCCCGACTTCTGGATGCCGCCATCGGTGATAACCGGGACGTAGCGGCCGGTGTCGTGATAGTAGGCGTCGCGGGCGGCGGCGCAGTCCATTGTCGCGGTGACCTGCGGGACGCCGATGCCGAGGACCTCGCGGCTGGTGCAAATGGCGCCGGGTCCGACGCCGACGAGGATGCCGGCGACTCCGGCCTCCATAAGCTCACGGGTGGCGGCATAGCCGACAGTGTTGCCAACGACGACAGGGATGGAAAGGTCGCTACAGAACTTCTCGAAACGCAGGCCTTCGAGGCTGGTCGAGATATGGCGCGCCGTCGTAACGGTAGACTGGACAACGAAAATGTCGCAGCCGGCTTCGACTGCGACAGGGGCGAACTTCTTGGCGTTCGCGGGCGTACAGGAGACCGCGACGGTGATGCCTTCGCTCTTCATCTGCTGTACGCGCTTACCGATGAGCTCGAGCTGGATGGGCTGTGTGTAGAACTTCTGCAGGATGGAGGTAACTTTGTTCTTGGGAGCCCTGGCGATTTCTTCGAAGATGGGGCCGGTGTCAGAGTAGCGGGTCTGGATGCCTTCGAGGTTCAAAACAGCAAGGCCGCCGAGGCGGCCGATTTTCCCTGCGAAGGCTGGGTCAGTTACGGCGTCCAGCGCCGCGGCAATGATTGGGATGGGAAAGACGAACTCACCCAGGGAGAACGAGACGTTAGTCAGCTCAGGATTGACCGTAAAGGCGCCGGGGACGATTGCCACATCATCGAACCCGTAGGCGGAGCGCATTGTCTTCAGAGACGCGGGCGTTCCGGCTTCTGATCTGCGAGTTACCTCTAGCGTCATATCACCCACCCCCGAAACTTATTGAGAAAATATAGCGCACGGCTCCTTGCGGGGTCAACGGCATTTTGTTAAATATCGTTTACCCGCTTTGACAGTAGAGCATATACCATGGGAACACTTTTTGTAGTCGCCACACCGATCGGGAACCTGGAAGACGTATCGCTGCGGGCGTTGCGGCTCCTGGGTAGCGTCGGCTTGATCGCGGCGGAAGACACGCGGACGGCGCGGATCTTGCTCTCCCATCACGGGATCAAGGGGCGGCTGATCAGCTACAACGACCACAACAAGACGAGACGCATCCCGGAAATCCTCGATGCGCTCGCCGCAGGAGACGTGGCGCTGGTGACCGACGCCGGGACGCCAGCGATCAGCGACCCCGGCGTCGAGCTGGCGGCGGCAGCGAGGGAGGCGGGATACGCGGTGGTAGCTGTGCCGGGACCGTCGGCAGTAGTGGCGGCGCTCTCCGTGGCGGGCTTGCCGGCTACTCGCTTCAGCTTCGTTGGCTTCTTGCCGCGAGGCCGAGGTGACCTGAGACGCCTTATCGAGACCTACTTAGCGCGGCCGGAGGCGCTGGTGGCCTTCGAGTCGCCGCGGCGGCTGCGCGCGAGCCTGGGCGTAATCGCGGAGGTGATGCCGGAGCGGCGCCTCGCGGTTTGCAGAGAGCTAACGAAGCTGCACGAAGAGGTCTTCGTGGGGACGGCAGCCGAGGCTCTCGATCATTTCAGCCAGCCTCGCGGCGAGATCGTCCTCGTCATTGAGGGGGCGGGTGAGGCAGAGGCGGCAAAGGGTGAGGACGGCGCGGAGGAAGAGACGCTGCGACGCGAGGTGTCGGAGATGCGGCGGCTGGGGCTGACACGGTCACAGGCGACGGCGCTGCTGGCATCGCGATACGGGGTGTCGCGGCGTCGTGGATATGAGCTGTGGCTGGCGTCGGAGGAATCGTCCGCCTAGGACTTCACCTTCGCCAGGCCCGCCCTGATCCAGGTCTCGTGCTCAATGTAATGCTCGTAGGTGTTGACGGCGATGTGCTCCAGCATGGTACCGGACTCAACGGCGAAAGGCGTCGCGAGATCGGCATCGGTAAGCGCTCCGAGCGCGGTCAGAAGATCGCGATGTGTCTCCGTATAGGAAGCAGCGACTACCGGCAGGTGGCGGAAGCGCTCGCGCTCGTAGATGAAGTCGTTGAGCTGATCGGTACTGCTGACGGAGTAGGTAGCGGCGTCAATGCCGAAAGCGTCTTGAGGCGGCTGGTTGAGCAGGGTGGCCAGCAGACGCCGTTCCCAGGCCGTGATGTGCGCGAGGTGGTCCTTGACCGACCAATCGCCGAGGGCAATCAGCATCTCGGCTTCGGTGAGGTTGTCGATGAGGACATTGAGAGATGCACGCGTTTGGCGGACGAGGTCGAGGAGGGCTGCGACGCTGTGCGGCGATGGCGGATACTCAATCGTCATGGATGAAGGTCATCATATGGAGAGCGGGTCTTATGCCATCATGCTAATGACTGGTAGCGCCACGGGGATTCGAACCCCGGTTTGAGCCTTGAGAGGGCTCCGTCCTGGTCCCCTAGACGATGGCGCCAATATTGCCCGCCCTTCGGTCCGTGGGTTGGGAACCAAGGTGGTTACCCGCGGACCATCCCTTGAGACGAGAGCCGAGCTAGTGGCTGGGGAGGGAGGATTCGAACCCCCGCATACGGATCCAGAGTCCGCTGTCCTACCACTAGACGACTCCCCAAGGGTGCATCAAATCCTAGCATAGGCTTTGGAGCCTGCTCAAACCCCATTGCTACCGCCGGCGGGCAAGGTCGCCGAGCCAGACCATCGTGTCGCCGAAGACAGGGCGCAGAGAGTTGCAAAGGCGCTGATCAGCGGTGATCAAGGGACAATGCTCCTGGAGGGCGAGGGCGACGTAGAGGCTGTCGTAGACGGAGCGATTATGCTCAACCGCGATCCGGAAGGCTCGCTCTGCCAAAGAGGTAGTCTCCTTCAGCTGAAAGTAGCGTGGTAGGTTCAAAAGGTCGGCCACGGCGGCGTCAGCGCTGGCCTCTCCTCGACGGAGCTTCTTGAGAAAGACGTTGGCAACTTCGGCGATGATGAGATCGGGAGCCAGGAGATCGTCAAACCTATCGATTACCGACCACGCTTGAGCCGAATCCCCTTCAGGGAGAAACCATTTGACGGCTACGCTGGCATCAACAACTGCGCTGGTGCTAGCGGTCACGGTCTTCGCGAATTAAGTCCACGCTGTCGGACGTTTGAGGTCCATGCTGCTGGCGTGACCAAGCGGCGAGTTGACGAAGCTCATCTGTACGCTGCTGGCGTTGGAGCGCTCGTTCAGCTTCGCGGGCGGCCTCCTCGAGGATGGCACGGACCTCGGCTTGAAGGGAGCGCCGATTCTGCTTGGCGCGCTGTTTGAGCTCATCGACGGTTTCGGGTGAGAGGTCACGCACGAGTATCTGGCTCATACGTTCATGATAGCAAAATGATAGCAGTGTGCTAGAGCAGGTTAACGGCCACCCTTAGCCGCTCAACGCTGCGCTCCTTGCCGATGATCTCCATCGTCTCGAAAAGGGGCGGCGCGACGGTGCGGGCGGTGAGGGCGACGCGCATCAGCATGAAGAGATCGCCGGGCTTGGCATCCATGCGGGTGGCGAGGTCGCGGAAGGCGGCCTCCAGCGCCTCGTGGCTCCAGCCTTCGACCTGATCGGCGGCGACCAGCGCCTCGGAGAGGAGGAGTTGGGCGCGGGAGCGGTTATCGCGGAACGTCTTGCCGAGCAGCTGAGCCGGGTCGGGCTCGACGCCGTCCGGGAGATAGAAGAAGGCCATCATGTCGCGCGCTTCCGGCAGCAGCTTCACGCGCTCGCGGACGAGCGGGACGATGCGGGCCGTGTAGTCGAAGTCCAACGGTCGAGCGGCGTTGGATGGCAACCCGCCCTCCGACTCGGGACGCTCCAACCACTCGATCAGGAGGGCGGCGAGCCGCTCGACGGGCATCAGGCGCATGTACTCGGCGTTCATCCAGTTGAGCTTCTCGATGTTGAAGATGCCTGGGCTCTTCTGGATGCGGTCGAGGGTGAAGTGCTGGATGAACTCCTCACGCGAGATAATCTCCGTCTTGTCGTCCAGCGACCAGCCGAGAAGGCCGAGGAAGTTGAACACGGCCTCCGGCAGGTAGCCGGCGTCGCGGTACTCGAGGACAGACTGGGCGCCGTGACGCTTCGAGAGCTTGGAGCGGTCCGGGCCGAGGATAGACGCGGTATGGACGAAGACTGGCAGCTCATAACCTAGAGCGTCGAAGATGCGCCTGTGGAGCGGCGCCGAGGGAAGCCACTCCTCGTTGCGGATGACGTGGCTGATCTCCATCTCGTGGTCGTCCACGGGCATGGCGAGGTGGTAGGTGGGAAAGCCGTCCGATTTGAGCAGGACGGCATCGTCCAGGCGGGCATTCTCGAAGGTGATCTCACCGCGGACGAAGTCGGAGACAACGGTCTCGCCTTCATCCGGCATAAAGAACCTGACGACGGGCCTGCGGTCGCCAGCCTCAGCTTTGGCAGCGGCGCGCCCTTCCTCGGTCCGGCAGCGGCCGTCGTAGTGAGGCGGCTCTTTGAGCTCGCGCTGGCGGGCACGCATCTGATCGAGGCGCTCGGGAGTGCAGTAGCACTCGTAGGCGTGGCCGTCCGCGATGAGCTTTCGCGCGGCCTCCTTGTAGAGGGGCAGACGCTCGGACTGGAAGTAGGGCTCATGCGGGCCGCCAACTTCCGGGCCTTCGTCCCAGTTGAGGCCGAGCCAGCGTAGGGAGGCCTCGATCTCCTCCAGGGCGGTAGGCACGAAGCGGTTACGGTCCGTGTCCTCGATTCGCAGAACGAACTTGCCGCCGGTCTTACGCGCGAGCAGCCAGTCGAAGATCGCCTGGCGCATCGTCCCGATGTGGGGGGTGCCGGTGGGGCTGGGCGCGAGCCGGACGCGTACGGGGCGGTTGGTCATGGCTGCATTCTACCAGTGACTACAGTTCAAACCTTCTCCAGGTCGCTGTGAATGACATCGATGCAGTTCTTCGTAAACTTGAGAAACTAGCCGACTCCGGGCGGCGAGGAAGTGAGGTCTGGCTCATCTCCCTTCCCTAATAAAGCCTCGACAAAGAGTTCATCATGGCGCCGTGCGGCATCTGGTTCAGGATCGGAGGCTATACCTATCCAGGCCATCGCCTTCCGATTATCGATTCGCCGCTGCTGACTTACGCTGGCTTTTGGAGATGGGTCGTCTTCTTCCATGTACGCATTGTTTCACGCAGACGAGTGGATGTCAGCCTTTGCTAGCCCAAGCTGCTGTAGTTAGAAGAGCTTCTTCAGCGCCTTATCCAGGTCCTCCGGCAGGGGCGCCTCGAAGGTGAGCTCACGGCCGTCGAGGGGGTGGTGGAAGGTGAGGCGCCAGGCGTGCAGGAACTGGCGCGACACGAGATGCGACGAGGATGAGGCGGCGCGGGCGCTGGCGGCGCCCTTCTTGCCGTAGACGGGGTCGCCGGCGAGGGGGTGGCCCAGTGAGGCGAAGTGGACGCGGATCTGGTGGGTTCGGCCGGTGATCGGTGAGGCTTCGACCAGGGTATAGCCGTCGTAGTAGGTGCGGACGCGGTAGCGGGTCTGGGCGTCGCGGCCGTGGCCGGAGCCGGCGGCGGGACGCACCATCATGCGTCGGCGGTTATTGGGGTCGCGACCCACCGGCGCATCGATCAGCGCTTCCGGTGGCTCCAGCCGCCCTTCGACCAGCGCCAGGTAGGTCTTGTGCATCTCGCGGTCTTTGAGCTGGGCGGAGAGGCTGGCATGGGCGCGCTCGTCCTTGGCGACGACGATGAGGCCGGAGGTGTCCTTGTCGAGGCGATGGACGATGCCCGGACGCTGGACGCCGCCGATACCAGGCAGGTTTGGGCAGTGAGCCAGCAGCGCGTTGACCAGGGTCTGAGTCGCGTGGCCGGGGCCGGGGTGCACCGGCATGCCGGCGGGCTTATCGACGACCAGGAGATGGTCGTCCTCGTAAAGGATGGTCAGGTCGACGGCCTCCGGTTGAGGCTCGGCGGGAACCGCGGCGGGGACGTGGATGAGGAGCGTCTCGCCGCCTTCGAGGCGCTCACCGGCCTTGCGGCGGACGCGCCCCCCGTCCTCGCTGACCAAGCCCTCGCCGATCAGGCGCTGGGCCTGGGCGCGGGAGACGTCGCAGAGACGCGCGACGGCCACGTCGAGCCGCTCACCGATCTTGTTGGCGACGACGCGGTGCAGCGTCTCAGTCGGCGTCGGCTTGGGGCTCCGGCTCCTTCGGCTTGCCGGTCAGGGCAGGGCCGAAGAGCAAAAAGGCGCCTATCGCCACCAGACCGACCACGATGGAGGAGTCGGCGATGTTGAAGGCGGGATAGTGAGGGAAGTGGAACATGTCCGTCACCTCGCCGAAGCGCAGCCGGTCGAGGAGGTTGCCGACGGCGCCGCCGAGCTGCAGACCCAGGGCGAGGCGGAGCAGGCCGTGCTCCAGCGGGGGGAAGGCGTAGTAGAAAGCGATAGCGCCGATGGCGACGAAGGCGGTGATCGTCAGGAAGACGCCCTGGCCCTGGAGGATGCCAAAGGCGGCGCCGGAGTTGGTGACGTGGGTGATCTTGACCAACCAGCTCTCTGACGGCCAGGACTCGCCGATGGCGAGGCCGTTGCGCACCAGCGACTTCGTCAGCTGATCGAGCGCGAGGACGCCAAGCGCGACCGCGAAGAACGGTAGGTCGCGACGGAGGCGCCGAATTATTGGGCTAGAGAGGCCGCCATCCTGGACAGGGTTGGCATCGGTCGCGGTCATTGATCGATTCTAGCATCCGGTGGCCTGGCGCCGTTGACGAGGATTGGCAGGGTGAGATTCGCAGAGGCCTGACGTATAGTTGAGGCGATGAACCTCTTCGGGCGGCGAGAAGCGGAGCGCGAAAAGTGGGGTGACCGCCTGCCGCCCGGCCAGAAGCCGACCGACGGCTGGCCTGTCCTCCACTACGGCTCGATCCCGAAGATCGACCTGGACACCTGGAGGTTCGAGATTAGCGGCCTGGTGGAGGAGCCGGTCTCGTTCAGCTGGCAGGAGTTCATGGCGCTGCCGCAGGTCAATCTGCGCAACGACATCCACTGCGTCACGGCCTGGAGCAAGTTCGATAACGACTGGACGGGGGTACCGGTTAGCGAGGTGCTGAAGCGGGTGCAGCTAAAGCCGGAAGCGAGGCACGTGATGGTGCACTCCTTCGGCGGCTACACGACCAACATCTCGCTCGAAGACCTGAATCGGCCCGAGAACCTCTTTGCCTTTCAGCACAACGGCGAGTCTTTGACCAAAGAGCACGGCTGGCCGATGCGCCTGGTGGTGCCGCACCTTTACTTCTGGAAGAGCGCCAAATGGGCCCGTGGCCTGGTGATCCTACCGGAGGAGCGGCCCGGCTTCTGGGAGATGTACGGCTACCACATCCGTGGCGACCCATTCAAAGAGGAACGCTACTCTTAGCAGAGGGGCATCTGGCTCCTAGCGGAGGGCATCTGGCTTCGCTCTCCTTAAGGGGTAATTCGGATTGCGTTGGAGAGGCTGACCCTAGACCGCTCTGCTTCGCGGCGAGCCGCTGATTGGGCTGCCCACCTTAAGGTCTGCTATGATACGGCCACTTATGGCCGAAGACGACCATCAACCGCCTGACGCGGACCCGCCCAGTACGCGTCAGCGATCCACTGACCTCCTGCCTTCGTCACTGCATGGCGCGGAAGCCGTGAGCTAAGGAGCGCACGTGCTTCAGCTTCCGTTCGAGATCTTCATTGTCCTGGCGCTCATCGTCTTCAACGGCCTTCTGGCCATGGCGGAGCTATCCTTGGTCTCCTCACAGCGCGTTCGCTTGCAGCAGCGCGCTGAACGTGGAGACGCGGGCGCTGCCGCTGCCCTGGAGCTCGCGAAAGAGCCGACGCGGTTCCTCTCCACCGTACAGGTGGGCATCACCGCGGTAGGAATCATCGCCGGTGTTTTCGGTGGCACGCGGATCGCCGGGCGAATAGCGGTCTGGCTGCAAGATGCGGGAGTCAGTGAGGACATCGCGAGCACGGTCAGCTATATCGGCGTCGTCTTCATCCTGCTCTACCTTTCGGTCCTATTTGGCGAGCTCGTGCCCAAGCGCATCGCCCTGCAAAACCCGGAGGCGATTGCGGCGCGGGTGGTGAGGCCGATGGCCATGCTTGCGAGCGCGGGCCGTCCATTCGTCGCACTGCTGAGCATTTCGACGATGTTCATCGCCCGGCTGCTTGGCATTTCCAGCAAGAACAACGACACGATCACCGAGGACGAGATCCGTTTGATGATCGGCGCCAGTGCGCAGGCAGGATCGGTGGCGGAGGAAGAGGCGGAGCTGCTAGACCGCGTCTTCCATTTCGGCGACCGGCGCGTGCACGAGGTGATGATCGCCCGGACCGAGGCGGTCTGGGTCGAAGCCAGCAGCAAGGTGCGCGACTTCTACGGCGTCTACTCGAAGTCGCCGCACTCGCGCTTTCCCGCCTTCGATGAGACTCCGGACAAGGTCGCCGGTATTCTGGGGATCAAGGACGTGCTGGCGGCGCTGGCGGAGCGGATCATTGATGAAGAGGACGCCATTGCGCCGCTGTTGCGGCCGGCCTACTTCGTGCCGGAATCAAAGCTGATTGGGGAGCTGTTCCGGGAGATGCAGGACCGAGGCGTCCAGATGGCGATCGCCGTAGATGAGTTCGGCGGCACCGCGGGCATCGTGACCCTGGAGCAGCTGATCGAGGAGATGGTCGGCCCCGTGGGTGACGAGCTGCGTCCGGACGTGCCGGAGATCAAGACCATTGACGAGCGCACCGCCCAGGTCGATGGCAGCCTGAGCGTGGAAGAGGCACGTGACGAGCTGGGGATCGAGATCCCGGACGGTCCGTACGACACGATCGCCGGCTTCGTCCTGGACAAGCTGGGGCACATCCCGCACGAGGGCGAGCAGGTGCCTCTCGACGGCCACAGGATCGTCGTGACGGAAATGCGTGGCCCCAAGATCGAGATGCTGACGATCACGAGGTCGTAGAGTGAAGCTGTACCTTGTGCGTCACGGGGAGGCGGCCTGGCCCAGCGGCTGGAGTCCCGAAGATGTGGGCCTGGCGGCAGGCGGGCGTGCGCAATCGGAGGCTGCGGGCCGGGAGCTGGCGAGACGTGTAGGCGCCGGCCCGGTGACGCTGCTGTCGAGTCCGGCGCGACGCGCCATCGAGACGGCGGCGGTCATCGGCGAGGCGCTCCGACAACAGGTCGAAACCGAGACGGCGCTGGTTGGGTTGACCGACCACGAGCTGCGGCATCGGTTCTACGAGAGCGGTATAGACGGAGCGCTGGCCAGCGAGATCGACGCCATCGGAGGCGCGGCCTGGCCGGAGGTAGTGAGACGCGCCGAGGGCGCCGAGGCGGACGCGTCGATTATCGCCGTGAGCCATGACGTGACGATCGGCGGCATTGTCTGCCGCGTGCTTTCGATGCCGATCACGGACCTGCGGCGTTTTCGCGTAGACCAGGGATCGATCAGCGTCATCGACTTCCGGCCGCAGCGGACGATCCTGGCCTCGCTTAACGAGGTCGAGCATCTCAAGGCTCCAACTCCCGCCTGACGCCTCAGGACGTTGTCCGTGGGGGCGGTAGAATTGCGGCTATGCCCGGCTCAGAGCGCCTGCAGCGCTGGCTCAAGTTCCTGGTCGCGATCGGCATCAGCGTCTTCTTCTCTATCCTGTTCATCCGCAGCGTGGACCTCGACGCCGTGGGCAAGGCGCTTTCGGACGCCAACTACCTCTATGTACTGCCCGCGCTGGGTCTCTTCGCCTTGTCGGTGGCGATGCGGGCGCTGCGCTGGCGCTACTTCCTGTTGCCCGGATTCGACCTGGGTTGGCGGGCCCTGCTGCCATCGGTGCTGATCGGCTACGCGGGTAACAACCTGCTGCCGCTGCGGGCGGGCGAGCTGGTACGGGCGCAGCACCTATCGGACCGCTTTGGGGTGCCGCGAATGCAGACTTTCGGGGCGCTGCTGATGGAGCGCCTCTTCGACGGCTTTCTGTTGGCGACGTTCGTGCTCTGGGGGCTGCTGCTGGTGGACATCGGCAAAGGGTATCTGGGGTTGGGGCTGGCGCTGGCTGCGGGGACCGCGGTTGGCGGCGTGACCTGCTTCCTGCTGGCGCGGCGGCCCGGCTTCGCGGACTGGCTGGCTGCCCTGCCGATACCGTTTGTCACGACCTGGCTCCGCGGCCAGATCGCCGGGCTGGGGGCATCGTTCTTCCAGGGCTTCAGCGTGTTGACGAGTCCGGGCCGCTTCGCGGGCGCCAGCGTGACCTCGGTGGTGGCCTGGGGACTGGAGCTGGCTATGTACTGGCTGATCGCGGAGGCCTTCGCGCTGGACGCTTCGTTGATCACGGTGGCATTCGCGGGGGCGGCGGCCAATGTATCGCTGTCCCTGCCGTCGGCGCAGGGCGGCGTCGGGCCGTTCGAGGTGTTTGCCACGGAAGCGCTGGCCCGCTTCGACGTTGCCAAGGACGCGGCGGCGGCCTACGCGCTGGCGCTGCACTTCTTCCTCATCGTGCCGGTGAGCCTGGTGGGGCTGGCGGTGCTGTGGCGGTCGACGCTGACGGGGACGAGACGCCAGGAGACGGCATCGACGGTGGCTGAGGCTCAGGAGTAGCGACCTCTGCCCTCAGTCCCTCTCCGATCTCGGAGAGGGGAAGGTCAGCCGTTGGGTGTATGACAAACCATGGCGTGTTCACTGACGAAGACTTAGATTCTTCGCGCCTCGACGGCGCTCAGCAATGACAGGGTTGGGGCGTCGCTCAGGATGGCGAGCTATGGGCGGGCGGCGTTACGGATGAAGGCGATCATCTCGCTGGTGTGCGTGCCGGGGCCGAAGACGGCCTGGAAGCCCATCTCGCGCAGGGCGGGGATGTCCTCATCCGGGATGATGCCGCCGGCGATGAGGACGACGCTGCCAGGGTCGATGCCGGCGGACTGGAGGGCGTCCAGGACGCGGGGAAAGAGGGTTAGGTGGGCGCCGGAGAGGATCGAGAGGCCGATGACGCCGGCGTTGTGGCGTTTGGCGGCGGTGGCGATGGCCTCCGGGGTCTGGCGGATGCCGGTGTAGACGACGTCCATGCCGGCCTCGCGCAGGGCGCGGACGACGACCCGGGCGCCGCGGTCGTGGCCATCGAGGCCGGGCTTGGCGAGGAGGACGCGGATGGGCTGGCGGTCAGGCATTTCGGCTTTGATTGATGGATTGAGATTTCGTTTTTTCTGGCATTGGGTGAGGATTTGAAGCTGCGCGGGCGTGGTTCAGGGTTGCATTGGTTGATTGATTATCGGCGGGTAAGGGGCAAGGCGGACGGGCATCGAAGTTGACGAGGATATGCGTACCGGCGCCAGACCCCTCCCCTGGCGACCGTGAAGGTCGCCGCTACAGGTTGATACAGCGTTGGGTGCGAAGTGATGCTTCCTTACGATAGCAGGATTCTGGTGCAGCTCAGAGGGGCGGTGATGTCGCGCGTATCGAGGCGTGATTAGCAGGTGATCGGAGCGATGGTGTGAGGTGGCGTGGAGACCGTGCCAAAGTGATTGGCGGACGGGCGCTCTTCGGACGGACCTGAAGGTGCGTCCCTACGTGGCGTGCGGCTGGCGTGATGGGTTGGTCCACGAGATGAGGGTTGGTGGCGGACGGGCGTTCGGACGGACCTGAAGGTGCGTCCCTACGTAGCGTGCGGTTGACGTGATGTTATGTCGTGCTGGAGTTGGCTTGTTCGCCTCTAGACGCCAGACCCCTCCCCTGGCGACCGTGAAGGTCGCCGCTACAGGCAGATGCAGCGTTGATGCGACCCTACGATAGCAGGATTCTGGTGGAGCTCAGAGGAAGCGGTGACGTCGCGCGTATCGAGGGCGTGATTAGCAGGTGATCGGAGCGATGGTGTGAGGTGGCGTGGAAACCCTGCCAAAGTGATTGGCGGACGGGCGCTCTTCGGACGGACCTGAAGGTGCGTCCCTACGTGGCGTGCGGCTGGCGTGATGTTATGTCATGTTGAAGTTGGCTTGTTCGCCCCAGACGAGGCGGAGGCGGTCGCAGATCTCGCCGAGGGTGGCGCGGGCTTCGACGGCGTCGATGAAGAGGGGCATGAGGTTGTCGGTCCCGCGGGCGGCGGCCTCGATGCGGTCGAGGGCGGTGGCGGCGGGGGCGGGGTCGCGGGTCTGACGCAGGGCGTGGACGCGCTCGACCTGGCGCTTCTCGATAGCTTCGTCGACGCGGAGCAGGAGGACGCCCGGCTGTAGCTCTTCGCCAAAGGCGTTGACGCCGACGACGACGCGGCGGCCGTCCTCGAGGGATTTCTGGAGGCGATAGGCGTTCTCTTCGATCTGGCCGCGCTGGTAACCCTGCTCGATGGCGGCGAGGGCGCCGCCGAGAGAGTCGATGTGTTCGATGTAGGCGCGGGCCTCGTCTTCGACCTGGCCGGTCAGCGTTTCGACGTAGTAGGAGCCGCCGAGGGGGTCGATGGTATCGGCGACGCCGGTCTCGTAGGCGAGGACCTGCTGGGTGCGCAGGGCGAGCCGGGCGGCGTCCTCCGAGGGCAGGGCAAGGGCTTCGTCCATGGCGTTGGTGTGGAGCGACTGGGTACCGCCGAGGACGGCGGCGAGGGCTTGATAGGCGGTGCGGACGATGTTGTTCTCCGGCTGCTGGGCGGTGAGGGTGGCGCCGCCGGTCTGGGTGTGGAAGCGAAGCATGAGGGAGCGCGGGTCCCTGGCGCCGAAGCGATCCTTCATGATGCGGGCCCAGAGGCGGCGGGCGGCGCGGAATTTGGCGGCCTCCTCGAAGAAGAGGGAGTGGCAGGCAAAGAAGAAGGAGAGCCGCGGCGCGAACTCATCGACGGCGAGGCCGGCGGAGCGTGCGGCTTCGACGTAGGCGACGGCGTTGGAGAGGGTGAAGGCGACCTCCTGGGCGGCGGTGGAGCCGGCCTCGCGCATGTGGTAGCCGCTGATGCTGATCGTGTTCCACTCCGGCAGGGCGGTCTTGCACCAGGCGAAGACGTCCGTGATCAGGCGCAGCGAGGGTCGCGGCGGGAAGATGTGGGTGCCGCGGGCGATGTATTCCTTGAGGATGTCGTTCTGGAGGGTGCCGCTGAGGCGCCGCAGGTCTGAGCCCTGGCGCCTGGCGACGGCGACGTAGAGGGCGAGCAGGATGGAAGCGGTGGCGTTGATCGTCATCGAGGTGGTAACGGTGTCGAGGCGGATGTCACGGAAGAGCGTCTCCATGTCGTCGATTGAGCTGATCGAGACGCCGACCTTGCCGACCTCGCCGGCGGCCAGCGGGTGGCCGGGGTCATAGCCGATCTGGGTAGGCAGGTCGAAGGCGACGGAGAGGCCGGTCTGGCCCTGGGAGATGAGATAGCGGTAGCGGGCATTGGAGCCCTCGGCGTCGCCGAAGCCGGCGTACTGGCGCATGGTCCAGAGACGGCCGCGATACATGGTCGGCTGGACGCCGCGGGTGTAGGGGTACTCGCCGGGCAGGCCCGGATCAGTCGCCGGCGAAAGGTCATCAGCGGTGTAGAGCGGTTCGACCGGCTGGCCGGAAGACGTCTCGAAGGGGGTGTCGCGCTCCGGGTTACGGCGCACGGCGGGGCCGTAGGTCTTGTCGAGCCAGTCGCGTTTGGAGCCGGGCATGGGGGGAGTATGGCATATGGGGATAGGGTGGGAGGGGAGCGGTACCTCGGGCTGAACCCCGAGGCATGAGGCGATTGGGTTGGCTGAGCGCTCTTCGGTGGGGCGGCTTCCGGGTGAGTGTGCGATGAGGACGCGGGCGTAGATGCTTCGTGGCTTGCAGCCGCTCAGCATGACAAGGAAGGGGCGGCGATTTCCGCTCCCTCGGCGCTCTCCGGTGGGGCGGCTTCCGGATGGGCGTGCGATGAGGACGCGGGCGTAGATGCTTCGGTTGGCTTGCAGCCACTCAGCATGACAGGGAAGGGGCGGCGATCCCGCTCTCCTCGTCGCTCTCCGGCCAGCCCGCTGCTTCGGCTGGCTTGCAGCCGCTCAGCATGACAAGGAAGATGGCGGCGACTTCAGGCCCGTGGGGCATTCTCCGGCGCCCGCTTCCGAGTGGGTGTGCGATGAGGACGCGGCCGTAGATGCTTCGGCTGGCTTGCAGCCGCTCAGCATGACAGGGAAGGAGGCGGCGATTCCGTACTCCTCGGCGGCAGGGGGCGCGCGGGTGGGGTGGATACCCTGGGCTGAACCCCAGGGCATAGGGGAGAGGGTGGCAGCGCTGTGGTGGCGGCAGCAGCGGGATGCAGACGGGCATGCGAAGCGGCCCCCCGACGAGTGATGAATTTCGTGACGATAATCTTTACGTAGACGTGAGGGTTTGGCTGCGCTATCCTGATGGGCAGCCCATCGAGGGAGATTCATGGCGCAGCTCAAGGCAGGCAACGCGGAGAGGCCGGACCCGGACGAGACGGTCGCGGCTGCAACGGCGGACGAGCCTCGGGAAGAGCGGCCGCCGGGGCTGTTCCAGATCCACAAGACGTTCAGCGCCTTCAGCATCCCGGCCTACCGGGTGCTGTGGGGCAGCACGATCATCAGCCTGCTGGGTATGCAGATGCAGATGGTGGGACGCGGCATCCTGGCCTACGAGATCGGCGGGACGAACAGCGCCATCGCGGTCGTAAGCCTTGGTTGGGGGCTGCCGATGGCGCTGTTCTCATTGCTGGGCGGGACGCTCGCGGACCGGTTCAATCGGCGCAAGGTGATGATGACCTCCCAGAGCTGCACGATGGTGATCGCGCTGTCGATCGCGGTGCTGGTGCACATGGACGCGATGAACCTCTGGCTGCTGTTCGCCTTCGGGCTGGTGCAGGGGACGGTGTTCTCGTTCGGGGGCCCGGCGCGGCAATCGTTTATCCCGGAGGTCGTCGGCGAGAAGCAGCTGATGAACGCGATCGCGCTGAACCAGGCGGGGATGAACCTGACGCGCATCGTGGGGCCGAGCATCGCCGGGGCGCTGGCGGCGATCGCCTGGATCGACCTGCAGGGCGTGTTCTACACCCAGGCATGCATGAACATCATCGCGCTGGTGCTGCTGGCGGCGATACCGCTGTCCCGGCGGGCGGAGGAGCCGCAGGAGAGCGAGATCGTCAACGGGGTCCAGGCAGAGACGAATCGCAATTGGGGCCACAACCGGCAGCGGCGCGAGCGAGGATCGATCAGCCAGGAGCTGGTGAACGGCGTGCCCCAGACCTCGATGCTGGG
>WHTK01000046.1 GCA_009377745.1 Dehalococcoidia bacterium
CGGAGCTGACCTGGGGCCTGATCCTCTCTCTGGCGCGCAACATCGCCCTCGAAGACCACGCCACCCGCAACGGCGCCTGGCAGACGACGATCGGGCCGAGCCTGGAACGCAAGGTCCTCGGCGTCATCGGCCTCGGCAATCTCGGGTCTCAGGTCGTCACGGTCGGCCGGGCCTTGCAGATGGACGTCATCGCCTGGAGCCAGAACCTGACGATGGAGCGCGCGGCCGAGTTCGGCGCCCGTCTGGTCAGCAAGAACGAGCTCCTGGCGACGGCGGACGTGATCACGATCCACCTCGTCCTCAGCGACCGCACCCGCGGCCTGATCGGCGCCGACGAGCTGGCCCTCATGAAGCGGACAGCGCTCATCGTCAACACATCGCGCGGCCCGATCATCGACGAGGGCGCCCTGATCGCGGCCCTGGAAGCGAAGCAGATCGGCGGCGCCGCGCTGGACGTCTTCGACGAGGAGCCGCTGCCGGCAGGCCACAAGCTGCGCGGCCTGGCCAACACCGTTATCACCCCCCACATCGGCTACGTCTCCAGCGACAACTACCGTCTCTTCTACGGCGAGGCAGTCGAGGATATAGCCGGCTTTCTGGATGGCGCTCCCGTCCGCGTCGTGGAGTAGCGCTCTCTTTGCTTCTGAGCTACTCCGTCGCTCCCTTTGCCGCTGTGCTATAGTCCCAATCGACTCCAGCGCGTATTGAGTTCGGGAGGTTACAAATGCCCCATCCAGCCGTCACTTCCGGCACAATTCAGATTCACGGCCACAACGGCGACCAGATCGAAGCCTACATGGCCAAGCCCCCGGGCGATGGCCCCTTCCCTGGCGTGGTGCTTATCCACCACATGCCCGGTTGGGATGAGTGGTGCTGCGAGGCCACCCGAAAGCTCGCGCACCACGGCTACGCCGCCATCGCGCCGCACCTCTTCTCCCGCTTCGGCCCCGGTCAGCCGGACGACATCGCCGCGAAGGCCCGCGCTGCCGGTGGTGTGGGTGACGAGCAGGTGATGGGCGACGTCAAAGGCGCCGCGGACTTCCTGCGAACCCAGTCCTTCTCTACAGGTAAGATGGGCGTCATCGGCTTCTGCTCCGGCGGCCGTCAGACCTACCTCGCGGCCTGCCTCCTGGACTTTGACGCGGCCGTCGACTGCTGGGGTGGCGGCGTGATCCCGGACCCCAACGCCGCCACGCCCGCGCCCGGCGCCCTCGTCCGCATGTCGCCGATCGAGCAGACCGACAAGATGCAGGCACCACTGCTCGGCATCTTCGGCAACGATGACCGCAACCCGGACCCGGAGCAGGTCAACAACACCGAGGCCGAGCTAAAGCGGCTCGGCAAGACCTACGAGTTTCACCGCTACGACGGCGCCGGCCACGGCTTCTTCGCCGTCGACCGTCCCGGTTACCGCTCTGAGCAGGCTACGGACGCCTGGACAAAGGTCTTCGCCTGGTACGAGAAGCACCTCGGCGCCCCGTCCCCGGTGCTGGAGCCCGCCGCGGCCCGCTAGCCGGCGGTTCATCGAAGGAGACGCAGATGTGCACCTACCTTACGGAGAAGACCGAGATATTCGGCAGCGCCAAGGGCCCCACGGGCTGGTTCAACGTCGATACCGCGACGATCTACTTCGATCATCCCTACCACGCGCCGCTGGACCACAGCCTCAACATTGACTTCGTCAACGAGAAGGATGGCTCGCCGGTGCGCGTGGCCGTTGAGCTCAGCGCCGAGTCCGCCCGCGACCTCGTCGCCAGGATCCTCTCCGTCCTCGAGAGCGGCGAGGCGGCGCATCTGCAGATTGGCAGTGTGGGGGCTGTGGTGGAGGAGGGTGGACACGCCATTCCAAATAACGCTGAGACGGCTGATCTTGCAACCTCAGCGACCTCGTAGCACTGACATCGCGCTGACACCCACACCCTAACCCTCTCCCTCCGAGGGAGAGGGGATTTTGCGGCACTGGACCACAACGGCGCTGGTCACTGACCCGGCGCCTTCTTCGCAGTCAAGCGTCTAGACCAGCTCCATGTCCTCGCGCGGATGAAACCTCTCGATGAACACGAACGGGTCGCTCCCCTGCCACGTGGCCTTGATCTCTGAGGTAGCCTCGCCGCTCTGACCTGGAGGCCGCTGCCAGACGAAGTACGCCTTGCCGACGGTGTTCGTTACGACGTCGAGGTCTCGCGCCGCGGACTCACCGCTGCTGCCGTCCTCCGCCAGGCTGCCGTCTGCCGTGGCCAGCTCCAGGTGGACGGACACAGCAGGCAGGTTCTCGCCCTCACCGTCGTAGGAGATCACTTGCATACGCACCGGCATCTCCTCGTCCGCTTCGACCTTCAACTCGTAGCTTACTTCCGGCATCCTGGCGCCCCTTCCATCCCCTCATAACCCCATCTTCATCTCGATAACCTTGTTCAGCTCTTCGATGGCGCCGTGGACGTTGCTGGCGCCCACGAAGTCATGCGCGTTCTGGACGTGCTCCCGGATCACCCTCAGCTCCGCGACAGCGTCTTGCGGCGTCCGCGGCCCACGCATCGACTTCAGGTTCTCCTCCGCAAAGAACAGCGCCATGTCCAGCTCAATCTCCCGCGAGAGGTAGTGATCGTACGTCTCGGTCGCGCTCAGGCGAGCAACGAGCGCGATCAGCGTCCTCAAGGACAGATCATCCATCCGGGCGACATCGTCCAGCTCGTTAGCCGCGTCGTCTCGCATGACTTCGCTCCTTGCCGTCCCGTCTCTATAGAGCGGCGCGCCGGAAGATAGCCCTCCGGCGCGCCACAGAATCGCTAAAGCTGGCAGATCACGACCGGTTAGACCGCGCCGATGACCGCCTTCTCAACCTCTTCCGCCGATTCCCAGTCCGCGTCGATCGGCAGCAGCGTCTGGCCACCGTGCACCCAGTAGGATTCCGGGTTGTGGGCCGAGGGCGGCTCGATGCCCTCCAATAGGTCGCGCGCCGAGTCGATCAGCATGCGCCGCATGGCGATGATGCCGCGGTCGGTCACGCCCAGATGCTCGGTCGAGCGGTCGGAGATGATGCCCATCCCCTCCTGGATCGAGTAGTCCTGAGCGCCGAAGTCCTTGATGCCCGTAAAGGTCTCCTCGCGCTGCATGTCGCGGTTGATCTGGTAGTCGTTCCAGCGGTTGTGCGTCGGCACATGGCCGGGCGGCATGTAGGGCAGCGTCGGCGAGACGGTGTCCTTCTGCAGCTCGGAGTGGATGCCCTGGCCGTTGCGCATCGAAGCCTTCTCGGCCGCGCTGTAGGGGGCGTCGACCTGCCACGTGATGCTCCAGCGCGCCACGTGGAAGTCATCCAGCGGCACGAAGGCGTGCATGCTGCGGCCGGGTGGTGTGGTCCAGAAGGGCATGAGGAAGTTGTTCAACCGCCAGTAGTCCTTGTCCTCGCCGGTGTGACGGCGGGCGCCGATCAGCAGGCCGTAGTCCGTGTTCTTGACGAAGAGCTTCGGGTGCTTGTCGCGGCCGATCAACGCGCCGAGAGCGCCGGCCTCGCCGCCGCGGGCGGGCGCCCGCTTAGGGGCGTCCGGGTCCTGCGGCCGGTGGGAGTCCACCGTCGAGTGCAGGTAGTTGACGTGCGCGGAGTCGATACCGCCCTCGATCGCCTGGGCGTAGTTGTTGTCCTGGACGTTCCAGGAGACGTGGCGGTAGCCTTCCGGCACCCGCATCCACTCGAACTTGGGTAGCGCCGGGGGCTGAAGCTCCGGCGGGCCCATGTAGGTCCAAAGGATGCCCGCCGCCTCTTCCACCGGGTAGGAGGCGATGCGGATTTTGTCCTTGAAGACGCTGTCATCGTCTTCCGATGGCATGTCCAGGCAGCGGCCTTCGATGTCGTACTTCCAGCCGTGATAGGTGCAGCGCAACCCGTTCTCCTCATTACGGCCGAAAAACAGGTCGGCGTTGCGGTGGGCGCAGAGGTTAGAAATTAGACCAACCTTGCCGTCCGTGTTGCGGAAGGCGACCAGCCGCTCGTTCAGGAGAGAAACGCGGATCGGGTTGCTGTCCGGTCCCGGCAGTTCGTTGGCGTGCAGAAAGGGGATCCAGAAGCGACGCAGCAGATCGCCCATCGGCGCCTCGGGTCCCACTCGACACAGGGTCTCGTTGTCCTTTTGACTCAGCAAAGTTTGTACCTCCTGTGCCCGCTCAAGGGGCGCTATCGCTTTATTAGCGACATTTAAGCGCGAAATCTACCTCAAAGGGAAGCGCTTAGTATCGTTTCTATTATCCAGGAGCGTCCCTTCTTTCGCCGCGTCGCGCCAACGGCCGTACTTACAGCGGCGTAACATTTGCGCGTCATGTCCATCGAGATGTGGATCATAGCTGTCATACGTCTGGTTGGTGCCCTGCCGGTGCTGCGCTGGCCCTTCTACGGCGGCCTCTTAGCCATCGCCGTCGACCAGAGTGACCTCTTCCTGATGAACCTGATCGACCTTGGTGGCGTCAGCGACTACCAGACCTTCGACAAGTACCTCGATCAAGCCTACCTCTTCGCCTTCCTGATTGTCGCCTGGCGCTGGGAGGGCTTTGTCCGCACCATCGCAATCGCCCTCTACGGCTACCGGCTCATCGGCTTCGCCGCCTTCGAGACGCTCCAGGACCGCGATATCCTCCTTTTCTTTCCCAACCTCTTCGAGTTCTGGTTCCTGCTGATCGCGGGCCTGATGCACTTCGGCCGGCTGCCGCGATTTACATCGCCAGAACGCATAACCGCAGCGATAGGGGCGCAGCCTGCTGCGCCCCTACAAAGCGACCGAAGGGGCGATGCAGGCATCGTCGGTCGAGACCGCGCCACACGCTATATCCCGACCCACGGTCTGGCCCTGATCTGCCTGCCGCTCATCGCTCTGAAGGTCTTCCAGGAGTACGCTATCCACTACGCTCGCTGGCTCGATAGCTTTACAGCCGTCGAGGCGGTTGAGGCGGCCTGGCGCTGGCTTAGCCAGCCCTTCACCTGAATCCTCAGCCTATGGACTTCCGACGCCCCATCCTGCGCCTCCTCCTTGGCTCCCGGCTACCGGCCACCGCGGGACGTCTCTGGCTGCCCGGCCTCCAGGCGCCCCTGACGATCCGCCGCGACCGCTACTCGATACCCTACATCGACGCCGAGACGGACGACGACGCCTGGTTCGGACTCGGTTTCTGCCAGGCGCAGGACCGCGCCTTTCAGCTCGAGCTGCGGCTGCGCACCGTGCGCGGCACCCTCTCGGCCCTGGTAGGTGAGCAGACGCTGGCCATCGACCGCCTTGTCCGGCGCGTTGGCTTCGTCGACGCCTCGCGCCGCCAGCTCGATGTCCTCGACGCCGATATTCGCGCCCAGGTCGAGGCTTTTGTCCGCGGCCTCAACGCCGGTCTGACGGCGGGTAGCCCTCGTCCATCACCCGAGTTCAGCCTGCTCCGCACCAGGCCGACGCCCTGGGAGCCCGCCGATGTGATCGGCATCGCCAAGTTGATGTCCTTCATCCTCGCGGGCAACTGGGACGTGGAGTTGTCTCGACTCAAGATTCTGACCGAAGACGGCCCGCGGGCTCTGCGCGACCTCGACCCGGCTTACCCTGAGGACCACGTCGTCATCTCGCCTCCGGGCGGGCTCGCCGGGCCGGCCATCGACCGTCTCAGCGCAGATATCGCCGGCTTCGCGGCCTTCGCCTCGCCAAGCGCCGCTCCAGCTCCTGCTCTCTCCCCAGATCAGCCCGCCCTCGGCTCCAATAATTGGGTGATCGCCGGCTCGCGGACTACTTCCGGCCGCCCGATCCTGGCCAGCGACCCCCACCTCGAAGCGACGCTGCCGCCGCACTGGTACCTCGCCAGTCTGCGGACACCTACCTGGTCGCTCACCGGCGCTGCGCTGATCGGCTCCCCTTCGATCGGCGTCGGCCACAACGGCTTCGCTGCCTGGGGCATCACTGCCGCCCTTACGGACACCGTCGACCTGTTCATGGAGGAGATCGGCCCCGACGGGCGCAGCGTCCGAATCGGCGATGCCTTCGTCCCCTGCGAGGTCCGACACGAGATCATCGAGGTGAAGGGCAAACCTTCAGTCACCGAAGACGTCCTGGAGACGCCACACGGCCCTCTAATCGGCCCGGCGCTGGAGGGCGACGTCGGCGCCATCGCCATGCGCGCGGTCTGGCTGGATGCCAAGCCCGTCCGCGGCTTCCTCGATGCCGGTCACGCACGTTCCTTCGAGGAGTTCCGGCGTCCCTTCGCCGCCTGGCCGTTTCTCAATCAGAACGTCGTTTACGCCGACAAGTCCGGCGACATCGCCTACCAACTCGTCGGTGAAGTGCCAATCCGGCGCAAGGGCTTCGGCATGCTGCCTCAACGCGGCTCCGACCCTGAAGCCGGCTGGCTACCTGACAGCGTCGCGTTCGACCAGATGCCGTACCTCCTCAATCCCGATGCTGGCTTCATAGCCACCGCCAACAATAAGCCAATGACCGACGACGAGGCCGCGCCCGTCCTCGGCGTCGATTGGCTCGATGCCTACCGCGCCGGCCGGATCACGGAGGCCCTCGGCGCCCGCGTCGACTGGACCCGTGACGCCGCTCTCCAGCTCCAGTTCGACCGCGTCTCCCTCACCTGGCGTGAGGCCCGCGACACCGTCCTCGTGATCCCGCCCGCTACGCCTGATACCCGCCTCGCCCTCGAACTCCTGCGCGCCTGGGACGGTGTCGTAGAGCCCGGGGCTACCGGGCCCACTGTCTTCAACTTCTTCGTGGCGGAAATGCGACGCCGTATCGCCCTATCTCGAGCTCCCAGGTCGGCGCAGTGGGCAGGGGGACGCGGTTTTTCGGCCCTGCTGCCCGTAACGACCTTCACCGCCGGCCGCACCAGCCGCGTCCTGCGTAACCTGCGTGACCAGCCGCTGGGCTGGTTCGAGCGTGCCTGGCCGGACGAGATGGCCGACGCCCTTGCCAGCGTCATCGCAGGCCTCCGCTCCCGCCACGGACCCGATCTGGCTGCCTGGACCTGGGGACGCGTCCGGCCCTTAACCCTCGTCCACCCTCTCGGCCGTGTCCGTCAGCGGGCCCCGATATTCAATCGCGGCCCCTTTCCCTGGGGCGGCGATGGCAACACGGTCTCGCCTTCGGGCACGGTCATCGCTTCGTTGCGGATGGTGGTTGAGGCCGGCGACTGGGACGGAGCGCGCTTCTCAATGCCCGGTGGTCAGTCGGGCAACCCGTTCTCGCCCCATTACGATGACTTGCTGCCTTTCTGGCGCCGCGGTGATGGCGTACCCATCGCCTTTTCGCCCACCGCTATAGCCGCCGTCACGCGTACGACGCTGCAGCTCTTACCGCTTGGCGGCGGCGCATAGCAACGGCATATCGGCCTGAAACCTGACGCTAATATGGAGATAGTGGCAGAGGCCGTATGGCTCCCCGGCCGCGTCTAGCTCAGGATCGAGGTAAGGAGATGAAGATGCCCCTACTCATGCTGCTGCTCGGTGGTCTCATCGCCGCCGCCATTGTCTACAAGAGCCGCGAGAAGAAGTCGCGGACGGAAGCTACGATCGATAAGCTGCGTGAGACGGTCGAAGACGCCCTCGCGGACATCGAGCGCCGCACTGAAGACCTGCGCGACCGCGCCAAGAAGGCGACCGGCGAAGCCAGGAAGAAGCTCCAGGACCAGGCCCACGAACTCGAGACACGACAGCGCGAGCTACGAACGCAGCTCGAACAGCTCCGTGCCGACGCCAAGCAGCTCCTCGACCGAGCCCGCTCCCGCGGCAGCTAAGCCGCTCTCGGCCTCACGGCGGGCGCCCCGTTGGGAGTAACGGCGCCGGTGCAATTCGTCTGGAACCACAACCGCTCCTCCTCTGACCGATAATCCGTCCCGCGGATCTCGGCGCAACTGCTGCGGTCGACCGGGCTCACCGGCGTTGGGGTCGCCTGCTGGGTAACCGGCGCGACCCGTGGCGCCGCCGGATCTGACCCGGTGCTGCCGTCATCCAGCACCGCGTACACCACGCAGGCGTGGAACAGCACACCGATCACAAAGGCGATCAGCGCCACGTGCTTGAGGTCCATGCGTGTCAGCCCTTCGCCGACATCTCTAAGGGCCTTCTGGGCTTCGTTCTGTCGGTCGTCCAAGGCTCTCCGGTTGGCGATTGTTCAGCTTGAATCTGCCATCCGCTCTCGGACGGCTACCCTGATTCTAACCCGGATGCTGAAAAGTCTTTCCGAAGCCTATCCTGCCTGGACCGCCGCCCGGCCGCAGTGAGGGCAGATCGCGCTCGGCGGCAACGGGATGAAGCGCTCGCCGCAACCATTGCAGCTCACCAGAAACATGTCTGACTCAGACTTCTCTGACTGCTCCGTCCCCCGAAGAACGACCCGATTGTCTGCGCGTAGGGTCCTGCCTTCTCCGTCGACCCCGACGCCGCCTCACTCAACGAGCTTGCGGCCTTGATCTTTGCCAGCACCGTGAACACCAGGATCATCACGACCAGCGCCGCCACGGACAGCAGCACCAGGACCAGCGTTAGCCGGACCGCCTTCTCAGCGTCGTACAGCTCAAAGCCGTAGCTGAACAGGAACAAGCCGAAGCTGTAAATCACGAACAGGCAGCCGATGCCTGCGTAGGCCCAGTCCGGGTCCACGTCGTTCAGCATCCAGGTCCGATAGGCCAGCAAGCCGATCAGCGCCCCGCAGAAGATGGCAAGCACGCCGCCTCCGAACAGCAGGCTTAGCGGCCGGCCCTCTCTGGACGCGTCCTCCTGGTAGGCCAGCACCTCGCGCGCCCGCGCCGTCACGTCGCCAGTTGCGTAGCTCATCTCATAAATCTTCGGCGTCAACGCTACTTTGATTGAGCGCAGCCTCTGAGGGCGTCGAGTTCGTACGGGCCGATTACGGTCCTCTTTTACCGAACAGAGGGGGTGAGCAGACCAGCAGGCGGGATCGAGGGAACTCCGCGGACGCGCTTGCCTCTAGCTACGCCCACGTAACTTGGACAGGGCCAGCATCGCCACGACTACTCCCGCCAGCAGCGCAAACGGCCCCGGACCTCGTGCCACCGCCGGGTCTGGCTCCCTGCCTTGCCGCCTCGTTGCCGCATCCCCCTGCTCATCGAGGGCCTTCTCAGCCGTCGCGCCTTCTTCCATCGTCTGCGGTAGCTCCTCCGGCATCACTTCCTCAACCAGCACCGCGTTGATCTCCGCCCCCAGCAGCACCACGAACCCGCTCAGATAGAACCAGACCAGCGCGATGACCACGCCACCCAGCGTGCCGTAGGTCGCATTGTAGGAGCCGAAATTCGCCACGTACTGGCCGAAGAGGAAGGTCATTCCCAGCCAGCCGATCGTCGCTATGACGGCGCCGGGCGTGATCCACTTGAAGGGCAGGTCGACATTCGGCGCCGCCCAGTAGAGGAATGCCAGCGCTGTCAGCACCAGGACGATAACGAGGGGCCAGCGCGAGTAGGCGAAGATCGTCGCTGTGGCCCCTTCGATGCCCAACTCCTGCGCCAGCTCCAGGCCGTAGAGCTGGCCGATGATCAGGATCAGGAACCCGCCGATCAGGAAGCCGCCACCGAGGAAAGTGAGGCCCAGCGCCAGGGCGAAGCGCTTCCAGCGCGACCGCGTCTCGCGCACGCCGTAGATCCGGTTTAGCGCTTTGGCGATGGTCCCCACGCCACTCGATGCGGCGAACACGGCGCCCAGGATACCAATGGACACGAGCCCCAGGTCGCGCGAGTTGATCACGCTATCCAGCTCGCGCTGCAGCACGCTCGCCGCGTCTGGCGGCAACGATTCGCCCAGCGAGTCCATGATCTCCTGGGTGGGGTTGCGCACCTCCAGCAGGTCAGCGATGAAGCCGCCGAACGCGGCCAGGAAGATGAAGAAGGGGAAGATAGCCAGGAAGAGCCGGTAGGCGAGCTCGGTCGCCGCGCCGGAGATGTCGTCTTCGCCAATGGCCTTGATCAGCCTCTTGCCAACCTTCATCAGGTCGATTTCGCCAAGCATCAAGGTCCGCGGCAGCTTCACCAGGGCAGTATATCTACTACGCCCTTGCCTTCCTCTCGCCGATCCGTTCGACGCCTTCACAAACACGTGCGCCATTATTTCTTGCGGAAACGTTTACATTTGGCCAATTGACGTAACGATGGGGCATAAGTAGCTTGTACTGGACATAACGCTCAGGGGTAATCCATGATCCGTCGATTCTTTCTACCGCTGCTGCTCTTCCTCTTCTCCTTGGCCGCCATAGTTTCAGCTCTGCGTGGCCCTGATGAGCCGGCCTTGACCGTGGATGCGATCGTCGAAGAGCCTGTAGTCCAGGAGCCTCTGGCAGTCCAAACGCCGGCTGTAGAAGCGCCTCCAGCGGATATGCCCCAGGAGGCGACATCGCCGCCCGCGGCTGCGTCCTCGCCGGCGCAGCAGACCGCGACACCTCAGTCTCAGATCGGGTGCTCGGAGCAGGACTCGGGCGCCGACGTGACTTTCGAATGGTCTCCCCTCGCGGGCGCCATCGAGCAGTGGCTCGACGTCAGCTTTGCCAACGATGGCTTCCGGCCTGAGACCCGCCTCACCACCGGCGCTCTGCCGGCAGACCTCTCCAGCTACACCTGGCTAGACCTTCCCGCTGACAAGTCGCCGGTCTACTGGCGAATCAACACTCGCACCGGCGATGGCTGGCAGCCGGCCCCAGCGCGACTCCTGTCACCCTGCGCCGCCGCCAATCTCGCCGCCAGCGTCCACTGTGACGCTCAGCTTTCAGCCGATTTCTCCTGGATGCCATCGTCATTGCCGGTCTTGCTTCAGTGGATCGAAGTCAGCCCCTTCGACAATGATTTTGCCGCGGGCACCTTCAGGTCCCCTGGTCCCATTCCGCCCGAGCAGGCGGTGGTCACCTGGAGTAATCTGCCGCGCAACGCCCTGGCCTGGCGCGTCCATAGCCTCACGACCAAAGGCTGGCGAGCCTCCGAAACCCATAGCCTGGCCAACTGCAATGCCCCTGAGCTGCTCCAACCCCGCTACACCTGCGTTGGCGACCGCGCCACCGTCGAGTTCCTCTGGGCGCCAATGTCCAATGACACTAGCCAGTGGCTCGACCTCAGCTACCAGCTCAACGGCTTCGCGCCCGGCACCTTCGTCAGCAGCAGCGAGCTGCCGCCGGACGCCGAGAGCCACCTCTGGCCGGGCATCCAAGCCAACGTGACCCACTACTATCGCGTCCACGCCCTGACCGATTCCGGCTGGCGCGGCAGCGTCACGCGCAGCTTCATCGCCATTTGTCCCGGCTCGTAAGCGACCGTTTTCATCCCATCGAAACGATTTAGGGCTTTTGCGGTATATTGCCAGCTAAGCCCGGCGCTAAACTCGCTGTAACGCCTTATCCCCGTGAGGCCCCGGTCAAGGACGCGACTGGTCAACCAAATGGTGGCGGTGATGGAGCAGCAGCCGGCCTCGCCTGTATCTCTGGTCTTTCTCAAGCTGATGGTGCTGGCTGCCGTCCTGTATCTGATCGTGGTCATTCAGCTGAGCCCGCCGAATCCCTCCCGAGAGACAGCAGTCCCCATCTCGCAGGTCGCGGGCGTCACCCAGACCTCGGCTGCCTCCATCTCATCCACAAGCGGCACGATGGCCCTCGATGAGGTGATCGACCGTGAGATCGCGACCCTGCGACAGGCACTTCCCCGCGCCCGTCTCCTCGCCAACGTCCACATCGGACCCAGCGAGAACTATGCGGTCCTCGGACTGGTGCCCCAAAACGGCCGCCTCGAAGTCGCCGGCCGCAATGAGACCGCGGATTGGATCGCGATCGTCTTTACGCCGGGCTCGACCTTTCACGGCTGGGTTCCCGCATCATCCGTCACGGGCATCAAGGAAGTGCAGGCGCTCCAGATCGTCCCCATGACGCCGCTGCGTCCGCGTCAGTAGTGCCGATCTCGCGCCCTATGTGCTGTGTGCCGGGCCCCGCAGCAACTCTCGCGCCACGGCTCGCTCGTCCCACGCCACTTGCTCCGGGCCGATAAGCATCGTTGTCTCGGTTGCTTTGCCGGCCAACAGCACCGTGTCCCCGGGGTGGGCTTGCTCGAAGGCGTGACGGATCGCTTCGCGACGGTCCGCTATCCGTACGAAGTCAGCACCTTCGACCCGTCCCGCCTCGGTCATGGCAGAGGCAATCGCCGCGATGATAGCTTCCGGGTCTTCTGCACGCGGGTCCTCGTTGGTTAGCACTGCCCGGTCGGCCAGCCGAGCCGCCACGAGGCCCATGCCTTCCCTCCGCACGACATCGCGTCCGCCAGCCGCCCCGAAGACGACCCACAACCGGCCCCGCGTCGCCGGGCGCAGGGCGTTGAGCACGTTCTCCAGCGCCGACGCCGTCGAAGCGATGTCGACGAACACCCGGAACGCCTGTCCTTCTTCGATCCGCTCGAGTCTGCCCGGCACCCCCGGGAATGCCGCCAATGACCCGGCCGCGTCCTTCAACGCCACCCCTTGATTCCGCGCCACGGCGATGGCCGCCAGGCTGTTGTAGACGTTGAACCGGCCGATCAGCGGCAGGGCCGCCTCTGCGATCTCACCGCCCGCCGCGACTTTGAACCGCCAGCCGAAGCCATCCGCTTCGACCTGCAGCCCGCGCACGTCCGCATCCACACCCAGTCCGTAGCTGATCGGTGTCGCACCCGTGCGGCCGGCGAGGTAGGCTGAGTTTGGGTCGTCCGCGTTCAGCACCGCCGCCTTCGCGAACGCCTTGCCGGATTCCTCGCCCAGCTTCTGGAAGAGGATGCCCTTCGCTGCCAGGTACTCCTCCATTGTGCCGTGAAAATCGAGGTGGTCACGGCTCAGGTTGGTGAACACCGCCACGTCGAAGGCGCAGCCGTCCAGCCGGCGCTGCGCCAGACCCTCAGAGGAGGCCTCGACGACCATCGAACGCCTGCCTTGCGCCACCGCCCTGGCCAGCAGGGGCTGGATGATCGTCGCTTCTAGCGTGGTCATGTGGCTCGTGTTCAGCTCAAAGCCATCGCCGGTGTCGAAGCCAACGCTGCTCAGGTAGCCGCAGCCCAGCCCGCAAGCCTCCAGGACGTGCGACGTCAGGTGTGAGGTCGTGGTCTTGCCGTCCGTCCCGGTGACTCCGATGACCCGCAGCCGCTTCGATGGCTCGCCATGCACCACCGAGGCCATCGGGCCCAGCGCCGCGCGCGTGTCCGCCACCACGACGATTGGGATCACACCGGCGAAACGGCCCCACTTCGATTCCGTGTCTGCCTGGACCACGACAGCGCTGGCGCCCGCCTTGATCGCCGCCTCGATGTAGTCGTGCCCATCACCTTGGCGCCCCGGCAGCGCCGCGAAGGCCACACCCGGCGCCGCCAGCCGCGAATCGTGCGTCAGACCAACAACGTCCGGCACATCGCCGATCTCCCTTGCCCCCTCGAAGGCCTGCCACCACTCCATGCGCCCATCTTAAGACCGCAGCCATGGCCAGGGCTCATTCACCGGCAGCCCGCGCCTTTGTATTCGTAGGGCGGCGCGACGCGACGTCGGTATCCTTGGCCTTGGCTTCCGCTTGAATGTAAGGCCAATCACGTCTGTCCTCGAATCTACGGTTCAGCCTGCGCTGCTCACTGCACTGCTGAACCAGTCGCTGCGTCTAAAGCTCGTCACGGAACTGCCGATAGTAACTAAGCACGGCCAGCCTCCCGCCAGACTGGCCTTTTTCTATGAATGAGCGCACAAATTTCAACCGCCGCACCCGTCCAGCGCCGCCCGCGACGCCTTACGGGACAGGGTCTGCGCGTCTGAGACGGCTGCATCTGTCGTTCCGGCGCTACGTCCTCGTCAGCACCGGCATTGCCACCACCGCCCTCGGTCTCGCGCTCGTTGTTTCCTTCCTCGCCGTGGCCTACGCCGATTCGCCCCAGCGCCATCGCTTCGATGAAGTCTCCGAAGCGGTAATTTCAGCCGAAGTCTCGTCGTCCTATCTCGAGACCACCTTCGCCCGCCATGAGATGCCGCCGCCCGCGCCGCTCGTCATTGCCTCTCAGCGCATCCAGGCCCTCAGCCGCGACACCATGGTCACTCGCGGCCGGATCAGCAACGTCAACATCACTTTCTATGACTGCGCCGATCAGGGCTTCTGTGGCGCCATGTACAACGGCCGTAAGGTCTACGAAGGCGCCGCTGCTTGCAGCTGGAACCTCGCTATCGGCACCAAGTTTGTCATCAGTGGCGACCCGACCAACCGCGTCTACATCTGCGAAGACCGCGGCCTCCTCGCCAACACCTGGGTGGACATCTTCTGGTACCACCCGGCCGATGGCTATCGCTGGCAGTCCCTGGTGGGCCGCCACGGCATCATCGAAATCCTCGAATAGCCTCTGAAGGCGGTATCTACTCAGCCCCACACCGCCGAGGCGGCGTCCGGAGCGACTTCAGGTACTCGTCACAAAGTTAAGGGGCGCTCGTGAGAGCGCCCCTGGCCAGCAAGACTATAAGCCGAGTTCTGTGTCCCCCTCGAAAGAGGGACGGCGACCATCCATCTGGGACTCCGATTGCTCGAAGCCTCGTGCGACCAACCCGAGGGCAGGCCGGGCGTCCCTTAAGCCCTCCTATTCGGTCTTGCTCCGAGTGGGGTTTGCCCAGTCCCACCGCCCGAAAGCGATGGGAGGCCATCCTTGGCCCCGACCGGTCACCCGGCCGCTGGTGCGCTCTTACCGCACCGTTTCACCCTTACCCATCCGTTTCCAGATAGGCGGTCTGTCTCTGTGGCACTTTCCGTCGCGTCACCGCGCCTGGGAGTTACCCAGCACCCTGCCCGGTGGAGCTCGGACTTTCCTCCCCGGTCCAAAGACCGAGGCGGTCGCCCGTCCTCCTGGCCATTCCTATTGTAGCCTGTACATCGTAAGTCCACTTATCAAGTGGCCACCACGTCTGCGGCTTTAGGCTTAACTACAGCAAATAACACCCTGATGAATGAGAATCAATTGGCGCGACTTGCCATCGAACCCTCGAAGGCTTGTTGAAGGCCAGCAAGGTCGAGTTTCTTCATGTCCAGCATTGCCTTGAAGACGCGCTCCCGTTTCGCCTCATCTGGATCGTTGTGCATTGCGTATAGCACTATTGGGACTACCTGCCAGGAGACGCCGTACTTGTCCTTCAGCCAACCACACTGCTGCGCCGATGGGTCGCCTCCATTGGAGAGTTTGTCCCAGTAGTAGTCGACCTCCGCCTGGTCGGCACAGTCGATCCCCAGGGAAATAGACTCATTGAACTTGAAGTCCGGGCCACCGTTTAGTGCAACGAACTGCTGACCGTTGAGCTCAAATTCAACCGTCAGTACCGAGCCGGGAGGCTTCCCGGTTATCTCCTGGCCCACGTTAGGATAGTAAGAGATCGCTCCCAGCTTGGAGTTCTTGAAGACACCAGTATAGAAGCGCGCCGCTTCTTCAGCTTCGGTGTCAAACCAGAGATTGGGTCGAATGTTCGTGTTCATTACCTACCTCCCTTAGATTGCGCAGACAGAACAAGGCCTGCCCAGGAGAATTACGTGCCTCGCGCATTCCGCCCGTTGTGAGGCGAGGCCACCTACAGGATGGCAAATCACACTATCGCCAGCGTACGGTCGGTCATGGGTTAGATGATTGCAGACGTGTCGCAACGAGGTGGCCTGCAATTCTGTCGCTGTAGAGGGCCAACTCGTAACCACGATCGGCTATGAACTATCACCGTTGGCACAGACCTACCTGGACTCCTTGACCGGCGGCTGAGCCTTGACCACGTCTTCGACCAGAGGCAGGGCAAACGCCACTTCCAGGCCACCACCCTCGATGCGCGTCGCCCAGATCGACCCGCCCATTGCCTCAACGGCGCGCTTGCAGAGCGAGAGTCCCATGCCCAGCCCACGCGGTCCCGCCGGCAGGGACGGGTCGCGGTAGTACGGCTCGAAGATCGCCTCTAGCTGGCTTTCGCTGACGCCACGGCCGCGGTCTCGAACCCGGATCGTGCCGCGCCCAGCTTGCCTTGACGCGATCACGCTGATCGGCGGGCCGGCGGCGCTATACTTGTCGGCGTTAGTCAGGAGGTTGCGCAGCACCGCCGTCAGGTAGCGCTCCTGGCCCATCGCCACCCAAGACTCTTCTGGCAGCGATAGATCCAGCTGCCGCTCGGGCCGTCCCGCCTGATGCGCCGCGACCGTGCGCTCGACGATGCGGAGGACAAGCATCGGCTCCCGCGCTACCCGGCCGTCATCGAGCCGCGCCAAGCTCAACAGGTCCTCCGTCATGTTTACAAGGTGCTCGGATTCTTCTTCGATACTCTGGAGCAGCTCATCGCGGTCTGGCTCCTGCAGACCTCGCCAGCGCCGGCGCAGGATGCGGACGCCACTGTAGACCATCGTCATTGGCGTCCGCAGCTCGTGGGACATGATGCCGAGGAACTCGTCGCGGCTGGCCTTCTCCCAGCGCAGGCGATCCTGCTTGTCACGCTTGAGGGCCTCGAAGTCGCTTAGCAGGAAGGCGATGATCGTGAAGACGATCAAGTGCCATACAGTCTCCTGCTCCACGTCTAGCATCCGCACCGCCGGCAGCAGGAGGTAGAGCAGGGCACTCGACATAATTGTAGTTGTCAGACCGGCGATAAGGCCCCCGTGCCAGGCCGCGACAACCACGGCCGCCAGCGCGAATGGGATGCCGTAGAAGCCCGTGAAGCCGGGTAGCATCCGCACCAGCGCGGTCGCTGTTGGCCAGGCCAGCGAGCATGCTAGCCCGATGAGTAGCGACTGTGCCGCAGGATGGTTGTGCAGCCACCGGCGCCAGTCGATCAGCGGGCGGCCGGCTAGCGTGGCCGTGTCGTCGCTCCCGTACAGGACGTTGGAGGGATCACTCCCGCGCTTCGCATATCGGTGCTCCTCACCTGCTAAAACGAGGCGTGTCTCGCTTGCAGCCAGTCTCAGTCTCCGAGTCAGGACATTGCGATTCCAGATGAGGCCTGAGTATTTCGACCCTCTACCGAAGCTGGCGGGCGCCGTGGCCGTGTGACCTGCATTGCCTGGCAACTCTGCCGTTTACGAGACCTGCCGTAGATTCAGCGATGCCTTGTCCCTAGTAGGGGCCGGTGCTATATTTACGCCGACTTCGGGACATAATTCACAATCGTGGGGACCCTGTGCTAGACGAGTTCGGACGCATCGGCATCCTTCTGCTTTTTGCCCTTCTCTTCCCGTCGCTGCCGCTGATGATCTCTTACCTCTTCCGGCTCCTGCGCATTCGGCCGGAGGCCCCGGACCCGGTCAAAATGGACACCTACGAGTGCGGCGTAGAGACTGAGGGTGACAGCTGGGTGCAGTTCAACTTCCGCTACTATCTCGTCGCCCTGATCTTTGTCGTCTTCGATGTTGAGGTCGTCTTCCTCTACTCCTGGGCGGTCGCCTTCCCCGACCTGCTGCTCGTCGCTTACATCGAGGCGCTGACCTTCATTGGCATCCTCGCTATCGGCTATATCTACGCCTGGCGTAAGAAGGCCCTCGAATGGCGCTAATTCGCCTTCGAGCCGCTGACGGTGGTGACCGCGAATGACCACTGCCGTCATCCCGGCCGCCACCGTCGCCCAGCGCATCGAAGCAGCTTTCCCCGGCGCCATCGTGGAGCTGACCGAGACCGCCGTCACCGTCCTTGCCGAGCGCATTGTCGAGGTCGCAACCTTCCTGCGTGACGACCCGGAGCTGGACGCCAAGTTTCTCAACACCCTCCTCGGCGTCGACTGGGAGGATTACTTCGACGTCGTCTATCAGGTTTCATCCCTGGCCAAGAACCATACTTTCACGCTCAAGGCCCGCGCCGCCGACCACGCCATGCCGGTGGTGCCCTCTGTCAATGGTGTCTGGATGGCCGCCAACCTGCAGGAGCGTGAGGTCTACGACCTAATGGGTATTTCATTCACCAACCATCCGAACCTAAAGCGGATTTTCCTCTGGGAGGGGTTCCCCGGCCACCCGCTGCGCAAGGACTTCCTGGCCTTGCCCGGTGGCTACAAGCCCGGCCTGCAGCGCTTCCCCTTCGAGTTTCCCCAGGGCCAGCGCGGCTACCCAGCCCTGCAGGACACGGAAGCGCCCTCCGCGCCCACGGTGCCGCGCCTGGATCTGCCGCCGGAGCCGGCGCTACCGATCTCCGACCCGGATTCCTCCCAGCGCGAAGCTCTGGCCGAAAACGCCGCCCAGGACGCCGAAGCGCAGGCGGAGGCCCCAATCCAGGGCGCCGGCGACGATCCATCCCTCGCCGGTGGCACGGCCGATATCCCGCCTCCGGAAGGGCCGTCCACATGATCGGTGTGGCATCAGCTACATCTGTGGGATTCGTCCCGCGGGGATCGATGCCTCGGAAGGCGAGGCTTGCCCGTTTGCCCTGGGTGGGGTGGAGGAGGGGAGGCAGGCATGACTAACCTCCATACGCCGCCCTACATCGTAAACATTGGGCCACAGCACCCATCGACCCACGGCGTCTTCCGTCTGCGCGTCACCCTCGACGGCGAGCGCATCATCGACGCCGAGATGATCCTCGGTTACCTCCACCGCAGCATGGAGAAGCTTGCCGAAGAGCGCACCTTCACCCAGAACATCCCCTTCACGGACCGCATGGACTACCTCGCGGCCATGACCGGCAACCTCGCTTACTGCCTCGCCGCCGAAAAGCTGGCCGGCGTCGAGGTACCGGAGCGCGGCTCCTACCTGCGCGTCATTTTCGCCGAGCTCCAGCGCATCGCCTCCCACTGCATGGCCAACGGCACCTTCGTCAACGACTGCGGCGCCTGGCAGACTCCCCTGATGTACATGTTCCGTGAGCGCGAGAAGATCCTCGACCTCTTCGAGATGACCTGTGGCGCCCGCCTCACCACCAACTACATGCGCATCGGCGGCGTCGCCTTTGACGTGCCGGACGAGTGGTACCCCGCAATCGATGCTCTTATGACCGAGATGCCGGACCGGATCTCCGAGTACGAGTCGATGCTGCTTGATAACGAGATCCTGCTCGCGCGCTCCCGCGATGTCGGCGTCCTCAAGCCCGACGTGGCGATCAACGCCGCCGCCAGCGGCCCGCTCCTGCGCGGCTGCGGCATCGCCTGGGACATCCGCAAGGCCGACCCATATAGCCTCTACGACCGCTTTGATTTCGACATTCCCGTCGGCCATAACGGCGACTGCTTCGACCGGTTCATCGTCCGGCTGGAGGAGATGCGCCAGAGCGTAAGCATCATCAAGCAGGCCCTTGCCGACCTGCCGGCCGGCCCCGTCAGCACACCCGTGCCTCTGGCGCTCAAACCTGAGCCCGGGGAGGCCTACGTCCGCATCGAATCACCCAAGGGCGAGCTCGGTTTCTACCTGGTCAGCGATGGCGGCCCCGCGCCCTATCGCTTCCACGTCCGCTCGCCCTCCTACATCAACCTTAGCGTGCTCAAAGAGCTGACCGTCGGCCTGACCCTCTCGGACGCCATCGTTATCCTCGGTAGCCTCGACATCAACGTCGGCGAGATCGACCGATGATCCAGCTCCTCCTCGACGCCTGGTACAACTTCGACCCCTTCAACGACCTTTACGACTTCATCGCCGACCACCTTGGAGACGAGGCGGTCTACGTCATCAGCGCCGTCATCAGCGCTACAGCCATCCTCAGCTTCGTCGGCCTCGGCGCCCTGGCCAACGTCTGGCTGGAGCGCCGCATCATCGGCCGCATTCAGGTCCGCCGTGGGCCCAACCGAGTTGGCCTCTGGGGACTGCTCCAGCCCGTCGCCGACGCCATCAAGCTGATCCAGAAAGAAGTCCTGCAGCCGCGAGTCAGCGATCGCATGCTGTTCAACCTGCCGCCGATCCTCGTATTCATCCCCGCGATGCTGACTTTCGCCGTCTTCGCCTGGGCGCCAGACCTCGTCTACGCCGACCTCAACGTGGGCGTACTCTACTTGCTGGCGCTTTCCTCGATCACCTCGATCGCGATCTTCATTGCCGGATGGGCCTCGAATAACAAGTACGCCCTCCTCGGCGCCATGCGGATCATCGCCATGGCCATCAGCTACGAGGTGCCCATGGTCCTGGCCCTGCTGGCCCCGGTGCTGTTCGCAGGCACTATGAGCATCCCCGGCATCATCGATTGGCAGCGCCAGTATGACGCCTGGCTCGCCTTCCTCCTGCCCCTGCCGGTCTTCATCTACGCGATCTCCGCCACCGCCGAGCTCAACCGCACCCCGGCAGACATCGCCGAGGCGGAATCGGAGATCGTCGCCGGCTTCCACACCGAGTACTCGGGCATGAAGTTCGGCCTTTTCTACGCCGTTGAGCTGATCAACTCGCTCGCGGTGTCCGGCATCATGGCCAGCCTCTTCTTCGGCGGCTACTCCCTCTACGGCGCGGACAACTACATCCCACCCTGGATCATCTTCATCGGCAAGATGTACTTCTTCTACTTCGGCCTGATCTGGCTGCGCGGCACCTGGCCGCGTCTCCGCATAGACCAGCTCATGGCTTTCGCCTGGAAGATGCTCATCCCACTAGCGCTGATCAACCTCGTCATCGTCGCGACCGAGGTCCTGATCTGGCGTGAGTTCGAGCTCGGTAACTGGGTGCTCGCCGTCTATGCGGTTATCAACTTCATCCTGGCGCTGCTGCTACTCGGCTTCTTCTTC
>WHTK01000002.1:0-46760 GCA_009377745.1 Dehalococcoidia bacterium
TAGCAGGCTATGAAAATCGACTACGAGGACGCCTTTGAAGAGAGTCTGGCCGCGCTTCGGCAGGGCGCCACCATCGACGCCGCCGTGTCGCGGCACCCAGAGCACGCGGCCCGCCTGCGAGAAGACCTGGCGCTGGTTGCCGCGTCCCAGGAGCTCCACGATAGCCTGCCGGAGCCGGCCGGGGACAGAGCCCTGGCTCGGCTTCAACGCGACCTCGGCACTGCCCGCGCCGGGCGCCTGGCGCAAGCGCCGCCACGCCGTATCGCCTTCTGGCGCTCGCTGTTCCCGGCCGCGGCCCTCGCGGGCAGCATCGCTCTTGTCGCCTTCATTGCCCTCGGCTTCTTCGGCGGCGCCGGCGGGCCGGACGAGGCGGCAGCGGCGATGCTGGAGGGCATCGTCCTCGAAAACGTCGATGGCAGGCTCACCCTGCAAACGGCGGACGGCATCGAGGCCGTGACCATCGCCTCTGACGCCGCTGCCCAGGACGACACCGGCTCGCCCCTCGATACCTCGGCCATCGAAGCCGGACAGATGCTGCTCGTCCGGGGTGAACGGCTGGCCGCTGGCGGCGTGCTCGCGGCCCGGCTGGAGCTGCGCGCCGAAGCCGCAACCCGCCGCTGGTGCGCCGAAAATCCGATAGTCTGCCGCGAAGTCGATAGATTACTGCGCCAATACGCCGATCGCTGTCAGGACGGCGCCCCCGCCTGTGAGCGCATCCGCCGCCGCATTCAGGATCTGACTCAGGACCTTCCCCAGATCACCCTCCTGGAGGAGATCCGAAACCGCTGCGAGCAGGCCGATAACGCCGCCTGCGTCGATCTGCGCGACTTCTGCGACCGCCAACCCGGCATCTGCGAAGCCGCCCGTGACGGCATCATCAAGCGCGCCGCGGACGGCGACGTACAGCGCCTGAGGGCGCTGAGCCAGAGCTGCCTCGCCGGCGAAGCCCTTGCTTGCCGCCAGCTGCGCCAGGCCTGCCAGGACCAGGGCCTCGCCTGCCCCACGCCCGTCATCGAGCGCCCAACGTCCACGCCGCCAACCACCCGCCCACTGCTCCAGCCCACGCCATCCCGCCCAGCCACCGGCGCGCCAACCACGACGCCACCCTCACGACTTGCCCAGCCCAGCCCCACACCCACCATCCCCACCCGCAACCCACCGCGCTAAGACCTGGCGCCCTTCGATGCCATCCTGAGCGGCGCCCAGCCGCGAAGGATCAAAGGCTTCCTCCTCGCTCACAAGCTTTCATAGCCAGCCCGCACACCGGCCGTCCGCATCTGTCATTGCGAGCCATCGCCGCCAGGCGAGGCGTGGCAATCTTTGCGCCTCCGTCTCAAGACAAACGCGCTTGATGAAAATCCGGGCGCCGGCGAAAACATCCGGGAACTTACAAATCTCTGTGACTCGCCCGTGCCCCTGGACCCCCCTGCACCGATTTAACCCGTGAGCAGGCCAGGGTGGCCGGCACAAGCAACGGAGGTTAGACATGAAATTCAGAATCGCCTGGGTCTGGCGCTGGTGCTGGGACTGGCCGCGAGCAGCTTCGGCCCGGCAGCATCACTGCACGCCGAGGAGCCGGCGACGGACGAAAATCTGCTCGGCCTGCCGCCCTTCGATGGCGTAGAACGGCCCTGGCTGGTGCACAGCATCATCGTCGCGGCGGCCGAGACCATCGGCATCAGCACTGAAGACGTCAAGCACGGCCTGCGCAACGGCGCCAGCCTCAAGCAGATCGCGGAGCGCCACGGCGTCGGCCCCTACGCCCCCGCCCACGGCATCCTGGAGCACGAACGCCACCTCCTCCATCGCCTCGTCAACGCCGGCGAGATCAGGCCCTGGCTGGCAGCCCGGCTGATGAGCTTCCTCACGGAGCACATCCGACAGATCATCAACTACCAGCTGCCCGCCTCCTCTTAGCGATCTCAGACAACGCCGGACGCCGGGGCTGCTCCGCCCCCGCGTCTTCGCGCCTGACACCCTGGCCGGCCATCGCGACGCCTCCTAGCCCAGTTCCCATCGCAACGACCTCCATCCTTATTTCGAAATTTCGAAGTTGCGGGTTTCAACTCGTGGATCAGCTTCGCAAAAGGGCTGTAGTTAGCCCAAATCATTGCTTGACATTAGCTCTAAGGCAAGATATAAGATGGCACTAATCTGATTTAATAGCAGGAGGTTAAGAGGTGGGAGATTTCAAGAAGACCCTGCTCGCCGCCCTTGGGGCGGGCGCGCTGGCCCTGACGCTGGCGGCCTGCGGCGGCAGCGATGACGATGACGGCAGCAACTCCAGTAGCTCTGGCAATGAGACCCCGGCCGCGACGGCCGGCAAAGTAGCCCTGGACACCGCGTTTGGTACCGGCGGCATCAAGCCCTTGCCGCTCAGCGCCTCCGCCCACGACCGCTTTATGGCCACCGCCATCGCGCCCGACGGCAAGATTTACGGCGCCGGCTTCATCACCCAGGGCGATGACCACGCCATGGCCGTTGCCCGCCTTACCGCCGCCGGCGCGCTTGACACCACCTTCGGCACGGGCGGCATCGCTTCCCTGAACGTCGCCATCGGCGGCAAGGCGGCTGAGCTCGCCCGCAGCGTCATCATCCAGTCCAACGGCAAGGTCGCCATCGCCGGCCCGGTGGAGCGCGACCCCGCCGCCACCGGTGACGCCGCCCGCGACACCGACGTGGCCGTCGTCCGCTTCGATAGCGCCGGTAAGCCCGACGCCACCTTCGGTACCAACGGCGTGGCCACTTTCAACGTCAACACCGGCCGCATCACCACCGGCACAAGCTTTGTCGGTGACAACGCCTGGGGTATGGGCGGGCTGGCCGGCGACAAGATCGCCGTCTTCGGCTCCACCCTCGGCGAGGGCGAAGGCCGCACCGATACAGATTTCTTCGTCCTCGGCGTGACCGCCGCCGGCGCCCTCGATTCCGCCTTCGGCGACGCCGGCAAGGTGCTCGTCGATGGCAACAATAAGAGCTCCGATAGCCCTCGCAACGTCCTCGTCCAGCCGGACGGCAAGATCGTCACCGCCGGCTACTCCAACAGCGGCGGCATCGTCCGCCCGGTCGTGATCCGTCTCTCCTCCGCCGGCGTGCTCGACTCCACCTTCGGCGCTAACGGCGTCGCCACCGCGGAGGTCCTGCCCGGCGTCGCCGAAGCCTACAGCGTCAGCCTCCAGGGCAGCGACTACGTCCTCGCCGGCTACGGCCGTGGCGCCGACACCGCCGAGAAGGTCGACATGATTGTCTACCGCTTCAAGGCCAACGGCTCCTTCGACACCAGCTTCGGCGCCAACGGCGTCGCCCGCCTCGACATCGCCAAGGAGGACGACCGTGCCCGCAACGTCACCGTCCTGCCGGACGGCCGCATCCTCGCCGTCGGCAGCGGCAAGCGTGACGCCGCCAACATCAACGGCATGATCGCCCTCTTCACCAAGGACGGCCAGCTCGATTCCGGCTTCGGCGAGGGCGGCTACGTCATCTCCGACCTCGGCGGCCCGTCCGATGCCTGGTACGGCGTCGCCCTTAGCCCTGACAAGAAGTTCGTCATCGTCACCGGCTACAAGGGTACAAACGCGGACAGCGGCGGCAATGACGACGCCGTGGTCGCAAAGATCCTGCTCTAACGCCTCCTCTCAGCCCATCAGTCCCCGGTCGCGAATTGTTCGTGGCCGGGGACTTTATTAGACCCGGCCCGAGGTGGCGCTCGATCTGCGCCCTGCACGTCCTTGGCAACTCGATACCGTGAGCCTATACTTCGATGCGAAACACCTATTGGCGCGTATGCCGGATCAGCTCACGCAGGAGGACAACCAAAAATGCCAATCGATCTCGTCGACATCTACGAAGTCGCGGCCAAGGCAAGACGCACCGTCGTCATCGACACCCACCGCTTCCACGCCTGGGTACATAATTACATGGCGCCCGGTGAGCACGATGAGATGCACTGCCACAACGAAGACCAGACCTTCATCGTCATCGATGGCGAGTGCACGATGCACTTCCCGGACGGCGGCAAAGCAGTAATCACGCCCGGCAAGATGGTCACCATCACCGGCGGCTCCTTCTACCGTCTCGAGAACTCCGGTGACAAGCCGATGATCATGGTCGGCAACCGCTCCGGCTCCCAGAAGACCGTCCTCAAGATCGACTACGAGACCCGCCAGCCCGTCAGCACCGGCGAAGGCGGCGGCCGCCGTCGGGCCGAAGCCACGGCCTAGCGCGGCGCCTCCAGCAGCGCCTCAAGGGCGGAGAGACAATTGTCTCCGCCCTTTCGCTTTGTCTGCCACGAAAGGGAATGCCGGACAGCGCCAATCTACCGGCCCAACAAGCGTCTCATACCTGAAAGTTATGGCCGCCGCCGGGGCGGGTTCAGCCCGGGCCGCCGCGGCCGATACTTAAGAAATACACCTGCCGCGTAATTGCACGATCCGCCACCTGGCGTCTATCGGCTGAGGGAGCAGAGCTTTCGTGCGAGACACACTGCCGCGCCGGATCGCGCACCCCCGAGACCTTCTCTTGCGAGAGCCGGGCCTGTGAGACGACTCCTGACAGGCGCCGGCGGCGGCGTAGTTTGCTGCCTGCTGGTAGCTGTCTGCCTGGCGCAGGCCGTTGCCGTCACCAATCCCCTGACCGCCTCTGTCGCTGCTCTGGCCGCGCTCGTCGCGCTCGTCTGTCTTTGGCTCCTGGCTGAAAACCGCCGCTCCCTCGCCAGGGTCAGCCAGCGCTCCCATGCGGACGCGGCGCTGCAGGCCAACGAGCACCGCTTCCGCATCCTCGCCCGCACCACCAACGACGCCGCCTGGGACTGGGACCTGGTCACCGGCATGGTCTGGTGGGACGAGGGCACTAAGTCGATCTTCGGCTATGAGCCCAGCGAGAAGCACTTCGGCTGGTTCTCAGGCCGTATCCATCCCGACGACCGCCAGCGCGTCGCCGAGGGCGTCCGCGCCGTCCGGCGCGGCAACGCCCAGACCTGGAGTGACGAATATCGCTTCCTCCGCGCGGATGGCTCCGTAGCCTATGTCTACGACCGTGGCTTCCTCATCCGAGACGAGGCCGGCGTCGCGGTCCGCATGATCGGCGGCATGCAGGACGTCAGCGAGCGCAAGCAGTTGGAAGAAGATCTGCGCCGCGAAGCCTTCAACGATAGCCTCACCGGCCTGCCCAACCGCGCCCTCTTCCTCGACCGCCTCGAGCACGCGCTCGCCAGCCAGATCGTGCGCCAGCGATCGCTGGCCGTCCTCTTCATGGACATCGACGGCTTCAAGGTGGTGAACGACTCTCTAGGCCACCCCGCCGGCGATGCGATGCTGACCCGCATCGGCGCGCGGCTGGTGAGCTGCGCCGCCCCCGGCCACACCGTCGCGCGCTTCGGTGGCGACGAGTTCGCGGTGCTCGTCGAGGACCTGATCGATACCTCCGCGGCAATGCGGCTGGCGGACGAAATGCTGGTAGCAGTGCGCGAGCCGGTCAGACTCAGGGACCGTGACGTCTACGTCACCGCCAGCTTTGGCGTGGCCGTGGCCGGCCCGGAGATCGATAAACCGGCAGGGGTGAGCTAATGCGCCAGGCGGATGCCGCTCTCTACCAGGCGAAGAGCGATGGCAAGGACCGGGTAGCCCTCTATGACGCTTCCATGCACGCCCAGGCCCTGGAGCGGCTGGAAGTCGAGACGGGGTTGCGGCGGGGCCTGCAGCGCGGCGAGTTCGTGCTCTTCTATCAGCCTGAAGTCGAAGTTTCCGGCGGCCGGATCGTCGGCATGGAGGCTCTTGTCCGCTGGCAGCATCCCGAGCGCGGCCTGCTGCTGCCCGGCGCCTTCATCCCCGTGGCCGAGGAGACCGGCCTCATCTTGCAGCTCGGCGCCTGGGTGCTGGACGAGGCCTGCCGCCAGATGGCGCACTGGAAGCACACTCTCGGCGATGAGTCCCACTTCGCGATCAGCGTCAACATCTCGGCCCGCCAGCTGGCCCGTCCTGGCCTCGTTGACCTGGTGGCCGAAACCCTGCGCAAGCACGGCCTCGAGCCGCGCGACCTGCGACTCGAAATCACCGAGACGGCCGCGATGCAGAACATCGACGCCGCGCTGCCCCAAATGCGCGAGCTCCACGACCTGGGTATCCGGCTCGCCCTGGACGACTTCGGCACCGGCTACTCCTCCCTCAGCTATCTGCGCCAGGTACCCGTCGATGTCCTCAAGCTCGACCGCTCCTTCGTGCATGACCTCACGTCGGACCAGCCGGCCCGCACCATCGTGCGCACTCTCTCGATCCTCGCCCAGCTAATGCACATTGACGTCACGGCCGAGGGCATCGAGAACGAAGACGAGCTCTACCGCCTCATCGAGCTCGGCTGTCGTTGGGGCCAGGGCAACTTCTTCTCCGAGCCTCAGCCCGCTGAACTCGCCGGCGAAACGCTCAGACGCGGCATCCGCCCCGAGGTACAGGACCTGCTGCAAGGAGCCCAGCGCGTCGCCTAGGCGCCTTAGCCTGCCTTACGGCTCGCCCGTCACCGTCGCGGCGCCGTCGCCGTACTCAATCGATGTCAGCCTCACATCGAGGTCAAGGGTGCGGAAATTGCCGGTGTTGAGGATCAGGTCGATGGCGGGCTTGGCCAGGGCACTCGGCAGGTTGCCCGCCTGAATCTCATCGATCTGGATACCTGGCTTATCGCCGCCGAGGTCCAGCGTCCCTCTCACCACGATCTTGCCCTTGAGACCGGCAACCACGATCTTGCCGGAGGCCTCCGCCGTGCCATCAGGGCAGAAGTAGACCTGCAGGTCCTCCACCGGCACGTCCTTCTCCTCGATGTACTCAACGCCGCGAGAGGTCGCCTGCAGCTCCGTAACCGTGATCTCGGCGCCACCGGCCACGGCAGCGCTCTCGAAGTCGCGCCAGGCAGACACCAGGGCACTACTCGCCTCGGCGGACGGCGTGACGGCCCTATCGACGCAGGCATCCGGGCTGCCGGTGAAGACCAGCGCCCCGGCAGCAACGGTCGCAAAGAAGAGGATTCCGGCCAGGCTAAGCAGCAGGGAAAAGAGCCTGAGCATGTGGTTACTCCTGACGCCCCGCCAGAGCATAGCAGCTTGCCGCCTCCGCGACGGATTCGCCGTAGGGGCGCAGCATGCTGCGCCCCTGCGCCCGCGCCTGACCAAACTCCCGTCCCGTCATCCATCTGGACCTTTGGCACAAGCCGCACTTCCTCTTTGCACTGAAATTCCCGCAGCGGCGACCCTACGTCGCCAGCGGTTGCAAGCCGGCCGCCACGATGTAATCCCTTTGGTCTTGGTGTAGCGGCGACCTTTACGGTCGCCAGGGGTTGCAAGGGGCAAAGCCCATGCACTGACCTCCGTGCTTTCGGCCTCGGTGTGGACTGACAGGCCCTGGTGCGATTGGCGAGAGCGATTGGCGAGAGCGAGTAGCGACGAAGCAATCTCGCGGCCCTTCGGTCACCCATCCCTTCCAGCACGCCGCCTCAGCACCCGAAGACAACCTCCGCCTACAATGGCCCCATGACCTCCAATGACCCCCTGCCCAGACTCCGCGCCATCTGCCTCGCCCTCCCCGGCGTCACGGAACGCCTCAGCCACGGCGAGCCAACCTGGTTCGCCGGCAAGCCCACTTTCGTCACCTACGCCAACCACCACCACGATGACGTCCTCGGCTTCTGGTGCGCCGCGCCTCCCGGAGCCCAGGAAGCGCTGGCCGGCGCCAACCCGGACCGCTTCTACGTGCCGCCCTACGTCGGCGGACGTGGCTGGCTCGGCGTTCGCCTTGACGTGCCAGTCGACTGGGACGAGATCGCCGCCATCGTCGAAGACGCCTACCGCATGGTCGCCACTCGAAAGCTCCTCATCCAGCTCGACGCTATGCCAACCTGAGAGCGTCTTGCCCGTCTTTGCGAGGAGGCCTAGCGACGAAGCAATCTCGGCGCAATCCACTGCCGCCAAACAATCTCCCGCTCGTCGTATATCCTCAGCCTTTGAAGGCCTTCCGCCCGCCTGCAGGGAATACACTCTCTCAACGTCATAGCTGCGGGTTTCAACCCGCGGGATAGTGCTCCCACCATGCCTCGGGGTTCAGCCCGAGGTATAGACCCCCACCAGGAAGCTCATCGCCCAGCTAGACGCCGCATCCCCGCGCTAGCCCGGTGTTTGGCCCGCCTGCCCGCCTGCCCGCCTGCCCGCCTGCCCGCCTGCCCGCCTGCCCGTCTGCCCGCCTGCCCGTCTGCCCGTCTGCCCGTCTGCCCGTCTGCCCGTCTGCCCGTCTGCCCGTCTGCCCGTCTGCCCGTAAACACGATATGCTGCAACCCGCACCACCTTAACCAGCAAACGGAGGACATCGCGTGGCAGACAAGACCAGGCCGTGGGTAATCGCTCTCGAAGAGCACTACTGGGACTCGGAAGTCGTTTCCCACTTCGCCGGCGAAAGCCGCGCCCCCAACATCGTCCAGCGCCTCGAAGACATGGACGCCCTCCGGCTCAAAGAGATGGACGAGGCCGGCATCGACCTCCAGGTCATCTCCCACGGCCCGCCCGGTACTCAGCGCCTCAACCCCGAGATCGCCGCCGAGGTCTCGATCCGCGCCAACGACCGCCTGCGCGACGCCATCGCCGCCCGCCCTGACCGCTTCGCCGCCTTCGCCAGCCTCCCCACCGTCGACCCCACCGCTGCGGCGGATGAGCTCGAACGCACCGTGACCCGGCTCGGTTTCAAGGGCGCCCTGATCCACGGCCTCACCAACGGCGTCTTCCTGGACGACAAGCGCTTCTGGCCGATCTTCGAGCGCGCCCAGGCCCTGGACGTGCCGCTCTACGTCCACCCCTCCAGCCCCCACCCCGCCGTCGTCGATATCTACTACCGCGACTACCTCCAGGACTTCCCTTCCCTCCTCGGCGCCGGCTGGGGCTTCACCGTGGAGACCGCCACCCAGGACATCCGGCTCGTCCTCAGCGGCGTCTTCGAGGAGTACCCCAATCTCAAGATCATCCTCGGCCACCTCGGCGAGTCGCTGCCCTTCTCCCTCTGGCGCATCGACCACGCCCCTCCCGCCCCGGCAACCAGCCGATCTCCTTCAAAGAGGTCTTCTGCGACCACTTCTACATCACCACCAGCGGCAACTTCTCCACCCCCGCCCTCCTCTGCTCGATGCTGGAGATGGGCGCCGACCGCATCCTCTTCTCCGTCGATTGGCCCTTCGTCGAGAACGCGCCCGGCACAAAGTGGATGGAAGGCCTGCCCGTCAGCGCCGAGGACAAGGTCAAGATCCTCAGCGCCAACGCCGAAAGGCTCCTCAAGCTCTAACGTGTATCAGGGTCCGCCGGGACGCGGGTTGTAGCGGCCACCTTTAGGTCGCCACCTCACGCCCGTCTAACGCATTATCCGGAAGAACACGAGGCCCGCTCATCCCCTGAGGCGTATCCGTCCTCCCGCTCATCCTGAGGCACTCGAAGAGCCTGCCCTGAGTTGACGAGACGAAGGGATGAGCCAAGCCCCCGAAGCGCCGTTCACGTCTGTCACCTGTCGATAATCCATTGGCCCCCACGTTGACATCCTGGCTCAGATGTAAGAGCTTAGGCGACAAGACGCATCGAAAGAGGGGCGCCCACAATGGCCAAGGTCCGCACCGAGGTAACCAGCATCGTCCACAGCCTCCCCTGGCTCATCGCCCAGGATGAAGGCCTCTTCGCCGATGAAGGCATCGAGGTCGAGTTCGTCCACGCCCCTCAGCGCGGCGCCTGGCTCAGCAAGGCCGGCGATGGCAAGGCGACGATCACCGGCCAGGACCTTGTCCAGGACCCCAAGCTCGTCGACTCGATCGGCGTCCACCTGATCTTCGAAGAGGGCGCCTGCGAGCTCTACCGCGCCTGCGAGTGGGGCCAGGTGCGCCGCACTCAGGACAGCCAGCGCGGCGGCCTCATCGTCGGCAAGCGCGCCGCCGTCAGCACCCAGGCCATCCTCGTCCGCCCCGATTCGCCCATCAACTACCCCCAGATGCTCGCCGGCAAGGTCGTCGGCGTGAACTTCCACGCCGGCTCCCACTACCTCGCCCTCATGTTTCTCGAAGGCTTCCTCCACCGCGACGAGATCAACGTCGTCCACGCCGGCCGCCCCCTGGAGCGCTACGAGGCCCTCATGGCCGGCAAGGTCGATGCCGTCGGCCTCATGGAGCCCTGGATCGCCCTGGCCGAAAAGAACGGCTGCAAGAGCCTCGGCGAAGCCCACTACATCGGCGCCGACATCGCCTCTCCCGATATGGACCAGCCGACCTACGAAGCCCTCCAGCGGGCCATGAGCCGCGCCGTCCGCCTCTTCAACGCCGACAAGCCCAAGTACCTCCATTACCTCATCGATGAGGTCCCGCCCCACCTCGACCGCCTCAAGCCGGAGGACTTTCACCTGCCCCGGCTGCGCTACGCGGAACCCGCCCCCTACTCCGAGGCCGAGTTCCGCCGCACCTACGAATGGATGATGAGCTGGGACCTGATCAACGACGACATGACCTTCGAAGACCTCGTCGACAACCGCATCTCCGTCGTCGCCTAGCTCTCATCCAACCGCGGGTTGAAACCCGTGGCTAAGCCGCCCAATCATGCCTCGGGGTTCAGCCCGAGGTATGACGCGTCAAAGCAGCGCCTTACCTCTTGCCCCCACCTTCAGGCCGGGTACTGCTCCTCCTACCAGCATCATCCTTCTCATGCGCCGCCGCTACTTCCACATACCTCGCAACGACCATCGCAACCCCGATCTGTCTTTGCGAGGAGCGCCCAGCGACGAAGCAATCCCGGACTAAACCCCATCAGCAGATCAGTCCCGTATTCGCACCCTTACCTCCCGCCCCAGCCAACTCGAAGCGCCTCCTCATGCCCCAGCCTTCCAGGCTGGGGTGCTGTCCTGCAACGAAGGACGCAACCCTCACCCAATCCGTCTTTGCGAGGAGCGCCCAGCGACGAAGCAACCTCGGGCTAAATCCCCATCAGCAGATCAGTCCCTTATTCGCCGCCCTCCTTCGGTCCCGTCAACTCAAAGAACGCCCTCATGCCCCAGCCTTCCAGGCTGGGGTCTCGTAACCCACCTCGGCCGCACAACTGCATCCTTCGCCCATGCCCCGGGGTTCACCAGAGTATTAACACCCCAACCTCCAACCCCTAACCCTCCCGCTGTATACTCTTCTCGAAAATCTCTATACACGCTGAGCCAGACTCAGGAGGCAGAACTGTGGGTATTCAACGCGTCGGCCACGCCGTCATCCGCATGCGAGACCTCGAAAAGGCGAAGTGGTTCTACCACGAAGTCCTCGGCATGGAGATCGGCGCCGAGACCGACCTCGGCATCTTCTTCCGCTTCGGCAACTACCACCATGACCTCGCCGTCTTCTACGCCGCCCCCGATGGCGCCCTGCCCAACGGCACCGAGGTCGGCCTCGACCACCTCGCCCTTCTCGCCGACAACATCGAGTCCGTCCGCGCCATCTACGACCGCGCCAAGGCCATGGGCGTCGAGGTCGTCGGCAGCGCCGACCACGCCATCACCCGCAGCCTCTACCTGCGCGACCCCGAGGGCAACAAGATCGAAGTCTACGTCGACGTGCCTGAGTACAACTGGCGCGAAGAGGGCATGGGCGGCATCCTCCTCCCCTTCGACATCGAAGACATCCCCAGCCCGGCCGCAACGCACTGACGCTTCGCTTGTCCTCGGGGCGGGCCTTTATCGTTTGACACAACACCGCTCATCCTGAGGCTCTCGAAGGATGAGTTCGGCCAGCCCTTCGAGGAATCTAAACCGAACCAGGAGGCCCTCAATGTCCGAGAAAGCAGGCGCCCTCGACACCCTCATCGAGCGCATGGTCGCCGATTACCTGGCGCAGAACGGCGCCGCCCGCATCCTCAAAGTCGCGCTGGATGACACCGGCGCCGGCTTCTGGCCCGTCATGGACCACCTCACTATCCGCACCTTCGATATCGACCGCCGCGCCCAGGAATGGGTCGATCTCGGCTACGTCTACTCTGAGACCCTCAACTTTGAGGACTGGTACGCCAAGGTCTACCGCCTCCAGGGCTACCCCGCCCTCTTCATCGACCAGGCCTACCTGGACGAACGTGGCCGCACCAGCCTCATCCCCGCCTGGGTGGAGGCCTTCGGCGACAACACCTTCCACCACATCGCCGTCCGCGTCGAGGACATAGAGGTCGCCATCCGCCAGCTCCAGGCTCGCGGCGTCGCCTTCGCCGGGACGATCATCGGCGACCCCGGCAGCGACCTGCGTCAGATCTTCAGCGTCGCCGAGACCAAGGACGGCAAAGCCTTCAGCGTCCTGGAGCTAACCGAGCGCCACCGCGGCTACCAGGGCTTCTCTCCGCCCCAGGCCGACGTCCTCATGAAGTCCAGCGCCCCCGCCGGTTAGGACGAGCCGAGGCCCCATCCGCCATTGCGAATCATCGAAGACGGCGAAGCAACCTTTGACACCACCGTATGCGCCTAAAGCCACATCATCGCCGCAAACGATCCCCATGGCATCCTGAGCCTGTCGAAGGACGTGCTCGTACCAATCCCCTCGCCCTCGCAGGGAGAGGGTAGGGTGAGGGTGTGCGCTCTCCCGTCATATGCCCGGCGCCCTCCACCACGACGACGCCCTCCGCCGTCACGATGCCATCGACGACAGCCGAGGCCCCATCCGCCATTGCGAGCCAGTCGAAGACGGCGAAGCAACCTTTGATCTCCCGTCTCTAGTGAAGCCCCATACAATCGCCAACTAGCTCGTACCAATCCCCTCGCCCTCGCAGGGAGAGGGGAGGGTGAGGGTGTGCGCTCTCCCGTCATACCCGGCGCGCCATCCACCCCTCGGAGCTAGCCCACGGCTCGCCCTACCCTAACCCTGTGTCAGTCCGCCCTCGCCCCAAGCCATCCTCACGCCGCACCCCCCGGGGCGCGAAAACGTGTCCGCACGATCAATCCCCGCGGCGACAACAGCCAGACTCGCCGGCCCATCGACCAGATTCAGGACCTAAGAACAAAAACCGCCAACAATCAGACAATCAAACCTTACGGCCTGAACACCACCGGCGCCAGGTTGTCCCGGTCGATGGCCACATCCACCACCGCCGGACGGCCGCTGTCCAGCGCCCGCTTCAGCGCCCCCTCCAGGTCCGCCGGCTCCTCGACTCGCTCTCCGTGCGCCCCCAGCGTCCGCGCCACCGCCCCGAAGTCCACCTGACCGTAGTCCACCGCGAAGAAGCGGCCGCCGTAGAGCTCGTTTTGATAAGCCCGCTCGTTGGCGAGGCCGTTGTCGTTGAAGACCACGCAGACCACAGGGATGTCCTCCCTCACCGCCGTCTCCAGCTCCCCGATGTTGCACATCATGCCCATGTCCCCCACCGTCACCATGACGGGCCGGTCCGGCCGCGCCACCTTGGCCCCGATGCCGATCGGGAAGGACCCACCCACGGAAGCCCAGTCATCGATCGACATGAAGGTGCCCGGCTCGTAGGTGTCGTAGAGGGGACGGACGTGCTTGCCCGCGTTGCCGGCATCGACGATCATCAGCCCGTTCTTCGGCAGCACCGCGCGCATCGTCTTGGCGATGAAACCGCCGGGGATCGGCTTGGCCGGCGCCGCCACCATGTCGCGGTCGATGTCCCACTGCGAGCGCGCCTTCCCCACGTCCAGCCACTCCCAGCGCTGGCCGCTCTTGGCGATGCGGTCCGACAGCCCCTCGATGAAGCTGCGCGTCGAGCCCGTGACCGCCGCCGCCACCGGATACACCACGCCGATGTCGGTGCCCACCGGGTTGTGGTGGATGATCTTGGTCTCCGGCGTGAAGACGCCGTACTTGAAGGTCGAAGAGTAGTAGTCGATGTGGGCGCCGATCGCCACGACCACGTCCGCCCGCGGCGCGGCCTTGTTGGCGCTGCCCCAGCCGTTGCGGCCCAGCATGCCGAGCGCCTTGGGGTGCGTCGTCGGGAAGGAGTCCGGGTAGTACTGGAACGTGGCGACCGGGATGCCGCTGCGCTCGGCGAGGTCGATCATTGCCTCGGTCTGTCCCTCGCGCAGGACGCCGCCGCCGGCGATGAACAGCGGCCGTTCCGCCTTCGAAAGCACTGCCATCGCCTCGTCTATTGACGCCACCGGCACATCCGGGAGGGCCGTAGTCCTATACGACCCCGGCGCCCAGTCCTGCCGCGTCGTGTGCTCCAGGAAGACATCGCGAGAGGCGTCGAGGTGTACTGGCCCCAGAGGCTCCGCCAGAGCCGTCCGGAAGGCGCGTCGCGTCGCTTCCTGCAGCTTGGCCGCGGACGGGATCGAGTAGGCCCACTTCGTAATCGGCTTGAAGAACGTGGTCTGGTCAATGTCCTGGTTGGCGTCGCGCTCACGGACGTGCTCTTCCTGCTGGCCGGAGATGCTGAGCAGCGGCACGTAGCCCTTGTAGGCAGCGGCGATGCCGGTCGCGAGGTTGGTCACGCCGGGGCCCTCCGTCGCCGTGACGATGGCGGGCCGGCCGGCGGCGCGGGCATAGCCGTAAGCCATGAACGCGGCGCCCTGCTCGTGGCGGGTGAGGATGAAGCGGATCTGCGGCGTGTCACGCAGCGCGTCGAGGAAAGGCAGGTTCTGGGTGCCCGGTATGCCCCAGACGTGCTCGATGCCTTCGCGTAGCAAGCACTCGACCATCGCCTGGGCGCCGGTGATCGTGTCGGTCTTCTCCATGGTGCTTCTCCTTCGACGGCCGCAGCCGTGACATTGGCACGATCTTAGATGGCGCATCGCTTACGGTCTTGTGGAGATCGTACTGCTCCGACATTCGTGATCCGTAGGGGTCGAGCACGCTCGACCCCTACGGATCGTCTGGGTTAGGCCATCAGCAGCGAGCGCAGGTCACGCAGGTTGGGCAGGCTATCGAGGCTCCAGACGGCGTCGCAGAGAGAGCGAGAGCGCTGCTCGCCCAGCACCGGCGTCATGAGGTGATAGCACTTCTCGTCTACCTCCTCGGTGCTCATCGGGTTCTCGGCCGTCCCGTGGACGGAGATGGTGCGATGGCTCAGCGTCCGTCCGTCTTTGAGCTGGACCTCGACGATGCCCTGACGCTCCGGCAGCAGGCGCTGCAGCTCGTCGTCGCCGAGCAGCTCAATGCGGCTACGTAGATCGGCCGTGGCGGGGTCATGCATACGCTCCTCATCGTGAGACGACTCGAACGTGACGATGCCATCGAGCAGCATGACGGCGCACATGTGCTGCATGGAGATGTCCGGCATGGTGCGGTCGTTGGTGGTGTTGGCGCCGGTGTGGGAAACGCGCACCACCACACGTTCGACCTGCTCCGCCTGGACGCCGTGGCTGCGGATCAGCTCCAGGAGGGAGTCGAGCGGGGCCTGAATCGGCGAGCCAACGGTCCAGCGCTTGATGTTAGTCCGGAGGATCTCGTAGTCGGAGCCAAGCTCGCGGACCAGCTCGTCCGGGTTGGGATTGAGGCCGCGTCCGAAGGTGAAGTAGAAGCCGTGCAGGCCATCGAAGGGGTCTTCCTCGCCCGTGAAGCCGTGCTGGACCATCGAGGCGGCCTCGACGCCGTGGCGGGCGTTCATGCCGGCGAAGACGAAGGCCTTCTCGACGTGCTCCTTGTCTCGCACCCAGGAGCCAACGCCCGAGGCCTGCTGTACGAGGTACGAGAAGAGGTAGCGCACCCGCCGCGGGTCGAGGCCGGCGAGCGAGCCCGCTGCCGCCCCGGCGCCGAATAGCGCCCCGAAGGCATGGGTCGCGTGTCCGGCTTCGCGGAAGTCGATGGCGACCATCGACTGGTTGAGGCGCGCGCCGATGTCGTAGCCGAGAGCGACGGCGGAGAGGAAGGCAGCTCCGGACGCCCCCTCGCGCTCGCCCATGGCAAGGGCAGCCGGGACGATGCCGCAGCCGGGGTGATGCTGCGAGGCGTGCGAGTCGTCCGTCTCGTCAGAGTGGGCAAGCATGGCGTTGGCCAGCGCCGCGTTCTCGATGCTGGTAACGAGGCCGGAGGCGACGACGGACGCCTCGGCGACGCCGCCACGGCCGCGCACGTAGGACACAGCCTGCTGGCCCGGCAGCAGTGTCGAGCCGGAGACCATCGAGGCGATGGTGTCGAGGACGTGGTGCTTCGTCTTCTCGAGGACGTTGGGCGGCAGCGGTTGTTTGGCAGCGGCCGCAACGTACTCGGAGAGACGCTGCATGATCTCGGTCTCGGCCATGACGTCAGCGCCAGGCAGCGTCGCCGGGGTGGACATTGCGCACCACGTGGCGGACGGTCGGCGATGAGAGGAAGCCGCCAACCTGGTCGAAGTACTTCTTGAAGTGCGGCGAATCGCGGTGCGCCTGCAGCGCCGCCTCGTCACGGTACACCTCGTAGTAGAAGAAGGTGTCCTCGTCCTCAGTGTCTTGCAGCACGTCGAAGCGCAGGCAGCCGGGCTCGTCGCGCTCGGAATGCTCCGCGTCCTCGGTAATCGCCGCCAGGAAGCGCTCGCGCATCTCCGGCTTGATGTGCACCTCTACGACCAGTATCTGCAAGGTTATCCTCCTCGTGCTCTCGATATTGAAAGTGGTGTCCTCCCAGCCCCCGCCCCCCTACACCACAGACGCACGGGCCAGCGTGAATCTAGAGTCAGGAGCGCCCTCTGTCAACGTTGCGACTGGCCCGCGAGAGGCGGCGCGGGTAGACTGCGGGTCAGGAGGTCTGGTTGCGCGAAGTCGATGTGCTCATTGTGGGAGGCGGCAACGCCGCGCTCTGCGCCGCCATCGAGGCGAGGCGCGCCGGCGCGTCCGTGCTGCTGCTGGAGGCCGCGCCGCAGGACTTTCGCGGCGGCAACAGCAGGCACACCCGCAACGTGCGCCAGATGCATATCGGCAACGACAACTTCCTGGTCGATGACTATACGGAGGAAGAGTTCTACAAGGACCTGCTGGGCGTCACAGGCGGCGAGACGGACGAGACGCTGGCTCGCCTGACGATCCGGTCGTCAGAGGACCTTGGAACCTGGATGAAGACGGCCGGGGTGCGCTGGCAACCGCCGCTGCGTGGCACCTTGCAGCTATCGCGCACCAACGCCTTCTTCCTGGGCGGCGGCAAGGCGTTGCTGAACGCCTACTACCGTACGGCCGAGAAACTGGGCGTCGTCTGCGAATACGATTCGCCGGTCGAGGAGATCGAGCTGGACGGCGACCGCATCGCCTCCGTCTACAGCCACGGCGAGACCGGCGAGGAAGTGCGGTCGAAGGCGATCGTGGTGGCTTCCGGCGGCTTCGAGGCCAACCTCGATTGGATGGCAGAGTATTGGGGCGAAGCGGCCCACAACTTCGCGATCCGGGGAACGCCCTACAACCTCGGCCGGCCCCTGCGCTGTCTCTTGGACGCCGGCGCCAGGGCTATCGGCAACCCGAAGGAGTTCCACGCTGTCGCCGTCGATGCCCGCGGGCCGCAGTTCGACGGCGGTATCGTGACGCGCCTCGATAGCGTGCCGCTGGGCATTGTGGTCAACAAATTCGGCCAGCGCTTTTACGACGAGGGCGAGGACTTCTGGCCCAAACGCTACGCGACCTGGGGCGGCCTGATCGCGCGGCAGCCGGATCAGATCGCCTACTCGATAGTCGATGCCAAGGTGATGGATGAGTTCATCCCGTCCCTCTATCCGCCGATCCGCGCCGATTCGATCCGCGAGATCGCCGGCGTCTTCGGCCTGGAACCGGAGGTACTGGAGACAACCGTTAGCGAGTTCAACGAGGCTGTGGTCGAAGGCGACTTCGACCTGACGAAGCTGGACGACTGCGGCACGAAGGACATCACCCCGCCGAAGAGTCATTGGGCGCAGAAAATCGAGACGGCGCCCTTCTTTGCCTACCCGTTGCGGCCGGGGATCACCTTTACTTATCGAGGCGTCGCGGTGGACGAGCAGGCGCGGGTCCAGGCCGAGGCCGGCGGGGCGCTTACGGGAGTCTTCGCCGCCGGCGAGGTGATGGCGGGCAGCATCCTCGGGCGCGGCTACCTGGCCGGCTTCGGCATGACGATTGGCGCCGTGTTCGGACGCATAGCAGGACGAGAGGCGGCGAAGCATGCCCTTGGATGACACTCTTAAGGAGGCGGACCGGCAGCTGACGGTCTGCAATGCCTGCCGCTACTGCGAGGGCTACTGCGCCGTTTTCCCGGCGATGGAGCGCCGCCGCACCTTCGCGACCGAAGACCTGATCTACATGGCCAACCTCTGCTTCGAGTGCCGGGCCTGCTACAACGCCTGCCAGTTTGCGCCGCCGCACGAGTTCGGCATCAACATCCCGCAGGCGCTATCCGCCGTGCGCGTCGAGACCTACGCCGAGTACACCGGCCCCCGGCTGCTCTCGAAGCTCTATCGCGGCAACGGCAAGCTGGTGGCCGCCACGGTCGCGATCGTGGTGGCGCTGGTCTTTGGGTCGGTGCTGATGATCCAGGGCTCGGAAGTACTGTTCGAGGCCGACACCGCGGAGGGCGCCTTCTTCCGGGTTGTGCCCTACATGGCTATGACCGTACCGGCGCTGGTTTTGTCGGCGGTCTGGATGGCCGCATTCGCGGTCGGCGGTGTACGGTTCTGGCGCAACACCGGCGGCACGTTATCGGAGCTGATGGACGTGAAGTCGTTCCTGCGCGCCAGCAAGGACGCTTTCGGCCTCAAATACCTGGAAGGCGCCGGCGAAGGCTGCACCTACCCAACATCACACTTTTCGCAGGCGAGACGCTGGTTCCATCACGCTCTGGTCTGGGGCGTCCTGCTGGACCTGGCCTCGACGACGCTGGCGGCGGTATACCACAACTTCCTCGGCCGTGAATCGCCTTACCCGTACTTCAGCCTTCCGGTCGTACTCGGCACTGCCGGCGGTGTATTGATCATCGTTGGCATCGCCGGGCTGTTTGAGCTGAAGCGCCGCAGCGACAAGGCGCCTTCGTACGCGGAAATGCTCAACCAGGACTTGATCTTTCTCTGGCTGCTGCTGATCACGAGCGCCAGCGGCCTGATCCTCCTCGCCTTACGTGAGACCTCAATCATGGGCACGCTGCTGACGCTGCACCTTGGCATTGTGGCGGCGCTCTACCTGACGCTGCCGTACGGCAAGTTCGCGCACGTCATTTACCGCTACGCTGCCCTGATCCGCTACCAGATCGAGAACCGCCGCGAGGAGCAGCAGCGCTCCGGGGCTTAGCACAGAGGTACTGACATGGACCTACAACTGGCCGGCAAGACCGGCCTCGTCACGGGCGCCAGCGCCGGCATCGGCCGGGCGATAGCGAAGGGACTTGCGGCCGAGGGCGTGCGTCTCGTGGTGGCGGCGCGACGGCGCGAGCTGCTGGAGACGCTTGTCAGCGAGATCGAGGCGGCCGGCGGACCAACGCCACAGATCGTCACGGCCGATGTCCTGGAGGAGGGCGCTGCCCAGCGTCTGGCTGATGAGTCGCTCAGCGCGCTGGGTCAGGTCGATATCCTGATCAACTGCGCCGGCGGCAGCCGTCCCCTGCCGATCGATGCCGGCGAAGCGCAGTGGGAGGAGGCGATGACGCTGAACTTCACGCGAGTGCGCCAGCTGACCCACGCCTTGCTGCCCTGCATGATCGAGAACGGCTGGGGGCGCATAGTCAACATCACCGGCAAGTCAGAGCCGGAGGGGCTCAACGCCGCTTTCGCGGCCAAGGCGGCGATCCATGCTTGGGCCAAGGGCCTCTCGCGCGAAGTCGGTCAGCACGGCATCACGATAAACTCGATACCGCCCGGCCGGATCATGAGCGAGCAGATCGAGCGCAACTACCCACCGGAGTACCGCGCCGAGCACGCCGCCAAGGAGATCCCCGTCGGCCGCTACGGCGAGCCCGAAGAGCTGGCCTGCCTCGCCGTCTTCCTGGCATCGCCGATCGCGCGCTACATCACCGGCGCCGTCTTACCGGTCGATGGCGGCCTGCGACGCTACTCGTTCTAGGCGCTCGCTAAGAAGCGGAGTACCTCGGGCTGAACCCCGAGGCATTGTCGATGACCTCAGCCATGGTTGTGATACGGGACTCTACTGCATTCGCTGTGTTGCGAGCCATCGGCGGTAGCCGAGGCGTGGCAACCTTTGACGCTTCGTAATTGGCATGACGTTGACGAGACGATCTATCCAATGCCGCGGGGTTCAGCCCGCGGTATAGACAAGGGAGGGAGGCTGTAACAGCCTCCCTCCCTTGTCATGCCTGTATGCCCATATGCCCGTATTTAGTCGGACATCACCTTGATGTTGGAGCCTTCCCTGGTGTAGACCTCCTCGGGCATGGTGAACGTGGCGCCTTCGGCGGTGAGCTTCTCGGTGAAGTACTCGCGGATGTGCGGGTCCTCCATGTAGTAGGGAATGGCGCGACCACCCTTGTCGATGTCGGTCAGCGAGGTCTGGATCTGCTCGCCGCCGGCGCCGGGGTCATCGCCACTGTTGAGGCCGCCGAAGGCGCTCTCGTTGCCGGGGACGCCGCCGGTGTAGTTGAAGACGCGGAAGGGGTCGCGGCCGTAAGCGAAGTGCTGGTGGAACCAGTCCGCCGGGCCGGGCGCGGCGCTGATCATGCCGCCGGGGCCGTACTCCTGCATGCGAACCAGGTCGCCGTAGCCGTCCTTCCAGGGGTTGACGCCACCCTTGTCCTTGGGCCAGGTAATTGAATAGCCCTTACCGCGCATGCAGACCAGCACCGCGCCGGCCGCGTGGTGGTGCGCCTTGGCGTAGCGGCCGCTGGGGTACTCGGCGATCCAGCCCTGGAGGACCGTGTTGCCGACCATGTTCGGGGCCAGCCAGCGGTGGCCGGGGCCGCGGTTGTTGTCGAGCGGCAGGTAAGTCGTCGCCGCGTCCGGGATCAGGTTAGTCGTGATCATGGCGCGACCGCGCACCGGCTGCGGCTCGAAGTCCTCGCCCGGCTTCCAGTAGTCCTCCAGGTTGCCGCCGAAGCGGTTCTCGAAGTCGAAGCTGTTGTCGAAGACGAAGGACTTGCTCTGGTACATGTTGATCACCTTCGGCGCGGTGTTGACGCCGAGGAGCAGGGCCGGAGCCGAGGACGTGTTGGTGACGCGGAAGTTGGCGTTCACCGGCACGGAGAAGACGCTCCACTGCTGGTACTCGAAGGAGGTCTTGGCGCTACCGTTGTTCTTCCAGACTTCCACGGCGCCACGCCCATCCAGGACGATGTAGCGCTCCTCGTACATGTGCTTCTGAGGCTTGAGGGCGCCGCGGGCCGGCACTTCGACCACGAACATGCCGGTGTTGTTGTTGGTGCCGAGCAGCTGGACGAAGGTGCCCTTGCCGCCGACCCGCTCCCAGTCGCCGCGAGGCAGGTCACGGGAGTCGTTGCAGCCGACGCCGGTCCAGAGCGGAATGCCCTCTTCCTTCTGGAAGGTCTCCCAGGCTGTGGGCAGGCGCTTCGCGTAAACGAAGCCATCGCCCTTCTGGAAGCCGGCCTTTTGATTACCCGTTGGCTCTACGTAGTTTTGTTGTGCCGTCATTTGGTCTCCTCCACTGAGAGTTTGTGCCAGCAGTGTTTGTTGTTTCCCTCTTGCAGGGTCCCCGGCAACAAACGAGACTTCTCCCGGCGGGAGAAGTCTCGTTTGTGGTCCGCATCAGGCGTTAGCCGTTGCGCCGGCGGACACCGTTTGGATCGACCGTGATGACCTGTGGCGTGCTATCGCCGCCGCCGCAGGCGATGCGGGCCGCGGCGCCAGCAGCCGTCGCGCCAAGGAACTTCCTCCGGGTCAGCCGCCTATCCGTGTAAGCGGGCAACCAGGACCGCGAATCGAGTGTCACACTCTCTCCCTTTCTGAGCCCAGTAGGCTCTGGCGGCATCCAACCGCCGAGGCACCCCCCATGAATTAACATGACAGCTAATCCAATAAATAGGGACTATGCTGCGCCGTGATCCTAGAAGCCACGCATACGCTCTGTCAATACGATCTGAAAGGCTGTGTTCCGCTTATTTGGGCGTAATAAGAAGTTGTGATTAAAAAGCCAGCCAAGTCGAGGAATGTCTAATAGCTAAAGTTGTTCGCAGTATCAAATCTCCGGGTAGTATATTGCCAAATCAGGCTGTACCATTGGTCAATCTTGCTGGGGGAGCGCCAGGAAGCGATGCTAGATTACGCAATTCGAAGGATTCTGTTAGTAATCCCAACCTTGATTGTCGGTTCAGCTCTGCTGTTTACCGTAATCAATGTCCTACCGCCACGCGACGCCATCGAGCTGAGGATCGGCGAAGAACGGCTGGCGGAGGATCCGGGGTTGGCGGACGCGCAGCGCCGAGCCCTCGGCGTACATGGGCCGCTACACGAGCGCTACTTTCGCTGGCTCACGGGCTTCGTGACCGGCGATTGGGGACGCTCGCTGGTGAGTCAGCGGCCGATCTTCGACGAGCTGAAGAACCGAATTCCGGTAAGCGTGGAGATCAGCCTGATCGGCCTATTCTTCACCTGGACGATCTCCTTCCCCTTAGGGGTGTTCGCCGCGATTGCTCAGGATAGATGGCCGGACTATGTCCTGCGCACCGGGGCCTACGCCCTGGACGCGCTGCCGAGCTTTGTCCTGGCGATTATGCTGCTCACCTACCTGGCGGTTTACTTTAGTTGGGCACCGCCGGTCACTTTCTCCTATATCTGGGATGACCCGGTGCGGCACTTGCGGATCATGCTCTTGCCCACAATGGTCATCGCCGTCACGTCCTCCGGCAATTTAATCCGGTTAACACGGACGTTCCTGCTGGAGATCATGCGCCAGGACTATGTCCGGACGGCGCGGAGCAAGGGCTTGCCGGAACAGACGGTCCTGCTGCGACACGCTCTGCGCAACATTGCGCTGCCGTTCATCACCGTCATCGGTGCGCAGATTCCAGGGTTGCTGACCAGCAGCGCGATTATCGAGAACCTGTTTAGTCTGCCCGGCATGGGACGTTACCTGGTGGCCGCCGCGCAGGCGCTCGATTACCCCGTTGTCATGACCACAACCATGTTCTTCGCGACCATTATTCTGACGACACAGTTGATTGTCGATCTCTCCTACGCTTGGGCGGACCCTCGCATTAGCTATGGCAGGTCAAGATCATGAGCCTAATGAATGAAGCAGCAATCACCGATGCAGAACGCTGGGAGGATATCCCGAAGGTATACAGCCTTCCTCAAAAAATCTGGCGCGGCCTGGCTTTCTTCGTGCGACGCAAGCCGCTGGGGGCCTTCGGCGCCGTGCTACTGCTAACGCCGGTCATCGCCTCAATCTTCGGTCCCGGCTTCTCTCTTATTGGCCCAATCGAGTTCCCTCGCCTGACTCCCTATGGCTACAACGAGTACGAACTGAACAAGGACATTCTCCTGAATCCGTCCCTGACTCATCCAATGGGCACGGACCACCTGGGGCGCGACTTGTTTAGCCGTCTGCTTTATGGTGGACGGCTTTCGTTTGCGATTGGCTGGAGCGTCTATGCGCTGTCGAGCCTGATGTCGATCTCACTGACCATCATCTCGGCTTATTACATCCGCACGGTCGACCTGCTGCTTCAGCGTGTAGTCGAAATCGTCAACTTCTTGCCGGACATCATCCTGATCATCACTCTGTTCTCGATTTACGGCGCCAACCCGATCACGCTGATCCTCACTCTGGCCGTGCTGCGAGGCTTTGATACCGGACGCGTCCTGCGCTCCGTTGTCATCGGTGTCAAGACGATGCCCTTCATCGAGGCAGCAAAGACGCTGGGAGCGTCCGACGGCCGGATCATCCGCAAGCACATTTTCCCGCAGATCGCCTACCTGATCATCGTCTACGCGACGGGCGCGCTGGCCTCCGCGGTGCTCATCGAATCCGGCCTCGCTATCCTGGGCGTCGGACTCGACCCAACCTACCCGACCTTCGGCAACCTGCTGAACGGCTCGCGGCAATACCTGCGCACGGCGCCGCACCTGGCTCTCTTCCCCGGGCTCGTCATCTTTATGCTCCTGCTGGGCGCTCGCCTCCTTGGTGACGCCCTGCGCGACGTGCTGGACCCGCGCCTCAGAGGTTCCAAGTAGCCTCCGCCAGTAACGTAACCTCAGACGAATCGCCCGGCTTCCCCCGGGCGATTCGCATTTAGGACAGACAGACGCTAACAACGAGAGAGTTGGGCTAGCGGGCGTAGGGCTCTGGCTTTGATGCCTGCGCGCGCGAAAAGGGAGCCCGTAATCGTCGCGGTCTGGCGCCGCTGGGCGTGATCTGAGGTAAAAAGAGAGAGGCGCCTGGTTTGCACCAGGCGCCTCTCGTCAGGCCGGAGCCTGTTTAAGCTATCCGTTGCGCCGGGGCATATTGGGGTCGAGCCACTGCAGCCACGAGTCGTCCGGCCAGGAGCGGTTCGTGAACGGCTGGTTGACGTTGTGCAGCCAGGGCCATTCGAACTTCCAGGTCGAGAAGCGGTGGTTCCCGGGAAGCAGCGGGAACGTCTTGGCCACGTGGCGCTGGACATCTTTGAGGATGGCAACGCGCTTGTTCCAGTCCGGCTCAGTGCGCTGAGCGACGACGAGAGCGTCAAGCGTCTTGTCGGCCAGGGCGCCGCTCCAGGGGTTTGGCGGGCCGTTGCTGTGGTAGTTGCGGTAGAGCAGGTAGTCCACGTCCGTACCGGAAGAGCTGGCCGGGTACTGCATGCCCTTGAACTCCGCCAGGGCGACGATCTTGTCGCCGTAGACCTGGGCGGTGTTGTTGATGCGGTTGGCCTTGACGATACCGGACTTCGCCCACTCGTCCAGCTGGACGGTCGAGATCTCGGCCGCCGCGGCAGTGGTGCGGGTCTGGTAGTCAAGCTCGATGCCGTCGGGAAAGCCAGCAGCTATCATGAGCTGCTTGGCCGCCGCCACGTCATACAGGTAGTTCTGAGAACCTTCACCCAGCTCGTTCTTGCGTGGGTCAAGGAAGTAAGCCTCGTTGAACGGCAAGTGCGTGGTGTAACCAAGCTCCGGCTCGACGCCGGCAGCGCGGAAGGCCGCGACGTTGCTCTCGAGCTCCAGGTAGGCGTCCCAGGGCATGATCTTGTGCAGAGCAATGCGGACGCGCGGGTCCTTCCAGGGAGAAGTCCCCGCCTCGAGCTTGCCGAAGTTGGAGCGGTTGACCGTCCAGTTGACGATCTCGTTGGCGATCATGATCGCCTGGGGAGCGTCAGAGCGTAGCCGCAGGGCATCGCGCGCGGCCGGCGTGAAGTCGATCACGTTCTGGGCGATGAACTGGGCGTAGGCGTTGGATGCCTCCGTGATCAGCGGCCAGTGCCAGCGGTCGATTGGAGGCTTGCCGGCCCAGTACTCGTCATGACGCTTGAACTCCCAGGTGACGGACGGCTGGACCTTGTCCATCATGCGCCAGCTGGTGCCGATCATCTGGGTGCCCAGGAGCGTCGGGTTGGCGTTCAGCTCTTTCGGGATGATCTTGAAGGCAAAGTTGTAGTCCCACATGCGGGCCATGAAGGGGGCGTAAGGCTCCTTCAGGGTCATGACCATCGTGGTCGAGTCGGGGAACGTCGCCTTGTCGACGGTTTCCAGGAAGGCGTCCCGGTTGACGCTGAGCGCGATGTAGCGCTCGTAGGTTGTGCGCCAGTCGTCGATGTCCATGACACGGCCGTTGACTGGCGCGATGGGGTGGAACTTGACGTTAGGACGCAGCTTGAAGGTGTAGGTAACGCCGTCGTTGCCCTGCTCGAAGGAGCGGGCCAGGTGCGGTCGCAGAGTCTGACCGTCCGGACTGTTTGGGTCGATGCCGGGACCCCGGTTGGGGATGACCAGGTACTCGTAGCCGAAGTCGGTAAAACGGTCGCCGCGACCCTGGGTCGCGAAGAGCGGGTCCATCGACTCGGTGAGGTCCTGCTCGTTGCGACGAGTGAGAACGCCACCGGACGCTGCCTGGTCGGTCTCAGAACCGAGCTTCCAGTTGTCCTTGGCGTAGACAACGTTGCCGGCCTTGCGGACACCGCTGGGGTCGATGGTAATTACCTGGTCACCACCGCCGCTACCACCGCCACCGCACGCTATGAGAGCAGCGGCACCGGCTCCCGCAGCAGCTCCACTGAGGAACCTCCTACGGGATATAGTCTTCTGCGGATGGGTTGCCAGCCATGATCGGCCGTTTACAGCCATACTCTCCCCCTTTCACTAATCAGGAAGCGATATTTCGCCCGTCGGTCCCAGCAGGCCGGCTCAGGCGTTTGGCTCAGCGTAATGTCTCTTAGGCTTCTAAATCAATAGGTAAATACGAGTACAGATACGGCTTGACCGGGCTTGGAGCCTCAATCCTCGCGGGCGCGGAAGAGCAGCGTGATGTTCATACGCCGGTCCTCAAAGCCATCGCGGAACTGGAAGGGCTCTGACTTATGCAGGAGCGTCGACTTGAACATGACCGCCCGGTTGCAGCGATAGGGCGCTACGACCTGCTTCGCCTCCGCCAGATAGGCTGCCATGCGGGCCTGGACCTCCGGGTCGTCCTTATAGACGTTGACGCTCCAGTCCCAGTCCGGCGAACTCTCCCTATCGTACATGACAAGGCCGCCGTGGCCTTCCATGGTCTGGTTGGCGCTATCGGCTGTGATCCAGAAGTTGATCGTCACGGAGCCCTCGTCGAAGTGGGCGCGGACGCCATCGCTGCGACTGTCGTAGCGATAAGCCCAGATGTTACTCAGCGGCCGGTCTTCGAGGACGTGGGGCAGGCGCTGCCGCAGTTCGGCGGCGAGCTGGAAGATCAGGCTACAGCTGAAGCCATCCGCCATGTAGGAGCCGACGAAGTTGGCGGGGCTGTGCGTAAAGAAGACGGTCGATTCTAGAAGGAAGCGCCGTAGCCCTGCCAGCGCCTCCTCCGAGAGGAGATCATCGATGGTGACGATAGGGGCGACGGCGAACTGCTGCTCCAGGGCCGCGAAGTCGAGGGCTTGATTGATGGCCGGTCCGGCGAGGGCAGGGGTGTCCGTGTAGTAGATGACCTTGTCGTAGTAGCCGCCGAAGGCACGGACCTGCTCCTCGCTCAGCCGCGTTGACGGGCCGCGATTGGGGTTGGATTCGAGCTGAGCCAGCAAGGCGCGGTAGAGGTCGATCAGGCAGCTGAAGCTGGGCGAGACGCGGCCAAGCTGGATCAGGTAGGCCAGCTGATCGATGCGGTCCGCCAGCTTGAACGTGGTGGCGAAGGCGGGCGGCAGCGGGCCTTCGGGTACGAAGCCGGGACTGAAAGCGGCGAGCCGAGACTGCGGCACCGCGCGCTGGCGGAGGAACATGCCCTGGAAGACCTGCTGCGCTTCGTCATAGCGGTCCAGCGCGAGGTAGGCGATGCCGAGGTTGTTCTCGGCCGCGGGGTACTCGCTGGCGATCTCCAGGGCGCCACGGTAAGAAGCGACGGCTTCCTCATAGGCGCCGGCCTGGAGGTGAGCGTCGCCCTGGCGCTTGAGGCCCTGGACCCGGACGACCAGGGCGTCGGTCTCGTTCGCCATAACCTCTCAAATATACGACTCGACAGCAGCATGTCGAAACTCATCCCAGCTTGCCTTCAAGAGCCGCTGGGTAGCGGATTAGTCAACGCCTCACTTGCCCGCATGCCCGTTTGCCCGCATGCCCGTTTGCCCGGGGGTAGGGGCTGGGGCGGGGCCGTCAGTCGAAGCTGATGACCGGGTTCTTCGGCGGCTTGCCCTCCAGCACGCGCACCACCTCTTCGGCAGCGCCACACTCGCCTCGGGATGAAGCTTCGACCGTGACGGCGCCGATGTGGGGCGAGAAGATGACGTTATCGACGTGGAGCAGCGGGTGATCGCCCCGCAGCGGCTCGTCGGCCACCACATCGACGGCGGCGGCGGCGATCGTCTTGTTGTTGAGGGCGCGGTAGAGCGCGTCCTCATCGATGATGCCACCACGGGCGGCGTTGATGATGTACGCGGTGGGCTTCATCAGGGCCAGCTCACGGTCGCCGATCATGCCCTTGGTCTCGGCATTGAGCGGGCAATGGATCGTGACGAGGTCGGATGCGGCCAGCAGCTCATCCAACGGCACGCGCTGGCCGCCGAGCGACGTCACCGGCGCGTCCAGGATATAAGGGTCGGTGGCGAGGAAGTCCATCTCGAAGGCGCGGGCCCGCAGCGCCACGCGGGTGCCGATGTTGCCAAAGCCAACGATGCCCAGGGTCTTGCCGGCCAGCTCCGTGCCGAGGAACTGCATATAGTCAGCCCAGCGCCCCTCGCGGACGGCGCGGTTGGCGTCCATGGTGTGGCGCACCAGGGCAATCATCTGGCCGAAGACCAGCTCCGCGACCGAGACGGAGTTGCTGCCGGGCATGTTGGTGACCCAGACGCGGTGCTCCTTGCAGGCGTCGAGGTCAACGCGGCTGGGGTCGACGCCGACGCCGGTGCGGGCGATCAGCTTGAGACGGCCATTGCTCAGCTCCAGGTGCTCGCGGGTGATCTTGCCCTTGCGGCTGATGACGGCGTCGACCTGCGGCGCTTCGATTTCCCACTGTTCCGGCTCGACCCAGGGGTCGACGGAGACGATATCGACGCGTTCAGCCAGCCAATCGAGGACATCCTGAGGAAAGCGCTCCACCAATACTCGGCCTAAGGACATCTGATCACCCTCCCTTAATTGCTGGGATGATTGTGCTTGAGCGCGGCCGGTCAGGACAAGCGCCGATTGAGGCCTTGCGTCATTGCTAGGCCAGCGAGGCGGCGGTAGGATTAGCCCGCAGCCAAGGAGGGGACATGACGGCATATCGAGTCGTTGGGACGGCGCTGCCGCGCTACTTCGGCGAGGGCGCGGACAAGGTCACGGGGCAGGCCAAATACACCGCCGACATCGCCCTGCCGGGGACATTGCGCGGCAAGCTACTGCACAGCCCTTATGCCCACGCGCGCATCGTCCGCATCGATACGGCAGCGGCGAGGGCTCTGCCGGGCGTGCACGCCGTGATCACCGGCGCCGATACGGGGCAGAACTTCTACGGCCGCGGCGTGCGTGACGTACCGCTGCTGGCTCGAGAGCGTGTGCGCTACGCCGGCGAGCGGGTCGCGGCGGTGGCCGCCGACGACGAGGATATCGCCAAGCAGGCGCTGGACCTGATCGAGGTTGAGTATGAGGAGTTGCCGGCCGTCTTCGGCGTGGAGGAGGCGCTGACGGCAGAGGCGCCCCTGCTGCATCCCGATTTCAACAGCTATCGCGGCGTGCGGCCGGGGCCGGCTCAGCCCGGCGTGCGCGGCGTCTTCGAGCAGGAAGCGGCCTCCAACGCCTACGGCCACCAGGTCATCGAGCGCGGCGACCTGGAGAAGGGTTTCGCGGAAGCGGACCTCGTGATCGAGAACACCTACGTGACGCAGCGGGTTCACCAGGCTTACCTGGAGCCGCATACGGTGCTGATCCACGTCGATGGCGATGACGTGCACGCCTGGGGGTCGAGCAAAGCGCCCTTCGGTATGCGCGACTCGCTGGCAGCGGCCGTGGGCCTGGAGCCGGAACGGATCGTCGTCCACCCGACGCTGGTCGGCGGCGACTTCGGCGGCAAGGGGGCGCCGCTGGACGCGCCGGTCTGCTACCTGCTGGCGAAAGCGACGGGGTGCCCGGTGCTGATGGAGCTCGACTACCTGGAGGAGTTCATGTCCGGCAACCCCCGCCACGCGACGCTGACGCGGCTGAAGACGGGCGTGAAGCAGGACGGCGCCCTGACGGCGCACTCGGTTGAATACCTGGTGAACTGTGGCGCCTACGCCGGCTACAAGCCCGGTGGCATGATCGGCGGCGCGAACCAGGCGGCGGGCATCTACAAAGTGCCGAACTGCCGCATCGAGACGGCGCACGTCTATACGAACACGGTGCCGGGCGGCTACATGCGCGGCCCGGGCGAGCCACAGGGCATCTTCGCCATCGAATCGCACATGGACGAGATCGCCCACCGGCTGGGCATCGACCCGCTGGAGCTGCGGCTGCGCAACCTGATCGAAGACGGCGACGAAATGCCGGCCGGCGAGCGCCTGCAGGACGTCAAGGCCAGGGAGACGCTGCAGGCATCGGTTGATGCGTCCGGCTACGGCGCGACGAAAGCCCTGCGCGTCGGGCGCGGTATCGCGATGGGCGAACGTCCTCCCGGCGGCGGCGAGGGCAACGCGGCCGTGACCTTCCAGCCGGACGGCAGGATCATCCTCGGCACGCCGATCTACGATCAGGGTGTCGGCACCTACACGGTCCTGCGGCAGATCGTGGCCGAGGAGCTACAGGTGTCGCCGGAGCGGATCACGCTGGAGATCTGGGACACAACGGCGGTGGCGTCCGACTCCGGCCTGGCCGGCAGCCGCGGCACCCACCTACAGACCACGGTCTCGACTCAAGCGGCGCGGGAAGCGATCAAGGCGCTGCTTGCTCACGCCGCCGAAACGCTGGGCTGCCCTGAGGACGTGCTCAGCTTTCGCGGCGAGGAGATCCGCCGCGGCGACATCGAGGAGAGCATGCCGTGGCCGGACCTGCTGACGCGGAGCGGCAAGAGCATCAGCGGCCAGGGACACTACACCTCGCAGGGGCGCTCTCACGTCACGTCGTTCACGGCCCAGATCGCGGAGGTATCGGTGGACGAGGAGACGGGTGCGGTGAAGCTGCTGCGCTTCACCACAGCCCACGACGTCGGCCAGGTGATCAACCCCATGTCGCATCAAGGGCAGATCAACGGCGGCGTCATGCAGGGCATCGGCTACGCGCTGATGGAGGAGCTACGGGTAGAAGACGGACGCGTGACCAGCCTCTCCTTCGGCGACTACAAGATACCGACGATCCGCGATATACCGGAGCTCCAGACGGCGCTGATCGAGTCGCAGAGCGGCGTCGGGCCCTACCAGATCAAGGGCATCGGTGAGACGCCCCTGGGACCAGTGGCGGCGGCGATCGCCAACGCCGTCGAAGACGCGGTGGGCGTGCGCATCCGCGACCTGCCGATCACGGCGGAGAAAGTCTACGCGGCGCTCAAGACGCAGAAGCAAGGCTGAGAGGAGAAAACGATGACGACGACCAACAAGACAGCAGCGAAGGTTTTCACCTACGTCAACGAGGAGATCCTGGCCGGCACGGGCGATTGCGTGCTGCCCGGCTCGGGCGAGCTCTCCGGCGTGGTCAAGCGCTACGCGGAGGGCGGCGAGAACAAGATGCACTGCCACCCGACCGAAGACCACACCTTCTTCGTCCTCGAAGGCAAGGCGACCTTCCGGATCGATAGCGACGAAAACCTGGTCGTCGTCGGGGAGCGCGAAGGCGTCTATCTGCCGAAGGGCACGAACTACTGGTTCCTCAGCTCCGGCGAAAAGAAGCTGATCATGATCCGGGTCGGGACGGAGCAGGGTTCAGACCGGATCATTGACGGTGAGATCGTCAAGAGCACGCGCGCCACCGCCGACAGGGCGCCGGTTCGAGAGCTGCCCTTCTAAGCAGCAGCCCTGACGCGTCAGACCAGCCTGCGAGTACGTCGAGTGGACAATAACCGGCAACCCGCTAACCAAGCAGGCCTTCGCGGATGCCGCGGACGCCGGCTTCGGTGCGAGAGGCGGCATTCATCTTAGAGAGGATGTTGCCGACGTGCTTGTTGACGGTATAGATGCTGATGCCCAGCGTCTCCGCGATCTGCTTATCGGCAGAGCCTTCCGCGACGAGGTGGAGGATGGTCAGCTCGCGGTAAGTGAGGCCGTAGGGGTTGGTCTTGATCCGCTGCTCCACCTTCTGGTCCAGCTCATCGCGGTAGCGGCGGCGCTCCGTCTCGCCTTCATGCCACTTCATCGCCGTGAAATCGCGCAGTATCAGCAGCACCTCTTCGTCACTGAAGGGCATACAACGCGCCTCGTAGAAACGGGAGTCGTGGCCGGCTGCAACCTCGAACTCGACGCGTTGGAGCTGGCCGGTGCGCAGGGCGGCCTGCGTCAGGCGCCGGGTTGAATTAGAGAAGGCAGCCGGCAGAAGGGCGCGGATGTTCTGACCGATGAGGCCCTTGCCCGACGGCAGCACGTCGCGGACTTCCTCACCGGGGACGAAATCGAGGATGACCCCATCGGCGCTCAGACGCAGCAGGGTATCGGGCATCGTGTCGAGCAAGGCCCGGCGATACTGCTCGCTGAGGCGTAAGGCCTCCTGGGCTTCGATGCGGGCGGTGATGTCGCGGGTCTGGGAGACCACGGCCGAAAGCTGATGCTCCTCGTCGAAGAGAGGGAACTGCCGCACCTCGACCCAGGCGACGCTGCCATCGGGGCGGCGGATCCTCAGCGCAATGGGGTCCTCGGAGCCGGACATCGTATAGGCCTCGGCCATGGCAACGTCATCCTCATGCACCACCTTGAACGGCAGGCTGGGATCGACGTGAAAGGCTTCTTCGCGATAACCGGTCAGGGCGACGACGGATGGGCTGATGTATTCGACGCCGCGGCTGGGCTGAAGGCGAAAGTAGGCAAGGACATCTTTGGAGCTTTCTACAAGCAGGCGCATTCGGGTCTCGCTACGGCGCAGGGCTTCCCAGCGTTGGTAGCGTTCCAGCTCAGCGGCGACACGAGGCGCGACACCATCAACCAGTGTGATCAGGCTGCTCAGGTCGTTGCGGGGCATGTCGTCCACTATGGAAAGCGTGCCCAGGATGTCGCCGGACTCTGAGCGCAGCGCAATGGCTACACAGAGCTCCGCATGCACGGCCGCAAGCCAGGGAAAGTCAGGGAACGTGTTGGCCACCGCGTGGTTGTAGCTGACGAGACCGCCGCCAACCACCTCATTGCAGGGAGTGCCGGCCAGGGAATACTCGCCCAGGTCGATGGCTTTGCCGTCCAGGCAAGCGGATAGACAGCGGGCTTTCTCCACATCGAGAAGCAGCTCAGAGACGACTGCCGCCCTGACGCCACCGTAAGTGGTTAGGGCCAGGGTAAGGCTGCGGAAGAAGGCTTCCTCAACATACGGCGCCGTGGCGGTGAGGACCCCGAGCACAGCGCCATCCTGCTCAGAGTCGATGTCATTGGCGGTAGTAAGGGCCGCCCGTGGCTTCTCGGGCATTTTCGTTTCCTCTGCGGTCCATGCCGACGGGAACCGGTGGGAAAGCGGCGTCTAAGGCGGAAGTCGGCGCCGCGGATGCGGGGGGCAAAAACTCTGAATCCCATAAAGCCGGCAGACTAATAGCGAATACGCTGCCACGCTTCTTGCTCGGACCAGCCCACACCTGTCCACCCATGGTCTCAACTAGCTCCTTGCAGAGCGCCAGGCCGATGCCAGAGCCACTGACAACGACATCCCTATCCGGGCCGGTGTAGTAGATGTCCCAGAGTGACGCGTAGAGCTCCTCCCTAAGCCCCACACCGTCATCCTGGACGACCACCGTGGCCCGATTGCCATTTTCGTGAAAGGTTACTTCTATCTCCCGATCTTTGGGAGTGTGCTTCTCCGCGTTGTTAAGAAGGTTGGCTACCGCCAACTCCACCCAGAGGGAATTCGCCCTGGCAAAGAGCGGCGATTGCCCCATGATGCGAAGCTGCCGGTGCGGATTAACCTGACGATGGTTCTCCACCACCCGGCGCAGCACGGCGTGCAACGGCACCCGTCCGGTCTCGACGCGGTCCTTCGTCTTGGCTTCCGCCAACCGGAGTAAACCCTGAAGGATGAGGAGGGCGCGTCCTGCCTCCTCATGGATCGTTGTCACAGCGGTTTGCTTGTTCTCAGAGCTCAGATTGCCACCCCGGTTGGTCAGAGTTTGGGTCAGTCCCAGAATGGTGCCAATTGGATTCTTAAGCTCGTGCGCGATGAAGTCAGTTATCCGCCCCGGCTCGCGATCGCGCCGGGGCGGCGCTTCGGCGACGAGGACAGCGGCGGTGTCGCTGGCGATCACGGGCTTGCCGGGACTGAGTGCTAGGAGGAGGTCCCTGTGTTCACCCATAACATCGGACAGAGAGAGTAGAAGGTTACGATCGGGGCCTTCTTCGCTGGCAAGGATCTTGCCGAGGATGAAACCAATGTTGTGTCCCTCCAGTCCGTCTTCCGTTGACAACGGGCTCAGGACCTTGCGGGCAGGCCCATTGGCTCTCGTTACGGTACCACTGCTGTCTACAGCCAGGATCGGCAAGGGAGGGTGTTCATGTTGTGTTCGCGTCGCTCCGCGGTGCAGCCTACTTGCCATGACGTGCAGGTTTCCTTCCAGTCAAGGTCTGCGGGGCTGCGTGGGCGGTGTAGCCGTGTTGGTTGAGCAACCGACCCGCGAAGATAGCACAACTTTGTCACGCGCGTAGATTTCCGCAATAGCAAATCTTGGGTGCAAGGACGCATCTTCACGGAGCATTGACAAAACACCGCTGAGCCGCGAGCTTAGCCCCCTGAAGACCCCGGCACGTTATGACTCAGGCATGAATTAGACCCCCCTTAGCACCGGTCTTGGATGGCCACTTCTCGGGTCGCGATTAAACGCGGTAAGGCCTTGACTGAACTAGTGCGCGGACGAATGCCCGCGCCAGGCGGGAGGAGCTATCGGATGAACTGGTGGGAATTTTTCTTTGTGATGCTGGTGCTACTGCCGGTCATGGTCTTGTGGCTGGGCTGCGTGATCGATGCGATCAGCCGTCCCGACCTTGGCGGCCTGCCCAAGGCGGCCTGGGTGCTGTTCATCCTGGTGCTACCCGTCTTTGGCTCGCTGCTCTACATCATCCTGCGGCCGCGACAGGTGATGGGCAGTCCCACCGCGATGGACGACGTCTGGAGCACTCCGTCACCAACCGCGGATGAACGGGCGCGGCACATCGGCATCTAGTTTGCTTGATGCGGGCGGTAGGAGAGGGCCTGAGCCGGCCCTCTCCTACATTCATCACCCTTCGCCAATGCAGCCGGACTCCCGGCGCGTGATCAGCTCCGGCCTCGACGCCGTCACCGAGCAGGCGGGTCGCCCATCTGGGGCCTAACTCGCGTGTACGAGGCTCCTGGCCCTGACTTAAGATCAGGCCGTGGAGTACCTCCTCTATCTCGAAGCGAGGCCGCGGCGCCGCAAGACCATGGTGCACGCGCCACGGATACTCGGCTGCATGGCCAACGGGCCCAAGCTCTAGTAGCGATGCAAACACGGAAGCTGCGGGCCATGAACAGCGACGTGACTCTGGTCTGCTGCCTGCCGGACACGGCCCGCCGCCTCGACCGCGCCGAGAGCTGGCTGGCGGCCTTCGAGGGGCGGTTCAGCCGCTTCCGCCCGCTGAGCGAGCTGAGCCGGCTCAACGCCGCCGCCGGCCGTCCCTTTCATGCCTCGCCGGCTCTGGTGCAATTAGTAGAGGAGGCGCTGGGGCTTGCGAGACGCACCGGCGGCGTCTTCGACCCCACCATCCTGGGGGCGCTCGAAGATGCCGGCTACGACCGCAGCTTTGAGCTCGTCACAGCAACGGCTACCCATCGGCCGGCCCGAGATAGCGGGGTCTCATGGCAAGACGTCCAGGTCGACGCGGTCGCGCGGACGATCACACTGCCCGCTGGCGCCGGCATCGACCTTGGCGGCATCGGCAAGGGCTACGCCATCGACCGGCTGGCGGCGATCCTCGGCAGTCCTTGTCTGGTGAACGGCGGCGGCGATGTCCACGTTGCGGGCCAGCCACCGGACGAGGCGTCGTGGCGGGTTGGTGTGGCTGACCCGTTTTCGCCGGAGCGGGACATCATCGTGCTGGCGGTGACGAACCGAGGAGTCGCCACTTCGAGCAGCCTGAGGCGGCGGTGGCGCGCCGGCGGCGCCGTGATGCACCACCTTATCGATCCACGCACCGGACGCCCTTCTGCCAGCGACGCGGTCCAGGTAACGGCTGTCGCCGCCACGGCACTGCTGGCTGATTACCATGCCAAGGTCGCGCTGCTGCTCGGCGCTGAACGCGGGCTACGCTATCTCAACAATGAGGATGATGTCGAAGGGATACTAGTCTGGTCTGACGGGGAGAGGTTGGAGACTACTGGCCTGCGACGCTACATCCTTCAGGCCGGGACCTAGCCCTCCTCTCCTTCAATCTCCACCAGGAAGCCGAGGCGCGCCAGGGGACGGCCGCCGATTTCGAAGGCAACTTCATAGACGCCGGGTCGCAGGTTGTGCGCCGCGGTAACCACGCCACCCAAATTGACGACGGCGCAATTCGTCTTCATGTCTTCAAGCCAGGTAATGAGCTGTGCCTGCGACTGAGTGTGCAGGCTTACCCCCATGGGACCGGCCAGATGCCAGCGCAGCATGTACTCGCCCGGATCACATTGAGTAAATACGAAGAAAGCGGACAGCGGCGCCAGGTCAAAGGACCCCGCGTCCGGCGCCAGGCTATAGATGCGCGGCGCTCCCACGACAAGGAGCTGGCCATCGTCCAGGACCTCAGCGCTTTCGCACAGACCAGCAGAAAGTAAACGAAGGGGCATCTGGATCGTCACGGCGGCCTCCATGCCCCACCCCGCGCGACAGGCCGTAAGTTAGCCTAGGCCACAAGGCTCTGTCAATTGGCTTGAATTAGGTATGGCCGCGCCACCAGACACGAAAACGCCCCCGTCTGCACGAGAAGGGGGCGTTTTGTAATGCCGGGCGGGTCTATGCGGTCGCGGGAGCCTTCGGTCCGTCGATCTGGAAGAGGATCGGCTTCATCGCCTCGAACCACTGCACGTTGGCCGGCAGGACCGTCTCGCGTGAGCGCAGCTTGTAGTAGGTCGGGGCCACGCCGGGCGGTTCGCCGCCGTCCTGCACGGTCTTTACCGCCTTGAGCAGGGTGCGCCGGGCGTTGATGATCGCCCGGTCGGTGGTGCCCAGGCGCTCGAGGGTGCGGTCGGCGATTGCGCCCATGCTCTCCTGGACGGCCCGGTCTTGCACATTGGTGCCGGTGATTCCCGTGAAGGTCGTGGTCTTCTGCAGCTCACGGTCGATCTTGTACTTGTTGTCCATGTTACGCGTCGCCCGGAAGTTGTCAGACGGGTCGACGTCATCGCCGAACGCGTTGCCCGCGCCGACGGGCTCACGGGCGTCCCGGAACCAGACGGGCGTCGAAGCTTCGGACGGGTCCATGAGGTGATCATGCGCCGCTTTCTCGGGAAAGGTGTAGTGCATGTTGTAGACGATGGTGTTCTCGTCATCCATCGGCACCCACATGTGGCCGCTGGCGCCGCTATCGCTGGGGATGCCGGGGCGTAACTGGTACCAGGGCATGATCCAGTGGTAGCCACGGACGTAGTTGCCCTCGTCACCCAGGGTGCGGATGCCGGCGTAGGTATAGCCGTAGTCGGTCGGCACAACTTCGATGACCGGGGCGCCTGAGAGGTTGCGGGCGCGGCCAGCCACCGTGTTGTCGTCGTATCGCTGACCGGGTGGCTTGCCGCCGTGAAGGTAATTAATGTGGGAGCTGTCGATGCCTCCCTCCAGCGCTTGGAGCCAGTTGCACTGCTGCCAGACCTTGGAGATGCCACGATGGGTGGCCGGGACCTGGGTCCACTCGAAGAGGGGCGGAGCGGGCTTCTTCTCCGGCGGGCCCATGTAGGCCCAGATCACACCGCCGGCCTCGACCGTGGGGTAGGCCGGGATGTGGACTTTGTCCTTGAAGTTGCTCTCTTCCGGCTCGGAGGGCATATCGACGCAGGCGCCCTCACAGTCGAACTTCCAGCCGTGGTAGACGCAGCGGATGCCGTTCTCCTCGTTGCGGCCCCAGAAGAGGTGGGCGCGGCGGTGAGCGCAGCGGGCGCCGACAACGCCAACGCGGCCGTCGGTCTGGCGGAAGGCGACCAGCTCTTCGCCAAGCAGCTTGATCGTGATCGGCGGGCTGTCCGGCTCCGGCACCTCCCAGGAGAGGGCGGCGGGTACCCAGTAACGCCGCATAAGGTCGCCCATCGGCGTGCCGGGGCCGACACGGCACAGGGTCTCGTTTTGTTCTTGCGTCAGCATCTCGAAAGTCCCCCTTCGCTAAGAAACGCGCTCTCTAACCGAGATTCTAGTCTCGCTGTCAAGCAGAATCTCTGCCTTATGCTGCTTCATCGTTCGCGCTCTAGATATGGTTTGAGAATTGGGACGTAACGACAGCGCGGGGAGGCGCGCTAACCGGCGCAATGCCTGAGATGGTTTGCTCTCTTGAGCGGGGGACGGGCTTAGAGATTAGTAGGAGGGGAATCAATGCTGCATTCGTTGCCCCCAACTCGATACGCAGCAGCACCGGCCTGGCGTTTACCCCATACGAAGGAGCGGCAGTGATCCTGCTGATGCTCCGGGACGGCACGTATGCGGAGATACCTGCCGGGACGGACGTCATCCATCGCAACCGCAGCCTGCGCTGCATCAGCCCCGGCGGCGAAATCCTCGCCTCCTTCAACGCGGCGGAGGTGCTGGCCTACACCTGCAATGAGGCTTCGGCAGACCGCTTGCGCGCCAGCTCTGATTACAACCTTGATTGCGAGACGGAACGCTACGCCTAGACAGCGGGAGGACAAAATGACCACTTACGACCCCGAACAACTGCAGGGCCGGACAATTTATTCCAGCGAGAACGAAAAGGTCGGTGAGATAGACGAGGTCTACCTTGATGACCAGACCGGCAAGCTGGAATGGGCGCGGATCGGCGTGGGTCTCTTCGGGATGAAGAATATCCTCGTACCGGCCGGTAGCCTGACCGAGGATGGCGATGGCCTGCGCGCGCCCTACTCCAAGGAGATGATTAAAGACGCGCCAAGCGTCGATGGCGACTACATCTCGCCGGCTCAGGAGTCGGAGCTGTACCGCTACTACGGTCTCGACAGCGCCAGCCCATCGGAGCTGAACGAGATGCGAGGCGCTCCCGGTGACGCCATGCAGGTGGGGCCGCCGGTGATGCCGCCAGAGGGCGAGGCGCCGATGTCGGAAGCAGGCAGGACGTCGCTCGGGGACGAGTCAGCCGCGGGAGCCGACGGCGCTCGATTGAGGCGCTGGACCCGGATTTAGCGGCCGCCTACCCGCTGAGCGATGCGCTCCGGCTTGATAAAGGAGCCGATCAGCAGGCTGACGATGCTGATCACAACCGAGCCGAGTAGCGCCGAGCCTACACCATCGACATCGAAGCGGACGCCGTCAAAGATGTTTGCCAGCCAGTCCGTGAGGCCGAGCAGGATGGCGTTGACAACGATGACAAACAGGCCGAAGGTCACGATCGTCACGGGCAATGACAGCATGAAGAGGATGGGACGCAGATAGAGGTTCAGCAAGCCAAGGATGGCCGCCACGGCCAGGGTACTGCCCAGTCCTTCCAGGTGAATACCCGGGATCAACTCCGCGGCCACCCAGACCGCGAACGACAGCATAAGCCAGCGAATAGCCAGGGATACTAGACCTGAAGGCAGCACTGCCAGCACCTGCGAACCCGTCGCCATAGCTCCATGCTACCCGTTAGGCCGGCGACGCCGCACCCTGGGTTGGCGGCAAAGCTGGATGGATAGCCGGATAGCCGGACAAATGAAGCTTAAGCAGCCAGTATCCCGACCAGACCAGCCAGCAGTAGATAGCCGGTAAGCGCCCAGACAGCCAGCGAAGAAACTCTCTCTAACATCGTCTTAGCTGGCCGCAACCGGCTCTTCCCTCTGTCGTAGCGCATCCTCCGCGTTGTTGAAGAAATCCCTCTCGGCGCCGCAGCGCTTGCAGCGGCCGCGGCTCGTGGGACCGTTAGCTATCTCAATCAGCCAGTGGTGCCGGCAGGCATCCACCGGGAAAACTATCGTGATTGCTTCTGTTTCCGTCGTCATGCTCTTCCTCCCGTGGCTTGCTTCAATAAGCATGGGCCGTCCATCGTTGCGCAGGAGCGAACAGATCAGGCGCTGCATAACAGACATCTCTCCGAAGCGATTGGAGACGAGCTACCGAGGCAGCAGAAACGCCGGCGGGCCGCGCCAACGCTTCGGCACGGCGGGCAGCACGCGTCGTGATAGCGACGCGGTGAGGTCGAGGGTGCGATCTCGGCCTGGACCCCAGCCGAGGTCAAAGCCGGCGCGTAGACGAGGCGGCAAGAGTCCGGCAGTGAGCTGACGCAGCGGCCACATCCCCAGCCAGGGCCCGGGCCGGGGACGGAAGATCGCCGCGGCCAGCTCCTGCGCCAGGGGCGAGACTTCCAGCGTCGCCACGGCCTCAGCGACGTAGCCGTGAAAGGCTGGCAGGTCCCGCGGCATCGCGCCGCAAGGGATACCGAGCAGCTCTCCGACTCGCTGCATTTGCTCGTAGTAAGCCGCCGCGATCAGAGGGTCGAGCGGTGGCAAGAAGCTTTCGTGCATGACCAGGGTCGTATCGATCAGAGTGGCCAGCACCCAGACCAGGAGCTCCTGGTCGCGCGCTGAATAGCCATCACCGGCAACGGACTCATGCAGGCGATTGACCGAGGCCGCCGCTGCCAGGGCCTGCTCGCGCGACCCGAAGGCAATGGCGTACATCGGCCGCAGTGTCCGCAGCAGCCGCGCCAGGCGGTCGCGCCGGAAGGAGCTGTGCTCGGCCACGCCCCGGGCGATGCGCGGCTCGGCGAGCTGCATCAGCAGCGCCCTGCCGCCGCCGAGCAGGACAACTCCCTCACCGTGCAGACGCCGGATCGCGGAGCCGGCGGCGAAGGGCAGCGCCACCCCTGGAGGAGTCGCGGCCGTCACCGGCTAAGGCATCGGACTGGAGCCGCGTGGCCCAACTAAGTCTGGCTGATCCTTCATGCTCGGCCAGTATGGCGCAGGCCGGCGCGGGGGCAAACCCTCGGCGGGTTACAATGCTCGCCGCGGGCACTAGATAGAAGGGAGAGCGAAATGACACTGCCGAAACGCACGCTGGGCCGCACCGGCTTGGAGGTCACAACCCTGGGCTATGGGGCGATGGAGATGCGCGGCGCTCCCGCCGGCGCTGAGATCTCAGACGAAGAGGCCGATCGCGTCCTCAACGCCGTGCTCGACGCCGGCATCAACTTCATCGACACGTCGATCGACTACGGCTTCAGCGAGGAGCGCATCGGCAAGTTCATCTCCAGTCGCCGCGCCGAGTATTACCTGGCCTCGAAGTGCGGCTGCGTGCCGGGAGCGCGAGGCGAGCACGTCCATACGGCAGAGAACATCCGGGTCGGCGTCGAGAACAGCCTGCGACTGCTTCAGACGGGCTACCTGGACCTGGAGCAGTTCCACCGCAGCCTCACCCGTAAGGAATTCGAGGTTGAGGGCGCGCTGCAGGAGTTGCTCAAGCTGCGTGACGAGGGCAAGGTGCGCTACGTCGGCGTCTCCGGCACGCTGCCCAACCTCGACGAGCAGATCGGCATGGGCGTCTTCGATGCCTTCCAGATACCTTATTCGGCGCTACAGCGGGACCACGAGGACGTCATCGCGCGGGCTTCCGAGGCCGGGGCCGGGATCATCATCCGCGGCGGCGCGGCCCGGGGCGCCCCGACCGACTGGGATCGGAAGACCTACTACATGGTCCCGCCCGACACTCTGCGCGACCGCTGGGAGCTGGCCCGCCTGGACGACCTGCTCTCGGACGGGATGAGCCGCATGGAGTTCACCCTGCGCTACACGCTGTCCAACCCCCACCTTGACACGACGATTATCGGCACCAAGAACCTCGACCACCTGCGGGACAACATCGCTGCGGCCATGAAGGGGGCCGCTGCCGCCGGACGTGATCGAGGAGGCCCAGCGACGTTTGGCAGCGGCGGGGTCGGCGCCGGGGCAGCAGGGCCTGTAGCCGGCAGTGCGGGCACGCCGGCCGAGGCACACGCCGGGCGGCTGATAGCGCGTTTCAAAATTCGTCCCGTCTGAAAGATGCCAGAAATTAAGGATTTCGGCTTTCCTATAGAGCCCTAGGATTACAGGTATTAGGCATCGTCTTCTGTTGCCACGCAGGAGAGAGCTTGGGCCGGAACCTATCCATCACGGTTGCACTCTTTCTGGGCATCTTCGCCCAGTTCGTGGTGGTCTTCGCTGCCCAGGCCGACGGCCCGCTGGATAAGCTGAGCAAGGGCTTGTCAGGCACGGTTGAGACCGTCGCCAAGCCCGTAAACGAGACCGTCGAGGGTGTCACCAAACCCACGACTGAGATAGTTGAGGGTGTCACAAAGCCCACGACCGGCACCCTCAAGACCACCACCGAGCCGGTTGGTAAGACTCTCGAAACCGTGACGAAGCCGGCCGCGGAGACGTTGCAGACCACGACGCAGCCGGCGAGCCGGGCCGTGGAAACGCTGACAGCCCCGGTAACGGATGCGCTGAGGCCGTCGACCCAACCCGTGACGGATACAGCCACGCGGACAACCCAGCCGCTGGTAGACGCGGCCGAGCCCATCTCTCAGCCGCTAACTCAGACCCTGACCAGTGTCACCCAGCCGTTCTCGGAGACGGTTGGCGGCGTGCTCCAGCCTGTAACGGTGCCGGTCGTTGAGCTGACCAGGCCGCTAGTCGAGACCGTCGCCGAGGCTACGGCCCCTGTACTGGACGCAACTAAGCCCATCCTCACGCCGGCTATCGAAGCGCTCCAGCCCCTGATCACGCCGGTGATCGGTGTCGTGACGCCGCTGCTTGAGCCGGTCGTCGAGGCCATCGAGCCCCTCCTCGGCCCGATCGAAGACCTAGTCACACCGGTAATCGAGCCGGTAATAGAAGTCTCCCAGCCGGCCGTTGACCCAATAATCGAGGTGCTCCAGCCCGTCATCGACCCGGTGATCGATCCCATCCAAGATGTGCTGCCGCCGGCCCCCGGCCCGGTCTTAGAGCTGCCACAGGCCGGTCCCGTCCCCACTCTGCCACCCGCCGGCCCGGTTGCGCCGCCGATTGCGGGCGTCATCACGCGGCCGCCCGCGACCGTCTTCTCGCCGGCCTCGACCGGCCAGTCGATCCGCCAGTCGGCCGGCGTCCCGGCCATCAGCCTGGTGAACGCCATCGGCCGGCCCAGCTTCCTCAACGATTCGGGAGGCGCGGCCTTCGAGCTCGCAACCGCGACGCCGGCTTCCAGTATCGCCATATCGGCGCGAGCAACCGGAGCGGCGCAAGCGGCTTCTGGTGGCGATGCGTCCGCCCCTCCCTCTCAAGCGCCGGTCTTCCTAACCCAGCTGCTAAGTTTTATCTCGCGCGGCCTCAGCCCGCCGGACCGGTCAGATTGGCCCGCCGCAACCCTGCCGGCTCTTTTCGCGGCGCTGCTGGCGCTGGGCTTCTTCCTCAAACTGTCGATTACCGAGGCATCACCTCGCACCTGGCAACCGCGTCCCGTAATCCCCCCTATCTAAGCCTCCTCAGCCGCCGGCCGGTCCTTAAGCCGTAGGCGGCCACCTGCCCGAGTAGCGGCAGGTCTGACAGCGGTTATCCGTAGTCATCCGCGCCTCTGTGCGCGAGGAGGCTTAAGTCATGCAACTACCGATTCTCAACCTGAAGAAGCGCCGCACCCTCAAGGAGCGCGGACGCCGGCTTCGCCGGTTGTCTCTCAAGGCGCATCGCCACGGCGGCCAGCCGTTAGGAGGCGGCTAATGACCGCCCGGGCCACCTGGCGGTCGCAGGACGCATTGCCACGGGGCCACCAGGACGGGACGGCAGCGCTCGGACCGGACGCCGCTGTGCCGGCCCGATCCGGCAACCGGCGAGGGGATCTGCCCGGCTCGTTCACCGCCCTTCTGGACCCGGCGACTGCCTGGTATCGCCGCTGGTACTTTCTTCTACGTCTGGACGAAGAACTGGAGAAAGCCCGCCGTACCGAGCGCCCCACGGCGGTGATCGGGATCAAGCTACCGATTGCCGCCTCCGGCCTCGTGGTGGGGGTGAGCGACCGCCTGAGAGGACGCCTGGCCTGCATCGCCAACGCGGCGCTGCGTCCCGGCGATTTCCCGGGCTGCATCGGCGACGATCAGTTGGCCGTATTTTTGCCCGGCACGGACTGGCTGCAAGCCCTGCCTCTCGCCGAGAAGCTGGGCCAGGAGCTGAATGCCTTTTCGCCGCGGCTGGGTCTCGCGGTCTTTCCGGCTGACGGCCGGGACGCCCTCGAGCTCCTCCTGGCCGCGACTGAGGAGGAGCCGAAGCCGGCCACGCTTATCGACTTTGAGGCTTACCACCGGAGGGGTGAGCTAGAGTACCTGCTCTGATCTTCCCGCGCCCGGCTCGCCCGTCCGAGACGGATGAGCCGGGCATCCTGACACGCTACCGGCGGGGTGAGATTAGGGGCCCTCACCTCTCGCCGGGGCGTGTCTCGCCACAATGCCGGAGCGCGTGCCCGGCTGGGCATGACGCGGGCGCGCTGCGAGCGCCGTCAGCGCCTCTCCGTGAGCTCGCAGCGTCAGGCCAAACAGCGTGGCGATGCCGATCGTGAGCCAGGCGATAGTCAACAGGACCGTCTCCAGACCCCAGGCCGTGTACTGCGGAAACAGTGGCGCCGTAATCTGAAAGACGGTCGCGTTCATGTCGAACGGGTCCACGGCGAGCCTGATCTCCTGCGACCGTGACGCCAGGATCAACGCCCCTGTGACAGCCAGGGAATAAACGCCGAGTAGCGCCATGCCTGCCCGCAGCAGTCGCGGCAGCGCTTCGATCAGCGCCACGATGACGAGCACGAACAGCGGCAGGACGGCGAGCAGAGTGCGTCCCGGGAACCACCAGCCCATCATCGTGATGGCGACAAAGGTAGCGATCAGGACCTGGGCGCCGATCAGCGCCGCAACCGCCCAGCCGAGACGGCCCCGCGCCAGCAGCAACGGCAGCGCCGGCAGGATGAAGAGCAGCAGCGGCGCCCAGCGGCCGATGCCAAAACGCCTGTCGATGAAGAGCCCCCAGACGCGATAAGCCCGGTCCTCGATGCTGATGTGTGATTGCAGCACGTCGACGGCGGGCGCGCCCTCGTAGACGGTGTTGATGCTATAGGGCGTGAGGTCGCCGAAGATGGCGTAGTGGGCCCATACGTAGGTCGCGCCGGAGACGGCAGCCAGCGCCAGGAACCCGCCTCTACCCTCCATCGAGGCGCGGGAGAGGAAGTAAACGCCGATGATAGCGCCCAACGACACGTACTTGATCCCCAGCCAGGCCAGGGCGCTGAGCAACGTCGCCAGCAGCAGGCCGTCCAGCAGGTTGCCGGGCCGGCCGCGCACCAGCAGAAGCCCGAGCACCAGGCAAAGCGCGGCGGGAAACTCCGGATAGACCTCGGTGCTGTAGACGAAGGCAGTAGCTGAGAGTCCTATCGTGGCTGCCGCCAGCCATGAGAGCAGCGGCAGTCCCGTCTCGCGCGCGGCGAGGACGTAAGCCAGCGACATCGTCAGGGCCGCGAGGAGCAGCAGCTGCGCCTGAGCGCCCCTGAGGCCATCCAGCGCGAAGCCGGGCATCAGCAAGACGGAGAGGCCCGGATCATGGGGACTGACCAGGCGTCCGTCCGCGGCCGGGACCATCTGCTTCCAGAGGCCGGCAGGATGGTCGAAGAAGGATCGCCAGGACTCGCGCTCGTACTGGTTGCCCAGGTCGAGGTCTCCGTCCTGGAGCAGGCTCTGGGTCGTCACCAGATAGAAGGGCTCGTCACCCGTGATCGAAGAGCCATTCGTAGCACGCAGTCCCACCGAGAGCGTGTAAACGGTCGAGAGCAGCAGGAAGATCGATACCGCCCCGAGGAGCAGCGGCCGGGCTCGCGCCGAGGCTACGATGGTTGAGACCACGGTCCGCTCAGCTCGCCGGGAAGGCGAAGACGTCTCCCCTGACCACCACGCCGACTCGCTGGCCGGGCGGGAGTTGCGGCGTTGCCAGCAGGCGGATGTGCAGCAGCGTGCCGCTTTCGAGCCGCACGGTCAGCATCTGGTCGTGGCCGAAATACTCGACGCTGAGCACCTCGGCCGGCGTCCCCGTCTCTTCGGAGAGCGCCAGGCTTTCGGCGCGGATCATGACGTCGGCGACGCCCTCGAAGCCCGCGTTCACCTTGAGCTGGCCCAGCTCGCACTCGACAATCCCGTCACGCACCGTGCCAGCGAGAAAGTTCGCGTTGCCCACGAACTCGCCAACGGCGCGGCTGGTTGGGTGCAGGTATATCTGGCTCGGCGAGCCGGTCTGGAGGACCCGGCCGTCCATCATCACGGCGACCTCCTGGGCGACGCTGAGGGCTTCCTCCTGGTCGTGCGTGACGAACAAGGCGGTGATGCCGATAGCGTGGATCAGCTGCTTGACCTCTTCGCGCACGCGCGCCCGGATCGAGGGGTCGAGGTTGGAGAAGGGCTCGTCCAGGAGGATCACGGACGGCTCCGAGGCCAGCGCCCGCGCCAGCGCGACACGCTGCTGCTGCCCGCCGGAGAGCTGATGCGGCAGCCGCGACTCCAACCCCTGGAGTCCGACCAGCGCCAGCAATTCGGCGACGCGGCCGCGCTTGTCCGCGCCCCTGGGCAGACCGAATGCGATGTTGGCGCCGGCGTTCATGTGCGGGAAGAGCGCGAAGTCCTGAAAGACCATCGCCACGCGGCGCTTCTCCGGCGGGATGAAGGTGTTAGCAGCATTGAGAAGGCGGCCGTCCAGCTCGATCTCCCCGGCGTCCGGCGCTTCAAAGCCGGCGATCAACCGCAGGAGCGTCGTCTTGCCGCAGCCGCTGGGGCCGAGCAGCGCCATAACGTGGCCCTGCTCGACCTCCAGGCCGGCGCCATCTACCGCCACGGTCGGGCCGAAGCGCTTGACTACGCCGCGGCAGGTTAGAAAGGTGCTGCTCACTGGTCCAGCCTCTCTCTGCGTAGCATGAGGAAAACGGCCGCCCCGGACAGCGCCACCAGCACCAGCGCCGGCACCGCCGCTCTGGTGAAGAACGCCTCGGACGAGGCGGACCATATCTGGGTCGCCAGGGTGTCATAGCCGATGGGGCTCAGGAGCAGCG
>WHTK01000002.1:46770-211895 GCA_009377745.1 Dehalococcoidia bacterium
TAGCTCCTTCATCGCTGTGAGGAAGACGAGCAATGCCCCGGCTGACATGCCGGGGATGATCTGCGGCGCCGTCACACGCAGGAAGACGCGCGCCGGACGCGCGCCCAGACCTCGTGCTGCCTCCTCCGTGTTGGGGTTGACCTGGAGCAACGAGCTGCGGCACGCGCCCAGCGCCTCCGGCAGGAAGCGCACGGCGTAAGCGAAGACCAGCAGGCCAAGTGTCTGGTAAACGGGCGTGACGTAGCGCGCCGCGAAGAAAACCAACGCCAGCGCAATGGCGATGCCGGGGAGCGCCTGGCCGGAGTAGGAGGCTTTCTCCAGCAGGCCGCTCAACCAGCCTGGATGCCGCGCCGAGAGGATCGCGACCGGTAGAGCGCAGGCAACTGCAAGCATGGCGGCGAAGCCGGAGGCCCTGGCCGAGTTGATCGCGGACTCGACCAGGAAGCTGGTCGTCTCACCCTCCATCAAGCCGCGCACCAGCCAGTAGACGAGTACCGCAACCGGCAGCCCGGCCCCGATGGCGCTGACGGCGAAGCAGTAGGCAAAGGCCGGCCAGCGCCAGGCATGCAGCCGCAGGACCCTGGGGGTGCGCCGCTGACCCGTCGTGTGGTAGCGGGCGCGGCCCCGTGTCCAGGCGTCGATCGCCACGAACAGCGCCGCCAGGCCGATCAGCGGCAGGCCAAGGATGGCCGCGGCGCTACGGTCAAAGCTGGTCGTGTACTGGATGTAGACCAGCGGCGTCAGGGTGTCGTAGCGCAGCATCGAGACGGCGCCGAACTCGCTGAGGACGTAGAGGGCGACCAGGATGGCCCCGGCTGAGACGGCGGGGCGGAGCTGGGGCAGGTTGACGCGCAGGAAGGTCTCGCGCGCGTCCTTGCCCAGACTGCGCGCCGCCTCCTCCAGCGCCGGGTCGACGCGATTAAGGGCGGCACGCACCGTAAGGTAGATGTACGGGTAGCTGAGGAAGCTCAGCGACAGCCAGGCGCCCTTGAAGCCGTAGATCGAAGGTAGCTGGTCAACGCCAAGCGGCTCCAGCAGGTCCTGCACCAGGCCCCCCGGCGCCAGGGCGCTGACGATAATGAAGCCGCCGACGAAGGACGGGATCGCCAGCGGCAGCGCCAGCAGCACGGACCAGACCTCGCGGCCGGGCAGGTCGGTGCGGACCGTGAGCCAGGCCAGTGGCACCGCCAGGGCGATGCAGGTCGCCGTCACGGACACCGTCAGGATTATGGTGCGGACCAGCGCATCGACGGTGGAGCTATCGCTAAGGCCGTCCCAGATCGAGGCGCTACCGGTCGTCGCCCGCAGCACGAGATAGACCGGCGGCAGCATGACGAAGGCAGTGATCAGGCAAGCGAGCGCCAGCGTCACCCACGGCGTCCGGCCGAGACTTGTCCGTGCCTGCCCGAAGACTGCCATAGCCTAGGGCAGGATACCCGCCTCTCGCATCAGATCAAGGGAGCCCTGCAGGTCGGTCAGGTCGCTGAGGTCGATACCGGTCGTCTTGAGGCTCTCGATCGGCGGCAGGTCAATATTCGTTTCGACGCCGGGCACCAGCGGATACTCGTAGGTGTTGTGGGTGAAGTACTGCTGCGATTCATTGGTCAGCAGGTACTCGATGAACTGCTCCGCCGCCTCGCGGTTCTTTGCCGTATCGAGGATGGCAGCGCCCGAGACAAGGAAGATGCCGCCGACATCGCCGTTCTTGAAGAAGTAGTTGCGGGCCTCGAAGCCCTCGCCGCGCTCTTCCAGGAAGCGATAGAGGTAGTAGTGGTTGAGGAAAGCAACATCGATCTCGTTGTTGGCGACTGTTTGCAGCGCCGAGAGGTTGTTGGGGAACAGCTTCGGGTTGTTGGAGCGCAGGTCCTTGAGCCATTGCAGGGCGAACTCGTCACCCTTGATCAGGCGCAGCGCCGTGACAAACTCCGGAAAGCCGTCGCTGCGCGGCACCACGCCGATCCGGTTACGCCACTCCGGCTTGGAGTAGTCGAGGGCGCTGGTTGGCAGGTCGGCCGGTTGGAGGTCGTCCGTGTTGTAGACCATGACGCGGGCGCGTCCGGAAACGCCGACCCAGTAGCCCTCGGAGGAGCGGTAGCCTTCGGGCACCTTGTTGAGAATGTCGTCCGGCAGCGTCTGCAGCCGGTTAGCCGCCTTGAGAGCGCCGAGAGCGCCGACATCCTGGGTGTAGTAGATATCGGCCGGGCTATTCTGGCCCTCCTCGAGGATGCCCAGCGCGAGGTCGGTGCCGTCGCCGTAGCGGACGTTGATCTTGATGCCCGTGTCTTTGGAGAACTGCTCCAGCAGCGGATGCACCAGGGTTTGGGAGCGCCCGGCATAGATGGTCAGGGCGCCGTCATCACCACCGCCACAGGCAGTAAGGAGGCCGAGGCCGGTCGTGGCCAGGGCGATGAGGGATACAAGCGTGATTCGCGATCGCATCAGGTACTCCTATGGGGTGGGCGGCGTCCGGGCGATGAGCTCGTCCGGGATAGCAAGGGCCTGGAGGACGGCCGGTTCGTTCAGGGCCGCGTAGACCGCGGCGGTCTCGCTCGCCGGGAAGGCTTCCTCCGGGCCGCGGTTGTAGATGGCCTCAACGGTCTCAGCAGCGCCGGGTGAGGCCGCGGCCACCGTCGCGCGGATCGTCTGCCAGAAGGTCCAGCCTTCAGCCAGGTGGAGCTCCCGCTCAGCGGCCGTGCCGGCGGTCTGAAGGACCGTCGGGTAGCGCAACGCGCCGAGATAAAAGATCGCGTTGAGGCGGCCCTTGATGCCGGTGTGGGCGCGGTCGAAGGCGCCGAGATCGCCGGACTGCGATGCCGCCAGCGCCTCGTTGAAGGCTTCCTCCAGGGCGTTGCGGATGCGCCCTTCGAAGGCGAAGTCCTCCTCGCGCCCCTGCGCCGTGGCCAGCAGGCCATTGGGGAAGTCCCCGCTGCTGTCCGGAGCGCCGGCAATGCTCGCGAAGGCCTCGTCGACGGCGTGGGGGGCGCCGGTGTTATTGTCGAGGTTGCCCTGGGAGACGCGCGTACGGGCGGCGTCCAGCTCCTGCAGCGCCTTGCCGTACATCAGCATCTGGATGCCCTTATCGACGATCTGGCGGCGGGCAATGTCGGATGCACCCTGACCACGGCCGGCGCCGTTCAGCCCATCACGCACAAGGGCATTGATGAAGTCGGCGCGGCCGTAGACCGATGCGCCGCCGGGGAACATCGCCTGCACCGCGTCGTTGGCGATGCTGGCGAGGGACCGTAGCGAGCCGCTGGCCTGTACCTGGTTCTTGCCGTCCTCGTAGATCGCCCGTGCCGCGGCCCAATCGACGGGCTGGCGCTGCGCCGCCGGGGCCATGACGGCGCGTATATCGCGCAGGTCCAGCCCCATCTGGAAGTAGACATCGACGTTGCTGACCGGCTTGTAGCCGGGCCCGACGGGCACGATCGCCGGCTCGATGCCGCTGACGCTGACCGAGGCGCTGCCACCATCGCCGCCAATGATATCGACCTGGGGACGGTCCTCACCGCTGCAGGCGGCCAGCAGGGCAGCCGTCACGGCAGTCGCGGCCAGCAACCTCATCCTGAAAAAGGCCACTAAATTGTCTCCTCCCAATGCAATCTCCAGCGCATCAGTCGCTCAGCATTTCGCGGGCCATGCCCAGCGGGACGCGCCAGAGGTACTGAGGGCTAACGAAAGAGCTGCCTCGCACCCGCCGGTGGTAGCTGACCGGGACTTCCTGCAGGCGCATACCTTTGTGCAGCAAGTCCATGGTCAACACCTGCGCGTAGTTGTAGTCGTGGATGATCTCCGCGACATCCATGGCGCGCGGCGAGAAGGCGCGAAAGCCTGTCTGCCCGTCCGAGATCCAGCGGCCGCAAAGCAGCGAGAGCAGCGCGCTGAAGCCGCGATTGGCTACCCGGCGCGACCAGGTCATGCCCTCAACGCTGCCCTGGAAGCGCGAGCCGAGCACGTAGTCCGCCTCTCCGCGCTCGATGGGCGCCAGGAGGCGATCGAACTCGCGGGCGTCGTATTCGCCGTCGGCGTCCAGGTAGACGGCGGCGCGGGCGTTAAGCTCTCGCGCCGTGGTCAGGCCGGTGCGCAAAGCTGCGCCGAGACCACGGTTCGTCTCGTGGCTGACGACAATGGCGCCGCCATCGCGCGCGACAGCCGCCGTGCGGTCGCTGGAGCCGTCATCGACAACGACGATCTCGGTATCGCCGGCGGCAGCGTGACGGATGGCGGCGATGACGTCCGGCAGGTTCGTCGCCTCGTCGTGAGCCGGGATGGCGAAGACGAGGGGGCGCCGAGCCGGCTCAGCAACGGGGACCAGGACGCGGCCGACCGAGTCTCGCGGCGGCGCGACGCCGAGCAGGCCGCAGATCGTCTGCGCCAAGTCGGTGACGAAGGCGGGCTCGGCGTTGACGAGGCCGGCCGGTACGCCGGCGCCCCAGAAGATGCAGGGTACATGGATCTCGGGCGGGCTCATGTGGCCGTGGCCGCCGATGCCGATGCCCTGGCCATGGTCGGAGGTGATGAGCAGGGTGGCCTCGTCCAGATATCCCCGCGCCTCGCACCAGGCTATGAAGCCCTCGATGGTCCTGTCCGTCGCCTCGATCTTGCGCAGGTACTCGTCGTTGTAGCTGCCACGGGCGTGGCCGGTCTGGTCGACGCTGAGCAACTGCAGCAACAGGAGGTCCGGGGCTTCCGCTTCGAGGACGCTCCTGGCGCGCGCTTCGAGGGCGAAATCGATCTCGTCGTTGTGCATCACGGCGGTGACGGAGGCAACGTCCTCTTCGCCGAAAGCGTCGATCAGATGGGCGATGCCAACCAGCTTGCCCTTGAGCCCCTCCCGTCGCAAGGCCGCGAAAACCGAGTCGCATTTGACGCCGAGGCTGGGGACGAAGTTGCTGCGCATGCCGTGGGTCTTCGGCGCGGCGCCGGTCAACATGGAGCTGAAGCCGGTGACGGTGCGCGCCGGGTAGACGGTGTGCATATCGGTAAAGACGGCGCCTTCGCGGCGTAGCTTGTCGATGAAGGGCGTATTGGCCTCATCCAGGCGGTCGGCGCGGCAGCCGTCAATGACTATGGCGATGACTCGGCGGCTGACACGCTGGGACGGCTGCTGATTGCCACCCGGCAGGGGCTGCGGCAGCGCCGGCACCCAGGTGAAGAGCCATTGATGCAGTAGCAGTGCCGTTAGGCCAACGACGGCCGTGAAGATCTGAATCTCCACGGCTGCCTGCCAGCCCGTCTCCTGCACCAGATAGCGGAAGGCCATGACCAGGATCAGGAGCTTCGGTAGCTGCTCCTGGAAGTTGCCGCTGGTCGGGTCAGGGTTCTCCAGCACCAGCCTCCAGAAGCGCAGGAAGTTGGTCAGCGGCGTGCCGATACGCAGGTGATAGTAGACACTACCCCAGACAAACACCGTGAACGTGAGGTACAGCGACACAATGATCAGCGCCGGCACGACCTCGAAGTGCTGGAAGAAGGCGACAAATGCCGCCAGCAGCAGCCAGAGCGCGGTGCGTAGCTTGAGGGGAAAGTCGTAGCGCCAGAAGAGCAGAGAGAGGGGCGCCAGGAGCAGCAGCGCCATCCCCGCCCTCGGCCAGTAGGCAGCGTCAGTGAGGTGCGGCAGGCTGAGCAGCAAGACAATCGAGAGGAAGAAGACGGGCGTGAAGGGCTTGCCCTCGTTGATCACGTTCCACAGCCGCGCCGAGACGATCTCGAAGCGGGAAGCCTTGCGCGGCTCCTCGCCAGCCTTCTGCCGCACCAGGGAAATCGCCTCGCCGGCGGTGAAGGCAAGGCCAACCGTGAACGAGTAGGCGAACTTGAGGCCGTGGGTCAGCACCGCCAGCCCCAGCGCCGTCTCGGCGGGGACGCCCTGCAGCGCCAGGATCGAAGTCATGCTGGTCTCGTAAACGCCGATACCGCCGGGCGTGAAGTGGAAGACCTGGAAGAGGATCGTAAAGGCGGTCGCTCCCGCCGCCGTCTCGATCGAGATATCGGCGCCGAGAAAGCGCGCAGCGCCAAGCAGCACCACCGCCTCCAGCAGCCAACTCGCTACTACGAAGGGCGCCGCCAGCCCCAGGCGCGACAGGCTGATCTGCCGCAGCGCTGTCTGGATCGTGGCAAGGGGACGCTGGAGCGCCGGGGCCAGGGACGGTGGTAACCGCCAGCGCAGCCCCGTCAGCGCCAGCAATGCAGCAGCGATCAGCGACACGGCAGTAAGCAGCGCCAGCCCCAGCTCCGTCGAGCCGGCCAGCGCCGGCAACGCCACCACCGCGATGGCCGCCAGCGCTGCCAGGTCCAGCAGACGCGATACCAGCGTCGTCGATGCCGCTTCGGCCGCGGGCACGCCGTGACGGCTCGCCAGGTAGGGCCGGGCGATCTCGCCCGCCTTCGACGGCAGCAGGTGGTTGAGAAAGAGGCCGGTCTGCAGGATCGAGAACAGGCGGGCGGTTGAAATAGGCGATGTCAGGATCAGCCGCCAGGCCAGCGCCCGCAGCCAGAAGGCGGCGCTATAGGCCAGGGCCATTAGCGCAATGGTAGCCGGCTGCTCCGGGACAATCCTCAGGCCGGAGCGCAATTCCGAGACGTCGAGCAGGCCGGCGATGACCGCAATCGAGACAATGGAGGCAACGGCCCCGATCAGGAGCTGGTTGCGTGGCGCTTTAACGGCCGGCGAGAAGCCGCCGGGCAGTGCAGCGCCGGACGCGATCACGATCGACGCCTCTTGATTATTAGTAAAGCATGAGTATGTATATTAGTCATACCTAACGTCAGAGCTAAACGTAACTCCCTGACGGTCATTAGGTCAAGTCGCGATTCGCCGTCGAGGGCACAAAAAGGGAGGGGCTTTGGTGCCCCTCCCTTTCGTTGCAACTAACGGAAATTAGTCGGAGATGACCTTGATGTTGGCTCCGGCCTCGGTGTAGACCTCTTCCGGCATCGTGGAGGAGACGCCCAGCGCGCCCAGGCGCTCTTCGTAGGTCTTGCGGAGGAACGGGTCCTCCATGTAGTACGGGATGGCCCGGCCGCCGTCGCCAATCTCGGCGCCGACACCGGCGACGAGGTCGCCTTCCTGACCGCCGACGTTACCGCCACCGAAGGAGCTACCGCCGGTGTAGTTGAAGATGCGGAACGGCCCGCGGCTGACGGCGAAGTGCTGGTGGAACCAGGTCTCGTTCGGGTTGCCGGTGGGAGCGGCGCTGATCATGCCGCCCTCGCCGTAGTCCTGCCACATGACCAGGTCGCCCTTGCCGTCCTTCCAGGGGTTGAGGCCGCCCTCCTTGGAGGGCCAGGTGATGCTGTAGCCGGAGCCACGCATGCAAACCAGGACCGCGCCGGAGCCGTGGTGATGCGCCTTGGCGTAGCGGCCCTGCGGGTACTCAGCGATGAAACCGCCGAGCATGGTGTTACCGACCATCTGGGGGTAAATCCAGCGGTAGCCGGGACCGCGGTTGTTGTCCAGCGGCAGGTAGCAGTTCTGCGCGTCCGGGAAGAGGTTCGTGCTCAACTGAGCGCGGCCCTGTACCGGGTGGACTTCCAGCTCCTCGGCCGGCTTCCAGTAGTCCTCCAGGTTGCCGCCGAAGCGATCCTCGAAGTTGTAGGGGTTGTCGAAGATGAAGGACTTGCTCTGGAACATGTTGATGATGCGCGGCGCCATGTTGACGGCGAGGATGATCGCCGGGCTGGACGACGCGTTCACAACTCGGAAGTTGGCGTTGATCGGCACCGAGAAGACGCTCCAGGGCTGCCACTCGAAGCTGGTCTTCGCGGTTGTGCCGTTCTTCCAAACCTCGGTCGTACCGCGGCCCTCGATGACGATGAAGCGCTCCTCGTAGAAGTGCTTGATGTCCTTGGAGGCGGTGCGGCCGGGCAGCTCCCAGCAGTACATGCCCGTCGCGTTGTTGGTGCCGATGAGCTGGATGTAGGTCGCCTTGCCTCCCTGGCGAGCCCACTCCTCGCGCGGCAGAGCGCGCGAGTCCTTCATGCCGATACCCTTGTATACCGGGACCCCCTCTTCCTTCAGGAAGAGCTCCCAGGGTGAGGCGGGGCGCTTGTAGTGCAGATAACCTGCCTTCTGGTCGCCACTCGGCTCTACGTACTTCGGTGCCGTCATACCTTCCTCCTACTGATGATCCTGATGCGCTTATCGAAGCATCCATCTCTAAATCCGCGAGAAGAATACGGCATTGCGGCCCATTAGCCAAGTGTGGCTACTAGCCGTCCGATGTCCCTATAGACCACGGCCTGAGAGCGCGCGGGCATCCCCGCGACCTTCACTCTAGACGTATGTATGAGTTATCACTTCCAGGCTGTGGCCGTTGGGGTCATGGAAGTAGAAGCCGCGCCCGCCGTGGTGGTGGTTGATCTTGCCGTTGTCCTGATCGAACGGGTCGCTGCCGAAGCTAAGGCCCTCGCCCTGCACCCGCCCGAGGATCACATCGAATTCCTCCTCGCCGGCCAGGAAGGCGTAGTGATGGCTCTCGAAGGACTCTCGATTGTCGAAGTCCAGCGTCAGGGTGTCGTTGATCTTGACCGGCGCGAAATGGCCCCAGAGGCCGTTGTACTCCAGGCCGAAGATGCGCGCCAGGAGACGGGCCGAAGCCTCCTTGTCGTGTGCCGGGACGATTGTGTGATCGAGGTAGAGGGGCATTATCATCCTCCGCTGCTGTTCTCACCTCGATTATGCCACCATCCAGGATCGTTTGACGGCCACACTTCCCGGCCTGCTCTGCTAACGTAGAGTCAAGCGCGCATGTATGACCGTTATCCAGACCGACTGCCAGAGCCACCTCCGCCGCGGCGGCGCTCTCCCTGGTCGCGCATCATCTCCAGCTTCCTCCTTAACTCCGCGCGGCTGCTCGGCGGCGGGCTCTTTCTGCTCACCGGCCTGGCGTTAGTCATCCCCCTGGTCGTCTTCCTGATCCGGTCCATCGACCCCGACCGGCCGGAACGCATTCCCTACGCCGAGCGTGTCGGCCACGCCCATGGCCTCGCGGTCGACCCGGCGGACGGCGCCCTCTATGTCACGACCACGCGCGGCATGTTCTGGATCAAATCGCCGGAATGGGCTCAACGCTCCGGCGGCGATAGCTATCAGGACTCGCGGGCCTTGATCGCCGTCCGCCCCGGCGAGTTCCTGGCCAGCGGCCAGCCGGACATCCGCGACCGCGTCTCCGGCTTCGCGCCGCAATATTCCGGCCTCATCCGCAGCCAGGACGCCGGGACAAAGTGGCGCAGCGTGTCTCTTTCGGGCAAGGCCAACTTCCACGCCTTGGAGGCCAAGCACGGCGCCGTCTTCGGTTACGAGACCCTGAGCGGCGGCTTCATGGTGAGCAGCGACGCCGGCAAGACCTGGGAGACGCGCTCCCAGCCTGCTGCTCCCCTGCTCGATTTCGCCGTCAATCCGGCCGATGCCGGCCACATCTACGCCGTCACGGAAGAGGCAGTCCTGATCTCGCGCGATGGCGGCCGGTCCTGGCAGCCAGGGCCGGGCGAGCCGCTGCGCTTCCTCGTCTGGCTCGATCCGTCCCATCTCTGGGGCGCGGACGTTGATGGCGGCATCTACCTGAGCGCCGATTCTGGAGCCAACTGGCAGCAACAGGGCAGCCTGACGGCGCCATTGGAGGCCTTCCTCGCGCTCGACAATGCCCTCTACGCCGCGACCTATGACGAAGACGCCGGCATCGTCATCCATGCCTCTCTGGATTCCGGGAAGACCTGGGAAGAGCGCTACCGCGACCCATTGCTCCACGAACCCAGCGAGCCCGGCGTGGACGCCACTCCTTAGCTTGACAAGGGCCGGACGCTGGCCGTACAACAGGGCAGCGCGATAGATATAGATATGGAGGGAAGCCATAGACAGGCAATTCATCCAGGCGTTCGAGGGCCCCAAAGGCCGGTCGGAGCTGTTCGAGATCGTCGGCTTTGACTTCGAGCGGCCGGGTCTCGAGAGCGTCGAGTACGAGGTTATATATAAAGGTGGGCGCTATATAGCCCTCACCATGGGCGAGGCCGCCATCGTCGCCTGTGAGTTCGCCGGCGACAACCGCTTCCTGCGGCCGATCCTGCCCAGCCCGCCGCGCCACCGCCTATACTGGTAGACGGAACCCGCGCCCAATTTGCTTCGGGGTGGAGATATGCTGACCAAAGAGCAGAACGACACGCTGACCAGAGTCGGTCCCGCTACGCCGATGGGTGACCTCATGCGGCGTTACTGGGTGCCCGCGGCCCTCTCCTGGGAAGTCCCGGAGCCGGACAGCCCGCCGATCACGATCAAGCTCCTCGGCGAAGAGCTCGTCGCCTTCCGCCAGACCGACGGCCGCGTCGGCGTCGTCGGCGCCCGCTGCGCCCATCGCCGCGCCCACCTCTTCTGGGGCCGCAACGAGGAGAACGGCATCCGCTGCGTCTACCACGGCTGGAAGTTCGACTGTGAGGGCGCCTGCGTCGACATGCCGTCGGAGCCTGAGGAATCGAACTTCAAGGACAAAGTCCGCATTCCGGCTTACCCCACGGTGGAGGCCGGCGGCGTGGTCTGGGCCTACATGGGCCCGCTGGAGAAGAAGCCGGAACCGCCGCACTTCGAATGGACGCAGGTCACGCCCGGCCGCCGCTCGATGTCCAAGGTCTGGGAGCAGTGCAACTGGCTCCAGGCTCTGGAAGGCGGCATCGATACCGTGCACAGCAACTTCCTCCACCTCGGCCGTCCGCCGGGTGTGAAGTATCAGGGTGATGACCCGCGCATCCGCGCCCTCAACACCTCGACGGCTCCTGTCCTCGAGGTCGTCCCCACGGATTACGGCTACTCCTACGCCGGTATCCGTAGCATGGGCGATGAAGGCACCAACCACGTCCGCGCCTACCACTGGGTCATGCCCTGGAACCAGATCCGCGCCGGCTCCGGCAAGGAAGTCTCCGGCCACATGTGGGTGCCGATGGACGACGAGAATACGATGGTCTTCAACTGGAGCTACAGCTACGGCGAGATCCCGGACGGCCGCGGTGACACGCCCTCGCCGTCTATCTTTGCGGCCGCCGGCGGCGACTCCCCGACCGACGGCATCGATGTCGACCCGCTCTGGTTCCGCGACGCCAGCCGGCCCAGCGGCGGCGGCAACGCCTTCGGGGCCGACATCAGCGTCGAAGACAGCTTCCGCTCCACCCGCAACCTGGACAACAAGTACAAGATCGACCGCAACATGCAGTGCACGGCCAACTACACCGGCATCATCGGCACCAACGTCCAGGACCGGGCCATCCAGGAGAGCATGGGCGCCATCGCCGACCGCACCCTGGAGCGCCTGGGTACCACCGACCGCGCCATCATCAACGCCCGGCGTACCCTGCTCAAGGCGGTGCAGACCGTGCAGGACGGCGGCAACCCTCCCGGCGTCGCGCCGACTTACTACAAGCTGCGCGCCATCGACCGCGTGCTGCCGGCAGGCGTGCCCTGGTTTGAGGCGCTGAAGGCCGACATGTACCAGCTTCCCGAGACCAAGCAGCCCGCGACGGCCTAGGTTCAGCTCACCCAGCTTCCGGGTGCCTCTGCGGCGATCAATGCATGCATTCCGCATGCACAAGCGCTATAATGCATGCATGACCACGATAACCATCAGAGACGTACCCGAAGAAACTCACGCCGAGCTCGTCGCCAGGGCTGCCCTCGCCGGTCAGTCCCTGCAGGAGTACCTCAAGGCCAAGCTGGTCGAAGTGGTAAAGCACCCTGACGCCGCGACATTGATGGCGCGCATCCGTGAGCGCAAGCGGGCGACCGGCACCAACGTGCCAATCGAAGAGATCCTGGCCGACCTCAAAGCCGACCGGCGGTGACCTTGGTAGTCGATGCATCGGTCGTTATCGCAGCCTTCACCAACGACGGGCCGGATGGTCGCTGGGCTGAGCGTCAGCTCCTCAATGACCACCTCGTCGCGCCCCACTTGCTGCCGGCAGAGGTCGCCAATACCCTTCGCAGACAGGTACTTCGCGGGGCTACTTCTCCAAGTGCTGCCGCCCTGGCCCACGCCGACCTGCTAGCCCTGACGATCGAGCTCTTCTCCTACGAGCCGTTTGCCCAACGGGTCTGGGAGCTGCGAGGCAACATCACCGCTTACGACGCCTGGTACGTCGCCTTGGCAGAGTTTCTCAATACTCCCCTGGCGACCCTAGACAGGAAGCTGGCTGCGGCACCCGGGCCCAGGTGTACCTTTGCCACGCCCGTCCATTAGAGAGTGTCCGAATACGATCCCAGTGAAGGAAATCGCCGCCGTTCGTACATCGTATAGACTCACGTCGGCAGCTTGTATCAAGTCTTCGTAGCTCAACCCATAGTGCCCGCCAGCACATCCGGCGGCGAAGGAGGATTCATGTCCCGGCGCGAGACCTACCACCTCGATCCCGTAAAACACAACGCCCCGATCCCGATGGGCGCCAAGGTCGGCAACGTCGTCTTTAGCTCGGCGATTGGCGGCGCCAACCCGGCAACCGGCGTCGTGCCGGAGGGCATCGATGAGCAGTGCGAGAACGCCTTTCAGAACCTGCGCAACTTCCTCGCCAAGGCCGGCGCCACCACGGATGACGTGGTCCGGATCAGCGTCTTCATGAAGAGCGAGGCTAACCGCCAGAAGATCAACAAGCCCTGGCTGGAGATGTTCCCGGATGAGCAGGACCGGCCCGCCCGCCACCAGCTCGTGGTCGAGAACATGCCCCTGCCCTACGACGTCCAGATCGAGGCCATCGCCGTCCTGCCAACAGCCTAGGCCGGCCGCGGACCACCTCGCCAGCGACTTGACAAACCTTACCGCGCGCGTAAAACTTGCCGACGCAGGCATTCGATCTTATTCAACTTGGAGGAGACAACATGGAGGAGGAACGCACCTTCCTTGAGTCCTTTGAGGGGGCCAAAGGCAAAGCCGAGCTCTGGGAAGTGGTGGGTACCGACCCGTCGCGCCCCGGCCTCGAGAAGGTCGAATACCAGGTCCTGATCAATGGCGAGACCCACAGCCGCCTGACGATTGGCGAGGCGTCCATTCTCGGCTGCGAGCTGGCCGGCGACCCCCGGTTCACCAGCGAAGTCACGACCACGGGGCAGTCCAACCTCTAGTAGCCTCAGTTTCTAACCTCTACGAAGCGCGGCCGGGCCGCGCTTCGCTGTATCCGGCGATGGCGCCCTTAGTCAGGAGATGGGATCGAGATGGAAGGCAAGCCTTTGCGCGTCGGTGTCGTGGGTGTCAATTTCGGGGCCGCGGTGCACATCCCGGGCTTTCAGTCCGAGGGCGTTGAGGTCGCCGCCATTGTCAGCCGCCGGCGCGAGCGCGCCGAGGAAGCCGCGAAGAAGTTCGGCGTCCCGGAGGCGATGACGGACTATACCGAGTTGCTGCGCCGCGACGATATCGATGCCGTTAGCATCGTCACGCCGGTGCCATTGCACCACGAGATGGCGCTCGCCGCCCTCGACGCCGGCAAGCACGTGATCTGCGAAAAGCCCTTTACTACGAATCAAACCCTGGCCAGCGAGATGTGGGAACGCGCCCGGGCCAGCGGACGCACCGCGATGATCGCGCACGAGTTCCGCTTTGCCTCGGCCCGCATGCGTGTCAAGGAGCTAATCGACGAGGGCTACATCGGTGAGCCGCGGCTGACCGTGATGCGGTTGCTCCTCGGTGGTGGCGGTCGTGGTGGCGCCGGCGCTCGTCCTGCCGGTGAGATCGCTCCCTACGCCCCGGAACGCGACAGCGCGGCACAGGGCGCGGGCTATCTCTGGGGCCTCGGCTCCCACTACATCGATTGCCTGCGCCACTGGTTTGGCGAGGTCGAGAGCGTCTCCGGCGAGGTGCGCAACTTCAACCCGGACCGCCTCTCCGGTAGCGAGACGGTCAAGGCGGACGCCGACGACACCTTTCTCTTCAGCCTCCGCTTTGCCAACGGCAGTATCGCCCACATGACAGGCTCTCGCGGCGTCAGCCTCGGCACCGGCGCCAGCGTGGAGGTCTACGGCAGCAAGGGCACCCTGGTCATGCCCCAGCGCGGCGTCAACCCGCCCGCGCACGGCACGCTGCTCGGCGGGCGCATCGGCGATGACGAAAGCACCCAGGAGTTGCCGATCCCGGAGCGCCCTGCAGCCCTTCGCCGACGATCGCGACGACCGGCTGATGCCCTTCCGCCTCTTCGTGCGGGAATTCCTGCGCGGCGTGCGGGAGGGTACTTCGCCGGCGCCTAACTTCTACGACGGCTGGCGCTGTCAGCAGGTCCTGGACGCGGTGCGAGAAGCCTCCGCCTCGGGCCGCCGCGTCGCCATCCCGCCCGCGGAGTAGGAGCGTCGCTACGATGAAGCGCTGGCAGCGCGGCGATACGGTGGTCCTGCGCTATCCGATGGAGCAGCGGATGATGCGCTGCTACCAGGTGATCGCGGGAGACCCAGTCGTCAAGATTCCGGGCTGGCCGCATGTCGTCCTCCAAGACACGGATGAGTTGGTGGCGGTCTACATGCCTGAGGGCGCTCAGCTTCTAGGCTGGGGCGTGGCCGAGGACCGGCTTCTGACGTCGCGTGCCAGCCAGGGCGATTCCGTGCGTCTCTTCTTTCCCGGCAAGCAGTATGAGGTGAGCCTCTTCTACGAGACTGGCAGCGGGCCGGCGCCTCATGTCCTCGGCCTCTTTCCAGGCGTCGAGGGTCGCTTCTACGGCTGGAAGATCGACATCACGTCGCCCTTCGCCCGCACCGAAGCCGGCTTTGACATGATCGACGAGACGCTGGACATCATGGTGGCGCCGGACCGGACCTTCCGCTGGAAGGATGAAGATCAGATGGCAATCTTCGTCGAGCTTGGCATCTACGCGGCGGCAGAAGCTGAGGCGCTCCGGGCCGTTGGCTGGGACGTGCTGAAGCTAGTAGAAGCCCACGCGCCGCCATTCGATGACTTCTGGCCGAATTGGCGTTCCGACCCTGACCTGAAGCTCGGGCCGATCCCGGACGGCTGGCAATATGTCCCCGTCCCTGCGCCTTATCTGACTTACGACCTTACCGAGGACACGCGGGCGAGGCTGGAAGCGGCAGCGAGGCTCGGCCATAGACGGGTCTATGGTGGCTGAGTGGCGACAATCCTCGTAGGGACGGACCTAAAGGTACGTCCCAGACGCTTCCGGACGGAGCAAAAGCTACGTCCTACGCAGATGCCCACTCGACTTATTACATAGCTCCGGGTCGAGCCGGACTCTGCCGCCTGGTGGCATCGCTACGAGAGCCCGATGCCGCGCGCCCGGCGCCGAAAAGAGCAAATCCGCTGATCAGGACGATTGCCACTGCAAAGTGCATGGAGATTAGCGCGAGCGCCGCTTCGCCATCGGCCAGCCAACTTGGGCCGGCTACCGAAATCGCGAGCGCGGTGCTGCCGATGAACGGCCACCAGCGGGCCCAACCGCGCCGGGCCAGAAAGTTGTAAGCCACCCACGCGCCCAGAGCACCAACTATTGACGCTATCAGGACATCCACTACGCCAACCTCGTCCGCAGGCCCACCTTCCTTGAGCGTCAACTCAACGCCCGTAGCCGCAAACAGGCCCCAGAGGGCAAGGGCCACTGCAACCGCGGTCGCTATAATTGCGACGCTCCTCGTGCTCGATCGATTCATAACCACGCCTCCGTAACCGTTTGTCGTTATCCTCCTGCCTCTCTATTAAGATAAGACACAGGCTCAGGCCGGGCTGTCCCCCGGTGCCGGCCTGTATGAGCACCTTTGGGCAGGAATGCAAAGGAACAGGCGTGACATTTTTAACGTAGGGACGTACCTTAGATCCGCCCGATCGACGCTCATGGCTGAGGACGGAGCTGAAGCGGGACCCTGCGAACGCTCTACCCTGCCCGATTGCCCGACTGCTGTAAGGCCTCGTCCCTGCCGAATCTTAAGAGAGCAGAGGCAGCGCTAAAGGGGGTTTCCCTAGCTGCTGAAGCCGGCGACCGCTGCTAGCCTCGAAGGGTGATGCCAGGCGCCTACATCGCCTATTGCTGGGGGGTTGCCGGCTTGAAATCGACGCTGCGAAGGATTCTCCCGCGCCGGCCGTTAAAGCTTGCCTGGCTAACTGACGATATTTCTATATGCGGTGCACCTTATGCGTCCGGCTGGCAGCGCCTCGCCCGGCAGGGAATCACGGCCGTCCTGGAGGTCCGTAACGAAGCTGAGGACGACAAGCTGGCGCTACGCGGCTTCGGTATTCACTACCTCCACTTCTCGCTGGCTAAAGGCGAGGTGCCGATGATCGGTGAGCTCGAACAGGTCGTGGAGTGGGTCCTCGATGAGTTGGATGTGGGCGAAAAGGTCCTGATCCACTGCGACGACGGGCGGCAGCGCAGCGCTCTCATCGCCAAAGCGACGCTGGTAGCTCTGGGCTTTCCCCTCCACGCGGCAGACGATTTCCTGCGCCGGGCTCAGCCTGACGCGGAGCTAACCAGGCAGCAGACTTACACGCTGGAGGTCTTCGCGGCCTACCGGCTAAGACGCAGGAAGGCGGCATAATGGACCTCCGGACCTATGCTCAGATCGTACGGCGGCGCTGGTGGCTGCTCCTGCTGGGGCCCCTGCTGGCGGCCGGCATCGCCTTCGCCATCTCGAAGCAGATGACGCCCATCTACACAACTTCCTCCACGTTGCTGGTCAACCAGACTCAGAACCCGGGTGTTGTCCAGTACAACGACATCCTCACCTCCGAGCGGCTCACAAACACCTACGCCCAGCTCATCGAGCGGCAGCCGGTCCTGGCCGAGGTTACCAGGCTCCTGAGTCTGCCGATGACCGAGGACGGGCTCGCGGACAAAATCTCCGTCGCCACCGTCCGCAACACACAGCTGCTGCGCATCACGGTCGAAGATCCCGACCCTCAGCTCGCATCGATGATCGCCAATTCCACGGCTCAGGCGTTTATCGATGACAACTCGCGCTCGCTCGGGCGTCCCGGCACGGTCACAATCGCCGAGGAAGCGCGCGTACCAAAATCGCCCTCCAAGCCAGACACCCGCCTGAACACAATGCTGGCCGGCATGCTGGGCCTCATGGTCGTCGGCGGCATTGCCCTCCTGCTCGAGTATCTGGACGACACCATCAAGGCCAGCGAAGAGACGGAGCCGGCCATCGGCCTACCGACGCTCGGCACGGTGCAGCGCATGAAGCGCGTCAAGGGCACAGCAGTCGCCCTTCTGGAGCCGGGCTGGTCGGACGCCTACCTTCAGCTGCGCACCAACATCCACTTTGCCGGCGTGGGCACAAGGCTCAAATCGATCCTCGTAACCAGCTGCAGCCCGGGCGAGGGGAAATCTACCACGGCGTCCGGCCTCGCCGCCGTCCTGGCGCAAGCCGGCGAGCGCGTCATTCTCGTCGATACGGACTTGCGCCGGCCGACATTGCACACGGTCTTCGGCCTGCCTAACTCATTTGGCCTTACCGGTCTCCTGCTCAGCGACGCCTACGACCCGGCGCCGGCCCTGGTTGAGTCCGGCCTCAAGAACCTGCAGGTCTTGCCCTCCGGCCCCCTGCCGGCCAACCCCGCCGATCTGCTGATGTCCGACAACATGGCGCGGATCATCACCAATCTCCAGCAGCGGGCCGACTACGTCATCTTCGATAGCCCGCCCGTCCTGGCGGTGACCGATGCCTCTATCCTCGCGTCCCGCACTGACGGCACAATCCTGGTTGCCGAGGCCGGTAGCACGCGTACGCACAGCGTGGTCCACGCCATCCAGGACCTCTCGAAGTCGCAGGCGCGCCTCGTGGGCCTGGTGGTCAACAAGGCTCGCACCCATCGTGCCGGCTACTACGGCAATTACCACTACGGCTACGGCAAGGCCAAAGCCCTGGATATGGATAACTCGTCACGCATCACCAAGCCTAAGCAAGTAGCCTGAGAAAGGTGAGAGACACAAATGATCCCAGAGCTTAGAGTCCTAGAGAACTCAAAGCGCGTCCTCGTGACAGGCGCCGGCGGCTTCATCGGCCATCACCTGGTGTCCTATCTCAAGGAGCGCGGCTACTGGGTACGCGGGGCCGACCTCAAGTACCCGGAGTTTGCGCCAACGGCCGCGGACGAGTTCCTGATCCTGGACCTGCGCCGCTGGGAGGACTGCCTCACCGCCACCGCTGACATCGATGAGGTTTACGCGCTCGCGGCCGATATGGGTGGCATGGGCTTCATCTCCAGCCACCACGCCCAGATCCTCCACAACAACTCGCTGATCAACCTCCACACCATCGAGGCCGCGCACCAGAACGGCGTCAGCCGCTATCTCTACACCTCCTCGGCCTGCGTCTACCCCGAATACCTGCAGACGACCACAGACGTCGTGCCGCTCAAGGAGGAGGACGCTTACCCGGCCGAGCCCCAGGACGCCTACGGCTGGGAGAAGCTGATCGCGGAGCGGCTATGCACCCACTACCGCGAGGATTACGGCCTTGAGACGCGCATCGTCCGGTTCCACAACATCTTTGGACCGCTAGGAACCTGGGACGGCGGCCGAGAGAAGGCGCCGGCCGCCCTGTGCCGCAAAATCGCCGCCGCCAAGCGCGATGGCAGCCATGAGATCGAGATCTGGGGCGACGGCGAGCAGACGCGCTCCTTCTGTTACATCAGCGACTGCGTGACCGGGCTTTACAAGCTCATGCGCTCAGACTACCGTGAGCCGCTCAACCTCGGTCAGGACCGCATGGTCTCGATCAATGAGCTCGCGGACATCATCGCCAACGTCGCGGACTTGCAGATCGGCAAGCGCCACGTAACCGGACCGCAGGGCGTCCGCGGCCGCAACTCCGACAACAGCCGCCTGCGCCAGGTGCTGGAGTGGGAGCCGGAGGTTAGCCTGGAGCAGGGTCTCGCCGTCACCTACGCCTGGATTGAGGACAAGATGAGCCAGCAGTACGCGACAGAAGCCCGGGCGGCCTAGCGCATGATCGATCTCGCCTCCAGCCGCTTCATGGTCACCGGCGGAGCCGGCTTCCTCGGCCAGCGCGTCGTCGCGATGCTTCAGGAACGTGGCGCCCGCGATATCTTCGTCGTCCGTCACGCCGAGTACGACCTGCGCGACGTGAATGACGTGCGCCGCGGCCTCCAGGACGCCAAGCCGGACGTGGTTATCCACCTAGCGGCGGTCGTCGGCGGCATCGGCGCCAACCAGGCCAACCCCGGCCGCTTCTTCTACGACAACGCGATCATGGGCATCCAGCTCATCGAAGAAGCGCGGTTGGCCGGCGTCGCCAAGTTCGTCACCATCGGCACCGTCTGCTCCTATCCCAAGTTTGCGCCCGTCCCCTTTCGCGAGGACGGCCTCTGGGACGGCTACCCGGAGGAGACCAACGCGCCATATGGCCTGGCCAAGAAGATGCTCCTGGCTCAGGGTCAGGCTTACAGGCAGCAGTACGGCTTCAACGCGATCTTCCTCATCCCCGTGAACCTCTACGGACCGGCCGACAACTTCGACCCGGCCAGCTCTCACGTCATCCCGGCGCTGATCAAGAAATGCGTTGACGCCCGGGAGCAAGGCGCCCCCAGCATCGAGGTCTGGGGCACGGGCACGGCATCGCGCGAGTTCATCTACGTCGATGACGCGGCCGAGGGCATCGTGCGCGGCACGGAGCGCTACGACGGGGCCGACCCGGTGAACCTCGGCATGGGCTTCGAAATCACGATCCGCGACCTGGTCCAGATGATCGTCGAGATGACCGGTTTCAAGGGCGATGTCGTCTGGGACACCTCGAAGCCCGATGGCCAGCCACGCCGCATGCTTGACACCTCCCGCGCCCGCGAGCGTTTCGGCTTCACCGCACAGACCAGCTTCCGCGAGGGCCTGCAGAGGACCATCGCCTGGTACGAAAGCAGTAGCCATTTGCTTACAGAGGTGATACAGAGATGAGTTCCTTATCCGAGCCAGGCGTTAATGTCAGCCGCGAGACAAAGGCCACCAATCTGCCGTCACGTTACCAGGGGTGGGCGGAGATGTTTGACAATCGCGTAGCTTCTGAGCTGCGGCCGGGCATCAGCATCCTTGACGTCGGTGGTGGACGGCGGCCGGCGGTTCCAGTGGAGCAACGTCCTGAAGACTGCCTCTATGCCGGCCTTGATCTGGCTGCAAGCGAGCTCGCTGCTGCGCCGGACGGGTCATACTCGGAGTCATACGTTGGCGACATTGCCAACTTTCGCGACGATTTAGCGGATAGGTTCGACCTGATCGTCAGCTGGCAGGTCTTGGAGCACGTCAAGTCCCTCGACGCTTCGATTGAGAACGTAAGACGGTATCTAAAACCCGGAGGCAGATTCATCTCCCAGTTCTCAGGGACCTTCTCTTCCTTTGGCCTGATTAACCAGCTCGTACCGGCTTCCTTCGGGGTTTGGCTTCTCAAACACCTGAAGGGACGCGATCCGGCCACCGTCTTTCCAGCCTATTACCATCACTGCTGGTATAACGCGGTGCGCTCCAGTATGAGCGCCTGGTCTGGGGTTGAGGTAGTTCCACGATACAAAGCCGCGGATTATCTTCGCTTCTTCCGGCCGCTACAGAAGGCTTACCTGGTCTACGAGAACTGGACGGCCAATGGCCGGCACCCGAACCTCGCCACCCACTACCTAGTAGACTCGCGCCGCTAGCGCATCAGCGCAGTAATCTCGATGTCCTGACCATCTGAGCCGCTGCGCATCGCCCGCTCTAGCACGAGTCGAACCGCTCAATGCCGGCCAGCCTTTTCTGGCGCTTGGGTAACAGCTTCCGTCCGCACGGCCGCTCTTTCTGCCGCCGCCAGGCGATTGCGAAAGGCCGAGGCGAGCCGTCTTGCTGCGGAGCTGTTATGACCTTTAATCAGGTACCAGGCGCGAAGCATCCACAGGTGCTTTCCCAAAGACATTCGCGCTATATCAGACCCGAGACGGGCGGTGCTTTGACTCAGGGAATCGACTGTCGCGAGCATGTCGTTTGAGTCGTAGCCCATGCCGGTCATTACTTCTGGCCCAATCTGCCTGATGTAGTTTCGACACCAGTTAGAGCGGATCTTGCTTCCCATGGTTTCTTGCCACTTATTGAGAGGTTCCTGGCTGATTGCCTCGTATTTACGCGTACCGATGGTGTCGCCCATCCGGCCGTTTAGCTGGACGGCTGTAAAATCGCTCGCCATCTTGTCATCGTAAGGAAGAGCAAGGTAGTCGCAGATCCGATGAATCTCATCGAGCGGGTTCTGGACCAGGTCCTCATATCGGAGCGAGAGAGAGTTCCCTGCATGAGACTGGAAAGCCTCTACAAGGCGGCGGGGAGCGTTATAGAGTTGATCAGTGTATTCGTAGAGATTCCATTTTCCGCTGCCCCATGAATCGATTAAAGACGCGGCCACGGCTAGAGGATTCCGCCAGAGGAAAATGAACTTCGCATCTGGAAAGACTTGGAATATATCCTCGACGATTAGGTCATAGCGCGGCGTTTTATCGAGAAAATAGGTCGTGGATTCTGGCCCCTTAAGGTCGTTGTATAAGCCTTCGACGAACTGCCTAACAGCCTTGTCAAAGTCTGCTTTCCCATAGGGCAACTGCGCGATGACGTCGGCGATGGCATGGGCTGCCCTATCGTGGTTATATTCCGCATAAACACCGGTCTCACGGTGCATGTATCGCAGCGGCAGCAGGATCCATGGCTCGGATACAGTAGAGATTTCCGGATGAGCGGCGAGAATCCGCTGTGTGAGCGTGGATCCGCTCCTGGGGAGTGAAAACAGGAAGATTGGTTTCATAATCGGCCTCCGGCAGGTCTCGTCTGAACGCTCTCGAGCTGGGTGACGTGTTTGATCTTCGGCAGATCGCGGAGAGAATCGCTACGCAGCATGGCGGCTATCGCAATCCAGGCAGTACCGTTACTCCACATGTGATTGGAGGTCCCGATACTGTCGGCGTATATCATGACGGCGTAAAGCGCGAGGACGATGACGCCTGGTTCTATCTGTTCCTTGCGCGTCAATCTCTTGAACCACCAGAGGCCCAAGTAAGCGCCGAGTGAGAAGTAAATGGTAAGTCCAAGCAGACCCCATTTGTGATAGACGTCTGCTGGTCCAATGTGAATGGTCCCGACATCTGCAAGGTCGCTCACGCGAGCGCGTACCGCCGACACCGTTGCGCCGGTTAGGTCTATGCCGGCGCCAGAACCGGCTCCGAGGATCGCCCACGGCAGGCCCTTACTTGAGACCTCCAAACGGATCTCCTCAATTTCGTACATTCTCTGCTGGAGCGCTTGATCGAGTTCTCCTCGTCGTTCTTGTGCGGCTTGTAAGTTGGTTATACGCTTGCTTAGTCCGGTGCCTTCACTCGCCCCCGAATAATAAATGCCTCCTACTACCATCATCAGAACCGGCACCGCGACGAGGAGAGTTTTTCTGCCTCTCGCGTCTTTTAGCCAGTAACAGCCCAACACTGCAACCCCGATAAGTAATGCCGCGAAGCCAGCTCGCTGGCGCAAAACATCATCGAGAATCAAGGGCGTCAGGCAAAGAAGAAGAATGAGGGCAGTCCGAGTCCTGAGCGCGAGGACCAGAAGCGCAATTACGACGAGCCCGCCCGGGCGAAAGGGCGGGACGTTGAGACCAAGCACGGCAAATGGCAGCGCGGTGATCGCAACCAATGTCGCCAGACTATTGAACTGACGTTCATCCCGTATCGCCCCGTTCATCACGATCACAAGCAGAGGCAGCGTTAAGAGTTTGACCTCTTCGCGGGCTATACCGGACAGGGAATTCCCATTGGTTATGCCCCAGACCGTGCCTACGCCCGCCGTTAGCAGAAATAGCAGGGGGAGGAATGTCAGCTTCAAAGCGCCGCGATTTTGTAGAAGCGCGATCCCCGTGAGTGCGATCAGAAGAGGAAAGGCAGAGACGGCCCAGAAGCGTTTGGCCAGATATTGAGAATCCAGGTCATTGAGCGAATACAATTCGATGGCCAAAAAGCCTCCGGCAAATGAGGCTCCGGAAGATACGATCGTGAACGCGGCGACTTCCCACGGTGTCGATGAGAAGTAACGGGACGTGAAGGCTGCGCCGATCAGGCCGCCAGTAAGGCCAACCACAAGGATCTGGTGCGCAGCAAGATTGAGGACAGAGGTCACGGAACCAACGATGATCGAAGCCGCGATCGCCAGGAGCAGGGTCGTAATACCCCGCGAAGACACGTCATTCCAAGGGAGCGCGATCGTCATTTGCTCGATATCCTCATCAGCCCGACTTCGAGCTCAAGATTGGTCGCGCCGCCCCGACGGACAGGGCAACCTGGCCCTTCCCATTACTAACGCCTGAAAGTAACGGTATGGACACAACGAGAAGGCTCACACAGCCACTGATCGTCATAGCCCAGGCTGAGCCAGTGACTCCCCAGCTCGCCGTGAGCAGGATTGCGGATGGCACCAAGACAACGCAGGCGATGAATTCGGCCAGACTTCCCAGGCCAGGGAGGCCGGCGCCTCTTGCGCATTCTGCCAGCACGCGGCGAAGACAGAGAGGAAGCGCACTCAACAACAGGATGCGCGCAATGCCTACTGCCTCGTTGAACTCCGCGCCAAAAAACATCGGGACAAGCCACCCGACAAGGGCTTGGCCGGCGAGGATAATGCTGCCGCAGACAATCAGTGTCAGAGTGGAGTACCGCAAGATTGCCGTCCGATGACCACTGGCCAAGCCAGCGATCCTTGGATAGGCGACCATACCTATGCTTTGAGCGACAAACTTCGGTAGGTTCGTAAACGCGAAGGCGACGACATAAATTCCGAGAGCAGCAGGCCCCGCCACGAGACCGACTATCAAGTCGTCGATGCCGAAACTTTCGACCGGATTGGCGGAGCCGAGCAGTCCCTTGAGGCCCACTCTGACCAGCACGCCCTTAGATGGCGACGAGCCGTCACCTCTAGCCGCATTTCTGACACTCCTTTGAGCGACCCAAATGGTCACGAGGGCAGCAAGAACTTGTGATCCTGCCCAAGCCTCCACAACCAGCGGCAGACTTCTGGGACCGAGGAGAAAAATCAGCACAAGCGAGCCGCTGTAGAACGTGACCTGGAGTATGCGCAAAAGATTGAAGGCGCCGAATAACCGCTGACCCTGAAGAAGCGCAAGGCCAAACATCTGAGCCACACGCGCGGGGAGGACCAACAAGGTTGAGAGGCCGGCGATGATGAAAGCATCATGCCGTCCCTGGAGAAACACGAAAAGGATGGCGGCGTGGACTACGATCAGCGCGGCAGTGACGAGGACTAGCGACCCCAGTATTGAGCGGACGATCTCTCGGGTCGCTCCAGGATTCTGGGCTATGAAGTACGTGGTGGCGATCGGGATACCGAGCGTCCCTGTCTGAGCAAGCACCAGCGGGAAAACAACCAGTAGCGCGAGTTCGCCGCGACCCTCGATCCCCAGGAGCCGCGCCACCAGGACGCCGCTGATTAGAAGAACGCCCTGGAGCACGAAGGCAGTCCCGATAGTACCCGCGGTCGCGCCGTGGTCATTCCAGGTCTGTTTTCGTAGCGCTCTTGGGATCATGGACAGCGGATTCCTAACTGAAGCTTGTTGTATCCAAATAAGGCAACCAGATCAGGCGGCGATCCTCGGTTCCCCCTGATTCTCACTCGCCGGGACAAGGCCATGGACGAAGCCATCGAGCGCGCGGCCAATCGATGCCTCCGAGTAGGTGGCGCGGGCGAATCGGACGGCCCTAGCCCCAAGCTCGGCGCTGCCGGCCCCGTCCTCAATCCGCTGCTTCACCGCCTCGTACAGGGCCATCGCATCTTCCGGAGGCACCACGACGCCTACAGCCTGCGCCAGCAACGGCCGGGCTGCATCGCTCATCTCGTTCGCGGCCGCAACGACGGGCGTCCCGGAGGCAAGATAGCCGGCGAGCTTGCTGGGGAAGGACATGTCGGTGACGCTGGCCCTCTGCGTCAGCAGCAGCACGTCAGCGGCGCCGAGCACGCTGGGATGCAGCTCTTCCGTCTGCAACGGCAGGAAGCGCATGTTATCGAGACCGTAGGACTGCGCCAGAGACTCAAGCTCTGCCTTCTGATTGCCATCGCCAACGAGGACCCAGAGCAGCCGCGACGAGGCCTCCATCGAAATCCGAGCCGCCTCGATAAGCGTCTCCAGGCCCTGCTTGTTGCCAAGGTTGCCGGAGTACAGGGCAATCGGCCGGTCCGTGGGAAGGTTTAGCCTTTGGCGCACATCGTCCCGCGCCAGCGCCGGCTCCCGGGCGGGGGTCCAGTTTGGCACAAAGTGGACCTTCTCCGGAGCGACGCCATAGCTAAGGATCGGGTCCCTGAAGCCCTCCGTTATCACGGCAATACAGTCCGCGCGGCGAAGGACAAAACGCTCGGCCATTGCCGCCGGCCCGGCCAACTGACGCGCGCCTTTCATCCCGCTCTGCGCCGCCGCCCGTGCTACCAGGTCCTGCACATGAATGCCCAGCGGCACGCCAAACCGCCGCGCCAGGAGTGCGGCCATGACACCATTCGTGAGGATAGGAAGGACCCCGAGTACGACATCCGGCCGGCCAACCGACCCCATCGCGGAGAGAGCAGTGATGCCGAAGCTTGCCTCTACCAGCAAACGGCCCCACGCCGACGAACCGTGCGGTATATGATGCCAGCGCCGCAGCACGCGGACGCCCGAGATTGTTTCTTCGGAATGGAGGCGGCGCTCATAGCCGTCATGCAGTCGCCATTCAGGGTAGTGCGGATAGCCGGCAAGGACGGTGACATCGTGACCAGTGCTGGCCAGATGCGCCGCTCGCCCCAGTGTTGTCTTTCCGGTGCCCGTTTTTTCCGGCGCGAAGTTAAGCGACACGATCAAGATGCGCATCGGTTGTCCCTCCCTGGAGCGTCTCATTCGCAATAGAAGTCAGCTTCCTTGCCATCGACTGCACGTCGAAGCCGTCCGCAGTACCCAGAGCGATGTAACGTACCTGCTCGCTATCAGCCAGCTCTTGCTCCAGAAGACGCCAGCAGTCCAGGACCGTCACCGGTGATGTTTTGTCCTCAAAGTCCTCGCGGACGAGAGACCGGAACTCATCACACGGGTTGGCTATGACGACTACATCCGTCTTCTCGATGACCGCCCGTGGCGACAATGCAAATACAGTGCCCTGTGGTAGGACACGGGCCGCGTTTTTCATCGCCAGAGGGTCGTGGGCTACAATCGGATAGCCTTCACGGGACAGCGCCATCGCAAGGTCCAACGCCGGCGACTCAGTGATGACGTCCGTCCCCGGCTTATATGCCAGGCCCAGGATGCCAACAGCGCTTCCCGGCGCCAGAAGGGGCCTGATCCGCGCTAAAGTACGATCGATAATCTGGCGGTTGAAGTCGTCCGTTGCGTTGAGTATCGCGTCATCAACATCCAGCGAACGGGCCAGGAAGGCCAGCGCGCCGTTATCGCGTGGGAAACAAGGGCCCCCGTAAGGCAGACCACCCGTGAGGAACTTACCGCCGATGCGCGAATCGAGGCCAATGGTCCGCGTCACGCGGTCGGTGCGGGCCCCAGGGATCGCCTCGCACATCTCGGCAATCAAATTTGCGAAGCTGATTTTGAGCGTGAGGTAAGAGTTGATCCCTACCTTCACGAGCTCGGCTTCGGCCAGCGACACCCTCACGATCGGCGGCCCGTTCAGGCAGAAGGCTCCGTAGAACTCATCGAGTAGGTCGCCGGCCCTTTCATCTGACTCGCCCAGCACAACGAAGTCAGGTGACAGCATGTTGTGGATGGTGGTGCCGAGGGCAATAAACTCCGGATTGAAGCACAAGCCAAAGTCACGCGAGCATTGTTTGCCGGAACTGCGCTCCAGCGCGTCTTTAAAGATCGTTTGCGTTGTCCCCGGGATAACGGTGCTCACGAGCACAACCAGGTGATAGTCATCCTTCTGGGCCAATGCCCGCCCGATCGACTTTGCAGCCGCGATGACGTTTCTGCTGGAGAAGGCCCCGGACGGCAAAGAAGGTGTATTGACGTAGACAAAGGTGATATCACTTTGCCTTACGGCCGATTCGTAGTCCGCGGTTGCGGAGATCTGATCGGCGTGCAGGCGATACAGGTCGCTCAGCCCAGGCTCGGTAACCGGCGCCACGCCCGCGTTTGCGCACTCCAACACGGCCGGTGAGAGGTCAATCCCAATGACTCGAAAGCCACGTGATGCGGCGGCGCCGGCCATGCAAGCTCCGAGCTTTCCGAGGCCAGCAATCGATATCGTCGTCAAGTTCATCTCCTCTAATTGAGCTTGAGCCGCTTGGGAATTATCGGCATTCCATCTGCCTCCTGACTGGGTGCAGCTAGTAAGCGCCTCGGCAGAAGAGCACGTTGGGTACCGTGAGCAGCAGAATCCGGACATCTAGCAGGAAAGAGCAGGCTCGGATGTATGCCAGGTCCAGGCGCACCATCTCGTCGAACGGCAGGTCGCTGCGTCCGCTGACCTGCCAGAGGCCGGTCAGGCCCGGGGTTACCCGCATACGTTCGCCTTGCACCTCCGCGTAGCCCTCAATCTCGCGTGGCATTGGCGGCCTTGGCCCAACCAGGCTCATGTCGTTGACGAGGATGTTGAAGAGCTGGGGGAGCTCGTCCAGGCTGGTGCGTCGTAGCCAACGTCCCATCCTCGTAATTCGGGGATCACGTCGCATTTTGAAGAGCGGGCCTGTTGATTCATTGTGCTGAAGCAACTCGTCCGGCATATCGCTGCCGATATGCATCGTGCGGAACTTGAGCATGATAAACGGTCGCAAGCCCTTGCCTAGCCGGTCTTGCCGATAGAGCACCGGACCGGTCGAATCGAGCCGGATCAGCAGGGCAATGATCGCTATCAGCGGCAACGCTATCAGACATAGCGGCAGCGCCATTGCCAGGTCGAGGGCGCGCTTGCCGTAGCGCCGGTAGAAGGATGGTTCGGCTACATCGTGTACGAGGACGGTTTCGGCTTGGAGTTCCGGCTCGCGCTCGTACACCAGGGGCAAGCTTCGCCTGGGCGCTGGAGTTGCCATGCGTCTTCTTCCTTGACTGGCTGGAGGGACGAGGAACTCTAGCTGCCGGCGAGACCGCCGTCACCGGTAGATGGCGGCTGAATCTCCAGCGGCGCGGCCGGCGGTAGAGCCGAGCCACCAGCAACATCGACGAGGATCGTGCTGCTGAGCGCGCCCGCCTGCGTCCTGACAACAACGACGCCGGGCGTGGTGCCGGTGTAGAGGTTGGTGCGGGCCTGACCGAAGACGTCCGTTACGCGGACAACAACCTTGGAGCCAACGGCGGCATCGGTGCCAGGCTCAGACTCGATCGAGAACACGCAGTTCTCGCCCGCCACCGGTGCGCCGGTAACGTCGAGGACTTCGCAAACGAGGGGCACATCCTGTCCGGGCTGCGCATCCGGGTCTGAGGAGGTCAGCGTAACGCTGCCCAGCGGGTTCGGGTACTGCGCACTCGCAAGATTCGCGCCGAAGATCAGCACGGAGACGGCGAGGACCATAGAAGTGAAGAGGAGCATTCGTGGCATGGCTCGGCTTCCGATCTAGGCGGCCCAGGGTATTAAGCCAGGATCTAAAACCGCATCCGTGCTATGTCGTCCAGGCCGTCCGGCTCGCGCCGATAAGTACCGCCATAGTCAATATCGGCAGGAATCTCAGGGTTCTAAACCATCCCCGTAGAGCAAAAGACTTACGAAATCATCTACAAATGCGTCTGGAACAAAGACTTGCCCGTTAGCGTCTGGAGATATATGAGGGCCGCTGACGCCCTATCATGTCCAAAGGAAGCAATATGAAACGCACCAGCCTGATCGTTGGCCTCAGCCTCGCCGGCATTGCCGCGCTGCTGATCGTTGCCTTTAGCCTCGTCTCAGCCGCCAATGACGACGCCTCGCCGCGGGACCCCCAGGACAGCCCCCTCGTGGTCGCCTCACCCCAGCCGTCTGCGACACAACCGCCGCCGGCCACCGCTACGCCCGTCCCGGCTCAGCCTGCCCAGCCACCGGCCTCGGTGAGTCCCGACTCGCCGGTGACCAGCCCGATGCAGCCCGCCAACCCGCCGGCCAAGCCGCCTGCGCCACCAGCTGCCACACAACCGGCGGCGCCACCCCCTAACACACAGATCGCCGAGGCCCCAATCGAGAGCATCGACATCCTGGTGCGAGAGTCCTTCCCGCCGCAATACGGGCTCCAGGTCGTCGCCGGGGTGCCCAGCGGCTGCGCCAAGCCTTACACCCACGAGGTCGCGCGCGACGGTGACACGATACGCGTTCGCGTCCTCAACACGATGGCCGTCGCCGACGCCTGCACCGCCATCTACGGTATGTACGACATCAACATCGACCTAGGCAGCGGCTTCCAGCCCGGGATGACCTACACTGTCATCGTCAATGGCGAGAGCAAGACCTTCGTAGCGCAGTAGCCCGCGTTGCTCGTCGCCAACTCGTAGGGATACCTCGTAGGGATGCAGCTTTAGCTCCGTCCGAGCGTCCGGACGACAGTGCGTCATCGCTTGACGCCACCAATCCAAGACTTCGGGCGCAACGGACGGACCTAAAGGTTCGTCCCTACGTTGTCCTCGATCAAAACAGAGGCCCCGAGCAAATGCTCGGAGCCTCGACTGCTTGCTTGCGAAGTTGGGCTTAGACCCTGGCCTTCATGACTTCAGCGGAGCCCTCTTCCCAGGCTATATCACGGCCGATGGTGACGGCGGCGGAGCGCACGCGGTAGGCGTCCGGCGTGTGCGGGAACTCCGGCTCCTTGCCTTCGAGCAGGTCGCGGGCCATGCCCATCACCAGCTTGCGGAACTCGATGATCGCCTTGTCGGTGGTGCCGAGGTGCTCTTTCCAGCGCGGCACCATCGGCCACATCGATTCCTGGATCGACATGTCCTGCTCGCTAATGCCCTTGATGCCGGTGAAGGTGCGCAGACGCCGCTCCTCGAAGTCCACCATGTAGTTGTTGGACATGTTGCGGATCGGTGTGTAGCCGTTGGAGATCTTCAGCTCCCAGCGCGGCATCACCTTGTCGACCTCGGTATGGACGCCGAAGCCCTTGAGGTGGGTCTCGCGCTCCTCATCCGTGATCGGCCGGCTGGGATTCCAGGTCATCGTGAAGGTGAACACGTGAGTGTCATCGATTGGTACCCAGGCGTGGCCGCTGAGGCTGCGGTTTTCGGCGGCGCCACCGGGGATGATCGTGTACCACGGGGCCAGGTAGGGCGTGATGCGCCAGTAGTACTGCTCCTCGGGGGCGTTGCGGCGCGCGGCGGCCGCGAAGCCGAAATCGCGATGGCTGATCCAGAACCGCGGCGAGGTGTCGCGCGTGCTGACGGTCTGGTTCTCCGGCAGGTTGGCGATCGCCGGCGGCTTGCCACCATGCAGGAAGGAGATGTGGCTGGAGTCGATGCCGCCTTCGACGGCCTGGGCCCAATTGCTCTCCTGCAGGCGCTTGGTGATGATCCGCTGGTTGTCCGCTACCCGCGCCCACTCGAACTGCGGCAGCTCCGGCGGCATCAGCTCCGGCGGGCCCATGTAGGCCCAGATGGCGCCGCCCCACTCACGCGTCGGGTAGGAGTTGATCTTGATCTTATCCTTGAAATTGGACTCCGCGGGCTCGTTCGGCATGTCGATACAGTTGCCCTCGGTGTCGTACTTCCAGCCGTGGTAGGTGCAGCGCAGGCCACACTCTTCGTTACGCGACCAGTACAGGTGGGCATGACGGTGGGCGCAGTAGCCGTCCAGCAGGCCGACCTTGCCGTTCGTGTCCTTGTAGGCGACGAGATCCTCGCCCATGATCCGCACCGCGACCGGCTCGCCATCCGGCTCCGGCAGCTCTTCGGTGAGCAGCACCGGGATCCAGAATCGGCGCAGCAGCGTCCCCATCGGTGTCCCCGGACCGATCCTGGTCAGGAGCTCATTGTCGTGTTCGCTAAGCATGTATCATCTCCTTCTGCTGATTGGCGATGGTCACGGACGCAATAGAAAACGCCGATACGTCGGATACGGCCTCAATTATAGACCTTCACGTCAAGGTCTGGTTAGCCCTACAGCTCTCCCATCACGAAACGATGCCACATGTCGCCGGCGATCATCTCGGCGTTGGCTGAGATGCCATAGCCGGCGAAGTAGCGGCAGACGTTGGCGATGTCACGCGCCAGCAGCTGATCGGCGCTGCGGTTGAAGCGCGGGTCGGTGGCCTGCGGGAAGTCGATGACCGTCAGCGCTCCTGCCAGTAAAGGATGTTGTGCGGCGAGAGGTCGCCGTGGACGCGGTTGCAGGCCAGCCACAGCTCCACGTTATCGATCAGGCGTTGGAACAATGGCCCGGCCGCGTCCTCATCGATGCGGACGCGGTTGAGCTGGCTCGCCGCCCCATCTTCGTCGCCGACGTACTCCATCAGGACGACGTCGTTGGCGGCGGCGAGCGGCCGTGGCACATCGGCCCCGGCGGCGTGCAGCAGCTCCAGAGTCTCGTACTCGCGATGGCGCCAGATGCCCTCCTGCACCTCGCGGCCAAACTGCGTCTTCTTCTCGAAGGCGCGCAGGGGCCGGCCGCGCAGGCCCATCTCGCGGCCGCGCGCCTCCTGATAGACGGCGTCATTCTTGAAGCGATACTGCCGGTCTCGATAGACCTTCGCGGCCACCAGATCGATACCGAGCGCGGGCCCACCGCGACAGCAATAGACACTCGCCTCTTTGCCGGTCTTGACCAGGCCCAGCACCTCATCGATCAGGCCCCGGTCGAAAAATTCCTCGAATTGGGGGAAGTGGTCTCTACCTTGAGACCTGTGCATTTCAGTTCTCCTCGGAAAGCGCCCTTACGAGCGCAACAAAAAAGCCGCCCGCGGGCGGCCGAGGAGAATCTGCAAGGCAGGTATCTAGGCGGCGCGCCTCCGGGGACGTAAAGAGCTAAGGCTGCGGACAGTGACCAACATCATGAAATGTCCCCTCCTTTGAGATTTGTGGGCTCAGGTTATCACGTAGGCACATCGCGTCAAGTAGGCAAGGCTGGCTTTGGACGATGGCGTAGCGAGCTTCGACGGGCTCAGCATGCCCTTTGGATCAGTATGTCCAGCAGGTAGCGAGTCCAAGGATGTTAGCGGAAGGGCGTTTTTATCTGCTTGGCCAGACTCCTCGTGCCTCGGAATGAGGTAACTATCCCTTGACTGGACAAGTAATTCATGAGAGAATCCTTTTAGTAGGAGTGAATTGCGATGCCGCCAGTCAATCGAAACCAGCCCAAGCGAGCAGCCTCTTCGGAGTCTCAATACTCCCTCATGGAGTTCATGGCGAAGTACCCCGACGATGCCGCTTGCCTTGAATACCTCTGGCGCACGCGCTACTCCGAAGACGGTGAACACGCCTACTGCCCCAACTGCGAACAAGAGCGCGTTTTCAAGCGATACGACACGGCGCAGCAGCGCCAATCGTGGACTTGCACGGCCTGCGCTCACCGCCTGCACCCGACTGCGAACACCATCTACCACAAGTCCTCTACGTCGCTTCACCTGTGGTTCTACGCGACGTACCTGATGGCGAGCACTCGATGCGGTATCTCCGCTAAGCAACTCGAACGCGAGCTTGGCGTCACTTATAAGACGGCATGGCGCATGGCTTACCTGATCCGCAACGTCCTCATGGAGCAGGACGCCACGCCCATGACCGGCCCCGTTGAAGTCGATGAGACTTTCGTCGGCGGCAAGGTGCGCAAGATTTACATCTGGAACCCGAAGGAATACACGAAGGAACAGCGGTCGGCCGCCAAGCGCAATAGCCTGGCCAATAAGACCACCGTGCAGGGAATCGTCCAGCGTGGTGGTCGCGTGGTTGCTATGACCGTTGCCAACCAGAAGCGCGTGTCGCTTCTGCCCAACGTCCAGAAGTACGTCCTGCCCGCCGAAATCGTCTACACGGACGAGCTGCACTCCTACAAGACGTTGCCGCAGCATGACTACCACCACGACCGCGTTAACCACCGTGAGGGCGTGTACGTGAGCGGAGACGTTCACACGAACACGATTAAGGGGTTTTGGTCGCTTACCAAGAACGGCATTCGTGGCGTCTACCACTCCGTCTCGGCTAAGCATCTCCAGGGCTACCTGAACGAGTACGCTTGGCGCTATTCGCACCGCCATGACGAGTTACCGATGGTCGAGACGCTACTTCTTCGGGCGGCGCGGGATTGATGGCTTCTTGGACTTCGCCATCTTGTCGAGTGCTTCTTCGACTTCTTTTCGCGTAGGGACGGGAATCTCTAGTCCCTTCGGCGTCTTCTGTTTGGGCTGATCCGACTGGCTGTCGCTCATAGTCTGAGGATACCTCATGCACGACCTCTTCCTCAGTGCGGAAGCCAAGTATCGCCGCGCTATTGATCACTTTGATCTGTTGGACTCGGAACTCACGGCGCACGGTCGTGACCATATTCAGGGCGCGATCAAATCGGTGAGCCTCGATGGAACTAAATGGACCTGGCATCTCGCCCTTGGGGAGCCTGCAAACCTGGATCGCTGGGGGGCCATCATCGGTGAGTGCCTTTTCGATCTTCGGTCGAGCTTGGACAACGCTCTCTATGGGCTGGCCATCAAGGCCAGCAATGCCAACCCGCCCCCCGGAGAACGTGAGCTTCAATTCCCCATCGCCGACGAGCCGTCCGATTTCAGGAAACAGCGATGGCACTTGGCTGACCTGAGAAACACTCCATATGAGGCAGGAATCAAGCTGCTGCAACCGTATAAACGCCCTCATCCGCCCTACCGTCCGATGCTCTCCTACTTGAGAGACTTCAACGACAGGGATAAACACCGCGTATACCACGTCTTGGCGGGGGGAATGGAGGGAGGTGATGTCAGGTGGGATGAGATTATCCCCAGTGATGCCGTTCTCATCGAGCATGACTGGGCCGCCATAATCCCCCTTGAGGATGGCGCACAATTGTGCAGCCTCACCTTCGACAGACAGGTATTTAACGTGAATATGGCAAGCCGCCAGAACATCTACGCCTGCTTTGAAATCAAGCTGGCGGACGGCACCGATTGGCTGACCCCGTGTGACAACCTCCTGAATTTGCTGCGCGCTGAAGTCCGGTGGTGCCTCGACGAAATGGTCAAATTGTGAGTTACGGTCTACTGCGTTCGCATCGCGCCCTCGATTCTCAGTCACAAGGCACCGCCTTGTCCACTGATGGGATAGTTACCCGGAATGACAACTCATACTTTGTCATTCCGAGAAGCGCAGCGCCCGAGGAATCTCGTCTCGGCATACCACGCTTCTTCAGCTCGCAGCCGCGAACCACGTTAGAGCCGCCTGCCATCAGACGAGGGATCAGAGATGCTAGCTAAAGGTAGCGTCTGCCTGATTCACAAGATTCCTCGTGCCTCGGAATGACAGGATGGTGACTCTCTCTATCTGGGAATGACAGACCGGGTGGGAGAGACACAGAACTCGGCTTATAGTCTCGCCGGCGAGGGGTGAGGACTACTTGGCGGCCGCCACGAACTTCATCGAGAGCGAGTTGACGCAATGGCGCGCGTTCTTGCTCGTCAGCCGCTCGCCCAGGAAGACGTGGCCCAGGTGGCCGCCGCAGTTGGCGCACTCGATCTCGATGCGCTGGCCATCGCGGTCCGGCAGCCGGTTCACGGCGCCCGGTATCTCGTCGTCGAAGGCGGGCCAGCCGCAATGGGCGTCGAACTTATCCTCGGATCGGTAGAGCTCCGCGTTGCAGCGGCGGCAGATATAGGTGCCGGACTCGTAGAAGTCGTCGTACTCGCCGGTGAAGGGCGGCTCGGTCCCTTTGGATTCAATGACATAGCGCTCTTCGGGAGTTAGCTGGTTGTGCTCCATACCTCTATTGTACGGCTCAGCGCCGGGCGCGGCCCTTTACCTTGTACTCCGCTTCCAGCTTGTCATGCTCGCGCCAGGCAGCCTCGGAGAGAAGCTGCACGCCTGACGCCACCAGGGTGCTGCCGCCGAGGATCACCGGGATCGCGGCCTCTCGCGCCGCCTTGGTGAAGTCGCGCAGCCAGGCGTCCTTGATACCCTCCGGCTGCATGGCGTCGGAGAGAAAGCGGTCGGAGCGCGAGGGATTGAGCCCCAGGTGCGAGAACAGCGGCCGGGTATCGATGAAGGCGGCCTGTACCATCTCCGCCAGCTCGTCGAAGAAACGCTCCGGCCCGATGGCCTTGAGATGAAACGCCAGCAGCGATCTCGCCTGGCCGTTGAGGTCGCGCTCCATTGCCTGCATGCCGCGCTCCTCCGAGTAAATGCGGGTGCGACAGGCCGTCTCCGCCGTCAGGAACTGAAACACCTCGGCATTCACCCGCCCGGCAACCAGCACCTCGGCCATCTGGTCCGTGAACAGCCACGCCGCCTGCGCCAGGCGTCGCGTATCCGGCGTCTGGGCAGCGATGTAGGCCTGGAGATTGGGGCCGGCGCCACCCGAGCAGGCCAGGATCGCCAGGTCTCCCGGCGTGTCGAGGTCGAACTGGTTGGTCATCGTGCGCGGTAGGGATTGGTTCACGAGGCCGCCACGCTGCGCCAGCAAACGCGGCAGCGCCCGGTCGTTGTTCGGTAGCTCCAGGTCGCGGACGATGCCGCCCGGCACGAAGCCCACGAGGTCGGCCGAGAAGTAGTTGTTGGAGACGACCGCCGCTTCCTGCGACGCCAGCACCGAGGCCACCGCCGCCAGCTCATCGCCCTTGATCAGCGGCAGTCCGGAGCCGATGTAGACCGGCCGCTCCAGCTCGTGGCGCAGGATTACCTCGGCCAGCCGTCTTCCCAGATGAAAGTCCTCTCCCGGCGCATCGATATCGAGACGGGCGTTTGGCGGCAGCCGGCCATCGAGGTCCGCCGCCGAGGCTTCGTCAGTCACCACGACCGCGAAGGCATAAGCCCCGGTCGCCAGCGCCTCGTCCAGGGTGTCGAGGGCGCACTCACGCAGAGCCTGACCCAGCGCGTCTTCGACCGGGCTGCCGCCCATGCCGCCGCAAAACAGGACCAGGACCGGCTCGCTGACCATCAGTCCTCCCGCGCCAGCGTCAGGCCCAACACCTCGTCCGCGCCGCCATCGATCAGGGCTCGCGCACAGGCGTCTAGCGTCGCGCCGGTGGTTGTTATGTCATCTACTACCGCGACCCGTTTGCCGGCCACTAGGCCGGGCAGAGCCACCGCGAAAGCGCCCTTTACGTTGGCCCAGCGCTCCTCGGCGCCGGCGCTCTCTGCCTGATGCGCCCGCGAGTGCAGCCGCGATAGCGCCTCGCTGACCGGCGCCCCGGTCGCTTTCGATAGCTCCCGCGCCAGAAGCAGCGACTGGTTGTAACCGCGCTCTCGCTCACGGCGGTGCAGCAACGGCACAGGTACGATCAGGTCCGCATCGAAGCCCTGCTGCCGCCAGACATCGCCCATCGGCGCCGCCAGCGAGGCTGCCAGGCTGCTCTGACCGCCGAACTTGAAGGCGCGCACGAGCCGGCGCACCTCCCCCTCGTAGCGATAAGCGCAGCGGACCCGGCTCAGCGCCAGCGGATGATCGGTGCAGGCCCGGCATGACGCGCCCTGCCGTACGGGCTGCCAGCAAACGTCGCAGCGCAGCCCATCGGCCGCTGGCAAAGCGTCGCGACAGGCGCGGCAGAGGAAGTCGCCGCCGCGACCGCAGATAGCGCAGCGTGGCGGATACAGCAGGTCGATGGCGGCGCGGCCGATGCCGCCCAGGCTCAGCGTCATAGGTGTAGCCGAGTATAGCAGCGGCCTGCGAAGCGCATGCTAAGATCGCCACGTGAAGGTAAATCTGCGTCTCTTTGCCGCCCTGCACGACCTCGTGGGCGCGCGTCAGGTCAGCCTGGAACTTGAAGACGGCGCCACCATAGACGACCTCAAGGCGCGCCTCTCCGAGGTCTATCCCGCCCTCCAACCGATGATCAAGACGGTCGTCTGCGCCATCGGCGAGGAGTACGTCTCGCCTTCAGAGCGCGTCCCTGCCGGCGCGGAGGTTGCCCTCATCCCGCCCGTCAGCGGCGGCTCAAACGACCTCTTCCGCGTCACCAAGGAACCCCTCGCCGCCCAGGCCCTCGCCGATCTGGTCCGGCGCGACGAGGCCGGCGCCATTGCCCTGTTCTACGGCGTCGTGCGCAACAACAGCGAGGGTCGCGACGTGGAGCGCCTCGAGTACGAGGCCTACGGGCCGATGGCCTTGCGCAAGCTGGCCGAGGTCGCCGAAGAGACGAAGCGCCGCTTTCCTGCGGTCAGCGTCGTCGGCGCCTGGCACCGGACCGGCCTGCTGGAGATCGGCGAGACGAGCTTGCTGGTCGCGGTCTCGTCACCGCACCGCCTGGACGCCTTCGAGGCCTGCCACTGGGCCGTCGATCGCATCAAGGAGGTCGTCCCCGTGTGGAAGAAGGAGTATTGGCGGGGTGGCTCCGCCTGGCTCGAAGGCCACACGGTAGAGCCGCCGCGACTCGCGGACGCGTAACAAGCAAAACGTCTCGTCCGTACAAGCCGGGACGTTCCACCTGCTCAGTCAGGGCGCAGTTGGGCTGCGCCAATCACAGCCTTGATGATCTTTAGGGACGGGATTCAGGCGCTGACGGTAGCCCGGGGCGCGCGCTGCGTCGAAAAGCAGTCGTTGCAGTAGACGGGGCGGTCCAGACGCGGCACGAAGGGGACCGTGGCCTCGCGGCCGCAGGAAGCGCAGGTGATCGCCGTAGCCTCTCTCTCGCCGGAGGTGCGCTCGCGACGGCGGTTGGCGCGGCAGTTCGTGCAGCGCTGCGGCTCGTTCATCAAGCCCTTTTCGAGGTAGAAACCCTGCTCGCCGGCCGTAAACACGAACGCAGCGCCGCAATCGCGGCAATGGAGAGTCTTATCCTGGAAGTCCACTATGCCCCTCCCTGGAGGAATGGCCGCAAACCGCGACCAGACCTGCTCCCTTATTTCGCAGGCCTTTAGTTATCGAAGCGCGTCTTCGTGCGGGCGGGGCATCCTTTACGAAGGACTGGCGGGAGTTTAGGCAAGCCCGATTGTAATGTCAATAGATTGGGCGAGGAATTTCGTCAGCGAAGCAAACCGGTGGCTCCGTGGCCTACCCGCCCGCTTTCGCGGCCAGGAACTCGATTACAGCGGCTGCAACCCCACGCGCCATGGCCTGGCGTCCGGGCTCATCTCTGAGCACGGCGGCGTCCGCCGCGTTGGTAATGATCAGAAGCTCCACCAGCGCTCCCGGCATAACCGCCGGCCGGCTGAAGATCGGAGCATCGCCCTGGAATCCGAGCGCATCGGCGTCACCGCCACGCCTCTCGATCTCCTCACGCCTGGTCTCACGCGCGCCGCCGAGCACGAACAGCGAGAAACAACGCTCGCCGCGCTGCCGGAAGCACTGGCCGTCGAAGAGGCCACGGTCCTGAGCGGCATAGCCGTACTGCCGCAGCTCACCCAAAACCCGCTCCTTGAGCAGGAACGCAAGGCGCAGGTTCTCGGTCGCGAAAGTCCGGCTGCTATCGTACCAGACCTCAATGCCACGCTGACCGGCATCGGTGGAGCCGTTGGAGTGGATCGAGACAAAGACGTCCGCCGCCTCCTTGTTGGCCAGGTCGATGCGGGCCTGAATATCGGAGCGCGCCGCCGTGTAGCCGGGTATTTGCTCCGCCGCGCGCACGTCGGTCCGCCGCGTCAGCAGCACATCGGCGCCCTGCTCCAGCAGCAGCTGCTCCACCCGCAGCGCCATCTCCAGATTGGAGGCCTTCTCGACCACGCCGTTCGCCGCCGACCCAACCTCGTCGCCGCCATGGCCCGGGTCCAGCACAACCAGCTTGCGCTCGCGGACCGGCCTGGCCGCTGGCGCCTCGCCCTGCCGTTCCGCGGCAACCGGCTCAATCGGCACTACGCCCTCGGTCTCACCCGGCGGCTGCTGCAACGATGACGGCGTCGTACTTCCGCCGCCGCAGGCCGACAGCGTGATGATGACAAGGATGAGACTTAGCGGCAGGTAGAGCCGCATCACCGCGACGGCCAGACGTAGTTGGCGAAGGCCCAGTTCAGCAATCGAGCCGCATCCAGGTCCCGCATCGGCGCGTTCAGGACGACAGCGTAGAGCCGGTGGCCGTTGCGCGTCGCCGAAGCAACGAGGGTAGGGCCGGCGCGGCGCGTGTAGCCGGTCTTGATGCCATCGGCCCCAGGGTAGTTGAAGAGAAAGCTGTTGATGTTGGCGTAGGCCAGCTCGCGTGACCCCGCGGCGGACCAGATCGGCCTGGTGACGATCTCTTTGAACTCCGGCAGGCTCATACCGTAGCGCGCCAGCACCGCCAGGTCGTAAGCCGAGGCGTGGTGATTGGTGGAGCCAAGGCCGTGGGGGTTCGAAAAGCGGCTGTCCTTGAGCCCGAAGCGAGTCAAGAGCACGTTCATCTGGGCCACGAACCCCGCGTCCGAACCGGCAATATGGCGGCCGATCGCCAGGGCGGCGTCATTACCCGAGGGCAGCATGAGTCCGTAGAGCAGGTCACGCAGCTGGAAGCGGTCGCCGGGCAGCAGGCCCATGACGGTGCTGCCGCGCATCACGGTGTGGTCCACGTCGATCTCGACCCACGAATCAAGGTCACCCTGCTCCAGCGCCAGGATCAGCGTCGCTATCTTGGTGAGGCTGGCCGGCGTGACGCCGTTGTGACCTTCTTTATCAAAGAGGACGCTGAGGGAAGCCTCGTCCAGGATCAGCGCATTGGCAGCGCTAATCTCCGGCGCTGTCGTCGCTCCGTCACGGAGCTGCGGCGTCTCCGCCCAGGCCAGTGGTAGCGGCTCCAGCTTCCGAGGTGCGGGTACTTCATTGATGCCGGTATTTGCGGCCTGAAGTTCCAGCCCATCGCTGACAATCAGGGATTGCTCGCTGACGAAGGCTGACGGCTCGCTACCACCACCGCGAGCCAGCGCCGGCATTAGTGCAATAGCCAGTGCCAGCGCGAACCAGGTGAGTCCTATAAGAAAGGCTGTCGGGAGATGAGTCGGTCTAGACATCTTCGGCGTGCGAGGTTGCGCCAAGTCTAGACCGGCCCGCGGCGCTTCGGCTATAGGGAAGGTGCTTACAATTTCTCAGGATTCGAGGAGAGTGGCGCCCCAGGAGGGACTCGAACCCCCGACGCGCGGCTTAGGACGCCGCCGCTCTATCCAGCTGAGCTACTGAGGCGTGCGATCATTATCATCGAAAGGGTGCGGCCACGGCCAGAGTTGCTGTGAGACACACCCTTATGGTCATGCTGAGCGGCTGCAAGTCAGCCGAAGAATCTACGGCCGCGGGCTGACAAGAGATCCGAGAGTGTTTCAACGCTGCGGCGTTAGATTCTTCGCTGCACCTGATGGGCGCACAGAATGACAGGAGCGCGGAGCCTCTTCCAAGATGAATAGAGGATCGCGATGATCCTCTATTCATCGCCATCCCTAGCGCAGGAGTGGAGCCTAGCGTCGTCTGAGAGGACTAAGAAGAACGCGCCGGTTCTCACCGGCGCCTTCTTGTCTATGTTAGCTTGCAGGTCTTGCGACCGCGTCCTGCTTAGGGCTTGTCCCAGTAAGCAAACGCGGCGCCGACCGGCGAGGAGTACACCGGCACGTAGTCGACGACGGTAGCGGTGCTGCCGTCAGCGACTGCCGCGGCGGCGATCCAGTTGCAGGTCTCGCGCGTGCCGCCCTGCGGACCGCCGAAGCCCGGCATGCCGGTGCTGCCGCGACCCTTGGGGCCGATCGCCTGGCTGGCGTCGCCGTCCGGGATCGAGTACTTGTCGAAGTGCTCGGCCATGGCGCGGATGTCGCCGGCGGCCATGTACTTCAAAGTGCCCTGGTCGAAGTCCTCGTTCAGCCACGCGTCCTTGGCGCCGGGCGTGTGCCAGAGGCCGCCGGAGCCGATGACCGCAACCTTGAGGTCGCCGGGGAACTCTTCGATGATGTCCCGCACAGCCTTGCCCAGCTCGTAGCAGCGCTCGGCCGTGATCTGCGGCGAGTAGTAGCAGTTGAGCAGGATCGGAATGACCGGCGTCTCGTGGTCGGTGATCGACTCGAAGGGTCGCATGAAGGCGTGGCCGATGCCGCGGTCGGGCTTCGGCATGTCCATGCAGAACGCCGGGTCGAACTTGCGCTGCATCAGGCCGGTGAGGATGCCAACGGCTAGGTCGGCGTGCGCCGTAACCTTGGCTTTGGGCATGGCCGCGTAGCCCCGCCCCATCGGCGTCTCATTACCGGTTGCTGGTGCTGCCGGCGCGGTTGTGCGCGCTGCGCCGGCGGATGAGCGAGGCGTCGCCAGGTGGCCCTCGAACTCCTCGCCGACGTAGACGGCAACCGAGGGGTAGTTGTTGAAGTCGAAGCACTCGAGCTGGTCGTCGCCGAAGATGACGATGACGTCAGGCTTCTTCTCCGTCAGGTTCGCCTTTAGCTTGCCGAAAGCGTCCTGAATGCGCCCCGATTTCGCCTGAGCGGTTGGGAGGTCCTCTATCGGGACGTCCTCACGCAGCTGGCGCGTGGATCGAATCTCGTTCCACCGCTCTGGCGGCGTGTAACAGAAGGGGCTGTGGGCTACGTTGTAGACACCAACAACTTGTGCCATTAGATACTCCTTTTTGCTATCGTTCCCCGGTCTGTCTAATTGTTGAGGCCTATTATGCGCCGATCGCCACCGGATGGCGAGTAGATACCTCAGCGCCCCATTTGATAATTCGTTCCTCCCCGAACTATCAGGCCTCGTTGGCGCTTGCCATGATACTGCGCCCTGAACAATTTGTCATCGTGAATTGGCCAGGACTGACGGGTAGCATTAGTTAGGCCTTACACCGTGGAACCGCAACTCGCCGCGCCGGACTTGTATCTTTAGCTCTCGCTCGTTAAAGTCCGAGCGCAGATCAAACCACAATTTCCGAAAACGGGGGACTCCAATGATTCTGGTTACAGGCGGCCTCGGCTTTATCGGCTTGCACGCGGCTCGCGCCCTGCTGGACGCGGGTGAAGACGTGGTCCTGACCCAATATCACGTGCCGCGCATGCCGGACTTCATCAAGGATGAGGTCGGCAAGCGCGCATTTGTGGAGCAGCTAGACGTCACCGACCACGGCCGCATCGTCGAGATCGGCCAGAAGTACAACATCACCGGCATCTGCCACATGGTGTCGCCGGACGCCGAGCTCAGCGCGGCCGGCTACTACCGCATCGTCGTCGATGGCCTCCTGGGCGTGCTCGAGGCCGGGCGCATCTGCGAGGTCAAGCGCGTGACCATCGCCAGCTCCCAGACCACCTACACCGGCGAGCGTGAAGGCCCCTTCCGTGAGGACAAGCCGATGCGCATGGCCGCCACCAACCAGGGCGAGGCCTTCAAGAAGTCGATGGAGATCCTCAGCTCCTACTACACGCAGCGCACCGGCCTCAACGTTGTGGCGATGCGCATCGGCGGTATTTACGGCCCCATGTACCACTCGATGGGCCACCTCGTTAGCAGAGTCGTCCACAACGCCGTCAACGGCACGCCTCTCGACCGCTCCGGCGAGGCCGGCCGCAGCGTCGAGGGACGCGGCATCTTCGCCGGTGACGGCGGCGATATGTGCTACGCCAAGGACTGCGGTAAGGGCATCGCCCTGCTGCAGACGGCGGAGAACCTCCAGCACAGTTGCTACAACATCGGCTCCGGCCGCTTCACCTCCAACGGCGAGATGGTCGCGGCGGTGGCGAAGGCGGCGCCGGGCTTCAAGATGGAGCTCAAGGAGGGCGCCGGCCCCAGCTTCCGGCCCAACGCCTACATGGACATCTCCCGCATCAAAGCCGACACCGGCTACGAGCCCGAGTACCAGATCGAGCGCGCGGCCCAGGACTACGCCGACTGGCTACGCGCCGGCAACCCCCAATAGGTCCAGGCGGACGGGTCTTAGCAGACGGCGCCAGGCTTCGCTCTCAGCAAGGGCGTCTCGCTGTGTGACGTTCCCTCTTTGAGCGGATCTCGTCGTCAGGAACGCCGGGTGGTTCGCTGGCGGACAGCGAAAGGTGTCTGACCGATAGGGTGGGATCCTCGTGCCTCGGAATGACAAGGACGGAGGGTTAGCTCGGAGCTGGGGTACTCTTCTTTGCGGGGGGCTTGGCAGGTGGGCGGCGGCGCTTGGGGGTGGAGGCGCGGAACTTGAGGCCGGGGAGCAGCTCGACGATGATGCTGCCGGACGTGAGGTCTATCTGCTTGACTACGTCCTCGACGGCGGGGAGCAGTAGCTCACCGCGCTCACCGCGGACGACGTAGACGTCGTTGGCGCCGGTCGAGAGGATGTCAGCGATGACGCCCAGCTTTTCGCCGGCGGCATCTTCGACGCGCAGGCCGAGGATGTCGTGCTGATAGAAGCGGCCAGGCTCGTCGATCGGCGGCGCTTCCGGCAGCATCAGCTCCTTGCCGCGCAGGGCCTCGGCGGCGTCACGGGTATCCACACCTTGGAGCTTGAGGATGAGGTTTCGGTCCTGGGGGCGGCTGCGTTCGATGAGACGAGCAGCGCCTTCGATCCAGACGCGGCCGCCTGCGTCGAAGCGCTCCGGGAAGTCGGTCAGCGGCTCGACTTTGACTTCGCCGCGGATGCCGTGAGGGACGAGAACCCGGCCGACCGTGATGGCCGAAGCGGGGTTGAGGTCAGGAGACGGTTGGGTCAATCGCCGATATCGAGGACGGCGCGGGTGTCCTGACGGGCAGCGGCGACCTTGAGCAGGGAGCGCATCGCCTCGGCGACGCGGCCGCCGCGGCCGATGACCTTGCCCATGTCGGTCTCGGCCACGTCCAGATGGACGACGTAGCGCTGGCCGTCCCACTCCTCCGTGGTCTGGACTTCGTCCGGGTTCTCCACCAGGGAGCGGGCCACGTAATCGATTAGCTCTTTCATATCAGACGCCCTCAGGCGCCGGCCTTCTCTTCGTTGGCTTCGGCTTCTGCTTCCGGCTCTGGCTCGGCGGCGGCTTCCGGCTCTGGCTCGGCGGCGGCTTCCGGTGCAGCCTCGGTGGCGGCTTCCGGCTCAGCCTCGGCGGCTTCCGGTTCGGCCTCAGGCTCGGTGACGGCCTCAGGCTCGGATGCGGCTTCGGCTTGCGGCTCGGCCGCCGGGGCCTCGGCTACGGCCGTGGCGGTAGCGGGCGCGGCGGCGGCGGGCGCCTCGGGGGCAGCGGCGCGCGGCGTGCGCTTGTTGGCCTCGCGCTTGGCGGCGGCGGCCAGGCTGGCGGCGCCCCAATCGCGGGCCGGTACCAGGCCCTCGTTGGCAAGCAGCTTCTCGACACGATCCGTCGGCTGGGCGCCCTTGGCCATCCAGTCCTTGACCTTGTCGCCATCGATGACGAAGGTGGTCGGCTCTGTGCGCGGGTTGTAATGACCGATGATTTCGACGTAAGCGCCATCACGCGGGGCGCGGGCATCCGCGACGACTACGCGGTAGGTTGGCTGCTTTTTCTTACCCACGCGTGCGAGCCTGATTTTCAGCAAGTCTTTTTCTCCGTTCTCCACGTCAATCCGACGGAAGGAATCCAGCTAGCCTGGCGGCGGCTTTACCCTCGCTCCGTCAGGACGACCTATTGTACAGAATCAGTGCGATTAGCGGATGCCGAACATCTTGGCCGTGCGGCCGGATGCCATCATCTGCATGATCTTCTTGGCTTCTTTCCACTGCTTGAGCAGCTGGTTCACGTCTTGCGGCGTGGTGCCGCTGCCCAAAGCTATGCGCTTGCGCCTGCTGCCGCTGATGATATCGGGGCGGCGGCGCTCCTCCGGCGTCATCGAAAAGACGATCGCCTCGGCGTGCTTGAAGAAGGTATCGTCAATCTCGGTTGCCTGCAACTGACGCTTGATGTTGCCCATGCCGGGGATCATGCCCAGCAGATCGCCCAGTGGTCCCATTTGCTTGACGCGCTGCATCTGGGTCACGAAGTCGTTCAGGTCCATCTGGTTCGACTTCATGCGCTTGCCAAGGGCCGCCATCTCCTCCTCGCCGACCGACGACTGCGCCTTCTCGATCAGCGTCAGCACGTCGCCCATGCCGAGGATGCGGGAGGCGAAGCGCTCCGGGTGGAAGGGCTCCAGAGCGTCGGCGCGCTCACCGGTGCCGATGAACTTGATCGGCAGGCCGGTCATGGCGCGGATCGAGAGGGCAGCGCCGCCGCGGGCATCGCCGTCCAGCTTGGTGAGGACGAAACCGCTGATTGTCGTCGCCTTGCCGAACTCCTCCGCGACGTGGACGGCTTCCTGGCCGGTCATGGCATCGACGACCAGGAGGGTCTCGTGGGGCGAGAAGCTCTGCTCCAGCAACTGGATCTCCTCGATGACGTCCTCATCGAGCTGGAGGTAACCGGCGGAGTCGACAATGACGGCGGTGGCGCCGATGCGCTTGGCCTCGGCGAGCGCCTCGCGGGCCAGGGCGCGGAAGTCGGAGAGGTCGCCGGTATAGGTGGCGATGTCGTGCTGGCGGCCGAGGGTCTGAAGCTGCTGGGCCGCAGCAACGCGATAGGGGTCGGCCGCGACGAGCATGGGCTTGGCGCCGCCCTTTCTCAGGTGCAGCGCCAGCTTGGCCGAGAGCGTGGTCTTGCCGGCGCCCTTGAGGCCGAGGAGGAGGACGACGCTGGGCGGCTGCGGCGCGGTGTTGAGGGTCGCCTGGCTGCCGCCGAGCATGGCGGTCAGCTCTTCATTGACGATCTTGATGACCTGCTGGGGGCCGGTCAGCGCCTGGAGGACCTCAGAGCCGGAAGCGCGCTCCCGGACAGCGCTGACGAAGTCGCGCACGACGCGGAAGTTGACGTCGGCTTCGAGCAGGGCAACGCGGACCTCGCGCAGGGCCTCCTCGAGGTCCTTCTCCGAGACAGTGCCGTGACTGGAGAGCCGGCTGAAAACGCGTTGGAGTTTTTCGCTGAGGGCGTTAAACATATCTGCTTTGATTCTAGGTTGGGCGTCTCAGGCGGTCAATTTAGCCCCGCTTCTAATTCGGACCTAGAATTCAAGGATGGGCAACCCACCACCTGTCTTAGTCGGTCGAAGGGTGAAGCTACGCCTGCCACAGGAGTCAGATAAGGCTGAGCGGCTGAGGCTGGGTCGAGACCCCGAAATTCATCGCATGTTTGGCGGTAGCGCGAGCGTTTCAGCTCTCTCCGCTGAAGGAGTGGAACGTTGGTATGAGGAGCTTAGTCAAGAGCCCCTATGCGTGGGCAATTGAATACGAGAGCCAGTTTATTGGCGTTGTCCGACTACATAGCTTCAACGAACATGACCAGCGAGCGCGGTACGCCGTTGGAATCTTCGACCTCACGCTCTTGGACAAAGGTTTAGGGACGGAGGTTGCGGAGCTTGTTCTTGCTTACGCGTTCAACGTCCTAAACCTACACCGAATAGATTTGCGGGTGCTCGCGTACAACAAACGAGCCATCCGTAGCTATGAGAAGAGTGGGTTTCGTCAGGAAGGTATCGAACGTGAATCCGCTCTGATTGACGGCCAGTGGCACAGCGATGTGATCATGGGCATCCTGGTGGGCGAGTGGCGGAGTCGCCAGCTTTGAGATCGGCCGCCCGTGGAATTAACGCGACTTGGCATGTCGGAGGGATGCTAGATAGCGCTTACCGTCAGGTAGTAGCCGTCTGGGTCGCGCAGCTTGAACTCCATCGTGCCTGGGCCGTCCGCGTTGACCGCGGGCTCTTCTTCGAAGTGGGAGACAAGGCTGCGCGCCCTCTCCAGCGCCGCGTCGAAGTCATCCACGCGGAAGAAGAGCAGGACGCCGTTGCCGGCCTCGTTGCCGGGGCTCTGTAGAGGCGGACCCTCGCCGTGCCCACCCCACTCGTGCAGGCAGACGAGGACGGTCTCATCCGCGTCAGTGATCATGTCGAAGTCGTCGTGGTGTGGCGGCCTCTGCTCTTGCCCGAACAGCGACAGGTAGAACTTTGTGCTCGCCGCGACATCCTTGACGCCGATAATCGGCCAGGTGCGCTTCATCGTCCCCTCCCTTGAAGATTCGTAGGATGAGACTAGCAGCTTGGCCGCGGTTCTGGGTTATGAGTGTGCGGTAGTCGTGATATGCGGGCGAGGGAAGCGGCCGGGAGTGTGGCTCGTCCTTCGAGAGCCTCAGGACGAGCGGAGTTGACTGTCGCTCAGAATGTCGAATTAGATTCATGGGCCTTCGCTGACTATGATGATCATCGATTGCGAAGGAGATTTCTTGACGCCTGACGAACCTGCTCCCCAAACACCTGGCCCAGCGACCGACGAACCGACGGTGGTGCGCCTGCGACGGCAGCATGACGGCCAGCCGTCGACCCCCGACCTGGACCTGCACGAGACGGTCCAGGGTCGCAAGCCGGGGTCTCGGTTTCTGCGCCTGACGCGCGCCGGCGAGCAAAAGCTGCGGCGAGTCGGTGAGGGCGAGTTCGAGGCGACGCAGGCGGCGATGCGGCCGACTACGCCGGTGGGCCGCGTCTGGGCCGGCGCCCGGCGGGTATTGATCGGCGCTCCGCTGGCGACAGCCGACCTGCCACACGAGCGCCTGAGCAAGTTTAAGGCGCTGGCGATCTTCTCCTCCGACAACATGTCGTCTTCCGCTTACGCGACGGAGGAGATCTTGTTGGTGCTGATCCTGGCCGGCACGGCCAGCCTCAGTCTTTCGCTGCCTATCGCCCTGGCAATCGCTCTGCTGGCGGCAATCGTCGCGACCTCATACAGCCAGCTCGTCAAGGCGTACCCACGCGGCGGCGGCGCTTATGACGTCACCCAGGAGACGCTGGGCGTGCTGCCGAGCCTGCTGGCCGGCTCCACGCTGGTGGTCGACTACATCCTGACGGTGGCGGTCTCGACGGCCGCGGGCGTGGCGGCAATCACCTCGGCGGCGCCGGAGCTGCTCGACTGGCGGGTCGAGATTGCCATTGTGTTCGTGGTCCTGCTAACGATCGGCAACCTGAGAGGCATCCGCGAATCCGGGAGCCTGTTCGCGCTGCCTCCTTATCTATTTATCGTGGCATTCGGCGGCATGATTGCAGTCGGCATAATCCGGCTGGCGCTGGGCCACGATATGACAGCCGCCGCGCCGCCCAACCCCGTCGATGCCGGGACGCACGCGGTGACGCTGTTTCTGGTGCTGAGGGCATTCGCGTCCGGCGCCGCCGCCCTTACCGGTATCGAGGCGATTGCCGACGGCACGCCGTCATTCAAGCCACCGGAAGCAAAGAACGCCTCGATCACGCTGTACTGGATGGCAGCGATCCTCGCGGCCTTCTTCGTCGGCACCACCCTCCTGGCCACGCAGATGGACGTTGCGCCCTCGGAAACGAAGACGGTCGTCGCCCAGATCGCGACAACGGTCTTCGGTGAAGGCGTCTTCTTCTACCTCGTCCAGGTGACGACGGCGATGATCCTGGTGCTCGCGGCCAACACGGCGTTCGCCGGACTGCCGACCCTTGCCTCGGTGATGGCGCGCGGCGGCGACATGCCGAAGCAGTTCGCCTTTCGCGGCGACAGGCTGGCGTTCTCCAACGGCATCATTGTCCTGGGGCTGGCGTCCTGTGGCGTGCTCTTTCTCTTCGACGCGGACACGCACAAGATCATCCCGCTCTATGCCTTCGGCGTCTTCATGGCGTTCACGCTCTCGCAGGCGGGTATGGTGGTCCACTGGCGGCGGAGTCGTGGGCCGGGCTGGAAGCTCTCGCTGGGCGTTAATGCTCTCGGCTGCGTCGTCACCGGCGTGGTGGCGATGATCGTTGGCGGCACCAAGTTCCTGGACGGCGCCTGGCTTTCGATGACGGCGATGGCGATCCTGCTGCTGGTGCTATGGATCATCCGCCAGCACTACAAGGACGCTGAGAACCAGCTTTCGAGCGGGCTTGCCGGGGCCGAGGGCGTTGCGCAGCACTTCTACAGCGCCTCCTCCGGGCGGCCGCAGACAGTGCTGGTGCCGGTGGAGACGATCAACCGCGCCGTGCTGCGGACGATGGCCTACGCGCGCACGCTTTCCATGAACGCCATCGCCATCCACGTTACGGACGAACTGGAGCTGGCGGAGCCGTTGCGCCAGCAGTGGGAGGAATCGGTGCCGGACGTGCCTCTGGTGGTGGTGGAGTCGCCCTACCGGTCGCTGATCGAACCGATCCTCGCCTACATCGAGGGGCTGGACCGGACGCAGCCGAATCACATGGTGACGGTGGTGCTGCCAGAGTTCGTGACGAAGCACTTTTGGCAGCGGTTCCTGCACAACCAGCTCTCGCTGCGGCTAAAGAAGGCGCTGATCAATCGCCCGAACACGGTGGTTGTGGATGTGCCTTACCACCTCTCGCACTAGCGGCGATCGCGGGCGCGTGGGCGATGACAATGGGGCTCATCGTAAAATGACTCTGCGGTCGCGTAGCCCCATTTACGCCGCCGCCCCGCATTATCCTTGAGCCTGAGCCACGGCCGGCGACCGCTCCGGCTTCGAGAAAAGGAAAGCGACGCCGGCTACCAGGCAGAACGCGCCGAAGACCAGGAAAGTCGCCTGATAGCTCTGGCTGCGGTCGTAAGCCGCTGCGGCCAGCAAGGGCGCCGTCGCTCCCGTAAGAGCCGCGACCACGTTCGCGTAGCCGAAGAGCGTGCCGACGATCCGCCGCCCGAAGTACTCCGGATAGGCCTGGACCTGAAGCTGCTGCGCCCCAGCGATGCCGATGCCCAGCAGCGCCGTCGTCGCGTAGATTGCCGGCAAACTGTCCGGCAGCACAAAGAGGAAGATGCTGACGCCGTAACCGAAGCCGTATGCAACCAGCGCCCGCTGCACCCCAACCCTCGCCACGATGTAGCCCCAGAGAAAGCGGCCGGCCAGCACCCCGCCACCGTAGACGCTGACCGCCGCCGCGCCCGCTGCCGGCGAGAAGCCCTTGCTCTCCACGAACGATGCCATGTGGATAAAGATCGAGGCCGCCGGGAACGATGTCAGCATGAACGCGAAAGTCAGCAACCAGAACGGCCGGCTGCGGAGCGCCTGCCGCACCGTCCAGCTCGGCTCCTCCACCGATTGCATGTCCGTGGCCTGAGCCCCGCTTACGGGCGAGGTGTCATCCCCGTCGGCTCGTAACCCCAGGTCTTCGGGACGGCGTCTGACCCAGACCCATGCCAGTGGCGCGATGGCGAAGAACAGCAGCGCCATCGCCAGCCAGGACGTGCGCCAGCCGAAGCTGCCGGCTATGGCCGACATCAGCGGCGCCAGCACCACGCCCGCCGTCGCGGAGCCGAAGGTGTAGAACATTACCGCCTGCGAACGCTTGCGGATAAACCAGTTGGATATTGCCACCGCCGGCCCGACGTTGGTCAGCCCCGGGATCGCCAGGCCGAAGCCGGCCCAGCAGACGTAGTAAGCCAGCTTGCTCTCGCTCGCCGCCGTCCCCAGCAGGCATACACCGGCCACGAGCGCGCTCAGCGTCATCAGGCCCCGCACGCCGTGGCGGTCGGCCATAGGGCCCAACGCCATCGCCCCAACGCCGCCGATCAGCCTGGCGACCGTGACCACGCCGACGATCTCGGTCCGGCTCCAGCCCAGGTCCTCCTGCATCGGCAGGATCAGCACCCCGAAAACGAAGCCGAAGGAGCCGATGGTAGCCAGCTGGGCCAGGTAGCCCACCAGGACGATCCACCACCCCTGATAGATATTGGCCCGTGGCAAGAGCCTCACCATACGTTGCAGAAGGGCGTTGGATTTCGCCTCAAGACGTGGCCAGCGTCCGGATCACCACCATAGGACCTCGTCCAGGCCGTCATCTTCCGCGTCGATCTGCTCGTCCAGGGCGTAGGCCGGTGAGTTGAGATACTTCCAGCCGGAGTCCGCGAACAGCATCACCACCTTGCCGTTCTCCAGGCGCTGGCACCATTTCAAGGCGGCGTGCAGCACCGCCCCGGACGAGAGACCGGCCAGGATGCCTTCGCGACGCAGCAGCTCCCTCACCGCCCGGAAGGCATTGGCGCTGGAGACGACGATCTTTCCGTCCAGCCGGTCCGCGCTGAAGATCGGCGGCATGTAGCCGTCCTCCAGGCTGCGCAGGCCCTGGAGATACTGCCCCGGTCTGGGCTCGGCCGCCACGATTTTGATCGCCGGGTTGTGCTCTTTCAGCCGCCGCCCGACGCCCATCGCCGTGCCGCTGGTCCCCAGGCCACAGACGAAGACATCCAGGTCCGGCAGCTGTTCGATTACCTCGACTGCCGTCGTTTCGTAGTGGCAGAGCGGGTTGTCCTCGGTGTCGAACTGGTTCAGCAGGAAAGCGCCCTCCCCGCGGGCAATCTCCTGGGCCGCGTCGATCGCGCTCTTGATCCCCAGCCGCGCCGGCGCCAGCTCGATCTTCGCGCCGAGGGCCTTGAGCGTCTGGATCACGTCTCCGAAGGCGTTGTCCGGCACCACGACCCGCACCGGATGCCCGAGCCGCCGGCCGATCATCGCCAGCGCGATGCCGGTGTTGCCGGTGCTCGCCTCGACGATCTCCTGCCCGGCTGCCAGCCGCCCCTCGCGGCGCGCCCGGTCGATGATGTAGGCCACGATGCGGTCCTTGACGGAGCCGCTGGGGTTCTGCCCCTCCAGCTTCGCGAACAGCCGCACGCCCGGCTTCGGCGAGCAGGACCTCAGCTCAACCATCGGCGTGTGCCCCACCAACGAGAGAATGTCCTGACTCATAGCTTTGAGTTTAGCCCTCGCCGGCCGTCCGGCCCTACCCACTCCCGCGCCGATCCCCTAAACTCCATCGCGGACAATAAGACGGGGAGTTAATTCGCCTTCGAGCCGAATCGGTTTTGCGCGGCGGCCGGGAGCCGCATGGAGGGACGAAATGGCAGATCCATATGAAGTAATCATCGTCGGCGGTGGGCCCGTCGGAGTCGCGCTCGCGGTCGATCTCGGCCAGCGCAACATCAAGGCGGCCATCATCGAGCGTCATCTCACGCCGCAGCGCATCCCCAAGGGCCAGAACCTTACTAACCGCACCCTGGAGCACTTCTATTTCTGGGGCTGCGTGGACCAACTGAGGGCAGCCCGCGTCATGCCGCCCGGCTACCCCATCGGTGGCGTCACGGCTTACGACAACCTGATGAGCGAGTACTGGTACGCGCCCGAAGGCGGCGGCGGTCGCGGCGAAGGCGTCGGCTCCTACTACTTCCAGCGCAACGAGAGGCTGCCGCAGTACCTCACCGAAGAAGTGCTACGTAACCGCCTCAAGGAGCTGCCTTCGGTCACGACGATGTTCGGCTGGGTGGCCGAAACGGTAGAGCAGGACGCCAAGGGCGTGCGCGTCACGATTGCTCCCGCAGGCGAGGGCGGCGGGCCCTTCTTCAGCTGGTCGGCGGACACGGCCCAGCAGACCAACAAGGAGCAGACCGGCGACAGCGATGGCCGCCAGGTCCTGGAAGCTCAGTACCTGGCCGGCTGCGATGGCGGCCGCTCCCTGGTGCGTGAGAGCCTGGGCATTGACCGTGGCGGCACGGACTTCGATGAGCGCATGGTGCTGGCCGTCTTCCGCTCGCGCGAGTTGCACGAAGCTCTCGAACGCTTCCCGGAGCGCACCACCTACCGTGTCCTCAAGCCGGAGCTCCAGGGTTACTGGCAGTTTTTCGGCCGCATCGATGTCGGCGAGGGCTGGTTCTTCCACGCGCCCGTGCCCAAGGACACCACGCCGGACAACTACGACTTTCACGCCCTGCTGGAAGAAGCCGCGGGCTGCAAGTTCGCCGTCGAGTTCGACCACGTCGGCTTCTGGGACCTGCGGGTCATGATCGCCAGCCGCTATAGCGTCGGGCGCATCTTCATCGCCGGCGACGCGGCGCATCAGCATCCGCCTTACGGGGGCTATGGCCTCAACACCGGCCTCGAAGACGTGACCAACCTCGGCTGGAAGCTGGCTGCCGCCGTCAAAGGCTGGGGCGGTCAGAAGCTGCTTGAGTCCTACCACGATGAGCGGTACCCGATCTTCAAGGAGACCGGCGAAGCGGTAATCGCGGGCGGCATCGAGCGCGACCGCGAATGGCTCGACCGCTACAACCCCAACGTAGACAAGGAGGAGTTCGAGAAGGCCTGGGACGAGATGGCCCACGGCGGCAACCGCGCCCAGTCTTACGAGCCCCATTACGAAGGCTCGCCGGTCGTGATCGGCCCGCCCGGAGCCGCCAGCAGCATCCACGGCCGCTACTCCTACAAGGCCGAGGCCGGCCACCACCTGCCGCCGCAGCCCCTGTCTTCCGGCCGCAACGTCTTCGAGGAGCTGGGTCTCGACCTTACCCTGCTCGCCTTGGACGCGGACGAGAAGTCTGTGAGCGCCATCGAGGCGGCGGCGAAGGCCCAGAAGGCGCCGCTGAAGGTCATTCGCGACAGCTTTGGCGGCGGCCGCGAGGCCTATGAGTCACGCCTCGTCCTGGTCCGGCCCGACCAGTACGTCGTCTGGGCCGGCGATGAAGCCCCTGCCGGCGCGGCCGCCATGATCCGCAGGGTGGCCGGCGCGGACTAGAGCTTGAGGCCGTAAGGGCTGATCCGTGGCCGGGACTCCGGCGGCGGATCAGCTTTGCGATCCGGTCCTGCCCTGGCTTAGCGCAGAGCTTGCGCCATGCCCGTGATCATCTCTTCCAGGTCGTTCAGGGCGTTGAAGCGCGGCTGGGCGCCGGTCCAGGGCGTCAAGAAGACGTTGTCGAAGCCGAGCAGGTCGTCGTCCGTCCGGCCCGGCACCTCGTAGAGCGTATCGAGCCCGAAGCCGCCGAGGCGCCCGCTGCCAAGCGCCTCGATAACCGCATCGCGGTCGATGATTTGCGGCCGGGAGATGTTGATCAGGACAGCCCCGTCCTTCATCTGAGCCAGCCGCCGCCGGTCGATCAGGCCTCGCGTTGAATCGTTGCCGGGCAAGTGGATGCTGACCCAGTCGCTCTGCCCCAGCAGGTCCTCCAGCGAGGCGTAGGTCACCTCCAGGCGCTGCTCCTCCTCGGGCGGTAGCTGACGGCGCTGGTGGTAGAGCATCCTCATGCCAAAGGGCGCCGCCCGCAGCGCGACCTCCCGGCCGATCTCGCCCAGCCCAACGATCCCCAACGTCGACTCATGCAGCATCCGCAGGCCGCTGACTCTGGCCCAGCCTGAGTTGGCAGTCTTGGATGGGTCGAAGACCTTGGGCGCGTAGCCGGCCTCCCGCAGCTGTTCCAGGCTTATCCGCCCGCCGATGCGGTGCAGCTTCCGCGTCAGCGTCAGCAGCATGGCCAGCGTGTGCTCGGCGCAGCCGATGTTGGCCCGCCGCCGCAGCGTCCGGACGGCGATGCCGCGCGCACCGCAGGCGGCAAGGTCGATGTGGCGCGTCACCATGCCGAACTGCTGCACCAGCCTCAGGTTGGCGGCGGCCTCCAGCTCCGCCGGCCCGATCTCAAACGACTCGACGATGAGAGCGCTGGCGTCCGGCAGGTGCTTCTGGAGCTCCTCCTCCGTATGCACCAACCGGACATCGGCGGGAAAGATGTTCTCGGCTGCCTGCCTCACGCGCTCGCGCCAGCCCGCGAAATCCGGCTCATCGTGGGCGAAAAAGTCCGCGTAGTCAGCCTGGCGCTCGGCGGGGGCAAGCGGGTCGAGTACGAGCTGGACGATGCGCGTAAAGGCGTCGTCCTCAATGACGATGATGGGTGGCTGGTTAATCATCGCCGTCCTCAGCTCTTCGCCGGGGCCGGCTCGGAGTCAATCTCCAGCGCCGCCAGTACCCGAGTGTGCATGTTGTAGGTGCCGATCAGGACGACAAGCTCGACGATCTGGCGCTCATTGAAATGGGTCTTCAAGGCCTCGAATACCTCATCCGCTACCTGGATGTCGCGCGTCATCGCGTCGGTCAGGGCCAAGACGGCGCGCTGCCGGCCGTCGAATAAAGACGACCCCTGCCAGTCCGCGAGGGCATCGCATTGCTCGGCAGTCAGTCCCTCCTCCAGGGCGTAGGCGCCCGCATGCGCCTTGACCACGTACTCGACCTCGTTGAGGATGCCGACCCTGATGATCGCGATCTCGCGCGTCTGTCCGTCCAGCTCGGTCTGCCAGCGCACAGCATTTACGTGACCAAACCAACTACTGGCTAACGGCGGGCTGTGGAGCAGCAGCTTGTAGATATTCAGCAGCCGGCCGGCTCTGCCGCCCCGCAACCCGGCGACCAAGTCCGCCAGCTCCGGATGAGCGTCTTCCTGAATCAGAGCAACACGGGCCATTCGATCACTCCTCGATGTACTGCGATAACGCCTGGCGGAACGGGAAGGCAACCGGCAGCCTCTCGCTCCGAGCCAACTTTACAGGAAGGGGCCAGCTCACGACCGGCTCAGCCCGGACTCAAGGCACGGCGCCGGCGGACAGGGCCGGGGCTTCCTTCCCGGCTTCAGGATGTCGCGGCGGCCGGGCGCAGAAGATCAACACTCCGGACACCAGGAACGCAAACAGCGTCACCAACCAGACGCTCCGGTCGCTGGGGCTGAGGTCCAGGAGCAGCGCGAAGAGCGGCATGCTGAGCGCCGCCGTGCTGGCTCCATCCGGCCCGGCGAGGGCTGACGGCCGGCTCTAGCCGGATAAGCTATTCACGGGCGTTTCTATCCCAGGAAGTCCGCCACCGCCTTCGAGAACTCAGGCGCGTTCTCGTAGTGGATCTGGTGCGCCCCGTCCTCGATGATGTACGCGCTCGAGCCGGGGACGAGGCTCTTAAGCTCGTCCGCCATCGCGCTCGATGGGTCACCCCTGCCGAGCAGGAAAAGCGTCGGCATCGTCAGAGAGGGCAGGCGGCGCGTCAGGACAAAGCGCTTGCGATTGTCGGCGTTGGCCATCGTCTTCATCATCCGGCCAAAGGCGTCGGCGTAGCCGGGCTCGTCTAGCCGGCGCACCTTCTCCTGCACCAGGTCTTCCCGCTCAGCGTCGCTCATCGTCTCCGTCACCTTGACCAGCGCCTCGCGAGCCTTCTCTTCGGACGGCGCCTCGAAGTTTGCCAGCCGGTCATTCGGGGCGCCGTGGAAGCCGGGGTTGCCGGTCATGATCAGCTTCTGGACGCGGTCAGGGCTCTCGTAGGCGAAGAGCCCGGCGATCCAGCCGCCCATGGTCGCGCCGATGATGTGGCTGGAGCGGATGCCCAGCGCGTCCTGGAACTCGCGCACGAAGTCGGTCAGGTAGGGGAAGGCGTCCATGTTCGCGTAGGTGTCCCCCGGCGGCCAGCCGACGAGGTCGGGAGCCAAGACGCGATACTTGGCGCTGAGGTGCTCGATTGCGGGCCGCCAATCGTCCGCCCCGCCCACGACGCTTACGCCATGGATCAAGAGGACCGTCTCGCCGGCGCCGGCCTCCAGATAGCGCGTCTTGCCGTGACTGAGCGTAACCTCTTTACGCGTGACTACTGCTGTCGTCGTCATCTAATTCCTCTCAATCCAGAATCGAGTTGAGCCGCCGGAAATGTAAGTCCGGCCATCAGCCTTGTCAAGGACGCTGACGAACGCAGCCGTGCTACGGCTCAACGCCGTCTAGCCGGTCTGCAGCTCTTCGATCCGCCTGCCGATCGCGCGCGCTACGGACTGCAGCTGAGCGAAGTCCCGGACCTCCCGGGTCCAGGCCAGCGCCGCTGCTCGCGTCGCCGGCTGACCTTCGGCCGGGACATCGCTCGGTGGCGGCGCCTCGCGCCCCGTCCTCTCGAAGCCGCTGACGGCTCTCGCTGCCTGCGGCCTGATCCTCCTCAGCACATCCTTCAGCAGCTCCACGTCATCCGTGGACTGGAAGAACGCGACAACGCCGGCCAGATCTGTCTGCTCCATGGCGTCAGGATAGCAGCCGCTTCGCCGAGAAATTTGCTATCGACACATAAGGCTACTATCTGCGCCCGGGCGATCAAAGGTTGCCACGCCTCGGCTGTCGCCGATGGCTCGCAACGACAGGAGTCACACTGGCCGACCGAGTGCATAGCGAACGTCGAGACGGCGGGCCGACGCTCAGGCCTTTACGAAGTAGGCTTCCTTCTTGTTTGTCCAGTAATTCGGCACCACCGCCGTGATCTTCACGGACAGCTTGTCGCCGATCTTGGCGTTGGGGACAGTGACCAATGCATCACCGATGTAAGCGATGCCGAAAGGCCCCTCGTCCGTCGTCTCCTCAACGATCTCGATCTCGTAAGTCTTGCCGGGCTCAGCTTCTTCCGCCATGAGGTACTCCCTCCTATCAGACGAATCCTCAGAATCATAGCCGGTGATCTGCCCCAACGCCTCGCCATCATGATCGAGGTCGAAGTCGAGGATCAAGGCCGCGTGGTCGCTCAGGACCTGGCGTGGCGCCTCAACGCCATCGACTCTGCCCCACTCATATCTGACCGACCGGAGGCGGGAGATCATGCGCCGGTTGACGAAGGCCTGGTCCAGGCGAAAGCCGTTGCCGCCGTTGGGCGAGTACCAGGTGAACACGCGTTCATCGCCCCGCAGATGACGAAAGGCATCGCGCCAGCCCCTGGCTTGCAGTCCGTCCAGCCAGGCGGCCGTCCTCGGTCCAAAGACGCTCGTCTCCTCGTCGAGCCCCGGCCAGCCGCAGTTCGTGTCGCCCAGCAAGACGGCGGGGCCGCGACGCCAGCCGGTCGTCAGCGCGGCCACGGCCTCCATGAACGGCAGCTTGCGTCGCGTCACCATATTGGGGATATGCATGAGCGCGACGACAAACGGCCGCTCTTCGAATGCCGTTGCGACCAGCCAGCGTCCCGGCTCCGATGGTGCGAGGCGCAAGGCGTGGCGGCGCAGCGGTAGCCGGGAGGCTAAAAGCAGGGCGTTGCGGCCGGGATAGGCGGCGTCCGCCGTCGTGATCTGATGCTCGAAGCCGAGGTCGAAGAGCGCCGTCGCGAGCCGGCGGCTGGGCGGCGAGGCGCGGAACTCGCAGAGCCCAACGATGTCCGGCGCCCAGCGTTCGATTTGGCCCAGAATGCGCTCGACACGCGCGCCGCCGCCGGCCCGGATATTCCAGGAAACGATCCTCATGCTGGCATGCGGGTTAGTGTCTCCATCGCTGAAACGACAAGCCCGTCCGAATAGCTAGCCGCCCTCGACGCCTGGTCCCGGTTGACAAGCCCGCCGGGCACCATTTAGGCTAACGCCATCCTTTTTCAGGGAGCACGCGCGTTGGTCGATAGAGTACGCCACATGATCACCGGAACGCGACGACAGCGAATGGCCGCCCCGCGTATCGGAAACAGTGGGATGAGTGCGCCTTCACGGAGATGGCAACGCTGAACTAAGTCAGGTCAGCCGGCACTCAGCCCACCACGGCAAACGTAGTGGGCTTTTTAGTGCCCGCGAGGCAGAGCTATGAAGATCCCCCTGGGTCAGTACCTGAACCTCCTCTCCCGCTATCTGGCGGCGCAGAAGCCGCGAGTGGCGCTCCTCTTCGCGCTGCTGATCTCCGGCGTGCTGCTTCAGGTCGGGAATCCTCAGATCGTGCGCGCCTTCATTGACGGCGCCCTTGACGGTGAGCCCCAATCGCGGCTCCTGGTGCTGGCGGCTCTTTTCATCCTCTTCGCGGCCATCAGCCAGCTGCTCGCGGTGCTGGCTACCTATCTGAGCGAGACCGTGGGTTGGACCGCCACCAACGCCCTGCGCTCCGATTTCGCGGAGCACCTTCTGCGCCTCGATATGTCCTTCCACAAGACGAGGACGCCGGGAGAGATGATCCAGCGCATCGATGGCGACGTGGATGGCCTCTCCAACTTCTTTTCCCAGTTCGCCCTGGCGCTCTGCGGCAATCTGCTGCTGCTCATCGGCGTCCTGTTCTTCCTCTTCCTGGAGGACTGGCGCTTGGGCGTGGCCCTGGGCCTATTTGCCTTGCTCGCCCTCACCGTCCTTTTCAGCCTGCGCTCCTTCGCCGTCTCGCGCTGGATAGCGCTGCGAGAGGTGACAGCGCAGTTCTACGGCTTCGTCGGCGAGCAGCTGGCCGGTACGGAGGACATCCGCGCCAACGGAGCGCGTCCTTATTCGATGACCCGGTTCCACGAGCAGCTACGCCACTGGCTGCCGCTCTCGATCAGCTCCGGGCTGGGCTTCGCCTGGCTCTGGATCGCTTCGCTCAGCGTCTTCACCGTAGGCCACACCGTGGCGCTGCTGGCGTCGTTCTACCTCTGGCAGCAGGGCGACCTCAGCATCGGCTCCGTCTACCTCGTCTTCCACTACACGGAGCTGCTGCGCCGGCCCATTGAGCAGATCCGCGAGCAGATGCAGGAGCTCCAGAGCGCCAGCGCCAGCATCGCCCGCGTCGATGGCCTGCTGCAGATTGAGTCGAAGATCAGGGATGAAGGCCGGATCACCCTGCCGGACGGCCCCCTCGCCGTTGAGTTCGAGGGCGTCAGCTTTGGCTACGAGCCCGACGATCCGGTGCTGAACGGCGTCAGTCTGAGCGTCGAGCCGGGGCAGTTCCTCGGCCTGGTCGGCCGCACCGGCAGCGGCAAGACCACGCTCGGGCGCCTGCTGGTACGCCTCTACGACATCGATGACGGCCGCCTGACCCTCGGTGGTCACCCCCTGGCGGAGCTGCCCCTGTCGCACCTGCGCGACCGCGTCGGCGTCGTGTCGCAGGATATCCAGCTTCTCGAAGGCTCCGTCCGCAACAACCTCACCTTCTTCGACGAGTCGATACCGGACGAGCGTCTGGTACGGGCCCTTGATGGTCTCGGCCTCGGCGGCTGGCTGGAGTCGCTACCGGACGGCCTCGACACGGAGCTGGGGACGAACTGGCGCCTCTCGGCCGGCGAGGCCCAGCTCCTGGCCTACGCCCGCGTCTTCCTGCGCGATCCCGGCCTGATCGTCCTGGACGAGGCCACCTCGCGCCTCGACCCGGCGACCCAGCGCCTGATCGAGGTCGCCGTGGCGAACCTGCTGCGGGGTCGTACGGCCATCGTCGTCGCCCACCGGCTCACGACCCTCGAGGACGCCGATGTCATCGCCGTGATGGAAGATGGCAGCGTCATCGAGGCCGGGCCGCGGCAAGCCCTGCTCGCGGACCAGACCTCCCGGTTCGCGAGCCTCTATCGCCGTGACGCGGAAGCTTCGCTGACATGAGCACGGCTCGATTCCTGCTGAATCTCGCCGGCTACTGGCGCGGCCTCTACCTGCTGAACTGCCTGCTCTGGTCGTTGGTCTACCTCGGCCCGATCCTGCCGGGCCTGATCCTGCGCGAGTTCTTCAATAGCCTCGAAGCCAACACGGCGACGGCTCAGACCGTGCTGGTGCTGCTGGCGATGTTCCTGGCCATCGGCGCCGGCCGGGTGGTGACAATCTACACGGCCATCTACGCCGCCATGCTGCATCGCTTCGGCACCAGCGGCCTGCTGCGCCGCAACATGTTCGCGCGCATCCTCCATCTGCCGGCGGCGCGCGCCCTGCCCGAGTCCGCGGGCGAGGTAATCAGCCGCTTTCGCGATGACGGTCTCTACGCCGAGAACGCCGTCGACTGGATGCTGGATGTCCTCGGCAGCACGGTTTTTGCGGTCGTTGGCTTCGTCATCCTCGCCACCATCGACCTCCAGCTGACGCTCGCCGTCTTCCTGCCCCTGCTGGCCATCATCGGCGTATCCCGCCTGGTTAGCAGCCGCGTCGAGACCTATCGCCAGGCCAGCCGCGACGCGACCGAGGGCGTGACCGGTGCCCTGGGAGAGATCTTCGGCGCCGTGCAGGCGATCCAGCTCAACCGCGCCGAGGAGCGGGTCATCGGTTACCTGCGCGGCCTGAACGCGGTGCGACTGCGCGCCATGGTCAAGGACCGCGTCTTCTCCCAGATGCTGCGCGCCGTCTACCAGAACACGGTCAGCCTCGGCACCGGCCTGGTGCTGCTCCTGGCCGCCGGCGACCTGCGCTCCGGCGAGCTGACGGTGGGCGATTTCGCGCTCTTCATTTACTACCTGGCCTTCGTGACCGACTTCGTCCACCAGGTCGGGCGCTTTATGACCATCAACCAGCAGACCGGCGTCTCCGCCGAACGCATGCAGCGCATCATGCAGGGCCAGCCGCCCGAGGCCCTGGTCTCGCACATGCCGCTGTACTTGCGCGACGACTTCGATGCCGGCGTCTTTGCCGAGCCGCGAGAACGGCTGCCGCTGCAATCCATCGAGGTGGAAAAGCTGACCTATGTGCATCCAGCCTCCAGCGGCGGCATCCACGATGTTAGCCTCAGCCTGACGCCGGGGACGCTCACCGTCATCACCGGCCGCATCGGCTCCGGCAAGACGACGCTGCTGCGGTCGATGCTGGGCCTGCTGCCTGCCACAGCCGGTGCGGTGAAATGGAACGGCCGGCCGATCGCGGACCCCGCGGAGTTCCTGGTATCGCCGCTCGTCGCCTACGTGCCCCAGGTGCCGACCCTGTTCAGCTTCAGCGTCGTCGAGAACATCCTCCTCGGCCTGCCTGACGAGACGGAGCTAGTCGAGTCGAGCGTCCAGGCGGCGGTGTGCTTGAGCATGACATCGCCGGCTTCCAGGAGGGCCTCCAGACTATCGTTGGGCCCAGGGGAGTGAGGCTGTCCGGCGGTCAGGTACAGCGCGTGGCCGCCGCCCGCGCCCTCGTCCGTGAGCCCGAGTTGCTGGTGCTGGACGACCTCTCCAGCGCCCTCGATGTCGAAACGGAGGAGGTCCTCTGGAGCCGGGTCTTTCAGATGCACGTCGGCGCCTGCCTTGCCGTATCGCATCGAAGGTCCGTCCTGGAGCGCGCCGATAGCGTCATCGTGATGAAAGACGGACGCATCGAGGCCCAGGGTAAGCTCACGGACCTCCTTCAAACCTCGATGGAGATGAGGCTGCTCTGGAGCCAGGACGTGGAGGCAGAAGCCCCCGGCGCTTGATCGGATATGGCAGTCCCCGCCAGCCGTTGACTCCGGTGACTCTAGGGCGAGGCGGCGCCGCAGTAGAGCTGGCCCATATGCCCGAAACAGGCATCGACCGAGTCCAGCGGCCCGGCTGCAGCGCCCGCGCTAGAACGGCAGCTGGCGACGCCGGCAGGGTCGGCCACGGCGGTGCAGCGGCCGTTCGTTGCCTGATAAGTGAAGAGCGCGGTCATCGGTGCGCCGGTCACGACGCGGCCGTCACAGACCAGCCTCGCCGTAACGGTATCGTTCCCCGGCGCCGCGGCAACCGAAGCCTCTGTCGCGCAGCCGGACGCCGCCGTCGTGGCGGTGGCCGTTGGCGCGACGGGCGCCTGCGTTGGAGCCTGGACGGCTGAGGTCGCCGTCGGAGCCGGCGCTGTGGGTGACGGGGCAAGAGCAGTCGCGGCCGGCGTGGGGCTGGCCGGCAAGGGCGCCGTCGCGATCGGCAAGACCTGCGCCGGCGTTGGCGATGCCGCCGTCAGCTGAGGCGTGACAAGCGGGTCCAATCCCGAGCGTGGTTCATCGCCGGAGCCGTAGACCAGCCCGAAAATGATGATGCCCGCGACCAAGGCCGCGACCAGGGCGAGCTTGCCTTGCGAGGTCAGTGCGTTCCAGAGTCCCACCGAGCGACATATTACTCGCTCCGAAACCATGTGTCGGGGCGAGCCCCCTTATCGCGGAAGCACGAGGCCTGCAATGGGCCTGTGCATAGCGAAGGGCGTTTGGAGGGCTGCCACAGTCCGGCTGGTAGGCGAGAGCTGGCTTCCAGCTACGGCATGCCGAGTCCGAGCCCGAAGTAGTACTGCCCCGTCTTCTCCCACCACACGGGTGAGACCACGAGGTGCTGGTTAGCGGTGTGGATGTCGCGCAGACAGCGCTCCAGCCGGTGGCCGCTGTAGATGGCAGTGGAGCCGCCCAGCTTGAACATCGAGTCCACCGCCTCCTCACAGGACGCCGCCGAATTGACGCAGGCCAACTGGCGGCGCGCTTCCAGGTCCTCTGGGATGGCTTCCCCGGCCTCCACGACGGCCATCATCTCGCGCGCGACCTCGAAGAAATAAGCCCGCGCCGATTGGAGCCTGGCCTCCGCGTGTGCGACCTCAGCGTGGACCGTCGGCCTGCCGCCGAGGCCGGCCTGGCTTAGGGTTGGCGTCTTGCCCTTCGCCAGCTCGACGAAGGCATCGATGGCCGCGCGGGCGATGCCGAGGCCGACGGCGGTGAGGGCGCAACTGAAGAGAGCCAGGATTCCAACCTGATAGAGGGCTCCCGGTACCTGAGGCTGCCCGGTAAAGGCCGAAAATGTGCGCTGCTCCGGCACAAAAACGTCTCGGACGGCGATGTCCGTGCTGCCGGTGCCACGCAGGCCGGCGGCGTACCACGTGTCCAGGACCTCACACTCGGCCGCGGGCACGCACATGATCTTCAGGTCCGGCATTCCATGGACGCCCAGCCGCGGCGCATCGCCATCGAAGACCAGAGAGCCCATACCCAGCCAGGTCGCGTGATGGGCGCCGCTCACCAGCGGCCATTGCCCGGTCAGCCGATAGCCTCCCGCCACGGGCACGGCGTGGCCCTTGGGAGCAATGGCGCCCACCGAAAGCGCAGCCTGATCGCCACCCAAAATCTCCCGGGCGCCCGCTTGCGGCAGGAATGCCGCCTGCATGTTGTTGCCGGTTACGTTGGCCAGCACCCACCCGGCCGCGCCGTCCATGGCGGAAATCGCTTCGACCACCTCTAAGAAGGTTGGCAGATCGACCTCATCGCCGCCGAGCTCTCTCGGTACCCACGAATTGAAGAGCCCGGCCTCGCGCATGGCCGCGACGATGGCGGGCGAGAGACGGCGCTCCCGTTCACTCTCATCGCGATGCCCCTCGATAACCGCCTGCAGGCTCCTCGCCGTATTGAGTACTGCCTCTTTCGTACGCTCGGTACTCGTCATCATTTGTATGGCCTCTCCTAGTCCAGATATCTAAGTCTGATTCGACGGCCTAAGATTGACGCGACAGCGCATGACAGACATCGGGCAACTGACCTATATTCTTGGATCAGATTTTCCTCAGGCGGTTCAGCGATGGTCGTATCCGAAGTCAAAGATGCGAGTTCTCTGCTTCAAGCAGGGCGATGGTCTGACGCGCGCTCGGCCTACGAGGATGCGCTTTCTAAAGAGATAACCGGAGAGGCCCTTTTCGGCCTGGCCGAAGCCCTCTGGTGGCTCGGCGACTTCCGGGCGAGCATTTCCTACTACCAGCGCTCCTACGCCGCTTTTCGAGAGCAAGGCGACGCCATAGGAGCGGTCCGGGCGTGCATCTCCCTCTGCTTTACCTACAAGAGCTGCCTGGGCAATGAGGCAGCCGCCAGCGGTTGGCTCGCCAAAGCAGAGACAGAGGCGAAGACGGTTGCTCCAGACCTCTTCCAGGGCTGGTTCTGGGGATTGCATGGCTACATGACAATCGACCACGACCTGGATCAGGCCGCGCAGTTCATTAATCGGGCGCTGTCCCATGCTCGCTCAACCGCTGATCGCGATCTCGAACTTGTCACGCTGGCTGATCTCGGCCTGGTGCTCGCGAGGTCAGGCAAGATCGATGAAGGCCTGCAGCTGGTGGATGAGGCGATGGCGGGCGTCAGCGCCGGAGAGAACCGGCAGCTGAATACCGTGGTCTTCGTCTGTTGCGTCATGCTCGTGGTTTGTGAGCTGGCGTCTGACCTGGGCCGGGCGAAGCAGTGGTCAAGCTTTGCCGAACAGTTCGGCAAGACCTACAGCTGCCCGTTTCTTTCCGCGGAGTGCCGGGCCTTATACGGCAGCATTCTTGTCGCCGGCGGTCGCTGGGCCGAAGCCGAGCAGCAGCTGAGATCGGCTATCGAGATAACTCGAGATTCCTTCACCACGTTCTTCGTCCTTGCCACCGGCTATCTGGCCGACCTGAAGCTACGCCAGGGGTTCATAGAGGAGGCCGAGCAACTTCTCAGCGGCATCGAGCGGGACATGCCCGCCATGCTACCCCTCGCGGCCGTCAAGCTCGCCCGGGGCCAGCCGCGCGTAGCCGTTGCGCTCATCGAACGAGTCCTTCGCAATGAGTCGCTGGCAGATAAGGTGGCCTCGGTCCGGGCCCTGGAGCTTCTGGTTGACGCCTTCCTGGCAAGCGACGATCCGCGGGCTGCTTCCGAGACCCTCTCACGGCTTCAGGCGACGGCGGGCCGGGCGTGTGGCCGCGGCGCGTGGCGACCTGCCGGCCGCCCTCGGCAACTTCGAGAAGGCGATGGACTGCTTCTCTTCTCAGGGCCTGCCCCTGGAGAGCGCCCGCGCCCGCCTCGCCATCGCCGCGCTTGCCGCGGATGCCAACGGGGAGCTCGCCAGGTCGGAAGCTCAGGGCGCGCTCAATGCCTTCGAGGAGCTGGGCGCCAACGCCGATGTGGACGGGGCCTGCGCCCTGCTGCGGACACTGGGTGTGCCTACTAAGAGGAAGCCGGCGCACTCCGGCCTGCTGACAAAGCGGGAGACAGAGGTGCTGAGGCTCCTGAGCGCCGGACTCTCAAACCCGGAGATCGCCGGCCGCCTCGTCATCAGCCGGAAAACCGCCGCGCACCACGTAAGCAGCCTGCTGTCGAAGCTGGCAGTGCGCAATCGAGCCGAGGCGGTCGCCTTCGCCGCGAAAGCGCCCCAAACCTGATCCGGCGGTCTCGTTTCCAAGTCCCGCGCCAGACTGGCTGGCTGCCTCGCCTGGGTCGAGGAGTCCAGGAGGAGCTCGGCTCAGCCGGCCTCACGGGCAGCGACGGTCTCCCGATTCGCGGCCCAGAGCTTGCACCACCAGGGAGCGCCGACGACCATATCGACGTCCCGATGGGCGCAGTAGCCGATGCCTTCCTTGATTTCCATATAGAACCGGCAGTTGTCACAGTGGTCGTCGTTCGTGCTCTCCGGCCACAGGTCTGCCTGCTCAACGCGAACTTTCAGCTCCTGCACTGACTGAGCCATGGTGGTCCCCCTTCGCGTTCATTCGGCCCGCCCCGAGCCGTCTCGTGCAGGCGCCACTATCTTACTTCGGCTGCGAGGCCTGCATAGACCCGGCTACCAGCGCTGCGCGATGGCTTGACACCCGCTGACCAGGCCGCCGACCCTAACTCGAATCAGGATGCGACTTCCACTGCCTGCCCTGCCGTTTCGCCATGAGCACGACCACGAGATCATGAGGCTGGCCGTGCCGGCCTTCGGCGCTTTGGTGGCGGAGCCCTTGTTCCTGCTGGCCGATGCAGCCATCGTCGGCCATCTCGGGACCCCTCAGCTGGCGGGCCTGGCCATCGCCTCCACGCTCCTGGCTACAGCGCTCAGCCTCTGCACCTTCCTGGCTTACGGGACGACGGCCGCCGTTGCCAGGAGGCTGGGCGCCGGCGATCTCGCTGGCGCGGTGCGCCAGGGCATCGACGGCCTCTGGCTCGCGGGCCTGCTCGGCGTAATGTTGGCCGTGCTGGGCTTCGGCGGCGCTAACCAACTCATCGGCCTCTTCGGCGCCGATGCAGAGACCTCCCGCAACGCGCTGATCTACTTCCGCGTCAGCATGATCGGCCTGCCGGCCATGCTGGCGGTGTTCGCCATGACGGGTGTCCTCCGCGGTCTGCAGGACACCAGGACTCCCCTCACGGTCGCCGTGGCAGCCAATCTCCTGAACATCCTGCTCAACCTGCTCTTCGTTTACGGCCTGGACCTGGGCATAGGCGGCTCGGCCGCCGGGACTTGCGTCGCCCAGTGGGCCTCCGTTAGCGCCTATCTGTTCGTGGTGATCCGGGGAGCGAGCCGGCTGGAGGTTGACCTGACGTTCTCCCGAGCCGGTGTCGTCCGCAGCTTTCGCGCTTCCGCTCCCCTGCTGGTGCGAAGCCTCTCGCTACGGATCGTCATCGTCCTTTCCGCGGCGATTGCGGCGAGGCTTGGCCAGCCCGAGCTGGCCGCGCATCAGGTCGCCTTTACGCTCTGGAGCGCGCTGGCCCTCGGCCTGGACGCGATAGCCATCGCCGGCCAGGCGCTGGTCGGGCGTTACCTCGGCGCCGGCGACATCCACGGCGTCCGCGTGGCCACCCGGCGCATGGTCGAGTGGTCTGTGGCGCTGGGCTTACTCTTTGCGCTGGTCCTGATCACGGCTCGCAATGACCTACCCGTCCTCTTCACACAGGACCCGGAGGTCAGGCATCTGCTGAGCGGCGTGCTGGTGATGATCGCGATATTTCAGCCGGCCGCCGGCTGGGTCTTTGCCCTCGATGGCGTGCTGATCGGAGCTGGCGACGCTCGCTACCTGGCCTTCGCTCAGGCCCTGACCGTGGTGGTGTTCGTGCCCCTGGCGGCCTGCGTCCTGATCTTCAGCCTCGGCCTGGTAGCCCTCTGGCTCGCGATAGGCGGCTGGGTTGTCACCCGCCTGCTGCTCCTGCGACTGCGCGAAAGGACGGACGACTGGGCGATCGTCGGCGCCGTCCGCTAAGGTCGCGGCAACGCCGCCGGCTTCGTCAAGAGAATGAACGTCGCTATGGGCCCTCCGCCAAAATTGAATTGGAATGTCCTAGCGGCAGCGATTTAGGCCGGGAGAATACGGATGGCCCGACCATGCTGCCATGTCGAATCAAGTCCAGACCGTCTACCTGAAGATTCCCCCGGATGCCGCGCGACGCCTCTGGGCCAACGCGAGCCCCAGACTGCGGGGTCTGCTGTTCGGATTCAAGACACCGGTTTCGCTGCATTTCATTCCGGCCGAGGGCGGCTGCGTCATCGCGGCTGTTGGCGAGGTCCAGCAGGTTACCGGCCGCCTCTCGCTTCTTTCCCGCCATCGAGTCGCCATGCTGCATCAGCATCTCCAGGACTTCGCCCTATCCTCGAAGGCGCTAGGCTCCTCTGCCCTGCGGAAGGCGCAAGGATTCAGGATCAAACGTCTGGAGTTGCAGGGTCTGCGGACAGACTTTAGGAGCAAAGATCCTCTACCAGCATGGAACGTCTACGAGATCCTGCCTGCTGATAAGGGATGGCAAGTCGCGGCGCAGGGTAACGTTGCCGCCGCACCGCAAGTGTTTCCGAAGAAGGATGAAGCGCTAAAGTGGGCGCGCACTCACGCAAAGCAGGACTTGCCCAGTCAGCTCCGAGTGCGGCGCCGGGACGGGCAGATACAGACCGAGTTCACTTACGGACGTGACCCTCGACAGGTCCCCGGCTAGATCGATTCAGAATTCATGGCGCCGGAGTGGGATCGAACCCACACTACCTCGCGGCCGGCGGAATGAGTCTGCTTCAGCTGGCTTGCCGCCCGGTGATTAGCGGTAGTTGCCGAACTTTAGCTCCATGCCCCAGTCCTCGCCGCGCAGATCGGCAATGACGGCCTGAAGCTCATCACGGCTTGAGCCGGAGACGCGCACCTCGTCGCCCTGGATCGACGACTGCACCTTCTTGTATTTGCCGTCCTTGAGGAACTTGACGATCTTCCGCGCCGTATCGGCGTCGATGGACTGGATAATGTCGATCACCTGGCGCACGGTGCCGCCGGCCGCTTTCTCGACCTCGCCGCGCTTGACGTTGTTGAGCGGTATGCCACGGCTGCGGAAGCGCTGCTGTAGTACTTGCCAGATCGCCTCCACCTTGAAGTCGTCCGAAGTGTGGACCGTTATCCTGTGCGCCGCCCGGTCGAAATTGATCTCCGCCACGACGTGCTTGAAGTCGAAGCGGTTGGTAATCTCGCGGATGGCCTGATTGACGGCGTTATCGACTTCTTGGAGGTCCGCGCCGGTGCTGACGTCGAAGGAAACAGTCATGGTGTCAGCATAGCTCAGGCGCTCGCAGCAGGGACAGAGCTACGAGGTAGCGCGATGGCTGTGGCATTCTGCTCCCAACTCTGCTGGGATGGACTGGCCCATCATCGGGAGCCCAGTAAGGAGGTCGAAGCCCACCAGCCACATGTTCTCATGGCCGATACCTGGGCTTGGTTGCCGGTCTCTTGGGACACTCGCCGTCCGCAAGCGATGAGACGCGGCTCGGCGCCCTCAGCCGGCGCTAGGGGACCAGCTCAGCCCACTCCTTCATCAGCGCCTGCAGCTCCGATTGCAGCTCATCGAAGCGCCGGCCCAGCTCTCCCACCTTCTGGTGGTCGCTCTCGGCGCTCGCCGTGTTGATCAGGTGCCCCAGCTCTTCGATCTGGCGCTCCCGCCCTTCGATTTCGCTCTCCATCGCCGTAATTGCTGCCTGCATGATGCGCGCCGATTTGGCGCTCGGCGGCGCTTTCGCCGGCACGGCCTTCGTCTTGGCGGGCGGTGGCGATGGCTGCGCCCTCAGGCTCTCGTTGTACTCCTCGAAGCTGCCCTCGAATACGTACAGGCGTCCGTTTTCGACTCGCCAGAGGCTCGTCGCGAGGTCGGCGATCAGCCGCCGGTCGTGTGAGACAAAGACAATTGTGCCTGAGTACGCCTCCAGGGCCTGCAGTAGAGAGTCGCGCGCCGGTATGTCCAGGTGATTGGTTGGCTCGTCCAGAAGCAGGAAATTGGCGTCCAGCAGCATCAGTTTCGCCAGCGCCAGCCGGCTGCGCTCGCCACCGCTCAGAGCTGAGACCTGCTTGCTGACATCGTCGCCGCTGAACAAGAAGCGCCCCAGGATGTCGCGAGCAATCTGCGGGTCCATGCTCCGGCCCCGCCGCAGCTCCTCGAAGACGCTGTTGCCGGCTGAAAGATTTTCCGCTTCCTGCCAGTAGTGCGCTTCCGCCACGTGAGAACCCTTGCGCAGGCTGCCGGCGACAGCGCCCATCTCCCCCGCGATCGTCTTGAGCAGCGTCGTCTTACCGGAGCCGTTGGCGCCGATCAGGGCGATGCGCTGGCCTCGCTCGACTTCGAGCGTGCCGACATCGATCAGGGCCTCAGTACCGTAGCCAATCGACAGGTCCTTCGTGGCAAGGACGACATCCCCACTGCGCTTCGCCGACAGGCTGAAGTGCGTCGACTTCTCTTTGCGGGGCGCCTCTATCCGGTCGATGTGTTGCAGTTTCTTGAGCCGGCCCTGCGCCTCGCGCGCCCGCTGGCCGGCACGATAACGGCGAATGAATGACTCTTCCCTGGCGATGTACTCCTGCTGGGCCTGCGCCTGCTTCTGCAGGAGGTCGAGCTCCGCCGAGCGCTGCTGCTCGAACTTGCTGTAGTTGCCCCGGTAGGTCTTGGCGCGGCCGTTCTCAAGCAGCCAGATGCGCGTCGCGACCTTGTCCAGGAAGTAACGGTCGTGAGACGTAATCAGCAGCGTCCCGGGCCAGCGTGAGAGCAGGTCGTCCAGCCAGCGCATCGCGTCGATGTCTAGATGGTTGGTGGGCTCGTCGAGGATCAGCAGGTCGGGCTGAGAGAGCAAGGCCTTGGCCAGCGCCAGCCGGCTGCGCTCGCCGCCGCTGAGCTGATACACGGGCCGCGACCACTCCGGCTCCGGCAGCCCCAGGCCGGTCAGCACCTGGGCGAAGCGGGTGCGGTAAAGATACCCGCCCCTGGCTTCGAATTCGTCCTGCAGGTCTGAGTACTCGCTGGACGTGCCGGCGGCGTCCGTGCTCATGCGGTGGGCAGCTTCCTCCAACGCCTGCTCCAGGCGCCTGACCTCGGCGAACGCCGTCAGCGCTTCTTCGTACACCGTTAGCCGCGAAGTCGATTCGCGTGGGACCTGCTCAACCATCCCGATCGCGACTCGGCTCGCCGCGTGCCGCTTGCCGGCATCCGGCCGCAGCTCGCCCGTCATCACGTGCAGGAGGGTCGTCTTACCGGCGCCGTTACGCCCGACCAGGCCGATGCGGTCGCCCGCCTCGATGTCGCCGCTGACGCCGGTGAGCACGTCCTCCGCCCCAAAGGCCACCTCGATGTCTTGCAGTGAAAGGAGACTCACTCTTAAAGCTTAACCGAGGCTCCGTTCTCAAACAGCGCGGACGCCGATGGTAACCGACCCAGGTTGCCTGCCAGACAGGCCGGTGCCGTAAGCCCAGGCAAATGCGTCCTGGCTGGTCACCTAGTTCTCGCGTCTTGCCGCAACGGCCGAAGAAGTCGTTGAGCATTCGCGAGTAGGATTGGATCGTCCGATCCGGCCGCTTCTGCTTCTCGACATGCCCGGCGAGATGGACTCCTACTAGTCGTCTTCCTGCATCCGCAAGGACCGGGGTGATCAGGTGCCGCGACCGTCGGGTAGGTCGTCGACCAGCCGCTGCATAGTTTCGCTAACGGGGCCATCCACCCATGCGTCCGAGTAGCGCAGCGAGCCGGGCGTCGTAAGGGTTTCCCCGGTCTCGAGCAGCGTCTTCAGGCCGGAGAGGATCATCGGCCAGCCGCCGTAGACCTCGTCGTTGGCGCCCTCGCGCAGCTGATTGTGGATGACGATCAGCCTGCATGAATCGCCGATCGGCTCGATCTCCCACGTGACCCTCGACGTTCCCTCGGCCTTCACCTCGTCGCTCCACAGGGCCCTGAAGCTCTGGACGAGCCTGCGGGGCGGTTCGACCTCCAGGTTCTCGCCCTCGGCGATCATGGCGCCGACCTGCAGGTGGAGAGCCTCGTAGCGGGAGCCGGGGGTCCAGTCGGACTCGGCTCCCACGCCAAAGCTATACTTGCGCCTCATCTCAGGGTTGATGATCGCCTCCCACAGGCGCTCCGGCGTCGTCTTGATGTAGATCTCGAACACTTTCTCCATCGTCCTATCCTCCAGTCTGTGCTTGAGGTCGCTCAGGGAAGCGACCCATGGCTCGGCGTACTTGCTAACCCAGCGGTCGTGGACGAGCCGGATCGGGACGGGGTTCAGGAAATGCAGCTTCTCTCGCCCGCGCCGTCTGGTTACGACGAGATCAGCTTCCTCGAGCACCCGCAGGTGCTTCATCACACCGAAGCGCGTCATCGGCAGGCGTCGTTCGAGCTCGCCCAGTGTCTGCCGAGATTGCTTGAACAACTCGTCGAGCAGGCTCCGTCGCGTCGGGTCGGCGAGCGCCCTGAACACCTCATCCATAGCTGAGATGTTACGTGACCAAAAAGTCACATGTCAACCTCGCCGTCCTTATGACCAGGCATAGCGGCAGAGCTCAGGGCAAAATTCGGGAGTGCTCCTCGTTCAGGTACCGCTCCCCGGCATCATGTCTTGGGGCTTGAAATCCGGGTGGCAGTCAGGATCGACCAGTGGTGACCAAAAGTATCCACCACATCCCCGGTTGTTCAGCGACGGTTCAGCGTGGCCTACGTCTCTACAGCTGCCGTTATGTGGCTGAGCACACAAAGCCAGCGGCCATCTCGCTTGAGGAATACGTCGCTCGTCCATTCATCGGCCTCGAATGCCTCGCCCTTGTAGTGACCTTTATTGGTGGCGCGCACGGTCAGGACCGCCGTGTCGCCGTAGGTCTGCACCCTCGGTGTGCTGACCATATCCATCGCCTCATGTGTGAGGTCGCCCGATTCGACGAAGGACAGGAACTGGCGTCGGTCAGTCATGCCGGTTTGGGAAACAATTACCCAGTCGTCCGTCATAAAGCCGCCGATTCTCGCGGCGTCGTTCGCCACAATGGCTTGAGCCCAGGCCTCAGACAGGGCCGCCAACTCGCTTTGCTCCCTTTCGCGCTCCGCCATTCCCTCAGGCTGCTGATTGGTAATTTCAGACACTGCATGCCTCCTTCTGGCTTCGAGCTAAGCCTAGAACTCCTGAAGGAGGGCGTCTTGTAAAAAATTGCTAGTCGGGCAGCGGGCCGTCAGTGGCCCGGCGGACCAGGAATTCCCCTGGTGTAAGGCCGGCGAACTGCTTGAAGTCGTGAATGAGGTGCGCCTGATCGTAATAACCACAGTCGTAAGCGATATCGAGCCACGTCCGCGGGCCGCCTTCCATCATCAGGTGGGTGACCCTGTTGAAGCGGATGATGCGGGCAATGGTCTTTGGCGTCAGGCCGACTTCTTCGCGGAAAGCCTCGATCAGACCCCGGTCGCTCGATCCTAAGGCCGTGGCCAAACCGCCGATCCTGGCGCGTCCGCCGGTTGCCTTCAAGCGCTTAAGTGCCCAGGAGGCTCCGGGATCGGGCGAGGAGGCGAGCGTGAAGCGATCCTCGATGAAGCAGTCGAGGATCGCGAAACGCGCCTCCCAGGTCCCGGCTTCGTACAGGCGCTCATCCAGTCCCCGCGCTTGCGGTCCAAGGATGTCCTCCAGGTGCAGCTCGTGATTCGCCATCTCATGCATCGGCACACCGAACAGGAGGTGTGCTCCGATCGGCGTCAGGTCGACCTGTATGCAGTGCATAGATCGGTCCGATTCGGTGAAGACGTAGGAGTCGGACACTCCGGAGACGAAGCTCCCCAAGGGCACTGATGCGGAAGACGGGTTCCTGGGGTTGATGACGTAGAACGGCGCGCCGAGGTTGATGATCAGAACGACATCACCGGTTGCAACCTCGCGACGGCGGTTCTTCCCCGGCCTGAACTCCAGCCAGCCCTGGTAACGGCGAACGTACGGGCGCAGCGCCTCCTTCGGCGCCGCCAGCGCCGATTCCCAGCGGGCCACATCAGACTCGTAGCTCTGAAGTGCTACAGGCATCGGCAAAAGCTTAGCACCAGCTGACCTGCCGCCGCTCCCGGAAGCAACTACAAGGCATGCCAACTCATCTTCATGTAGCTGTCGCCTCGCTCCAACTCCTCCAGCATCTGCGTCAATCGCTTCTGCTTTGTCTCGTCACGCTTCGCGCTGTTTATCCACCAGAGGTAGTCGTTTTGTTGATACGGAGGCCGGCTTAGGTACGCGTCCATCAAGCCGCGCTGGGTCAACTCTTGCTGCACCAATGAGGTCATCGATTGGCGGACTCGCCTTTTAGCCTGGTTCATTGCCGAACCTCCTGCGTTTCGCTCAGCTTCATTCCGGCACCACCGCCACTGCATCGATCTCGGCGAGAAAGTCAGGGTGGGCGAGCGCCGCCACAAACATCACGCTGATTGCCGGCGGCTCAGCTCGCGCCCCCCATTCCTCCTGGAAGACGGCCAATCCCGGCCGGACGTCTTGCCCCTGCACTACGAAGACGTTCCACTTCACGATGTGCTCGAGATCGGCGCCGCCGGCTGCCAGCGCAAGCTTGAGGTTGGCGAAGATCTGCCTCGTCTGCGCAGCGATATCGCCCCGGCCGACGATATTGCCGGCGGCGTCGACAGCGTCCTGACCGCCGACGTAGATCGTCTTATGCTGGCCGGCGACAGAGACTGCCTGGCTGAAGGCTGGGTTGTGCGCCATGCCTGCAGGGTTGAGGTGTTGAATCGTACTCATGATCCTTGCTCCTTCCTTCGTGAGGACTTCAATCGTTGCTTTCGGCGATGCCGTGGCCGGTGCGGTAGCGCGCGATCTTGTTGAGGTTCCCGCAGCGTCGCATCGTGCACCAGAGGCGTTTGCCGGGCCGCGACAGGTCGACGAAAAGCAGACCGCAGATCGGGTTGCGGCACTCGCGCAGGCGCGATCGGAGGCCGGTCCCGAAAAGCTCAATAGCGTCGCGGCTGACGCTCGAAAACACTTGCGCCGCGGTGGGATCCAGCCAGTGCATCTCGCCGGCGCGCATCACCGGGACCAGGTTTGGTTGCTCGGCGAAGCGCGACAAGAGGTGCTGTATCTCTCGTGATACGGTATCGCCTCGCAGCACAGCCTGCGCTCCCCACCAGAGCGCCTCGCGCAGCTCCCGCGCGTCAATGAGATCGAGGCGTTCAACACGCACATCGACTGCCAGCAAGGGGCACGCCCGGGCCCAATCGGCGAAATCTTCGGGCGTATGCCAGCGCTCCCATTGAGCTCGCTCGCCTTCACCGCCGGTCAAGGCAAAGTCGATCGAGAGTCTGCCCGCGATAAACAGAAAACGGGGTGGCCACGGCATGACACCAGTATAACTGGTGTCTTATCAATTACAAGTGCTAGATCACTGTCATGGGCCTTAGCTCTTCCGGCCCCCTCGGCGTAATCGAAATGACGGTCTTCCTGACCGACATCAACGACAACGGATCAACTCGAAAGCAGGTGTTCGGGGTTCAGAAAGGCAGGGCTTACGGGTTGGGGCAAATTACGCTTTACCCGCGACATCACCGGTTGCAACTTCGCAACGGCGGTTCTTCCCAGGCGCGAACTCGCGAGAGCCAGGCGGCGATAGTGCGCGATCTGCGACAGATTACGATTTACGTGATCCGTCGGGGCGGTGAGCAGCAGTCATTACAATTCACAATTCGCCCTTGACTAAATCTCGCCTGTCGAATGTCATATTCTATGAAAATATGAACACGGTGATTATCATCCTGACCACCCGTGGTCTGATGGTGGACACCCAATCTTCGGCCATCGCATGCTGGCCCTTCAGGTAAATCGGCAGTCGCTCAGGGAGGGGGAATCCTATGGAAACGACTCGGTCCTGGCTACCTGACTATCGTTCAGGCGCGATAACACGGCGGACTTTTCTGAAGGCGACGGTCGCCGGCGCCGGCGCCGCGGCGCTAATCGCTTGTGGTGGCGATGACGGCGGCCCTGGGATTCAATTCCAAGACGCCGCCTCAGTGCGCGAACCGGGCGCCGTCTGGCGCTCCCAGGATAGCTGGACACTGGCCGATGAGACCGGCGCGGCGGTCTCTGGCGGCACATATCCCGGCTCGGTAGATGAAGCTCAGGACGAGCATTGGGACCCCGTGACCGTAAGCTCGTCCACCTACCGCCGCCACATCTACGAACAACTCATGCAGCGCAATAGCCGTCCCGGCATCGACCCGGCAAGCCAGGAGGGTCAATACGCCATCGGCGGTCTCGCTGAGTCGTGGGAGTTCGCTGACGGCGGCTTGACGGTCACCTTCACTCTGCGGCCCAACGTCAAGTTCCAGAACATCGCGCCTGTCAACGGCCGAGTCATGGACATGGACGACTGGCGGACTAGCACCCAGCGCAACGCGCAGGAAGGCACCTACCGCAGCTTCTTCAACGACATTGTTGACAGCGTCCAGTACCCGGACCGCACTCATATGGTCTTGCGGCTCAAGGCTCCCTATGCGCCGCTCAACGAGGTGCTCCCCCTGTATACATGGGGCTGGGCTATCATGCCCAAGGAGCTGAACACCGATGTCGATCTGGCTAAGCAGATCGCGATTGGTACGGGCTTCAAGCAAACTGGACAAGTTCCAACCGTCGATCACGCATGAGTACAAGAAGTTCTCCGAATACTGGGGCGGCGAGCCATTCATAAACCGCTGGCACTTCCCGCTCATCCCCGAGTACGCGAACCAGTACGCTCAGTTCACTCAGGGCAGCATCATAAAATTCACTCCTACGCCGCGTGACGTCATTCAGGTGTCCAAGGACGTGCCCGGCGCCGTGATCATCGCCGACCCGCCGGACCAGGTACTCGCCTCTCGGTATCTATTCGGCCTCCAGCGGCCAGCCAACGACCCTTACGCTGACCCGCGGGTGCGTATTGCTCTCAGACGCTCGATTGACTTCAAGAGCATCGGTGAATTCCTCTCGAATAAGGTGGCATTCGAGGCCGCTGGTATCCCCGTCGACCTGAAGCCGATGACGCACATGCCCCAGAACTCGTCCTACTGGCTCAACCCGGAGAAGGGTGAGCTCGGCAAGGTATCGGAGAACTATCTGTTCGACGTGGCAGCGGCGAAGGCATTGATGTCGGCGGCCGGTCACACCCAGCCGCTGCCTCTGCGCGTGGCCATTCAGCTAGGAGGCGGTGGCTTATTCGCGGAAGAAGACAGCCTTAGAATGGACAGCCTCAGGGCGTCCGGCACCTTTGCGGTCGATGTACTCCAGGTCGCGACAGCACAAGAGCAGCGCAAGTACCGGGTCGATCGCGCGTGGGACGGCATCGCCTGGAGCAGCGGTAGCGATAGCGAGCCCGACTACCTCATGCAGCGCGATTGGGTCGGCACCGCCCAGACGGGCGGCCGCACATCTTTCGCCCACGAGAAAACCGAAGCCCTGCTCATCGCCCAGCGGCAGGAGCTGGACTTCAACAAGAGGGTCGAGATCCTGAAGGATGTCCAGAGGTGGGCGGCGGAGTGGATGATGGTCCTCCCGGCGCAGCACATCTATAGCACCTTCTCCTTCCAGTGGCCCTGGGTGCACAACTACAACTGGGGAACCCCTGACACATTCGGCACGTCCTACTGGGGTAGCCACAAGCAGTGGTTGGACAAGGACATGCCGAATCGCGGCGGCTAAGGCAAGACTAGAACGGGACTTCTCCTTGATAGAGAAGTCCCGTTCTAGTGTCCACCCGATCAACAGGGGGTGCGAAGAGCTACTGAAATCACAGGGAAGGACTAGCTAGATGACGGCACAACAAAACTACGTAGAGCCAACGGGTAATCAAAAGGCCGGCTTCCAGAAGGGCGATGGCTTCGTTTACGCCAAGCGGCTGCCCACGGCCTGGGAGACCTTCCAGAAGGAGGAGGGACTACCGGTCTTCGGGGGCGTCGGCTGCAAGGATTCTCGTGATCTGCCCCGCGCTGACTGGGCCCGGGTTGGCGGGAAGGGCACCTTTATTCAGCTAATTAACACGAGTACCCAGACGGGCATGTTCGTCGTCGAAGTGCCGGCCCGTGGCGCCCTCAAGCCTCAGAAGCACATGTAGAGGAACGCTACATCGTGCTGGACGGCCGGGGTAGCGTAGAAGTGTGGAAGAACGGCAGCGATGCCAGGAGTTCCTTCGAGTACCAGCAGTGGAGCGTCTTCTCCGTGCCGGTGAACGCCAACTTCCGCATCATCAACTCATCCTCATCTCCGGCCTTGCTCCTGGGTGTCAACTCTGCGCCGAAGGTCAACATGTACCAGAGCAAGTCCTTCGTCTTCGACAACAACTTCGATTTCGAGAACCGCTTTGGCGGCAACCTGGAGGACTACTGGAAGCCGGGCGAGGACTTCGAGCCGCAGCCGGTGCGCGGTCGCGCCATGATCACGACCAACCTGATCCCGGATGCGGCGACTACCTACCTGCCGCTCGACAACAACCGCGGCCCCGGCCACCGCTGGCTCGCCCCGAACATGGTCGGCAATACCATGCTCCAGGGCTGGATCGCCGAGTACCCCAGCGGCCGTTATGCGAAAGCCCACTATGCCCACGGCGGCGGCGCCGTCCTGGTCTGCATGCGCGGCAGTGGCTACACCATCGCCTGGCCCAAGGATATTGCCGGGGTTAATCCCTGGAAGGATGGCTACGCGGATCTGGTCAAGATGACAGAGTACGGTCCCGGAGGCATGGTCTCGGCCGTGCCGGGCCCCTCCAATTGGTTCCACCAGCACTTCGCCTACAGCAAAGAGCCGTTCCGAGTTTTCAACTACACCGGCAGTGTCCCCGGGAACGAGAACGCTTTCGGCGGCGTCGATGGCGAAGACCCGGGCCAGGGTGGAGAGCAAGTCCAGGCCTCACTCACCGACATAGACAAAGGCGGTCGCGCCATCCCTTACTACATGGAGGACCCCCACATCCGCGAGTACTTCACTGCGAGGCTGAAGGAAATGGGCGCCGATTTCACGATGCCCGAAGAGGTTTACACGAAGGAAGGTTCCAACATCAAGGTAATGTCGGACTAAGGACTAGCACCGTGGTGGAGCAAGAGAAGGGGGTCGGGGCGTCCTCCTCTTTTGGGTCCAGAGTGGAGCGCATCGGGACAAATGCCTTGGCCGTATGCACCGCCCCGGACCAAGCCAAAGATGGAGGAGTCAAATGGCAAACAAAGAGCGTTACATAGAGCCCACAGGACAACAGAAGGCCGGCTGGCACAAGGGCGACGACATGGGCAGCTTCACCCGGCGCCTGCCCACCGCCTGGGAGATGTTCCTTAAGGAGGAGGGCTTGCCGGTGTTCAAGGGCGTCGGCATTCGGGACTCACGAGAGTTGCCGCGGGCCGACTGGGCGCGTGTCGGTGGTAAGGGCAGTTACATCCAGCTACTTGGCACCAACAACGCGACAGGCATGTTCATCGTCGAAGTGCCGGGGCGCGGCGCGCTCAAGCCGCAGCGCCACATGTATGAGGAGCGCTACCTGGTCCTGGAAGGCCGGGGCAGCACCGAAGTCTGGCGTACCAACGGCGGCGCGAAGTCCACGTTCGAGTGGCAGCCCTGGAGCTGCTTCTCAATACCGCTCAACGCGAACTTCCAGATCATCAATGCTTCGTCCGGCCCGGCCATCCTGCTCGGCGTCAACACGGCGCCGCGTGCGATCAACGTCTATCAGCACCCGAGGTTCATCTTCGCTAACGACTTCGAATTCGAAAATCGCTTCGGTGGCGATCTGGAGGAGTATTGGAAGCCGGGTGAGGAGTTCGAGCCACAGCCAGTCCGGGGCCGTGCCATGATCTCGACCAACCTGATACCGGACGCCTCGATGACCTATCTGCCGCTGGACAACAACCGTGGCCCCGGACATCGTTGGGTGGCGCCCAACATGGCCGGCAACACGGAGATTCAGGGTTGGATCGCCGAATACCCCCAGCGGGCGTTACGCCAAAGCCCATGCTCACGGTGCTGGCGCCGTCCTCGTCTGCATGCGCGGCAAGGGTTACTCAATCACCTGGCCGCGCGACATCGGCGGTCTAACGCCCTGGGCGGACGGCAAGGGCGACTGCGTCAAGCTGCAGGAGTATGAGCCGGGCGGCATGATCAGTGCTGCGCCTGGCCCCTCCAACTGGTTCCACCAGCACTTTGCCTACGGCAAGGACCCGTTCCGCATCTTCCTCTTTACGGGCGGAGTGCCCGGCAACCCGACTTCGGGCGGCAATCGCGGCGACACGGTCGAAGCCGGCGATTATGTACCACAGCACCGTGAGATCACCGAGGGCGGCAACGCTATCCCGTACCACATGCAGGACCCCTGGGTCCGCAAGCACTTCGAGGAGAAGCTGGCAGACGAAGGGGCGGTTAGCACCATGCCGGACGAGGTCTACACGGCTGCCGGCAGCAAAGTCCGCATCATGGAAGACTAGCGCAGCATGGGTGACAGCGCGGGAGGGCCCGTAAAGGCATTGGTGCACCAGGCGTGCACCAAAGGCGGAGCGCCTTAGCAGTTAACGATATCGTTCAGATACGAAAAGATTGGTGCCGGGAGTGGGGATCGAACCCACAAGACCTCGCGGCCGGCAGATTTTAAGTCTGCTGCGTTTGCCAGTTTCGCCATCCCGGCAGTTTGAATCTGAGACGACCGGCCACCGCAGGCACTATTGCTGAAGTCCACTGCCCTAATTGGCCGCCTGACGAGGAGTCTACAGACGTTGGCGACAGTTTGCACTCGTCCCTGTCAGCGTCCCTTGCTGCCTGCCTCTTCTTACCGAGGCGCAGCTGCCAGAGCTCTGGGTTTCCTAGGGCGTAGTGACAGCGAGTCTGGCGGCCTTGAGGAGATCTAACTGGATGGGCTGCCTCATCGCAGCGTCGTCACGAGGGCGAATCTCCCTGGTCCAATTCCTTTACATTCAGGTTGGCATAAGCAATACGAGCGAGGGACCTGAGATTTCCTCAGGTCCCTCGCCGTACGTCATCAACGCTGTTGCGCTTCCAGGTTCTTGGCCGCAACCTCGAGCGTTTTCTGGAGATCCGCCGTAGGAGAAAACTCCACCGTCTCAGCATCTCCAGGCATTCGATCTTGTGGCCAGGCGGGGCGTAGTAGGCCTCGCCGGCGCTGATCACCTCATCATGGTCCTTGTAGATGAAGCGGATCTTGCCCTTGAAGAGGTATCCCCAGTGCGGGCTTTGGCAGTTGTCATCGGGAAGGCCAACAAAGAGCGGACTGAAGTCAGTCCCTCCCTTTATCTTCTCGAAGTAGCCGGTGAACTCGCCCCAATCGGCGAAGTGGCCTTCGTAGGAATCTCCCATCGTCTCGGCGGGCAGGCTGTCTCTTGATGCATGCATTTCTAAGTATCCTTTCGTTTGAAGTCTGTCGGCTTTACATGAATTGTGTAACTTCGACTTTGTAGACCCGGGCGTGTGAGCCGAAGACCGGCGGCAGCGACGCCTGGATCGCCTCGGCGCTGTCCCCCTCCACCTCGACCCAGCCGCCGTGATGGCCGTAGGGCAGGAGCAGAAGAAGTCGCGTCCCTTCATGACGTCAGCGACGCCCACGGCCTGCATCTCGCGGTCCAGTTCCTCGCACTCTTCAGATGTGTGCTCGCAGGTGATGATGAATTGAGTAATAGTCCTTCCTCCTTTCGCGTTAGTCGTAACTACCTTGATTCGCTCGGCATCGGTTGGCCCATGGCGCCAGATCCTGCCTCCAGCAGACGCCGGATCGTCTCCATCTCGGCGCGAGTCTCCTTGCGAAGGTCGAGCAGAGCTGGAGTCACTCTCTTCGCGGTGGAGAACGGCCTCCTAAGCTAGAACACGTTCAACCAGACGCGCGCATTCACGGCAATTTCGAGACCTCGGAGGCTGCGATCAAGACGTTCGTCCGCGGGACGATAGAGAACTCAGGGCAGGGAATAAGACCCATGGAAGGTTTGCGGGATGCGAGAATCCCCTGTCTCGGGGACAGAACGCAGCGACCTGCCTTGAGTCGAAAGGCGGTTTTGCGGTTTGAGACTAACTCCCGCGGTTTGAGACCAACCCCGACATCCTTGCTTCCAAGTAGGCTGTCGCGGGTTCGAGTCCCGTCCCCCGCTCCAATCCCCTTTTTCGAACCTGAACCTCTGTAAATCTCGCCTTGGCTCGAGGGCCGCCCAGATTTCGTAGAGCCCCATGGACCCGGGCGGGCAACGGTCAAGGCCCTCCCGGAGCGCTTAACAGTTATGACTTGACAGGATCACCCCCCCCCCGAGACTGCTGCTATGCAGACGCCCGAGATGCGGCGTCACAGCAGCCAGGAATTGGCAGGAATAACGCAAGGAGGCGATCCCACGAATCGCCTCCTTTCCTTTTGGAGGTGAGATAGAGAGCAGTTTTTGGAGGTCTCTATGCTGCGTAAAGTGCTTTTTGCCCTCGTTATCGGCGGTGTCGTGTCCAGCGCAGTCTATGGTTTGGCCGCGACTCTGGACCTTGTGTCTGATGACCTGGGTTCCGGAGACGACGTGGTAGCGTCCTGCGACACAGACGGTGTGGGGGCCACCTACACGGTGGCCTATTCGGCCAGCCCCAGGTCCCGGCTATATAGTCACCGAAGTCGTCGTGGATGGCATCGACGCCACGAACTGCGACGGACAGGACGCGTATGTCACCCTTACGGGGCCGACCGCTGGCGCGGAGCTAGTAAGCGCTGGTCCCATCGTCATCGCTGGGGCCACCGTAACGGTGCCGATTACGACTCCTGTCCTGGCATCGGCTGTTATCGATGTGCACGTCGCGATCACCGGCGACGACCCGTCTCCGTAACCTCCGCAGTGACCTTTGGCACCAGATTCGAGTCTCAGCGAAGTCCCACTCCAGCCGTGCGACTCTCTGCAAGGACTCTAGAATATGCTCAGGGTCCTCCTGGCGTTAACCACGGGAAGCGCGGTCTTCGCGGTGGTCTACGCACAGGCGGCCGGCCTTGGCGTGGCGTCCGCGAGTCTGGCTGCCGGCGATGCTTCGGTCTTAGCCTGCGACCAGGACGGCGTAAGCATCACGTATGCCGTGGTCTTCGACAGTGGGCCCGATAACCGCTGGGAGGTTACCAGCGTGACCGTGGGTGGCATTAGCGCCGCCTGCAATGGGGGCCTGCTCTACATGGTCGCGGTAAACGGGTCCGGAACGGCGCTGGCGAGCGCTGGTCCAGTGACGGTCAGCGCCACCTCTGCGGTTGTTGACCTGACGCCAGATCCGCCTGCCGCAGCGCTGACCGGCGTGCATCTCGTCATAGTTGGGCCGTAGGACCGAGCGGCTTGACGCGTGAGTGTGTGGCGCGTCCTCAGCTTGGTCATCCTGGGCACCGTAGTTGCCGGCACCGTCGGCTGGGCGGCGAGCCTGGGTGTGGACAGCCGTCGCCTTACGACTTTCACAGTCGAGCAGACCGTTCCTGTCCCGACGAACACGCCCACTCCAACCAGCACTCCTACCCCAACTCCTACTCCGACCGCAACGAACACGCCGACACCCACGCCGACCAACACTCCGACTCCCTCGCCTACACCAACCGCGACTAGCACGCCAACCCCAACGGCGACGCCGAGGCCGCCATACATTCTGCGCAGCACAATTTTGAGCGCCTGTACACCGGCTGGTACCGTCGGCGGTGTCGGCAATGACTTGCGACCAACGAGTGGCACCTCGGCAAACATTGTCCGATCTGGTCCTGCAAATACGCAGAATGCTATCTACTTCGCATTTACTACGCTCGCCGCAGACCCCAACCTGAGCACCTGGAATTCTGGTAACTACGTTGTCCAGCTCAATGTTACTGCCCGGAACAGCCAGGCCCTTGATTATCAGATTGAGGTCCTGCGCGTTGCCGCCAACTGCACTGTTGTTGCAAGCCTGGGACAATCGGGTGAGCAAACGGGCACTGGACTGAAGACGTTCACCATACCGGTTGCGACTTCAACAGGCAGCCCAACCGACCGAGTCCAGATTCGAGTCCTGGTTGATACCGGTGGAGGCTCCGCCACGGCGCGTCAGCTCGGCCTCCAACTCAATACGTCGAATTCGAGGTTAACCGTCCCTTGGTAAGGCGGGGCTTCCGGATGCATCTCCAAGGAGTTAGACGGCAGGTTCTGTCTCTGGAGTTCAGGCATGTTTGGATTCTGGCCTGTATCATCTTTGCCATCCTCTGGTTATTCATGTTAAGACCCCAGTTCCTTGGTGGCCCCGCGTCTTACATCACAGTGCGCGGCAGTAGCATGGAACCTGCGCTTAGCAGCGGCGACCTCGCTGTTCTTCGGGCTAAAAGTACCTACGGCCTCGGCGACACGATCGGCTTTCGCATACCTCAGGGGGAGGTGGGTGCAGGACTTGTGGTCATTCATCGTGTCGTGGGCGGTCCCGGCGACGCCGGATACATCACCAGAGGTGACAATCGCGCCGAGATCGACATGTGGCAGCCGCGGCACGAAGACGTTCTCGGAGAGGTATGGATACACGTTCCAAAGGGCGGCCGCGTGCTCGAGGCAATGCGAAAGCCACCGGTATTGGCCGGCCTTGCAGGGGTACTCGCGGCCGTAATGGTGCTGACCACAGGAAGGCGACGGAGGTGACGCATAACGGACGTCCCTTATGCGCATCGCTCGGCGGGTATGGCCGGCGCTCTAATGGGCGTAGCAGCAAGCGCGCTCGCGTGATCAACGACCACACGACACCCTATCATCTGGGACATCTATAGCACGGTGTCGTCTCAATCCGTCTGGGCGCAGTCTATTAACCGAGAGAACGGTTCTGCTGACCAGAAACGCTGGATGCGTCGAGAGATTTCATGCCCTTTGTCTACCAGACAATGGCCAGGTTTCGGATCTCAACCAAATTCGACCTAAACTCGGAAGTGCTAGAATTCCGCTGTCCCGGGGACAAAACCCCCGGCAAGCTGCCTGAAGTTCGAGAAGGCGGTTTTGCGGTTTGAGACTAACTCCCGCGGTTTGAGACCAACCCGCGACAGCCTGCTTGGAAGCAAGGTTGTCGCGGGTTCGAGTCCCGTCCCCGCCCCAGATTCTTACCTTCCTACTAGAATGTCCTCGACTGGCCGGCACCAGACCGCTCACCGGCGGCACGCTCCACGCATGAGAAGGAGGCGTCGTGACTCGGGCAGATGGAACCTCGTATTTTTCTATCGGTATCGTCTTTAGCCTTCCAGCGTAGGCTGAGATCCGGTCCAGGCCATCTGGCGGCCTTCACGGAGCCGACACAGCTCGCGACCTGCCGGGCCAGTCGAGAATCCTGCCCGGGTAGTATCGTTTCCTCTAGCGATATCGCTGGAGGAAACGATGGACGAAATCCTGGGCATTGCCCGAATCAAGATTCACGAAGGCAAACTCGACGAATATAAGAAGCTCGCAGCCGAGTTTATAGAGCTAGCTCGCACGAAGGACACCGGCACACTCCAGTACGACTCGTTCTTTAACGACGATTACAGCGAGTGCATCGTAATCGAGAGGTATCGAGATTCGGAATCCCTGCTTCAGCACAGCGCGAACCAGGGCGACAGGATGGCTGAGCTTTTAAAGATCTGCACGATATCTGGCGAAGTCTGTGGCTCTCCGAGCCTGGAGCTAAAGAGTGCGCTCGAAAGTTACGGCGTCCCGGTCTTCAGCCCGTATATGTCACTCTGATTCGACCGGTTCGCGTATCAGCGCGGACCAACGCCGTGACCGCCCAGGAGGTTACGATCCCTCGATTGGGATCTTGGTCAGAAGGCAATTGACTTCTACACCACTCAGCTCGGCTTCACTGTCTTGAGCATCGAACGATTGATGCGCAAATTGACACGTTCCCGTAGGCGGTCGCATTGCGCGTCCGTCACAGCAGTACGGTGAAATGTAGACAGAGGCAAGCTCAACCTTCGGCGGACGCCGGGCAGAGTGGCGAACTACCTCACTCAGTGTCCCAACGAGAGGAGATAAGAAAATGCAGATCAAGACGCACATGGGTGTAAGCATCGATGGGTTGGTTACGTCGGCGGACGGCTTGGCGGCGTGGGAGTGGGACCCCGGCTACGACGGCAAGAGTCCCCCTCCCGGTTACTCCGATTTCATGGAGAACGTCGGCGCCGTGGTCATGGGACGCACGACCTTCGAGCAAGGCCTGCCGGAATGGAAGGACGCCTGGCCATGGGGTGAGCGGCCGATTCGAGTCCTGACGCACCGGCCGTTGCCCGAGGGGGCGCCGGCGACGGTGAAGGCCTCCTTGGGCGGTCCTAAAGCTGTGGTCGACGAGCTCAAGAAGACCGGCATAACGAATGACGTGCAGCTACTCGGCGGTCCTAAGGCCATACAGTCGTTCATCGACGCCGACCTGCTCGACCGTCTAGGTATCGTGGTGCTGCCGGTCCTGCTCGAGTCGGGCATCCCTCTGTTCCCCGTCAAGGCCACGGCCTTCTCGCGCGAGGTCTGGGACAAGTCATCGCACAAACCGGCAAGGGAAACGGTGCGCACGATGCGACTCGAGTCTCAGAAACAGCTCGAAGGTCGCGCTGTGCACATGGTCTACGCCTTTACCTAACGCTACCGTCGTAGCCGGCTTCGATCATGGCGGACCAGCTACGCGGCGGAGCTACCGCACGCCGGGCGGACCGCTGAGCACCGTCGGGACGTACTCGAGCAGTTGGATTCTGCCGTCGAAAGTCCGGTTGGCAACCATGTCGAGCGCAACATCGGGATAGCCGTCGTAGATCCGCTCCCTACCGGTGCTCCCGGTGATCACCGGGAAGACGACCACCCGGTAACGGTCCACCAGGCCTGCCTCGAGGAGAGACCTGCACAGCGTGAGGCTGCCGAGGGTGCTCAAGTTTGTGCCGTTGCGCTTCATCGCTGCCACCGCCTCGGCTGCATCCCCGTTGACCAGCTGGGTATTGGCCCACGACAACGGGGCCTCCAGTGTTGAGGAAAACACCACCTTGGGCACTCTGGCGAGTTCAGCTATAGACCCGCGCTCTTCCTCCGTGAAGTCCGAGTCTGGTGCGCTGGCGAATCCGTACATCAGCCGGTAGGTGTTCGCGCCCATCAACAGCGTGTAGTCGCGGTCGGGTCGCTCGTCGAGCCAGGCGAGATATTCCGGGCCCTGGATTCCCCACCACCCGGGCCAGCCTTCGGCGGACGCGTAGCCGTCAAGTGAGGTAATGAAGTCCACTATCAATTCCGACATTGTTTCTTCCCCTTCGGTCTCTAGTTGATGTGTCGCCTAAATAGTGATCTGTCGTAGTGTGGGTGGGATGGTGGCTGGGGCTTTGGAGATGACGGGTGGGCAGCGGGTTGAGCTGGAGGGGCTTGCTCGTTCGCACACCGCGCCGGCTCGGGAGGTGCGCCAGGCCAAGGCGTTGTTGTGGGCCGCCGCGGAGGGAACCGCTGCTGGGGGCGCGCAAGAGCCGCGAACCAGGGCTCCATGATGCGGCCGGCTCGGGCTAGCAAGCCCGGTGGCTACCTTCTCGGCTCGTACCGCATCGCCACTGCCCCCGAGCCGAACTCCAGCCGGCTCACGAGCTTCAAGTCGACATGCTTCGATAGCCCCGCGAACAACGTCGGCCCGTGGCCCGCGAGCCTGGGATGCACCACGAACTCGTACTCATCGATCAATCCCAGCTCCGTCAACGCCAGTGGGAGCTTCACACCTCCCACGCCCAGTCCCTTGCCCGCCTCCCGCTTGAGTTGCTGAACGGCCTTGCCCAGATCCCCGCGCACGAGTTCCGCGTTCCAATCGACCTGCTCCAGGGTGCTCGACACGACGTACTTCTTTGCCGCGTCGATCGTCCGGGCGAAGGGTTCCATCCAATCGGCCATCCAATCAGGCCTCACACCCGTCGCCAGCGGCCGCCACGCTGCCTCCATCATTTCGTAGGTTACCCGGCCAAGGAGGAGGGCATCGGCCTGCGCGATGTTCTCGGCCGCGTGACGATGCAAGTCTTCGTCCGCGGGGATTGCACGATGATCGCAGCACCCGTCCAATGTGACGTTGATGGAGTACCGAAGGGGTCGCATTTCGCAAGAGTACCACCGATGGGGTACACCGGCGATGTGTCGCTTAAATAGTGATCGGCGGCGTTAAACTGGTCAATGACGGCCGCGGTGTCGGACATGGCCACATCGTCGAGCCTCGCAGCAACTCCAAGACGGAATAGCTACCGTGCCTAGTCAGGCGTCTACGTTGCGTACTGCGGGCGCCCGGTGGGCCAGTAGACCTGGATCGTCACACCGCTCGGGTGGCCCGCGATTCGACCAGTTCGAGCGCGCTGTCCCGGGCCGGTGTCAGGAAACAGCCGCGTCCCGTAAGGCCGGATCGTAGTCTCACCGCCTGAAGAATCTGGACCAGTTAGGCCGAGGGAAGCCAATTCATTACCCGTTCAGCCCGACTATGCACCGGGCCGACTAGGTCCAGGATCGCAACATCACCACAAAAGCCAAATCGGTCATCAAGGATGATCTCGCGGAGCACGTCGTCGACAGCAGATCTAAGATCCTGATAGGCAGCCCGAGGGATGAGAGCGTCTGCTTCCGGGGTGACGGGGATGAACACCAGCAAATCAAGGCTTCCTATGGCGCGCCTTATCGTAGGCTGCCAACGATCCAAATCGAACGAATCAATCTCAGACAGCGCAAATAAGTATCCCAGGTAATCGAGTGGGCACCGATCGAAGATGACATTTTGTTGCCTTCTTCGCAATGCTTTGAGTTCATGTCGGAAGAGAAGTTTAAATTCATCAACACTTGGCGGTGTTGAGAACTCGTAACCAGCATCATCCAATACGTAATACGACTCTTCAACGATCTGATGATGAGGAAGTCGCAAGCTAAGAGTTTCGACCAACGTCGACTTCCCTACGCCATGAGTGCCCGAGACCGCAATGCGCAATGTTCTCTCCAAGCCTGTCGGCGACTTGTCCTAAGAGCCGGTCGCCAGCACTTAGTTTATCTCGTTGGTACGCTGCTCACTGTATTGGTTCGTAGTAAGGTGCAGTCATCGTCGGTCTCAACCGGCCTCGGCAGGATCCTCGGCCAGGATCGCGTCGATCTGGCCGACGGCCTGAGTCAGACCTTCCTCCATGCCCATGGCAGCGAGCTGCTCCATGGCTTCGACGCTCGGAAACTCGCTCTCAATCGACATCCGCGTCTTCCCGCCGCCGATGTCCTGGATCGTCACCTGCACGGTCGTCATCGGGAGCTCCGCGTTCGGCGTGCCGTCCTCGTTGGTGAAGCCATCGCGGAAGACCAGCCGATAGGGTGGCTGGACCACGTCCACGTTCCAGTACCCGCGTGGCTGGTCGCCCTCCGGGCCGGTCATGTGGTACTGGACTTGGCCGCCAGGGCGCAGGTCATGAGTATCGACCGTCGCTGGGTAGGTCGGCGGTCCCCACCAGCGCTCGAGCTGTCGCGGATCGCCCCACAACTGCCAGACGCGCTCTGGCGAGGCGTGGAACTCGGCATCCAGCGTCATCGTGCGCGACTGAGAGTCCTTGCGAATGTCGGTAACGGTCATCGGTCTGCCTCCTTTGGCGATTCGTTAATGAGCTGGTTCATACGTTCGACGCGCTCGCGCCACAGCTCCTCGTATCGGTCGAGCAGACGGCGCGCCACGCGGAGCCCCTCTAGGTTAGTGCGGACGACCTTCCTCCGCCCCATGCGATGCTTGCTGACCAGGCCGGCCCGCTCGAGGATGGCGATGTGCTTCTGTACGGCTGCGAAGCTCATCAAGTAGTGCTCGGTGAGCTCCGCCACCCCTTCCTCGCCCTCGATCGCCCGGCGCACGATGTCTCGCCGGGTGGCATCACCCAGTGCCCCGAAGATGCGGTCGTGGTCGAGGACTGTCTGCATTGATACAACCATAAAGTTGTACAATCTGGCTTGTCAACTGGTGGCTAGGACATTTCACGACTAGTGGAGTTCTTCAAATGACTAGAAGGCAGTGGCAACCAGCGCCCTGGTCCGCAGCGCCGGCTAAAGGTCGAACGATTGTCGATGCTTAGTGGTCAGGATAAGATGGCGTCGGTCGGGCCCAATCAGGGCCTTGCTCAACGGCTGAAACAGCCGCTGACGCCCTTATTGCGTGACCATCGGTCAGGTGGAGGCAGGTGGTCTGCCTTCTTGGAAACAGGTAGCTAAGATCGCTCAGAAGTCTGCCTGAGGGTTATTTTCTGAATCTGATGGGGGCAAAAAGGGGGCCAAATCGGCCACGCGCTTGCTTCCAAGCAGGCTGTCACGAGTTCCAGCCCGTCCCCCCGCTCCAGATTCCAGGGACTGTGGATAGTGAGAGGCCCGAGAATTTGACTCCCGGGCCTAGGTACCGACAACACACCCTTTAGCTACAACGAGGCGGCCTTCACCTTCCCCTCAACCGCGTCCTTGTCTTCGCGCCACTGCTTCAACATGCTTATGACTTCCGCCGTCGGTAAGACGTCCGCATACTTCTGGTCCAAGTCGAATAGGTTGATTGCGTGAGGCGCCTCGTGCCGGTCGAATACGCCTTCTTCCGCGATGATTACCTTAAAGCGGTATGTGCACGCATCGATGACCGTGGCCCGCACGCAGCCGCTGGTGCTCTCCCCAACCACGATAAGGGTGTCGACTTCTTGGACGTTCAGGTGAGCGATAAGGGGCGTCCCCCAGAACGCACTCGGTGAAGCCTTGCGAATTACAGCTTCGCCGAGGATCGGGCCAACTTCAGGAATGATTTCGTGCATGGCGTCTGGGCTGCCGACGGCGTTCATGGCCCGTTGGCGCTGGCCCGGGCGCCGCCCTCGTGGCACACCCCAGCCCTCCACGCCCGTGTTCGTAAGCATCGTGACGTGGGTGACCGGTATTTCCAGTCCTCGCGCGACCGAAAGCAGTTCCTGGATGTGTGGTACCGCGTCCCAGGCTGCCATTCCGCAGCTCTGCGGCCACTCCTCTATCGCGTCCAGCAAGGGCTGAGGGCGGTCGCCGAAGACTGCCCGATAAAGATCAACCAGCAGGATTCCTGGCTTTTGACCGAAACCCACGGACTGATGGCTGTTCTTCTTCGTTAGATGAGCCTTGTCCTGTGGCGTTAGAAATTTATCCCAGACTCGCTCTGACATGCTGCCTCCTAATCTGACGAAATTGGCGCAAGGATTGCACGCTCGTGGCCATCTTACAAGCCTGTGATCATTATGGACGTATAAGCGGGGGCTTATCGGGACATAATCCTTTCGTCATTGTCGCGCTTCCAGACCTCTGCCTACATTAGCCTCGAAACGAGCTGGTGTAGAACGGAGCGCGGGAGCATGAGTGACTACTGGGCCTCGATCCTGAAGAAGCGACAAATGACGCGACGCCGGCTCATGTCCGGCGCCGCGGGCGTGACCGTGGGTGGACTGGCCCTCAGCATGATTGGCTGCGGTGGCGGCGATGACGGCGGCGTCGAAGGTGACGCCTCTGGCCTTCTCGGCCGGGTTTCGGACACCACCAAGGAGGCGAAGGCCGGGGGGACCTGGCCCAGCCATTTCCTCGAAGACATCGTCAACATGGACCCCATTGTCAACAACTCAAGCCCGACGCAGACGCATTTGGCCTACGTGTACAGCAGTCTCTTGAAGGATGGGCTAAGCACGACCAAGCGGCCGGGCGCCGACTTGATCGCCGGCGACGCCGCCGAATCCTGGGAAATGACGGCTGACGCCCTCCAGATCACACTCAAACTGCGTCCCAACCACAAGTTCGACCCCAGGCCACCTACAATTCGACCCCAGGCCACCTACAAACGGAAGAGCAATGGACTCAGCGGACGTCAAGTGGAGCTGGGAAAAATATGAGGCCACCGGTTACTCGGCGAGTGAGCTGGCAACCGTCCGCAACCCCGCTGCGCCAATTCAGTCGATTTCGACCCCGGACTCACGCACGGTTGTCTTCAAACTTGCCTACCCTTATGCCAACGTCGTGGAGCTCCTTTCTTCATCATCGATAACCCTGTACGTGATGCCAAAAGATGAAGGCTTCAACTTCAAGAGCGATATGCGGGGTTCCGGACCCTACTTCCTGGAGAGCTACCGGCCAAGTGCGGGGCTGACATTTACCAAGAACAAGGATTGGTACGACAACCCCCGGCCGTATTTCGACCGGATCGAAAGGCCATTGCTCACGGAATACGCGTCTGGCCTCGCCCAGTTCAAATCGCAGAACATCTGGACCTTCGACGTGCGCGGTGAAGACCTCCTCCAGACGAAGCGAGACCACATGGACATGCTGATGCTCCCGGTGAAGGAAGTCAGCACAAGCCTGGGTGGTTATCTGAATTTCTCCAAGCGAGACGACACTCTTTTTAAGGATGTGCGGATTCGACGAGCCTTGGCGATGATGCTCGACAGAGATCTACTCATAGCGGTCGCGGATGGTACGGATCAATTCAGTTCCGCCGGCCTCCCCATTCGGACTTACTGGAGTGGCCACCTTGCCCCGGGCCTGCCAGAGTGGCTCGATCCCAACACAGAAGCCCTTGGGGAAGGAGCTAAGTACTTCCAGCACAACCCGGACGAGGCAAGGAAGCTCGTACAGGCCGCGGGAGTGCCGATGCCTTACGCGGCGCCTTTTGGCCACTACGTCGATCAGGTCCCCGCTGACCAGCCAAAGTTCCAAATGCTCTTGGGGATGTTCAACGAAGGCGGCATTTTCAACGTCACTTCCGACCCGCTGCTCTACAACACGTCCTGGCGTACAGCCCGCCAGGCCGCGGGAATGGAACACCAGGGACTGCTTTGGCACCGGACGGGCAGCTTTAGCGCTGACTTGATGCTGACGCAGATGTACACGCCTGACGGCCGCAACTCACAAAATGCCAAGCCTCATCCCGGCGTTACGGACCTCGTCCTCAAGCAAAAGAGCGAGCTCGACCCGGCCAGGCGGGTGGCAATGATCCACGAAATCCAGAAGCAGCTATCCCTGGACTGGCCCGTCATCCCCTGGGCGGGAACCGCGCCCGGTTTCACCCTGAGGTGGCCGTGGCTTGCGAACCATGGCACTTTCGTCGAAGGCAGCGCGTCAGCGAGGTCATACGCGTACTTCTGGTACGACGAGGCAAAGAAGCCCGCGTAATCCCCAGGTCTAGTCAACCTGGTGAGCCTTGAAGAGGTTGGGAGAAGAACATGACTGCACGATCTTGGCAAGCTAGCGTTGCAACGAAACGCGTGACGAGGCGGTGGCTCCTAAAGGGGGCGGCAGCTGGAGCCGGCAGCGCTGCGATTCTTGCCTGTGGCGGTAGTGACAGCCGCTCGGTCGGACGGATCGCAATCGACCCCAGCGGTGTGCGCAGTGCCGGCGCAGTCATTTACGCCAAGGACAATTGGAAGCTCGCGGATGAGACTGGCAACGCCGTTTCGGGAGGAATCTATCCCGGACGGAACACAGCCGACCTCTCGGAGTCGATGGACCCCTTCCTCGCCACGCAAGGCCGAGGCGACCAGTTCACCGACTTAGGCTACGAGTACCTCGTCATCCCCAACCGGGGACCAGGCATCGACCCGGCCAGCCCTGAAGGCCTTGAGCTCCGCCCACACCTGGCCGAGTCCTACGAGGTCTCCGATGATGGACTGAGCTACACCTTCACTTTGCGCCGCGGCGTGAAATACCACCGCATCCCGCCTGTAAACGGCCGCGAGATGAATATCGAAGATTGGCGCACATCCTATCAGCGCAACAACGAAATTGGCTCCAACCGGTCGTCCTATCAGGAGGTAGTCGATAAGGCAGAGTTCCTGGACGCACGGCATATGGTGATCAAGATGAAGGAGCCGTATGCACCGTTCCTGAATCGTTGCTGGGATTACAACTTCGCCTGGAAGGCTGTACCGAGCGAGCTGAATGCAAACCCTGAGCTGTTGGCGAGGCAGATGATCGGCACCGGTTATCGGATGATGGACGTCGTCCAGCCGTCGGTGACCTGGGAGTTCAAGCGCTGGGACGAGTATTGGGAAGGCAAACCTTACATCGAAAGATGGCACTACCCGCTGATTACCGAGCCTGCAAATGCCTACGCTCAGTTCGTCAGCCAGAAGATCATTTCGCTGGCGCCCGGCGCCGCAAGCGCCTTAGCTCTACGTGGCGACGCGCCCGGCGCACTCATGCTCGCCGTCGAAATCCCCATCGAGACCGCAATTCGGGCCAATTTCGGCAAACAGGATGCCGCGACCTCCCCTTGGAAAGACACCCGTGTCAGGATCGGCCTCCACAAGCTCATGGATTGGGACGCCTGGCAGTCGCAGGAAAGTAATCTCGCGGCGTTTCGTGCTGCGGGTATCGAGCCCGAGTTGGCTTACACGACGCACGTTCCCTGGGACCCGACGTACTTCCTTGACCCGCGCAAAAACGAGCTGGGCGATGCCTCAAAGAACTATCTCTACGACCCTGGCGCCGCCAAACAGATGATCACAGCCGCAGGGTATCCTGAGGGCTTCGAGATTGACTACTGGACGCGCGCCAGCGCAGCGGACCTCTCCCAGGTTCATGTGGATTACTGGCAGAAATCGGGAATCGTGCGGCCAGTGAGACACAGCGTGAGCAACCAGGAGTATGCAGACAAGATCGTAAACAAGGTTGAATTCAAAGGCGTCCAGGTCCCGGCATCGTCTTCGGGCACGGACGTTGACTATCTGCTCTCCCTCTACTATCACAGCAGCGGGCTTCCCGGAAGTCTTGGTTACGACCCAGAATTGGACCGCAGTATCGAAGCCCAACGTCGCGAACGTGACCCGCAGAAGCGCGCCGGCCACATCAAAGACTTCCAGCGCCAGGTGGCGAAGAGCTTCGTCCATCTGCCCGGCAATCATCGTTTCTCAACCTGGAGTTTCGAGTGGCCTTGGCTACATAATGTAAACCAAAGGCCAGTGAATCGAGCCTGGCCAAACGACTCGTTCTTGAATTGGCTGGACCCGAATATGCCTAACCGGGACGGATAGTCACCCCAGCCCGAAGGAGCATCTCATGCCAACGCTCGCAGAAAAGGCTGACCCGCGGAAAGCAGCCATAATCGTGGTTGATGTCCAGAATGACTTCTGTCATGAAGACGGATCATCGGCTAAGAACGCCCGTGGGCCGGGCGAAGGCCTTCAGAGGGCAATGATTTCGACCCTAAACCACCTGATCGACGAAGGGCGCCGATATGGCCTTCCGGTCGTCTTCATCCAGACAACACACAGTCCCGAGACCGATAGTGAGGTCTGGAGCGAGCGTCGCCACGAGCGCGAGCATTACACTTGCCTTGACGGAACCTGGGGCGCCGAGTTCTACGGTGTGGTCCCCACGCCCGGCGACGTGATTGTAAACAAGCACCGATACAGCGCCTTTACCGGCACCAATCTGGACGAGTTGCTCAAGTCGCGAGACATCGGCTCTGTCATCGTTACGGGCGTTGTCACTGGCGTTTGTGTGGAATCGACCGCCCGCGAGGCCTTTTGGCGTGATTACTACGCGATCATTGCTAGCGACTGCTGCGGCGCTTCGTCAAGAGCCGCCCACGAGGAGGCCCTTGAACGCATGGAGCGTTCCTTCGCCACGCTCGCGACCGCGGAGGAGATCATTAGCAGCTGGTCGCATAAGACCGCACGAGTCGAAGAGATAACGGTCTAAAGCCTAGCCCGTCACAGCATAGGTCAGGGAACACGATCAAACATTTATCCTCTCCACCTGATCCTGAAGGTGGCGTCTGATCCTCTGAGACTGGATGCAGTACTCAGTGGGGATCAAGGGCGCCATCTCATCGGAACACAGGATGAGCGTGTCGTCTGACTCGATGCCGGCGTGTCGGCACATGGCGCAGCGCGTCGAGGTAATCGTCGAGTAGCAGCTTCGGGCGCGAGGAAGAGCTAGATAGTCGCGTCCTCCAGCCAGATGACCGCCTGGACCACCGGCTCCGCGCCAACGACGCGTGTCAGATGCCCGCTGCCGGTCAGGTCATCCATGAGGCGGGAATCGCCGGGCCCGAAGCTATACACCGTACCGTCGCGCAGCTCGATCTCAAGCCGGCCGGACAGGTGCACGACCATCTGACGCCGAGGGGCGGGATGCCAGTCCATGACGGTGCCTGCCGCCAGTTCGCGCACTAAGACGTGAGACGCGTCGAAGCCCTTCGTCCAGTCGGCGTGTTTGGCCGGATCGACGACTTCACAGCCGCAGAGGCCGTCTTCGGTTGCGTAGAAGCGTTTGGCATCCATGGTCCACCCTCCAGCAAGATCGTCCGTGCGGGGCTACAATCGGCTGGCAAGCAGCGTCTGTCAAGGCGGGGATGCTGGACACGAAATCGAGAGCCAGTCTTTACAACAACTCCGCCGTGGTTGCGGCGGCCTTTTCGCCAACTCCGCGATGATGACGACGGAGGGTAATTTCCGATGGCTAACGGCCAGATTATTCCAGTGCCGGAAGACTTTGCGGCGAAGGCCAACATTCGCCGCGCGGAGTACGACAGTCTCTACGAGGAATCGATTTCGGACCCGGAGGGATTCTGGGCGCGGATGGCGGCGGAGCGTCTGAGCTGGTTCCGTCCCTGGGACAAGGTCCTGGAGCACGACTTTGGCCGCGGGCAAGCAGCTTGGTTCCTCGGCGGCCAGTTGAACGCCGCCTGGAACTGCCTCGACCGTCACCTGCCGGCGCTGGCGGGCAAGACGGCGATCATCTGGGAGGGCGACAACCCCGCCGAATCGCGGACACTAACCTACGCGGAGCTGCATCGCGAGGCCTGCCGGCTGGCCAATGTGCTTAAGAGGCAGGGCGTCCAGCGCGGCGATCGCGTCATCATCTACCTGCCGATGATCCCCGAGCTGGCGATCTCGGTGCTGGCCTGCGCGCGCATCGGCGCGATTCATTCCGTGGTCTTCGGCGGCTTCTCACCGGAGGCCCTGATCGACCGGATCGACGACTGCAAGCCGGCGCTGATCATCACATCGGACGGCGGCTATCGCGGCGGACGTCTGATCGAGATGAAGAGCAACGTGGACACGGCCCTGGAGCGGGCAGATACGCGCGTCGAAGCCGTGCTCGTCGTCCGGCGCACAGGCGCGGGCGGTCACGGCTGGACTGAGGGCCGCGACCGGTGGCTGGACGAGTTGCTGGCTGACCCGGAGATCAGCGACTCCTGCGAGGCGGAGGTTATGGACGCGGAGGACCCGCTATTCATCCTCTACACGTCTGGCTCCACCGGCAAACCCAAGGGCGTGCTGCACACCACCGGCGGCTACCTGCTGGGCGCCAGCTTGACGCACCATTACGTCTTCGACCATAAGCCGGAGGACATCTACTGGTGCACGGCAGACATCGGCTGGGTGACGGGGCACAGCTACATCATCTACGGGCCGCTGGCCAACGGCGCGACGACGTTGATGTTCGAGGGGGTGCCAACTTACCCGGACGCCGGGCGCTTCTGGGACGTAGTCGACAAGTACCAGGTCACCGTGTTTTACACCGCGCCGACGGCGATCCGGGCGCTCTCACGCGAGGGCTTGGACCACGTGCGGAGCAACTCGCTGGCCTCATTGCGGCTGCTGGGCTCGGTCGGTGAGCCGATCAACCCGGAGGCGTGGCTGTGGTACTGGCGCAACATCGGCAAGGAGCGCTGCCCGGTCGTCGACACCTGGTGGCAGACAGAGACCGGTTCGATCCTGATCACGCCGTTGCCCGGGGCCATCGACCTCAAGCCGGGCTCAGCGACGGTCCCCTTCTTCGGCGTACGGCCGGTGCTTGTCGATAGCGAAGGCAACCGTCTACCGGATAGCGGCGAGGCGACCGGCAACCTTTGCATCGAGTTTCCCTGGCCTTCGATGATGCGCGGCGTCTACGGCGAGCCGGAGCGCATGTACATGACCTATTTCTCCCAGTTCCCAGGCCTCTATTTCAGCGGCGATGGCGCCACCCGCGACGCCGATGGCTACTGGTGGGTCACCGGCAGGGTCGACGACGTGCTCAACGTTGCCGGTCACCGCATCGGCAGCGCCGAAGTCGAGAGCGCTCTGGTCGGGCACGAAGCCGTCGCGGAAGCGGCCGTTGTGGCTTACCCGCACGACATCAAGGGACAGGGCATCTACGCTTACGTGACGCTGCACCAGGGTTACGAACCGAGTGACGGCCTGCGCACGGCGCTGGTGGAGACCGTGGCGGATAAGATCAGCAAGATCGCCCGGCCGGACATCGTCCATTGGACGCCGGCGTTGCCGAAGACGCGTTCCGGCAAGATCATGCGCCGCGTCCTGCGCAAGATCGCCGAGCGGGAGTTCGACAACCTCGGCGACACGTCGACGTTGGCCGACCCTTCGGTCGTCCAGACCTTGATCGAGGAACGGGCGAAATACGAGGGCGCGGGTTGAAGTCAGGCATTGCGGATGGCATCGCGCAGGAGCCGCAGGGAGCGGGTGGCGAATTCGACCATGTTGGCCTCACGCTCATCGAGGCCCGTCTCGATGACCTCGCTGTGGTTGACGGGGCCGGCGATGCTGATCAGCGTCGTGCCCAGAGCGCGGCCGGAGCGCCCACCCGTGGGGCCGGCGACACCGGACTCGGCGATGCACCAGGTGGCTTCGAGGCGCTGACGCAGGGCGTTGGCGGTGGCTTCCATTATCTCGATAGTGGTGCCGCGATAGCCGGCGAACATCTCAGCCGGAGCCCCGGCCAGCGCGATGCGTGACTTGAGCGTGTAGAGCACGGCGCCGCCGGCGTAGTAGCGCGAAGCGCCGGGGAACGAAAGCAAGGCCGCGGAGATCAGCCCGCCGCTGGTGCCATCCGCGATGCAGACCGTCTCGCCACGCTCGGTCAGCAGCTCCGCGATCTCCTGCACCAGCGTCCGCTGCTCAGGATCCAGGAATGAAGCCATGGCAGGATCATCGGCAGAGGCGACGGGCCACGTCAAGGCCGGCGGGTGTCCGGCGGGATATTTTGCGTCCAATCGCGAGTGCCTGGCGGGCGCTCATTTGACGCCTTAGCTGGAGGACAGCTACTATCCTGCGCGTTCAGCCATTCGCGGCGCGCACGAGACGGGCTGATTTGCGGAGAAATCGATGAATGACCTGCAATATCTGACGATCAGCGAGGCGGCGGGCCTGATCAAGCGCAAGGCCGTCTCGCCGGCCCAATTGGCCGAGGCGCTGATCTCCCACATCGAAGCCAACAATCCGCGGCTGGACGCCTTCATCACCAGGACGTTCGAGCTGGCCCGGGCCCAGGCGTGCAAGGCGGGGGCGGAGATCGCGGCCGGACGCTACCGGGGGCCTCTGCATGGCATCCCCTTCGGCCTCAAGGACATTTACAGCACGCGCGGCATCCTCACCTCCGGCCACTCGCGCACGGCGATGGATAACGTCCCGCAGGAAGACGCGACGACGGTCACGCGTCTCTACGAGGCGGGCGCCGTGCTGATGGGAAAGCTGGCGACGCACGAGTTCGCGCACGGCGGCCCATCATTCGACCTGCCCTGGCCGCCGGCGCGCAATCCCTGGAATCGCGATCACTTCACCGGCGGGTCGAGCAGCGGCTCAGGGGCAGCGGTGGCGGCCGGCTTTGTGCTGGGCGCCCTCGGCTCCGATACGGGCGGCTCGATCCGCGGCCCGGCCTCGCTCTGCGGCGTGGCCGGCCTAAAGCCAACGTACGGGCTGGTCAGCCGCCACGGGGTGATGCCCAACTCCTACACCTTCGACCACTGCGGGCCGATGACCTGGACGGTGGCGGACTGCGCCTCGATCTTGCAGACGATCGCCGGCTACGACTCGAAAGACCCCGCTAGCGTTAGCGCGACGATCCCCGACTACAGCGCCGCCTTGGCGCAGGATGTCCGCGGCCTGAGGGTCGGCGTTGTGCGGCATTTCTGGGAGGAAGACCTGCCGGTCAACGACGAGATGCGGCAGGCCATGGAGGCGGCGGTCGAGACCTTCCGTACCCTGGGAGCGGTCTGCGAGGACGTGCGCCTGGCGCCGCTGCAGGACTACTACGACGTCAAGATCGTGATCGCGGAGTCGGAGCTGTTTTCGGTGCACCGGCAAAACCTCTGCGAGCGGCCCGGCGATTTCGGCGCCGACTTCCTGGCGCGGTCGCTACCGGCCTGCCTGTTCAGCGCCGCCGACTACGTTATCGCCCAGAGAAGGCGCCGCTTGCTGGTCGATGCGATGGCACCGGTATACGACCGCTTCGATGTCCTGTTGACCGCTTCGGCCGCGGGGCCGGCGCCGCGGCTGGACGCTCATCGCGCGGCAGCCTTCTGGGAGAAGCCAAACCTTACGACACCGTTCAACGTAACCGGCGGCCCGGCCCTGACCCTCTGCTGCGGCTTCTCGGCCGGAGGGCTGCCGTTGGGGATGCAGATTGCCGGACGGCCCTTCGAGGAGGCGACGGTGCTGCGCCTGGGGCATGCCTTCGAGAAAGCGACTCCCTGGCGCGACCGGCGGCCCAAGCTGGAATCAGGCCCACCTCCGGCAGGGGAGACGCCCGCGCATGCCGTGTCAGCAACCAGCCTCGATACCAAGACCCGCAGCCTGATCGAGACGCAGGCGATGCGGGCAGGGCTGCGGCTCAACGAGGAGCAGATTGCTCTCGCCAGCATCGGCACTCCCCACGCGCTGGCGATGGCCGGACGCCTGCGTTCGCAGACGCTGGGCTGGGGCGATGAGCCCGCCAGCGTCTTCAGATTCTCCTAGCCTGACTGATCGACGGCAGCCGATGGTTCGGCAGAGTCTTAGCCGCCTCGACCGTATGGGGCTGGCGTAGAAACACGGAGGACTGTCAGCCGCGCGAGTCTGCCCCGGTAGCTTCCAGATCGGCCGTCTTCTGGTCCTGAACTAGGAGTCACCTAATTCTCGACACCGGCACGGTCCGCGCATAAAGAGCCAGGTCGCGCGAGTCGGGCGGCTCGGCAGGGCGGCACTCCGTGGGCTGATCCCAGACTCTGCGCCTATCTTTGGGTGACGAAATAGTCTATACTCCCTATACAGCAGGACTATCACACCAAAGCTAGCAGACTCGCCAGCTTCTCTGAGCCGACCCCTCTGTCCTCCTTCGGTGCCTCCTCTCTGTAGCCATCTCCGTCAAGAGTTGGCCAGGCTATGCCTTCAGCGAAGGCGCCAGCACGTCAAGAGGCGTGTCCCGGAAGGAATAGACCCATTGATGAATAGTTGTCCATTTCGCACGGAGGCTTGCAACCTGAGTGTGCCTTGCGGCAAGTGCCGCCGCGTGGCAACTCGAAAGGCGCACATGTTCATCCGCTTCAGCGCCGCCGGGCGCAGGCGGCCATCGCTATAGACGTTTTGCTCCCGCCCCGGCAATCGCAGGACCGTCAGGAGACCCAATGAAGGGCACAATCACCAAGATCGTCAGGACCCACGGGTCGTCATGGGGACGAGTCCGGCCGGCGGGCACCACGCGCGACTCTTTCTTCAACCCGGCTTCCTTCGCCCGCGCGGGTGACTTCGACAGGGTCGAGGAAGGCCTTGAGGTCGAGTTCGACGAAGAGATCGACCGCGCCAACGGTACCCGTGCCGTACAAATCCTGCTCACCGGAGCGCTACCTGACAGTGACTTTTCCAGGACGTCCGGACGATGATGGGACTTACTTAAAATTAGCGCCGCGAGTCCCGGACGAGCGTCCGGCGCGGCTTGAGAAGGGATCGAGAATTTTGGCAACCGGTGAGATTACACGCTTACAGACTGAGACGTCGATGGGAGTCATCCGGGAGACCGGCGTAGATGAGGACCTGTTTTTTCATGCCGGGGCACTGGTCGCGGGGACCTTTGACCGGTTGAGCGAAGGCCAGGCGGTCGAGTTCGAAAGACAGCCCTATCGCAACTCCCCCAGCAGAGCCCGGGCAGTCAACGTAAGGGCTCTTTAGGCGGAAGCGTTGGTAAGCCCAGCGCTCATAAGAAGGGACGGAGGGTTCCAATGACATTCCTCAAGCACATATTTGGCTCTCGAAAGCCGGACCAGGCCATCCAAGGTTCCGCACCTCAGCAGTCAACCGCGGAGCAGGAAGCGATCCGTAGCCGCATGGAGACGGAAGTGACGCGGGGCAAGGAGCAGCGCGCCGCCAAGGCGGCCGCGGAGTCCAACAAGGATCAAGCAGACTGAGCCCGCGAGTCAGGAGCAATCCTTTGTCACCAGAAGAAACGATCCAGAGTTTAGCCGTCGCCTGGCAGGACGCCGGCGGTCAGCCGGCCCGGGCGCCTTCCGCGCGAAACGCAAGCAGTTGTAGCGTGTCCGCCTGCGGCGGGCTGGCGTTCGCCGAAATTCGCACGGCGCAGGGGACGCAGGCGTTGTGCTGGAAGCACTTTGAGGCAGTCAGCGCGCAGCGTTCGCCTCACTAACCAACGCCCCGCGGCGAAGCTGCCAGGTAGAGGGCTTTCACGAAGAAGGCTGATCGCCGCGAAATGAGTTACCGTAGTCCCAGGGAAGGAAGATGTGATGGCAGGCGGAAACAAGAGCAACAGCCCCAAGGCCAAAAAACGCAAGCTTCAGGATGACGTCCGGGACAAGAAACGTCTGGCGGAGAAGAAGCGGCTGGTGCGAAGGCCTACGTCGTGAGGCTGGGCGCCAAGCGGCCGGGAAGCTCCACCTGCTTCCTGGACAGCGCGCTGGAGGAGGCCTTGCTCCAGTTCTCGTGGAAGGATGACGGCTCTATTGAGATGTCCTTCCACATTTACGACGCCCTGGGCCAGCTCGTCGCTGACTCCGGTGGCGACGCACCGGTGGCTGCTGTCCTGATCTCGGCGGAGGACGGGGAGGTGCTCCTCGATATTCCTGCCGAGCCCACGTCGCACATTCAGTACCGCCTCTACAGTCAGGCCGGCAGGCTGCTGACCACTTCCGATGGAGTTAGGACGCAGATCTACAGCTTTCTGAAGATGGAGACCAAGAGCGCGAAGTACGGCGTTGAGCCGCCTGACCGCCGTCGCAAGGCCGTCCCTGTCGCCATACCGGCAACGCCCACCCATGAGGACATCCGAGACGAAACGAAAGGCGCCGGAGCCGAAGGTGCTATACTAGAGTCGCTTCCCCAGCCTTCTATCCCTCTTTAGTTGTCTTGGGTCGTAAAGCCGACCAGAACCTAGGTTCCGTGACATCCCGGTTAAGCCGTTTCTCGTCTCTTCCCGGATTGCCTCGATGCTCCTACTTCAACATCGGTGTCCGGAAAGCGCCTTCGGGCTAGTTAAGAGAGAGTACAGATTGAATATTTACGTTGGTAACCTCAGCTACGACACGACTGAGAGCGAGCTGAACACTGCATTCGCGGGATTCGGGGCGGTAGCGTCCGCCAGGCTCGCGACTGACCGGGACACTGGTCGCACCCGCGGCTTCGGCTTCGTCGAAATGACGAATGACGCTGAAGCTCAGGCCGCGATCGCCGGTCTTAATGGGACCATGCTCCAGGGCCGCACCCTGACCGTGAACGAGGCCAAGCCTCGCGAGGCCGGCGGCAACCGTGGCGGCGGCAACCGTGGTGGTTACGCCGGCGGTGGCGGCTACTCCGGCGGCGGTGGTTCCCGCTGGTAAACCAATCACTCGCGGCATAGCGCCGCAACCAGATGCACTTGGAGAGGCCGGCATCAGAGGGAGCCGGCCTCTCATTTTGGACAGCGACAGGGCATCTTGTGGCTTGTCCTACGACGTTGAAGCTCAGGAGGGCACGATGGATCACGGATACGAGGTCGATGCAAACAAGCGCTGCCGGGCAACCACCAAGAAGGACCGGCCCTGCGCGCTCAACGCCCTGGCGGGGATTGACCTGTGCGCCCTCCATTCCGGCCTGGCCAAACCAGCCGGCAAACCGGGCTACGGCGATGAGAAAGCGCTGGCAGCCTATAAGCGCCGGCTGGCGACCGGCAAAAAGGCCGCCGCGGTCGCCTAGACGCGGGACGTTGACTCGCAGCCATGGGCCGCCGACAGCCAATGCCGCCACGGCGTTAGGTATCGAGTCGCAGCAGCTTGGCCGCCGTGCCTCCCAGGATCGCGACCCGATCCTCATCGCTGAGGTCTGGTGTGTTGAGGACGTGGTCGACGGCCGTAGAGGTCCAGGGATACGGGTAGTCAGTACCCAGGACCACCTGGCTGACGCCCGCCTCTGCGACGAGATGCCTTAGCGCCTCCGGCGTGAAGACCAGGGAGTCGAAGTAGAGCTGCTTGAGGTACTCCGTCGGGTTCTTCTTGAGTGGCTTGTAGCGGTCCGGGAAGGTCGTGCAGACGGCGTCGGAGCGATGGGCGTAGGACGGCAGGTAGCCGCCACCGTGCGCCGCCAGGATCTTTAGGCCCGGAAACCGATCTAGCGTCCCCTCGAAGATCAGGTGCGAAAGCGCAATCGTCGTCTCCAGCGGGTTGCCGATCGTGTTCGTCAACCCGCCGTTGCCCTGGAGCCTGCTCTCCAGCTCCGGCGTGCCCTGCGGGTGGATGAAGATCACCGCCTGCAGCTCCTCCGCCTTGGCCCAGAAGGGATGAAACCGGGGATCCGCCAGCTCCTGGCCGTTGACGCTGCCGCCAATCAGCGCCCCCTTCAGGCCGTACTTCTTCATGCCGGTTTCGAGCTGCTCCGCCGCCAATTCCGGGTGCTGCAACGCCACCGATGCCAGCGCCACGAAGCGCTCCCGCTCCGTCTGGACGAAATCGGCCAGCTTCTCGTTCTGCAGCGTGATCACCTGCCCGGCGAGGTCAGGGTCGGCCTCGTACCAGTAGGGATTGATGCTCAGCGCCTCGACGTCTATGCCCTGCTGATCCATGTTGGCGAGGCGTCCCTGGACGCTGCCCAGCGGCAGTGTCGACTGGGAATCGCCACGGCGGGCGCGGCCGCTCATCAGGGCCTGCGCTTCCGGCACGGAACAATGCGCGTGCATGTCGACTACCTTGACTCGCCTGCCACTGACTACAACTTCGCGCCGTCGCGGTTGCGCCGTTGGGCGATCTATTACTTGCTCACTCGTCATCGTCTTCCTCCTCCGAAATTGCGCTCATTCTAGCCGTCATGGGGCAGGCTGACACAGCTTAGTCAAGAGCCGTAGACCGCCAGGCCCGCCGCGACGCTAGTGAAGGCGTCGCTGGCCTCAAATTCCGCTTTCGGGAAGGCGCCCCGCAGCATCTTCTGGAACGCCGGTATCTGCGAGGAGCCACCCGTCGTAACGACCAGATCGATGTCGGTGGGCGCCAGTTTCGCCGCCGCCACTGCTTCCAGCGCGCACTCTTCCGCCTTTCGCACCTGCGGCGAGACGGCCGACTCGAACTCGTCGCGCGAGATGCGCTGGGCGATGTCGAGGCCGGGCGCGTCGAGCCGGACCTCCGCCTCGGCCGCGTCCGAGAGGAGCACCTTGGCGCGCTCCACGGCCTGAAAGAAGGCGAGGCCGTAGTTCCGCTTCACCAGCGTCTCCAGCCGCGCGATCTTGTCCGGCTGATCGCACTCGAACCTGGCGCGGTCCATCAGTTCCACGTACTCCGGTTTGTTGAGCTCGTTCAGCGTCTGCCAGCTCTGCAGCCGCCGGAAGAGGTGTCGCGGCAGCGGCAGCCCCGTCCGCTTGTAACGTGCTTCCTCGCCGAAGAGGGGCGCCAGGCGCGTCTCGACCAGCCGGCTGTCGATCAGGTCGCCACCGATCGGCACGCCGTTGGTGGCCAGCGACAGGGCCCGGCCGTCCTCCAGCCGCGAGACGCTCACATCCAGGGTGCCGCCGCCGAAATCGAAGACCAGGACGTGGGCTCGTTTGCCCAGGCCGGCGCGGTGGGCAAAGTGCTGGATCGCCGCCACAGGCTCCTCCACAAAGCTGATCTCCGCGTCCGTCGCCAGCTGCCAGGCCTGTCGCAGCCGGGTACGGGCCAGCTCCTCCGCGACGGCTTCTTCCGAGAAGCGCACCGGCCAGCCGACCGTGAGCCGGGTGACTGGCTCGCCCAGAGCCGTCTCGGTTAGCCGGACGATTTCCTTCGCCAGCAGGCTCAGCAGCTCTTCGATGCGGAAATCCATGCCGAAGACGTTGGTCACCTGGAATGACGTCGCCGATTCTGCTTCCTGGACGAAGGGCGACGTGGGCCCGGCGGCCCCGATGCCGATCCTGGTCGTCAGGAAGCGCTTGAGGGACTGGAACAGCCGCCCCGGCTCATTAATATGTCGATCAGGGCGTAGGCGTCCTTGACCATCGTGCCGACCTCGGCAAAGACCATTTCGATCGTCCCCACCTTGCGCATCTCGTAGCGGACGGCCCGGCCCGTGTTCTGTTCCAGGTAGAGGTCAAGCGCCTTCTCGCCGTAGGAGATGCTGCCCGTACGGTCGATGTAGATCAGGGAGCGCATGACGTGCGGGTTGCGGCCCTCCGGGTCAATGGGCAGCAGGCGCACCGAGGCGCCATCATAGACGGCGACACTCGAGTTGGTGGTGCCAAAGTCGATACCGACACTCAGCATGATCTCCTCCTCCTGGGCTCTGGCGAACCGGTCCGTCGCGGACAAAACAAAACCCGCTGCCGAAATAGACAGCGGGCCATTCAAACCCTCTCCGGCCTTGGGGCCGGCAGGCAGGCGTATCAGTTTTGGAGGCATCGCCTCATTGCTTGCTCCTCCTTTGGAGACCTGCCGAGTCTATGGGCAAGGCGGAAGCGTGTCAAGCTCCTGAAGTCACTCTGGCCACCAGGATGGTGGTCTCCTGCTAGGATGGGCTTGTCTTGTCCCGGCCAGGCCTATCTAGCCCACAGGAGCACGAAATGAACGTTGTCCAGGCCATCGCCGAAGTCCTGAAGCGGGAGGGCGTGCAGCAGCTCTTCGCCTACCCGATCAACCCGGTCATCGAGTCCTGCGCCGAGGCAGGCATCCGGCCGATCATCGTCCGGCAGGAGCGAACCGGCATCCATATGGCGGACGCGCTCAGCCGCCTGACCAGCGGCAGTCAGGTGGGCGTCTTCGCCTGCCAGAACGGCCCCGGCGCCGAGAACGCGTTCGCCGGCATCGCCCAGGCCTACACGGAGTCCGTGCCGCTGGTCTTCCTGCCGGCCGGTCCGCCGCGGGCGCAGGCAGGCTATTTCCCCAACTTCAGCCCGTCGATCAACTACCGCAACGTCGTCAAATCCGCCGAGCAGCTGACCAACCCGGCGATGGTATGGGACGCTATGCGACGTGCCTTCAGCCAGGCCCGCAACGGCCGGCCCGGCCCCGTGATGGTCGAGATACCGGCCGACGTCGGCCTGCTGGAGGTCGAGCCCTACGACTACGTGCCGTCCGCGACCTACCGCAGCGCCCCCGACGGCCGCGACGTGGACGAGGTCGCCCGCGTCCTGATCGAAGCGGAGCGGCCCGTGCTCTATGCCGGGCAGGGCGTCCACTACTCTCGCGCCTGGGACGAGCTGCGCACCCTGGCCGAGCTGCTCGAAATTCCTGTCGCTACGAGCCTCGAAGGCAAGAGCGCCTTCCCTGAGACCCACCCGCTGTCGCTGGGCTCCGGCGGCGCCGCCAATCCCGCGGCCGTCCACTACCACGTCGGCGATGCGGATGTGATTTTCGGCATTGGCTGCAGCTTCGCCAGGACGGGCTTCGGCATCCAGTTCCCCACCGGGGGCAAGACCTACATCCACGCAACTCTCGATGCCGCCGACATCAACAAGGACCTCCCCGCCAGCCACGCCCTCGTAGGCGACGCCAAGCTGACGCTGCAGGCCCTGATCGAAGCCGTTGGCGACCGGCTCGGCGGCAAGCCGAGGCGCCGGCTCGAGGCCGTCACGTCGCAGATCAAGACACAGCGTGACGAGTGGCTGCAGCAGTGGACGCCGAAGCTGACCTCCAACGACACGCCGATCAACCCCTACCGCGTGATCTGGGACCTGATGCAGACCATCGACGTGCCCAACTCCGTCATCACTCACGACGCCGGCAGCCCGCGCGACCAGCTATCGCCGTTCTGGCAGGCCGTGACGCCGCTGAGCTACATCGGCTGGGGCAAGTCGACCCAGCTTGGCTACGGCCTTGGCCTGGCGATGGGCGCCAAGATGGCGGAGCCGGACAAGCTCTGCATGAACATGTGGGGCGATGCCGCCATCGGCATGACCGGCATGGACTTCGAGACTGCCGTGCGCAATAACATCCCGATTATGTCAATTCTCTTCAATAACTTCTCCATGGCGATGGAAATCCCGGCGATGCAGATCTCGACCGCGAAGTACAACAGCACCGACATCTCCGGCAACTACGCCGACTTCGCCCGCGCCCTCGGCGGCTACAGCGAACGGATCACCGACCCTGCCGAGATCATCCCGGCGATCAAGCGCGGCGTGCAGCAAACCCTGGAGGGCCGACCCGTGCTGCTGGAGTTCATCACCCAGAAGGAGATCGAGTACTCAATGCGGCGGGTAGCTATCGCGCCCCGCCAGACCCCCTAGAGACAGGGGGCCTGAGCCGATGCCGCGCTTCTTCCTGCCGGGGTTGGAGGACAACCCTGAGTTGGCGGAAGAGACTTATGGGGCGATCAAGCTTTTCGCCCGCGACAAAACGCTGTGGCGCATCCAGCCGGACCGCATCTACAGCCTCGGCTACCGGCGCGATGGCGAGGAGTTTCAGGTCGCCGTCGGGCGGGCGGAGCCGCGGACCGGCGAGCGTGTCATCGCCATCCTCCGCTCGGAGGCCTATCTGGTCTGCACCGCCACCCACGGCGGCGTCGGCGGGCCACCCCTCATCGTCCACTTCGGTGACGTCTTCGCCCGCCAGGACTTCGACGCCGAGGACCCCGGGTCACCCTCCAGTCCCAGCTTTGCCTACGAGACTCTGGCCCGCGCCATCGCCACCCTGGACAGCCCTTCCGACAACCCAGGAGAACGTCTCCTCGAAGCCGCCTGGCCGCTCATCGGCCTCAACCTGGACGACTTTCCGCCGCTGCTGGCCGCCGATTTCCTCTCGCTGCTGCACCGTCTCACCTGGCGTCAGGCCCAGGACGGCGAGAGCTCGTTACGTAAGACGGTTAGTCAGATGACGGACGAAGAGGTCGACGCGGCGGCACGAAGCCTCCACGCGCTTTTCAACGCAATACAGCCTTAGCCAAGCTCAGACGCCGGAACGCGGCAGGATCGGCGTCTGGCCGCGCAGACCGAGCAGGTCTTCGAGCAGTTTGGCGCCGGCCAGCACCCGCCCATCTGCCCGCGGCGGCGCGACGATCTGCAGGCCGGCGGGCAGGCCCTCGCTCGTGAAGCCGCAGGGCAGGGAAAGCGCCGGGCAGCAGGCCAGGGTGATCGCGTAGGCGATGGCCAGCCAGTCGATGTAGGTCTCGAACTTATGGCCGTCGCACTCGGCCAGGTAACGCTGCTCGATTGGGAAGGCGGCGACGATCGTAGCCGGGCAGAGCAGCAAGTCGTACTCGTCAAAGAACGCCAGCGTGCGCGCCGCCAGCTCGACGCGCTGCTTCTCGGCGCGGGCGATCTGCTCAGCCGTCAGCGCCAGCCCCTGCTCGATGTTCCAGATCACCTCGGGCTTCAGCAGCTCACGGTGCTCGCGCAGCAGATTCACTCTGCTGACCGCGAAGTAGAGCGCCCGCAGCACCTGGAAGCACTCGTGCGATTCGGAGAGGTCCGGATGGGCTTCCTCCACCGCGATTCCCTCAGATGAAAGACGCTCGGCGGCGGCGCGCGTCAGCCGGGCAACCTCCGGGTCGACCGGCGTGATACCCAGGTCGGGCGAATAGGCGACCTTGCGCGGCCGCCAGCCGGATGCCGCGGCCGAGCGGAATGATGCCACCGGCGCGGGCAGCGACAGCGGGTCGAGCGGGTGCTCCCCGGCCATCGCGTCCAGCATCAGCGCCAGGTCATCGACGTTGCGCGCCATCGGCCCTTCGACGCTGAGGGTGGCGTCCAGCTTGGCGCCCGGCGTCTTGGCAACGCGGCCGATGCTGGGCCGGATGCCCACGACACCGCAGAAGCTGGCCGGGTTACGAAGCGAGCCGCCCATATCGGAGCCCTGCGCCAGCCAGGCCATGCCGGTCGCCAGAGCAACGGCGGCGCCACCCGAGGAGCCCGCGGCCGAGCGCGACGTGTTCCAGGGGTTGAGCGTCGCGCCGAAGACCTCGTTGAAGGTGTTGGCGCCGGCGCCGAACTCGGGCGTGTTCGACTTGGCGTAGATCAGCGCCCCGTTGGCCTCCAGACGCTCGACCAGGATGTTGGACTTCGCGGGCACGTTCTTGGCGAAGATCGGTGAGCCGTGGGTCGTCAGCACGCCCGCCACCTCGATCAGGTCTTTGATCGGCACCGGCATACCGCAGAGCAATCCGCGCTCCTCAATCGGACGGCGTAAGAGCGCATCGGCGGCGGCGCGGGCGCGGTCGAAGCAGAGCGTCGGCAGGGCGTTGACGGCAGGATCGACCTCGGCGATGCGCTGCTCCAGGGCGTCCAGCAGGTCGTGCGGGCTCAACTCACCGGCCCGCAGCCTGGCGACAACGCCGGTAGCGTCCATGGCGATGAGGTCTTGTGCGGCAGCCATGACATCCTCCCTCGATTTGATTTCTTCGCATATTAAGGCGTGGATCGCGCAGTGAGTCTATTGACAGGCGGTCTCCGGTGGCCTGAGGGCAGCTCCTCGTATTAAGCTCTCGATGATTCGAGCGGCTCCACGGGCCGAATCGTAGCTAGGAGGCGGCGCAGCATGGACGTGACAGCGAAAATCGCCCAGTTCATCAACGAGAGCGCCTACGACCAGATGCCGCGACGGGTGATCGACACGGCCAAGAGCGGCATCCTCGACTGCCTGGCGGCGGCGCTGGCCGGCAGCACGGAGGAGAGCGCCCGCATCTGCACCGAGCTGACAGCCGAAGAGGCCGGGCGCGAGGAGGCGACGATCTACGGCCGAGACCTGAGGTCGTCCGCCCTGGGCGCGGCTTTCGCTAACGGGACGGCTGCCCACGGCGGCGACTTCGACCATAGCTTTGTCGTCGGTGGCCAGCCGACGGCGCCTGTCATCCCCGCGACCCTGGCGCTGGCGGAGGCGCTGGGATCGAGCGGCAAGCAAGTCATCGAGGCGTACGTCACCGGCTTCGAGGTGACGGCCAACCTGGCGCTGTCGATGGTCGCGCCCGCTGGCGACGGCTGGCACGCCAACAGCGTCTTCGGCTCCTTCGGCGCTATGGCAGCCTGCGCCAGACTTCTCGGCCTGAGCAGGGAGCAATCGGCGATGGCCATCGCGATCACTGCTTCGATGGCGAGCGGGCTGACGGCGAACTTCGGCACCATGACCAAGCCGCTGCACGTCGGCTTTGCCGCACGCAACGGGATGCTGGCGGCAAAGCTAGCGAAAGCGGGCTTTACGGCAAACCCGGAGGCGCTGGAGACGCCCAAGGGCTTCTTCGACTCCTTCTACCCCGGCCGGCCCCTGGACGAGCAGCAGATCGACGGCCTGGGGCAGGTGTTCGCGATGGAGAAGCACGGCATCCGCTTTAAGCCCTACCCCTGCGGCGGCCTCACCCACACCGCGATCTTCGCCACGATCAAGCTCTGTGAGGACAATTCGATAGCCGCCGAAGCCATCGACAGCATCACGGTCGATGTGCCGCGGACCACCTACACGACGATCTCCTTCCCAACGCCGGAGACCACGCTACAGGCGAAATTCTGCATGCCTTACCTCGTCGCGCGCTCGGTCATCGACAGGACGGTCACCCTCGATTCCTTCAGCGAGGCGGCGATCCGCGACGAGAAGACGCTGGCGCTGCTGAAGAAGGTGAGCATGCGCGCCGACCCGGCGTTAGAGTCGGCGCGCGATGGCAGCAGGCCAGCGACGGTCGCGATCCGGCTCCTGGATGGTCAAGCGCACGAGCTGCACGCCCGCTTCCCCAAGGGCAGCGCCGAAGTGCCGATGAAGGCAGAAGAGCTGGACGCCAAGTTCCGTGCCTGCGCCCGGGGGATCATCAGCAATGATGCCCGCGAGCAGGCGCTCGGCTACCTGCGCGGCCTCGAGACTTTGGCGGACATCAGGACGCTTGCCGGCCTGATGAAGGGTACGTAGGCAAGGCTAGTAGCCTCGCTCGTTGACGGGAGTGATCCGCCCCGTCCTTGTGCATCCCGGCCTCAAACCGTACCTTCGTGCTTGCGCTCTCTGCTGATTTGAGTCGCGCTTAGCTCCAAGGCTAGGAGACAGCTTGGACCCAGTTGAGGGCGTGATCATCGTCCTGGTTGCGCTGGTGGCTTCAACGCTGGCGGCCGTTACGGGTTTCGGCGCCTCGCTACTGCTGCTGCCGGTGCTGACCTGGAGCTTCGGCGTGCGGGACGCGGTGCCGATGCTGGCCGTGGTCCAGATCTGCACCAACCTGGCGCGAGTCGGGCTCAACCGGGAGGACATCGTCCTGCCGGTGGCGCGCCGGTTCAGCATGGGCTCGGTGCCGGCGGCGATCATCGGCGGCATCGTCTTCGCGGCGGCGCCGGCGTCCGCGCTCGGCAGGTTGATCGGCGTGTTCATGATCCTCAGCGTCATCTTCAGGCACACGGCGCCGGGCCGGCGCCTCAAGGTCAGCCGCGAGTCGTTTCTGCCCCTGGGCGCCGCCTTCGGCTTCATCGATGCGCTGGTCGGCAGCGCCGGGCCGATCCAGGCGCCGTTTTTCCTGGCGGCCGGACTGACCGGCGCGGCCTACATCGGCACGGAGGCATTGGCTTCGGTGGTCATGCAGGGCACCAAGCTGGCGGTCTACGGCGGCTTCAGCCTGGTTTCCTGGACGGCAATCGTCTACGGCCTGGCGATTGGCGCCGTCATGTTCGCGGGCTCGTACATCGGCCGCGGCATCGTGCGCCGCATCTCACCCGGCCGCTTCTCGTTGATCATCGAGGGCATGCTGCTGATAGCGGGCGTCATCCTGATCGCCGGGGTGACCTAAACTGCAAGCGGAGATGTATACGCTGAAGAGGGCCACAACAACTGAAGGCGCCACCCTGCCCGAGCCTGTTATCGTCCCCACGGACCCGGCATCGACGTTTACGAACTCGACCGCGGCCGGGATCAACCGCGTCGTGGCGCTGTCGCCGGACCTGCTGCTGGTCAACAACATCGGCCGCAACTGTGAGCTGTGGCATTTCGATAGCGCCGGTGGCTTTCGACAGCAAGCCGTGTTCAACACGACGATCTTCCCGGGCGAGGACTTCCCCTCGATCTTCGACCTGGACGCCCACGCTGCCTTCCTCGCCGATGGCGGCGCGACGCTGCTTCTCTGCAACCACTACGGCCTCGTCCGCTGCTTCGACCTGGCGGCAACCGAGGCCGGTAGCCTGACGGTCGCCGCCACGCTGAGCCTGCCCGGCGATACGGAGCGCCTGCTGCTGGCGCAAGGCTGCCTGATCGCCTCCTCGCCGCGGGGTCAGTACACGCCGGAGCCAGCGGAGCCGGGCATCCTGATCTCGGAGCGCCTGCCACGGCTGGCGGACGTCAGAGGCCGGGAAATCGCGCTGGGCTATGAGCTGGGTTTGAGAGATTGGGGCATGGTGACCGCCCTCGCGACCAACGCCGCTCAGCGGCTGCTGGCCGTGGGCGCGGCGGAGCGCATCGGAGTATTTGCCCTCGAAAGCCGCGAGCACGGGCTGCGACTGGGACGCTGTCTCTGGGAGAGGCGTATACCCTACCTACCGCAGTGGACCGGCTTCGACGGCGCGGCGCGGCTGATCGTGGCCGGCTATGACGCCACGCTCGACGACCCGGCCGGTATCGATTGGGACGCGCTGGGCCGTGGCGGCTTCGATGCCTACTCGCTGGGCGGTGATCTACTGCTGCGGGCGTCGCTGCCGGACGAGACGGCCTGGGGCTACGGCGCCGACCCGATCGCCCCTTCGGCGGACTATCGCCATCTCTATGCCATCGACCGCAGGGCCGGCCTGCACGCAGTCTCGACGCTGACAGGGGAGGGCCGTCAGATCTATGACGGGATCGACGCGCCGGAGTCCCTCGGTATCGGCCACGCCGAGACGATCCACGGCAGCCTCTTCGCCGGATTTAGCCGTGGCGGCTACCGGCTCTGCCGCTACGGCCTGTCCGCCTCTTAGGAGGACTCTCGTACCTCGACCTGCTCCAGCTTGCGATTGGCGAAAAGCGCACCGCCGATGATCGCGACCGCCAGCAGGATTGCCGCCGTCTCACCGCCCACGTAGGCGTCAAAGGTGTCCTCCGGGACGGCAGCTATCCAATCGGCGATGCCGAGGGCCGTGTGACGGATGCTGAGGTAACGCACCCCTTCGAAGATGCCGGTGACGGCTCCCTCCCAGAGAAAGACGTAGATCAGGCCGGCGATCAGCGCGCGGGTGGTAGCCACGCTCAGCACGACGAAGACGGTGCAGTAAGCCAGCGCCGCGATCACCATCGCGATACCGAAGCCGGTGATGATCGCCGAATCGCCACCTTTGAGCGCAATAACGCCGGACACGACCGTTGATGTCAGCACCAGGCTCGCCGTCAATAACCAGGCCGCCGCCAGCTTCGGGGCCAGGATCTGCCAGCGCGGCAGCGGCTTGGTCAGCAGATAGACCGCCGTCCCGTCCTCGAACTCATCGCCAAGGACGCAGGTGCCGAGCAGGAGCGCCGTCAGTGGCAGCACCGCCGTCACCACCAGGCCGAGGTAGAGCACCTGCGCCGTCCACTCCCCGGCCTCCGTGCCCGTATCGCTGAGCCGGAAGACGATTGCCAGCAGCACCGGCAGGGCCGCCAAACCGGCGAGCAACAACGTGCTGCGCCGACCGATGAGCTGTCGCAGCGTGAGGAGGAAGATGAAGCCGATCATCGCTGCACCAGGTAGGAGAAGACGCTCTCCAACGACTCATCCGTAGGAGACAGCTCGAACAGGGTTACACCGGCCTTTTGCGCCAGCCGCGGCGCGATCGATGCGAAGGCGAGCAGGTCTGACGTGCGGACCGTGAGCCCTTCCTCGGCCAAATCGAGCCCGAAAATCGCCGGCTCGCCGACCAGGGCCGCGGCCAGGCCCCGGTTGTCACTGGAGCGCAGCATCACGGCGTGGGGCCGGTCGGTCATCAGCCGCCGGATGGCGTGGAAATCGCCAGACGCCGCCAGCCGCCCGGCGACGATGACGAGGACATTCTCCGCCAGGCGCTCCACCTCTTCAAGAATATGAGAGGAGAAAAGGATGGTGGCGCCCTCCCGCGCCATGCGCCGCAGCATGTCCATCATCCGCAGGCGCTGGCGGGGGTCGGCGCCGTTGAACGGCTCGTCCAGCAGGAGGATCGAGGGCTGGTGGACGATGGAGGCGGCGATCTTGAGGCGCTGCTTCATGCCCTTCGAGTAGCCGCCCGACTTGCGGTCTTTGGCGTCGGTCAGCTCCACGGCCTCCAGGGCGCGCAGGGAGGCGGCGTCCACGTCCGGAAGATCATGCAGACGGGCGCTGAGCCGGACGAAGTCCTGGCCTGTAAGGAAGTCGTAGACCGCCTCGCGCTCAGGCACCAGCCCCAGGCGCTTATAGACGGACGGGTTGCGCCAGGCCGGCTCACCCATGACGAGGGCCTGCCCGTTCGAGGGCTTGAGTAGCCCGGAGAGCATATTCAGCAGCGTCGATTTGCCGGCGCCGTTAGGCCCGAGCAGGCCGGTGATCCCGGGGCCGAGGGCGAAGCTGATGTCGTTGACCGCGACCACGTTGCCGTACCAGCGCGAAACGTTTTCTACGCTGACAGTTGGTGGGGTAACGGCCTCAGACATCGACATCAGACCGTCAGCCTCATGAAGCGGCGGAAGAGCAGCCCCAACGCGGCGCCGATATAGGCGAAGGCGGCGAGCACATAGACTCCGCCGGCCAGGCCGGAGTGCACCAGGTCAGAATCAGAGGGCGGTTGGGCGCCGAAGAGCCAGTGCACGGAGCCATCGAGGACATCAATCGGGCTGATCAGGACCGAATAGTCCTGGACGGTCCCCGAGGTCGTGTTCACGAGGATGCTGCCGAGGATCGTGAAGATCACGAAATAGGCCAGTACGCCACCGGTCGCGAAGGCGCGGCGCGGCGTCTGGCTGGCAATCGTCAGCGAGACGGTCGCGAAGAAGACGGCCACAAGCAGAGAGCCGCCCAGGATCGGCGGCAGGTCACCCGCGTTGTCGCCCAGGTAACTCACGACATCGTCGGTCGCGACGGCGCTGCCGAGCAGCAAGATGACCTGCGGTAGGCCCACAACGATGAACACGCCGGCGGCGAGGGCGCCCAGCTTGGACGTGACGTAATCCGGCCGGGAGAGGGCGCGCGAGAAGTACAGCGGCAGAGTCCGGTTGCGCTGATCGCGTCCGATGATCTCCGGAGCGACGACGGCGCAGAATAAGGCGAGGACGATCTGGACGAAGCTGAAGTACTCCTCCGGCGGGATGATCTCCAGTTCCAGCGGCGCAATCGCTGCTATCCCAAGCTGAATCGCCGCCGGGACCAGTGCTACCACGGCCAAACCCATGGAGAACACCTTGCTCAGCGCCGACCGCCCCAGGCCGAAGACGCCCCTGAGGCTATAGACGAAGAGCGCAAAGGTCGCGTAGGCGCGTCCCAGGCGCTCGCCTTCATGGGGCCGGTAGCCGAGGTCGTAGATGCTGCCCGTGGGGCTATTGGCCTGCTCAGCCACTCTCGGCCTCCTCGGCTTCGTCGGAGCGGAAGAGGTCTTCGAGACGGTGGCGGCGCTGCTCGAGCCTGAGCAGCCCGGCGTCGAGTCCGACAACGGCGTCGCGCACCAGATCGTATGGCGCGGAGCCGTCAAGGTGGATGAGGATCAGCCGTCCTTCGATGGCCACCTGCAGCCCTTCAGCCTGTAGCCTCGCGACCAGCTCATCCTGGCGTGACTCGACCTCGACTGTCAGGACCTGCATCTCGCCCGTGAAGCTGGACAGGGTATCGGAGCGCACCAGGCGGCCGCCATCGATAACGACGAGGTAGTCACAGACTCGCTCGATCTCGCCGAGCAGATGCGACGACATGAGGATGGCGATTTGAAAGTCGGCGCCGACTCGGCGGATCAAGTCGAGCATGTCATCACGGCCGGCCGGGTCGAGGCCGTTGGTCGGCTCGTCGAGCATCAGGAGCCGGGGATCGTGGACCAGGGCCTGGGCCAGCTTCACGCGCTGCTTCATGCCCGTCGAGTAGCCACCCATCGGCCGGTAGCGCTCCTCAAACAGGCCGACGTGGCGTAGTACCTCCGCGGTGCGCTCCCTGGCCGCGGCGCGAGGGATGCCGCTGATCTGCGCCATATGGGCAACGAAGTCCGTGGCAGTTACGTCCGGCGGCAGGCAATCGTGCTCCGGCATATAGCCGACGAATTGCCGCAGCTTCGTGCCCTGGGTACGCACGTCGAAGCCCAGGATCGAGGCCTCGCCGCTGGTAGGGGCGAGCAGGCCAAGGAGGATTTTGATCAGCGTGCTCTTGCCGGCGCCGTTAGCCCCCACGAGGCCGGTGACGCCGCCGCCGATCAGCAGGTCCAGCGTATCCAGCGCCAGGACGTTCTTGCCGTAGCGCTTGGTCAGGCCGCTGGTCTGGATCAAGGGCAAGGCGTCGATAGCGACGCCATTGGGGGATGCTGCCGTCATATCGGGGGTTGGAGCGGTTGCCACCCTGTCACGTTACAACAACTCGTGACGTGGCGGTTAGGTCAGTGCGCCGGACAGATTCCGACCAGCGTCTTCTTCCAACCGGCGACCTCATCGGCTCTGGTGATGGCGAACTCGCTGCCTTGCTCGCCGGAAGCGCTTTGGGCGGCGCGCACCTCGTCCGCCACCAACCAGGCGCCGAGGTAGATCGCCAGGGCGGCGATCGCCGGCGCCAGTAGCAGGCCGACGAAGGCAAAGAAGCCGGGACTGAGACGGAACGGCTCGACAGCGTCCTCAGACGGCAGATTCATATCGCCCCCAGGGCCGTCTCGGAGATCGGCGAGCGTCCGTAAGCCGTCCGGCCGGAGACCAGCAGAAGCCCCAGAAGGGCCGCGACCAGGAAGATGATCCCATCGATCAGCAGGATATTGTGCGCGCCGATGTAGGCCGCAATCGAGCCGTTGGTCAGGTTCATGATCGCCATGGCGCCGCCCAGGCTGAACGTGTTGATGCTGGCTACCCGGCCCCTAAATTCGTCGGCAGCAATCGACTGGGTCGTCGCCTGGGCCATCGTCATGAAGGCGGCCTGAGCGCCGCCCATCAGGGCCGCGGCGGCGATCGCCAGCGCCAGGGTCGCGGTCAGCGACAGCAACACCTGCCCGACACCGCTCAGCAACGCCATCGCCAGCAAGGTCTTGCCGCGTCCTTGTGAAGTGCGGATGCCGGACACCGCCACGCTGGCGACCAGCGACCCGGCGCCGACGCCAATCAGCATCGGCCCGAAGCCGCCGGCATCGCCTGTCAGCCGCTCCGCCGAGAACGCCGGCAGCACAGACTCGAACGCCATGGTCAGACTGCAATGGAGGATCGCCAGCATGATCACGAAGCGCAGCAGCTCTGCCGTTCGCGGGCGGCGCAATCTGACTGAGCCCGCCACTCGTCGCTATGACGTGGCCGTCATCGGCGGCGGCGCGGCCGGCTCCATGTGCGCCATCGAGGCCGGCAAGCGCGGGCGCTCGGTCCTCCTCCTGGATACCGCCCAGGGCCGCGGCAAGAAAATCCTGATCTCCGGTGGCGGCCGCTGCAACTTCACCAACCTCTACGCCACGCCGGAGAACTACCTCTCCGCCAACCCCAACTTCGCCCGCTCCGCCCTGTCACGCTACACCCCGTCCGACTTCATCGCCCTCGTCGAGCGGCACGGCATTGCCTATCACGAGAAGAAGCTCGGCCAGCTCTTCTGCGACGGCAGCTCGCGCCAGATCGTCGATATGCTCAACACCGAAGCCGCGGCGGCCGGCGTCGAGACCCTGGACGCCCGCGTCGTCTCGGTCAGCGAAGCAGACAGCTTCCGCATCGAGACCGATGCCGGCGCCTTCGAGTCCGAGTCGCTGGTGGTGGCCAGCGGCGGCCTTTCGATACCGAAGATGGGCGCCACCGACTTCGGCTACCGGCTCGCGAAGCAGTTCGGCCTCGGGATCGTCGAGCCGCGGCCCGGTCTGGTGCCGCTGACCTTCGCAGGCGATGACTTGAGCTTCTGCGCCGAGCTCAGCGGCGTCTCGCTCGACGTGGTTGCGAGCTGCGCCGGTCAGTCCTTCCACGAGAACCTCCTCTTCACCCACGACGGTCTCAGCGGCCCGGCGATCCTCCAGATCTCCAGCTACTGGCCGTCCGGCAAGCCGATCAGCATCGACCTCCTGCCTGGCCAGTCCGCCCTCGATATGCTGACGGCGCATAAGGACGAGGCCCGAGAGCTGGTCACCGTCCTCGGCGACCGCTGGCCACGCCGCTTCGCTCAAGCCTGGTGCGCCCGCCACGCCCCCAGCCGGCCGATTAACCGCTTCGGCCCGCGGGAGCTGGAAGGAATCGCCGCACTGATCGAGGGCTGGGAGCTGCGGCCGAGCGGCACCCGCGGCTTCGGCAAAGCTGAGGTGACCGTGGGCGGCGTGGATACGGCCGGCCTGGACTCGCGGACGATGCAGGCGCGGCGCGTCCCCGGTCTCTACTTCATCGGCGAGGTTGTGGACGTCACGGGTTGGCTGGGCGGCTACAACTTTCAGTGGGCCTGGGCCTCCGGCTACGCGGCCGGGCAGAGCGTGTAGGCAGTTTGAAACGCGGCAAAGGTTTGCCTGCGCCGCCCGATTCTCTATCCTGTTAGGAACGCGAACGCGCGTTGACAGCAGGGGGGATCTTGTCTACAGCCTCAGCCACCGCCGAAACCGGGCGCCACCTGCCCGGATCATCTACATTTGCCTCGCTCAGCGAGCCCGACTATCGCTGGTACTTCGCCGGCAACATTGCCTTCTTCATGGGCATGCAGATGCAGTTCGTCCTGCGCGGCTACCTCGCGTTCGACCTGACCAACTCGGCCTCATCCCTTGGCCTCATCGCCCTCGCCATCAGCCTGCCGACCCTGCTGGTCGCGCCGATCGCCGGCGTGGTCGCGGACCGCGTCAACAAGAAGTACCTGCTCATCGGCACCCAGGTCGTCGCGGCCATGGCCAGCGTGGTCGTGACGGTGCTGATCCTCGGCGGCTGGATCCAGTTCTGGCACCTCTTCGCCATCTCGCTGGTTACCGGCGCGGTGTTCGCCATCAACATGCCGGCGCGGTCAGCCCTGGTGCCGCTGCTGGTGCCGCAGCACAAGCTGATGAACGCGATCTCGCTGCAGATGGGCGGCGCCAACTTCACCCGCATCGCCGCGCCGGCGATGGCCGGTCTGCTGATCGCGCCGCTGGGACCCGGCTGGGTCTACTTGATAACGACCGGTCTCTTCTCCCTGGCCGTGGTATCCGAGTTCCACCTGCCGAAGCACGGCCTCAAGGCCGCATCACGCGGCACAAACTTCTTCCAGGAGTTCCGCGAAGGCCTGAGCTACGTCCGCACCAACCAACTCATCGGGATCATGATCGCGACCAGCCTGCTGATCCCGCTTTTCGGCTTCCCGGTGCAGCAGATGCTGCCGGTGTTCGCCGAAGAGGTCTTCAATCGCGGACCCTCCGGTCTCGGCCTGATGGCGGCGATGGCCGGGCTCGGCGGCCTGATGGGCGCCATCGTCTCCGCGAACATGGACAGCCAGCCCTGGAAGGGTCGCCTGATGTTCTTCGGCGGCACCACCATGGGTATATTCCTCTTCTGCTTCGCCGTCGCGCCATCTTTCTGGCTGGCGCTGGCCTGCCTCTCGGGCGCCGGCATCGGCCAGATGCTGTTCATGAGCACCAACAACACCGTGATCCAGGCCAAGGTCCCCAGTGAGCTGCGCGGCCGGGTCAACTCGCTGCTGATGATGTCCTTCGGCGTCATGCCCCTCGGCGTGCTGCCCCTGACCGCCGCGGCCGACAGCGTCGGCGCGCCGACCACTGTCGCCTTCTCTTCCGCGATCCTCCTGGTGCTGATGGTCTCCGTCTTCATGCTGGTCAGGCCGCTGCGGCAGCTGAAGGTCGAAGCGCTGGGCAGGACTGACCTCTCGCCGTCCCAGGCAGCCGCCCTCGTCGCCGAGGGCAAGATCACGCAGGAAGAGGCCAACCGCCTCTCCGGCGTCGAGGCCCGCGCCCTCCACTAACCGCCGGGCGCATCTCTAAGAAGCCAGGGTCTCAGCCAAGTATCTCCGGGGCGTCATGTGACCAGCGCAAGAAATCAAGGTCCGAACGCCACCTCATGCCCCAGCCTTCCAGGCTGGGGTGCCTACCCCCAACCGCAGGCCACGGCCCGGTTTACCGCCACCTTGTAATTCCGGGGAGCGATAACGACCGAAGATCGTCGAAAGCGCCAGGCCCATGCCCCAGCCTTTGAGGCTGGGGCATGGAGAGGCAGAAGCATCGAGAGGATTTCGGCACCGGCAATGGGACAACCCACCTGAAATGGACCTGCGGCGGTTACAATTGGCCTCTCGTTCGAGAGACGGCTGACAGCCACCAAAGGAGAAACATGGCGGACCTCAAGATAAAAACCAATTCTGGAACAACGGCGTCCTTCCAGGAAGAGGACCTCGCGGAGCTGATGATGAGCCTGCGAGGGCCATTGCTTCGGCCGGAGGACGCGGCTTATGAGCCGGCGCGTCATGTCTACAACGGCATGTTCGCGGGCCGGCATCCGGGTGCGATTTTGCGAGCTCGTTCCACGGCAGACGTTATCGACGCGGTGAGGTTTGCCGCCAATCATGACCTGGTGGTAGCCGTCCGCGGTGGCGGGCATAGCGTCGCCGGCAACTCGATTTGCGACGACGGCCTGATAATCGACCTGACGGAGCTCAACGGCATCCATCTCGACCGTAAGGCGGGGACCGTCCGAGTCCAGGGTGGCGCTACCTGGGGAGACGTGGACCGGGAGACTCAAGCCTTTGGACTGGCGACGCCGGGCGGCGTGGTCTCGACCACGGGCATCGGTGGACTGACCCTCAACGGAGGCATTGGCTGGCTACGGAACAAGCATGGTCTGAGCTGCGACAACCTCGTCTCGGCTGAGGTGGTGACCGCGTCGGGCGAGCTGATTACGGCCAGCGCGGCGGAGAATCCGGACCTCTTCTGGGCCCTCCGCGGTGGCGGCGGCAACTTCGGCGTCGTTACCTCCTTCGAGTTCAAGGTGCATCCCGTGGGTCCAATTGTCCCGGCGGCTCTTGTCATGTATCCGTTAGCCGAAGCCGCGAACGTCCTGCGCAAGTGGCGCGACTGGCTGCCTGACGCCCAGGAAGACATCACTTCGAACGCAATTCCATTCACCGTCCCGGTGAGCGAGCACATGCCACCGCCGGTCCATGGCCAGCAGGTACTGATCATCGCCGGCGTTTACCCCGGCGATGTCGAGGAGGGTCTGCGGCTGATACAGCCTCTGCGGGAGCTGGGCACGCCACTATTCGACATGAGCGGTCCGCTCCCCTTCAGAGCCATGCAGTCTTCGTTCGACTTCTTCTTCCCCCTCGAAAACCCGTTGATCAGCTACTGGAAGTCGATCTACCTTAACGAGCTGGGTGATGACGCAATCGAGATCCTGGCAGAGGCTGCAAACAATCGCACCTCGGAGCTATCCATGATTAACATCGTCCATCTGGGCAAAGGTGTCCGGAGCGTCGGTGCAAAGGAGACTGCATTCGGCGAGCGGACCGCGTCCTTCATGATCAGCCTGGATGCCAACTGGAGAGACACTACCGGCGACACGGCCCGTCACGCCGCCTGGGCCCGCTCCTACTGGGACCGGCTCAATCCGCTTTCAACGGGCGGTGTATATCTCAACTTTGTCGGCGCCGAGGACAAGGATGCTGATAAGCTGGTCCGCTCCGCCTTCGGCGCCCAATTATGATCGTCTTGTCGAAGTAAAGACGAAGTACGACCCGCGGAACCTCTTCCGGTTGAACCAGAACATCAAGCCGCGAGCATAGGCGAACGCGGGCCGCTAAGGACGCTGGAGGGGCAGGTCGAGTGGCCTGCCCCTCCAATTTTGCTGCGCAAACCAGAGATCGGTTAGGGCCGCCCTGATAAACCCGTCATGGCCAACCCCACGATCAACCGGGCAACGCGAATCGCCTCCTCATGCCCCAGCTTCGAGGCTGGGGCATCGACCACCCTTCTCACCACAAACGACACCGCCATCCGCCCTTCACTGCCCCCGGCTTCTAAGCGCTCGACCGCGTCTGCGCTACCATGAGGCCATGGCTCTACTGGTTCGGTCCAATCGCCAACGATAGCCGCGGTCGCGCTGCACCGGGATCAATCAGAAAACCGCGCTCAACCGCCGCTGCCGGCGAATCTGCAGATCGCCTGAGCGCCGGGAAAAACGTCCAGATCAATCCAACAATCAAACGCCATCCGGGGAAGAGAGGTACAGCATGAAAGTCGGCTTTATCGGCCTCGGCACCATGGGCGGCGGCATGGCCCTAAACTTGCGCAAGGCCGGCTACGACCTCGTGGTCCACGACCTGCGCCGCGAGGCCGGGGAGCGTCACCTCGCTGCCGGCTGCGAGTGGGCCGACAGCGCGCGGCGCGTGGCGGAAGCCTGCGACGTCGTCTTTACCTCGCTGCCCGGCCCGGCGGAGGTCGAGTCCGTGGCCCTCGGCGAGGGCGGCCTGCTCGCCGGCATGAAGCGAGGCTCAGCCTGGCTCGACCTCTCGACCAACTCGCCCAGCCTCATGCGCCGCTTGCACGCCGAGTTCGCCGCCCGCGGCATCGACGTGCTGGACGCGCCCGTCAGTGGCGGCCCGTCCGGAGCCAATAGCGGCCGCCTCGCGATCTGGGCCGGCGGCGACGCGTCAGCCTTCGAGCGGCACAAGCCCCTCCTGGACGCTATCGGCGATCAGGTCAAGTACATCGGGCCGATCGGCGCCGGGACGGTAGCCAAGCTGGTGCACAACTGCGCCGGTTACGCCATCCAGACCATCCTGGCGGAGGTCTTCACCCTTGGCGTCAAGGCAGGCGTTGACCCTATCGACCTCTGGGACGCGGTGCGGCAGGGCGCCCAGGGCCGCCGCCGCACCTTCGACCGCCTGGCCGACGAATTCCTGCCCGGCAAGTTCGACCCGCCCTCGTTCGCGCTGCGGCTGGCGCACAAGGATGTGACGCTGGCGACGCAGCTGGGGCGTGAGCTGGGCGTGCCAATGCGCCTGGCCAACCTGGCGCGCGAAGAGCTGACCGAAGCCGTCAACCGCGGCTGGGGTGAGCGCGACTCACGCGTCGCGATGCTGCTCCAGGAAGAGCGCGCCGGCGTCGAGATCGCGGTCGAGCCGGAGGCGATCCAGGCCGTCCTTCAGCGCGACGCCTGATCTCGCTCAGCCGAGGCCCGTGACCACGCCGGCCAGGGCCGGCCGCTTCTCCCTATGGTCTCGTCAAGCCACGCAGCGCGGCGCCGCGCTGTGCAGGGTAGCTTCGGCGTCATAAAGGACGAAGAGGCCGTTGTTCATGATCGCGTGGTAGTTCTCTTCGATAAAGCGGCGCAGCTCCGGGAAGCTGTCGCACATGAACTGGTCGGAGGCCTGATAGGTACCGGTCAGCCAGGGCTGGTGGTCGCCCGCGGCCACCGCGACAAAGCGCGGCCGCACCCTCTCCAGATCATCGATCAGCTCCTGGCGCCAGGACTCCGGCGACCAGGTGGAGCGCACGCTGGCGTTGGTGATGAAACGGGCGGGCAAGGGCCTCTCTTCCAGGAAATAAGGCAAGGCCCAGAAGCCGAAGACGTAGAAGGAGTCGTCGGGATCGCCCTGCTCGCGGATTTGGTCCACTAGCTGGACGTTCGCCTCGTACTCGGCGAGGTAATGGTTCTCGACCGTTTGCTGGCTGATGTTGCCTAATGTGCGGTCGAGGAGCAGGCCGTAGGCGTCGTAGGTGCGCAGGACGGGCCAGATCGCCAGGACGATGAACCCCGCCGCCAGCAGCCCTCGCGCGAGATAGGCATCCCCTCGCGCCAGAGATCGCGTCAGGTCGATCGCCTGGTCGAAGGCGTAACCGGCCAGCGGCGCCAGGAAGGGCAGGACAATGAGCCAGTGGTAGTCGAAGTACTTACCCTGCCACCAGACGGAGAGCACGGCCAGCAACGCCAGCCCCCCAAGTAGCAAAGTAGGCTGCCGCTTTCCCCGGAACAGACCCAGCATTACCGCTATCCACGCCGGGACGATTAGATAGGCCGAATTGACCAGCCAGCCGCCGGTCGGATCCAGGATCGAGCGCCACAAGGGTGTGCCAGCCAGCCAGCGATAGTCGTTGTACGGCAGCGTGTAGTTGCGCTGAATATCGACGAAGTCCGCCCACGTCCCGACGGCGAGCAGATACGCCACCCATGCCGCCTGCACCGCGAGAACTCCCACCGCCGCCAGCGCCAGCCGCTCGACGGCGGCGCGCGGCGTCCAGTCCTGCTGCCGGAACAGTAGCTCCATCGCCGGCAGACCCAACGCGAGCAGCGCGGCTGTCGGCTTGTAGGCAATCGCTATGCCCAGCAGGAGGCCGGCGACCAGCGCCATGCGATACACGCCCGCGCCACGGACGCGATAGGCCGCGAAAGCGAGGAGCAGCGGCGCAGCCATGTAGCTCTCCGCCTCTCCCTGGTGCCCGAACCAGGCGACGCCAAAGTAGCCGAAGCAGTATAAGCAGGCCGCGAGCAGCGCCGCCCGGTCGCTGAAAAAGCGGGCGGTAAGCGCGAAAACCACCGCCATGCCGGCACCAATAGCCAGCAGATTGAAGAGCCGGAGCGCCAGGACGCTGTCCGCGCCGCCGATGCCCAGCGGCACGACATAGGTCAGGTAGGTGAGTGGCGGCTTGATGTCCCAGAAGTCGCGGTAGAGCTCACCGCCGCGCAGGACGGTGCGGGCACCGACAGCGTAGATCGCCTCATCGGTCGAGAGCGGCAGGATCAGGCTCGGCAGGCCCCAGAAGAGGAGAAACGCCATCGCGCCGAGGGACAGATAGAGACGCCGGTGACCCGCAAACACACGGGATGGGTCTGCCGACGCGACCATTTCGGGCGCTTCGGGTGCGGTCGCGCGGACCTCGATGGCAGTACGGTCTGGCAAGGCCTTGGCATCTTACACTTCGGACCCGACGTCTGTGAAAGAGGGAGGGAGAGAGCGTACCTCGGGCTGAACCCCGAGGCATGAAGCATCGGCACATCCCAGCACAATGTCACAGCATTGGCAGACAAACGAAGGAGGAAGGCCATGACGACCTCCCTCCTTACGCTATGCCAGTGTGCCCGTATGCCTGTTGCTAGTCCGACATTACCTTGATGTTGGAGCCGGCTTGGGTGTAGGCCTCCTCCGGCATCGAGATATCGGCGCCGTTGTCCGCCAGCTTCTGCTTGAACAGCTCGCGGATGTGCTTGTCCTCCAGGTAGTACGGGATGGCGTTGCCGCCCTTGTCGGTGTCGGTTAGCGAACGCTGGACCGTCTGCTCGCCAATCTCGACCTCGTCGCCGTTATAGCCGGCCATCGCCCCGGGGACGCCACCGGTGTAATTAAAGACACGGAACGGGTCTTTGCCACAGGCGAAGTGCTGGTGGAACCAGTCCGCCGGTCCCGGAGCAGCGCTCACCATGCCACCGGGGCCGTATTCCTGAATCTTGACGCAGTCGCCCTGACCGTTCTCCCAGGGAGTGCTGCCACCGATGTCCATTGGCCAGGTGAGGCTGTAGCCGGCGCCACGCATGCAGACCAGCACGGCCCCTGAGGCGTGGTGGTGGGCCTTGGCGTAGCGGCCGCTGGGGTACTCCGCGATCCAGCCCTGCAGCTGCGTGTTGCCAACCATGTTCGGCGCGAGCCATCTAGCGCCGGGACCGCGGTTGTTGTCCAGCGGCAGATACGTAGTCGCGGCCTCCGGGATCAGGTTGGTTGTGATCATCGCCCGGCCGCGTATCGGCTGCGGCTCAAACTCCTCGCCCGGCTTCCAGAAGTCCTCCAAGTTGCCGCCGAACCGGTTTTCGAAGTCGAAGTCCAGGTCGAAGACAAACGACCGGCTCTGGTAGGTATTGATCGCCCGCGGCGCCGTGTTGACGCCGAGCAGCAGCGCCGGCGCGGACGAGGCATTGATGACGCGGAAGTTAGCATTGAGGGGCACCGCGAAAACGCTCCACTGCTGAAACTCGAACGAAGTCTTGGCGCTCGAATTGTTCTTCCAGACCTCGACGCTGCCGCGCCCGTCCAGGACGATGTAGCGCTCCTCGTACATGTGCTTCTGGGGCTTTAACGCCCCCCGAGCCGGCACTTCAACCACGAACATGCCCGTCGCGTTGTTGGTGCCGTGCAGCTGAATGAAGGTACCCTTGCCACCGACTCGATCCCAGTCGGTGCGCGGCAGCTCGCGTGAGTCCTTAACGCCGACAGCCTTGTAGACGGGGATACCCTCTTCCTTCTGGTAGGTTTCCCAAGCCGTAGCCATCCGCTTTGCGTAGACGTAGCCGTCGCCTTTCTGGAATCCGGCGCGCCCATCGCCCGTAGGTTCGGTGTATTTCGGTGCCGTCATACCTATTCCTCCGAGATCTGCTTCCAGTAGTTGTCGCCCGGCGAGGTTGCTATCTAAAGAAGCGGGGCCTCCCCTCTGGAGGAAGTCCCGCTTATTATCACCCTGTCACCCTGCTGTCTAGCCGTTGCGTCGCGGCATGTCCTGGCTGAGCCACTGCTGATGGCCGCCGAAATACGGGTAGCCTTCGGCCACAGGATTGCCGACGTTGTGCAGCCAGGGCTGGCGGAAGGTAAAGACCGTGTACTCGTGGGTTGCCGGGATCATCGAGAAGAACTCGGCTTGGGCCTTCTGGTAATCCTTAACAATCGCAACCCGCTTCTCAAAGTCAATCTCTTGCCTGAACTTATCGGCCAGGCTGTTCAGCGCAGGATTCGGGTACACTGGGTCGCCGCCCTCCCTCGCGCCGTAGGTCTGTTCGCGCATAAAATAGTCCATGTCGTACTCGCTGCCGCTGGTGCGGATCATGGCGTTGCACTGGCGAAGGGAACGGCAGTTGCGCTCCTGGACCCTATTGGCTTCGGCGATCGCCTTGACCCTGAAGACGCCTGACTGGTTGATGCTGTCGATCATCAGCTGGTCTTCTTGAGGCGCCGAGCCACTGCTCGCGTTGTACATCCAGTTGAACTCGGCCGGGCCGCTGAATCCGGCGGCCGCGGTGAGCTTCTTGGCCTCCGCGACATCGTGCTCGCTTGCCAAGATTTAGTGGACTCCATACGATTCTCCCCATTCTCACTAACCGGATCTTCAGATCCGGTCTTTGGGAGCAGTGTCCATCTAGAGATTTGGGATGTCAATGTAGACCTAATAGTTTCATTCATGAACCCGCGGCGAACCAACTTGGTGCTTTCTATCGATTCTTAACTGGTAGAGGAAAACGCGCCCGGCGCCAGCGGACCCGCCTCGCCCGGCAGCGCAATCGACAGCCCCGCATCCACGAATAGCGTCTGGCCCGTAATCCAGCGCGCCTCGTCAGAGGCCAGGAAGACGGACGCCCAGGCCACGTCCCAGGCCGTGCCCTCCGCCTTGAGAATCCCGGCGGTCGCGCGCGCCTGGCGTAGCTCCGGCGTCAGCCTGTCCGCGACCAGCGGCGTGTATATCTGGCCCGGCGCGATGCAGTTCACACGGATACCGCGACCGCCCAGCTGACCCGCCAGCGCCACTGTCAGGCCGATGATCGCCGCCTTGCTGGTCGAGTAGGCCAGCGAAGTTGATGGATAGGCGCGCACAGCGGCTATCGACGAGAGGTTGATCACGGCGCCACCCTCGGCCATGAGCGGGGTGGCCGCCTGCGTCGCCAGCGTCACGCTGCGCACGTTCGCCGCCATGACCGCGTCCCATTCCTCGGCCGTGACCTGACCCAGCGCCTGCCGCGAGGGGATACCGACGTTGTTCTGCAGGATATCGATTCGTCTGTAGCGCTCGACCGCGGCCCGTGCCATGCGAACGCAGTCTTCGGCGTTGGTAACGTCGGCCACGAATGCCGAGGCCACGCCAGCCTCAGCTTCGATCAGGCTGACGGTCTCCTGGGCGCGTTCGGCGTTGAGGTCGACGCAGAACACGCTGGCGCCCTCGCGCGCGAAGAGGATGGCAGCGGCCTTGCCGTTGCCTACGCCCGGCCCGCGAGAGCCCGCGCCGGTGACGATTGCTACCTTGCCCTTGAGCCTGTCCGTCATGCCTCATCCTCCTGCCGCGAGCATACGTCCAACCCTGGTAGCAAGCAGAAGGACGGCCGCGAGGGCCGTCCTTCTGTGCTGTTTGGGCGAGAAGGCGCTTAGTCCGTCATCACCTTCACGTTAGAGCCTTCCTTGGTGTAGACCTCTGGAGGCATGGTGCTGACGGCGCCCTCCTCCTTCAGCTTCATCTCGAAGTGCTCGCGGATGTGGGGGTCTTCCATGTAATAGGGAAGGGCGTGGCCGCCATCGGTGATGTCGGCGTGCTGGATGCGCAGCTCGCCCTCGCCGCCGCCATCGCCGGCGCCACCGCCGGGGCTGGCGGCCGGGTTTCCGGGCATGGGGCCGGTGTAGTTGAAGACGCGGAACGGGTCCTTGCCGTAGGCGAAGTGCTGGTGGTACCAGTCGGCCGGGCCGGGAGCGGCGCTGATCATGCCGCCGGGTCCGTACTCCTGCATCCGGACCAGGTCGCCATGGCCGTCCTTCCAGGGGTTGATGCCGCATTCGTCCATGGGCCAGGTGATGCTGTAGCCCTTGCCGCGCATGCAGACCAGGACGGCGCCGGCGGCGTGGTGGTGCGCCTTGGCGTAGCGGCCGCTGGGGTACTCGGCAATCCAGCCCTGAAGCATGGTGTTGCTGGCCATGTTGGGGGCGACCCAGCGATGGCCGGGACCGCGGTTGTTATCCAGCGGCAGGTAGGTGTTGGAGGCGTCCGGGATCAGGGTTACCGGTGATCATGGCGCGGCCACGCGTGGGCTGCGGCTCGAAGTCCTCACCCGGCTTCCAGTACTCCTCCAGGTTGCCGCCGAAGCGGTCCTCGAACGTGAAGGGGTTATCGAAGATGAAGGGCTTGTTCTGGTAGGTGTTGATCGCCTTGGGGGCGGTGTTCACGCCCAGCAGCAGCGCCGGGCTAGAAGAGGCGTTGATGACGCGGAAGTTGGCGTTGAGCGGGATGGCGAAGACGCTCCACTGCTGGTATTCGAATGAGGTCTTGGCGCTGCTGCCTTCCTTCCAGACCTCGACGCTGCCGCGGCCATCGAGGACGATGTAGCGCTCTTCGTAGAGGTGGCGTTGCGGCTTCAGGGCGCCGCGAGCCGGCACTTCGACCACGAACATGCCGGTGTCGTTGCTGGTGCCGAGGAGCTGGATGTAAGTCCCCTTGCCGCCAAGGCGCGGCCAGTCGGCGCGGGGTAGCTCTCGGGAATCCTTCATGCCAATGCCGGTGAAGACCGGCAGACCCTCTTCCTTGAGGAACATCTCCCAGGCGGTGGGCAAGCGGCGCGTGAAGCTGCGATTGGCGTTGCCGTCCTTATGCCAGCCGGCGCGCTGGTCTCCCGTCGGCTCAACGTATTGTTGCTTGGTCATGGCTGCTCCTCCATTGTGGCGAATACGCTTGGTTTTGCTTTGATCACCGGAACCGCGACTCCGGTTCCGTAACTCGGCCCAATACTACGCCTAGACGAACCCGATTGCTACCACGCAGGCCTGGACTTTTCAGCTAGGCCAGACTCTTGTCAGCGGTGAATCCGCAGTGCATCGTTACGACGTGATTCGATCCGCTCTCATCGGGACGGGCGCGCTGTTCGCGGCCCTTAGCCTCATCGCCTGCGGTGGCAGCAACGAAACTCCGGCTCCGGTGGCGACGTCGACTCAGCCAGCGGCAACATCGACGCCCAGCGCGGCCGTTAGTCCAGCCGCGATCACCGTGCCGAGCCTTCCCGGCCCTCGGCTCGTCGAGACCTTACGCGGCGGCGGCCACATCGTCATCTTCCGCCACGCCCTGACAGACATGTCGCAGTCCGACCGCGAGCCCTTCACGGCGCGCGACTGCTCTAATCAGCGCAACCTCAGCGCCGCTGGGCGAGAGCAGTCACGCATGCTCGGGGCCGAGATCCGCCGCCTCGGCATCCCCTACGGCGTCGCTGTCACGAGTCCCTACTGCCGCACGCGCGAGACTGCCGGCCTGGCTTTCGGGACGTACGACATCGACCTCGCACTGGAGCAGCAACTGGTCCGTGACGCCGCTACAACAGCGCAGGTGATGAGCAGGCTGCTCAGCGCCGTACCGCCGGCGGGCCTCAACACGATGATGGTGACGCACAGCACCAACCTCACCGTGCTCGGCTTGCCGATCATCGATGAGGGGGACGCCATCGTCCTAATGCCGGACGGCAGTGGCTGGACGGCAGTGGCGCTGGTCAAGGCCGCGGATTGGTCCGCGATCCCTTAGCAGGCTGCTACTAGTAGCTGCTACATCACCGTCCCGAAGGTAGTTACCCCGCCGACCCGGCGCGGCTCCAGGTACTGGCCCGCCGTCCGGTTGACCAGCGGCCGACGGTACATGGCGTGGTGCAGGCCGCGCACCTCGTGCTCCAGGGTGAACAGGGGCCGGCCGTCACGCGGGTCGATGATCTCCTTGAAGCGGCATTGGTGGTTCTGCATCTGCTCTGTCACCAGGCCATGCTCGTTGAGGAACTGGTACGGGCCGGACATGTTCGCCAGATAAACGGCGATGTGATGGTTGTCGTAGGGCGGCACTTCGTCGACTTCGCGGAAGATCAGCCTCTGGTAGGTGCCGATACCCACCTCGACCAGGCTGCCTCCATCCTCCTCGCGCACCGCCGCCGGGGCCCCCATCGCCTGCTGGTAAAACAGCGCTATGCCCTCCGAAGTGCCTCGTGGCGTCCCCAGCTCGACATAGGGCATCCCGACCGTGATGTTGCCGAAGCGCGGGTCTGGCTCGTAGCAACGCAGGGTGTTGCCCCAGGGACAGGTCACGTCGATGTAGTCGCCCTTGTCCTGCCAGGCGAACTTCGTGCTTGCCAGCCTGTCGGCAACCGACTCGAGGCGCGTCTTGAGCGCGTCCAAGCTGGGCGTGACGAGGCCGATGTGGCCGCGCAGCACCTGCGCCGGGTTGGTCGGCAGGTGGAACTGCTGCTCGCCCAGGTTCACCCACATATTCTCCAGGCCCACCATCATGTGCGGGTCGCGCGTGAACCCCATCCCGACCAGGTAGAACAGCGTCGCGATGCTCTGGTCCGGCTGCTGGACGTTGACGTGCTCCAGCAGCAGGATGTTGCCGACGTCCTCCTCGCTGTGGGCGGCGGCGCCGGCGGAAGTCTCAATGGCCATGGGATACCCTCCCTAGATTGCGATTACGGCCCGATTCTCCGCCCAAGGCGTCAAGGCGTCAACCCGCTAGGCCAGCGGTTCGATGCCAAGAGCAGCGGCGAGCTTGTCCAGCTCGGCTCGTAGCGCCGGCCCGACCGGCACACCGTTAGCCGAGCGCTCCTGCCAAATCGCGTGGCTTTGCTCTCCCGGCACCAGGATGCGCTCGACGCCCTCCATGCGCCGCGATGCCCGCATGTCGCGCACGATGGAATCGACGCCGCGCTTGAAGCTCTCGACAGGGGAGAAGCGGGCCACGTCCAGAGCGATGATCACGTGACCGGTGTTGGTGGTCGTCGTGTCGTCGCGGTTGAAATCGACCACGTAACGGCCGAAAGCGGCGCCATTCAGCGTCCCGGCCAGCAGCCCGAAGATCAGCGCCAGGCCGTAGCCCTTATACTCGCCGATCGGCAGCAGGAAGCCCTCATCGGCGCGGCGCGGGTCGGTCAGCGGCTTGCCCTGGTAGTCGATCATCCAGCCCTCGGGCATCGTCTCGCCGCGCTGTGCCTTGGTCTTCACCTTGCCGTAGGCCGCCACCGTCGTCGCCATATCGAGCACGAGCGGCGGCTCTTCCAGCGCCGGCAGCGCATAGGCGATGGGGTTGGTGCTCAGCAGCAGGTCGATGCCGCCCCATGGCGGCAGATGGTTGGCGCTGCCCACCGCCATGTAGATGCCGATCATGTCGTGCTTGAGCGGCATCATCGCGTAGAGCGCCGCCGGGCCGGCGTGGTTGCTCTGACGCACGCCCACCCAGCCGATACCGCTGCGCTTCGCCTTCTCGACCGCCACCTCCGCCGCGCGACTCATCACCAGGTGCCCCATGCCGTTGTCGCCATCAACCAGGGCCATAGCGTCCGCTTCCTGCACGACGCGGATTTGTGGCGTGACGTTGAGGCCGCCGGCGCGGATGCGGCGGACGTACTGAGGCAGCCGGAAGATGCCGTGCCCGTCCGACCCGCGCAGGTCGGCCTGCACCATCAGCCCGGCCACGGTAGCGGCGTCGGCGTCCGGCAGGCCGACTTTCGTCAGCGCCCGCGAGATGAACGCCACCAGGCTGGCGGCGGGTAGTCTTGGCTCTTCGGTCGATTCAGGCATCCTTAGCTCCCGATCCGGTGGTCAATAGCGAGCGGCTCCCTCATAATCGCGTGGGCAACCTGCGGTGTGGGAGTGGTGGGGCTGTGGGTGGACACCGCTTTCAAATAGTCCCGCTTTCAGACTACCCACAGGAGACGTTCCTTGATCATCGATATGCACAGCCACATTATCGCCCCCAGCGCCTTCGCGCGACTCAAGTCCGAGCCACGGACCTACGGCGCGAGCTACGAGGAGACCGAAAACGGGCCGCGCTTCAGCTTCAACGACACGATGCAGATGCAGGCCGGCCTCGTCACGCCGGACACCTGGCGCAGCCTCACCGAGATGGACCTCGTGAAGGCCCACCTGCCGCAGATTGGCGCGGACGGGGCCGTGCTCTCCACCTACATTAGCTGGCACCGCTACACGCTACCAATGGAGTTCCAGCTGCCGCTCTGCCGTCTGATCAACGACGGACTGGCGGAGTGGATCAAGGGCGAAGACGCCTTTCGGGGCATGGCGACCCTGCCGCTGCAGGACGGCGCCGCTGCCGCCGCCGAGCTGCGCCGCACCACCGGCGACGGGCTAATCGGCGCGATGCTGGTAACCAACACCGGCGATGGCCGCTCCCTGGACGCCGACCACCTGGAGCCGCTCTGGCAGGCCGCCGAGGAGCTGGACGCGCCGATCTTCCTCCACCCCAGCAACGTCGCCGGCCGTGACCGTATGTACGGCTGGGCCCTCGAGAACCTGATCGGCAACCCGCTGGACACCACGATCGCCGCCGCGTCCCTCATCCTGTCCGGCGTCATGGACCGCCACCCGCGGCTCAAGGTCGTGCTCTCCCACGGCGGCGGCTACTTCCCCTACGGAATCGGGCGGCTGGCGCACGGCTACGCCAACAACCCGGCCACTCGCAAGACGGCCAAGCAATCGCCGGAGGCCTACCTGCGCAGCTTCTACTACGACACCATCGTCTACAGCCCGCTGGCGCTGAAATACCTGATCGAGCTGGTGGGGCCGGACCGGATCATGCTGGGGACGGACTACCCGTTCAACATGGAGCCGCCGGACGCCGTCCGCGCCATCGAGGCGCTGGAGGTGGGCAAGGAGGAGAGTCAGAGGATCCTCGGCAATGCCGCCGAGCTCTACGGCTTCGTCTAGCGGCTAGGTATAGTGCCACGAGTGGTATCGCAAGCTGCGGGATTCATTCAGCAGAGGGGGGCGTATCTGACGACGGGCGCTGAAGCAACTTGGCTGCCGGAGGACAAGATTCCTCGTGCCTCGGAATGACAAGACGGCCACCAGGAGCTGAGCCGAAGGGTTCTCGAAAGTAGCTCTGCTCTTGCCCGTTTGCCCGATTGCCAGCCTGTTAGAGCCAGACCAGGCTCGGCTCCAGGCCGAGGAGGAACTGGCCTACCGGCTCGAAGTGGTCCTCACGCGCCTGGATGTGCTGCGTCGCCGCGTGCATGTCGCGCAGCCGCCGCTCGAACGGGGCGCTGTTGAGGATCGCCGTCGAGCCTGCCAGGTAATAAGCCTTGTCAACGACCTCGCAGGCGCAGTGGAAGGCGTAGGTCGTCGCCAGGCGCAGGAAGATGCGCCCCTGGACGCTGAACTGTCCCGTCTCGCTAACGCCGCGCCAGACTTCTTCGATCGTCTGGTGCAGGAAGGCCCGCGCCGACCGTAGCGTCGCCTCCGCCTGAGCCACGTGGACCTGCACCGTCTGCTGCTCTCGCAGCGGCCCCGAAAGTCCTCGCGGCGTCTTCGTGATCGCCATATCCACAAAGGCGTCGAGCGACGCCCGCGCCATCCCCAGCGACACCGAGGCAAAGCCACACGAGAAGATATTCGTCGTGCCGAAGACGTAGAGCGGGTTCGATTCGAGCGGCTCGTCCAGGGCACAGCGGCTCTCCGGCACAAACAAGTCGGTCACGGTAAAGGTGTCGCTGCCGGTGCCCTTGAGGCCGCTGACCTGCCAGACGTCGCTGATCTCGGCCTCGGTGGCGGGGAACATGAAGATGCCCGTCTTGGGGTTACCGTTGTCGTCCAGGCGTAGCGGCTGGCCCTCAGCATCGACGACGTTGGTGAGCTGGCAGCCCAGCCAGGTGGCGTGATGGATGCCGCTCGTGAACACCCATTTGCCTGTCAGCCGGTAGCCGCCCTCGACCTTCACCGCTGTCGAAGGGCCGTTGCCCCAGGCCAGGGCCATGTCCGGCGCGCCGAAGGCCTCCTCAGCGCCCTCGCGCGGCAAGAAGGCCGATACGCGGCTGATGCCGCCGTTCTGCGACAGACACCAGGCTGTGCTGGCATCCGCCTGGGCGACCTGCTCTAGCACGTGCGAGAAGGTCAGTAAGTCGGCCTCTGAGCCACCCAGCGAGCGCGGGATCAGCATCTTGTAGAGCCCGGCGTCGATTAGCGCCCTGACGAGCGGCTCAGGGATGCGCCGCTCGCGTTCGATCTCGTCCGCCGCCGCCTCGATCTGTGGTCGCAGGGCACGCGCCGCCAGGACCAGCGGGTGCGTGGCTGCGGCCTCGGCGTTCACGGCCTCATCGCCTCAGATCGAGTCGCAGTAGGCGAAGGCGTTACCGACCGGCGAGGCGTAGGCGTCGATGTAATCGACCACCGTCGTTGGCCGTCCGTCCGTCACCGCCGCCGCCGCGATCCAGGCGCAGGTTTCGCGCGTACCCAGCGCCGGTCCGCCGGGCGAGGGCATGCCCGTCGTGTTGCGGCCGCGCGAGTTGGTGTCCTGGCTGATGTCATCCTCCGGGATGACGTAGTTATCGAAGTACTCCGCCATGCCCTTGATGTCGCCAACCTTGAGGTAGTCCAACACAGCGTGGTCGAAGTCGGTATTGAGCCAGGCACCCTTCGCGCCGGGCGTGTGCCAGAGACCGCCGGAGCCAACGACGCCGACCCGCAGGTCGCCGGGGAACTCATCGATCACTTCGCGCACGGCCTTACCGAACTGATAGCAGCGCAGACCCGTCGGCTGGGGCGCGAAGTAGAGGTTCATCATCACCGGCACCACCGGCAGGTCCGGGAACTCCGTCAGCTCTTCCGCGGTGCGGATCACGCCACCGGCCAGACCTCTATCGGGCTTCGGCATGTCCATCGAGAAGGCCGGGTCGAAGCCGCGCTTCATGACGCCGGTCAGGAGCGCTGTCGCCAGCTGCGGGTGGTTCTTGAAGGCCGCGCCCGGCTCGGCATGGCGTCCCATGCGCCGGCCGCCGTCCTCGCCGCCACCACGCGGGCTCTTCTTGAACTCCTCACCGACGTAGATCGCGAAGGCAGGGTAGTTATTGAAATCGAAGCATTCGAGCTGGTCATCGCTGAAGACGATCAGCACGTCGGTCTTGAGCTCGGCGATCCTCTCGCGCAGGACGCGGAAGCCCTCGTGGGTGCGGTTCGCCTTCTGGATGTTGGTCTCGTCGTCCTCAATCGGGACATCCTCGCGGATCGGCCGGGTTAAGCGCCGCTCGCGCCAGAGCTCGCCCGGCATCGACGTGGTGCCGCCGTGGGAATGGAAGAATGTGCCTACGAGCTTCGCCATAGCGAATGCCTCCTTACTGATTCAATCAGGTTGTAAACGGCGCCGACCTCTTTTGTCCAGCCCTGAGTCAGTGAGGGTCGCGAACCAGACAATAAATCGATAGGAAAAGAATATTGACGGCCCTTAGACGAGGTTTACAATGCCGGCAGGGTTCGCCCTTCTTGGCGGAGGGCTGCCGTATGAAGAAAGCGAGGCCGCTAGATGGCGAAGTTCCGCATTATGGCCGGTACCGGGCTGGCCGAAGACATTGCCGAAGAGAACGGCTACTTCCGCGACGAAGGACTCGACTACGAGTACGTGCGCAACCGCCGCGATGGCGGCCAACGCTCCAGCTCCATGCCGGACCTGCGCAGCGACCCGACCTCCTACCCGGAGATGCCCGGGCTGGTGGCCGGACTGGAAGAGCGCTCTCAGACGCAGATCCGTTCCGGCGCCTTCGAGAGCCTGGAGGCCGGTCGCGACGCCACCTGCGACGTCAGCCACGCCTGCCACTGGGCCGTAAACATGGCCTCTTCCGCCGACCGCACCTACATGTGGGGTCACGCTTACATGCTTGAGTTTGCCGGCCTCTACGTGCCGCCGGAGTCGCCGATCAAGACTCCGGATGACCTGCGCGGCGTCGAGATCGGCGTTGGCTACCACTCCGGCAGCCACTTCTCCACCCTCCAGTTCCTTTCGCCCTGGATCGCGCCGCAGGACGTCAAGACGACCTTCATCGGCAGCACCATGGATCGCGTCAACAAGCTCTACAACCGCGAGGTGCCCTGCGCCAACCTGCATGACATCGGTCGCGACATTCTGGAGCAACTGGGCTTCCGCAAGATCGTCGATGTGTCTTACATGCAGGGCTTCTCGCTCAGCAAGAACATCGAGATTGAGGACGCCTGGAAGTACTTCCGCGCCCTGCAGCGCGCTCAGCTTGAGCTGGACGCTCACGGCCAGAAGTACAAGCACTACCTGGACGACATGATCCCGCAGCAGTACAAGGGCCTGGTCGACTACCGGAGCTTCAGCAACGGCAAGCGCATCGTCTTCGAGGAGTACACCAAAGAGGTCTACGAGAGCATCCACCAGTGGCTCGTGGACATCGAGATATTCCCGGAGATCCAGGCCGGCCACAAGGACTACGCCGAGGCCGTCCTCGTCTAGCCCAAACCACGGTCAGAAGAAAGAGGAGGGCGGATGCGCATCCGCCCTCCTCTTTCTGTCTCCGTATTACCAGCGAGAAAGGGGCCGGAGACGGCCCCCTCTCGCTTATCTCTTTGTGAGGACTCTAGCCGCGCGCGAGCAATCGCCGCGATACGAGAAATGCCGCTAGCCCGAACGGGGCCAGCAGCGCCAGGGCCACCCATGGCGCCGTCGCCTCATCCGAGGCCACGAGACCGGCGTCGCCGGTAGCTGGCGGCCGGACAGTCCCGCCACCGGTCGCGGAGCCAACCACCTCGACTACACCTGCCATGCCCTGGTCGGCGTGCAGCACGCAGACGTAGAGGTAGGTGCCCGGCGTCGTGAAGGTCAGCGAGAAGGACGACCCAGCGGTCGATTCCGGCCCGGTGCCGATGAAGCCGGAGTTTGCGTAGCCACTATCGCCATAGTTCTGGCTCGGCTTTACGGGGAAGAGGACTTGGGGGTTGAGCACCAACCACGGCGGGCCACCCGCCTGCGGCTCCGGCAGCACCAACTCAGGTGAACCACCGAAGGTTATGGTGTGCGGCACCGGCGTGTCGTTCTTCCAGAGCACGGTGTCACCGGCGTTGACCTGCAGGCGCTGGGGGATGAAGCGCATAACGTCCGCCTGGCCGGCGGAAGGCGCGTTCAGAACCTCCCAGGTCGTGGCGCCACCGGCCGCGGTGGCCTTGCCGGGCATCGCCCGCGCGGCTGAGCGCTCACCCGCTTCGAGCGTCTCGGTCAGTCGCGCGGCTGCGTCGAACTCCGCCTTGGCGGGCGCCGTAGCCTCGGTGTTGGTATCGACGACCTTGACAGACGCCTCCATGCCAGGGTGCAGCACGCAGAGGAATGCGAAGGCGCCTTGCGTTGTGAAGGTCACGTTCCAGGACTCACCCTTACCGATGATGCCCGAATTGGCGTACTGGGAGCCATCGAAGAAGAGACTTGTCGCCTCATTGGTCGGGAAGGCAACCGGCGGGTTGAAGATCAGCTTCGGCGGGCCAGCCGAGGGCGCGGCGCCGGGGGCCGGGACGATCAGGGCCGGGACGGGGCCACCCGCGACATAGGTAACGGTGTGGATCTCTTCGTAAGGGTTCAGGAACTGGATCGTGTCGCCTTGCTGCACCGTCAAGTCTCCGGGCATGAACTCCTCGACGGCGATACCGCGCCCACCGCCACCGACGTTGACCTTGTAGGCCGTCGCCGCGGAGGCCGCGTCACCGGACGCAAGCAGACCGGACCCGAGAATTGCGGTTGCGCTCAGTAAAAAGAGCGCTGAAACCGCAGGCTTCAAAAATGACATAGAGCGTCTAAACATCAGGCCTTCCTTTACCATTACAAACAAAACCAGCCCCGCTGGCCGGATTTTACTCGCATCCTCGGCGTCATAGAAGGGGTGAATGCCATGAACCCTTGTCCTTAGCGTCCTCCACTAGCATCCTAAAGGCAGATGCGTCTCCTCATCCTCCTACTTGCCGGCGCGGCGCTGCTCCTTGCAGCTTGCAGCGGCTCCGAGTCGACCCCTCAAGCTCAATCGGCCGAGCCCTCGGCCGTCGCATCTGTCGAACCAACGCCGTCGCCATCGCCGCAGCCGACCGCAACGCTGGAGCCGGAACCAACCAGCACGCCCGAACCGGCGCCTGAACCCGAACCGGCGCAGGCGCAACCACCCCCGCCAGCGCCGACACAGCGTCCGGCGTCAGCGCCGCCACAGCAGCCACCCGTGAGCCAACCTGCACCGGCGCCGCCCCAGTCCAGCCCAACGAACGTGACGATCAGGGCCGTGGCTCTCGCCTACTCTCCCGGCAGCGCCACAATTGCCGCCGGCGTACCCGTGACCATCACGCTGCAGAACTCAGACGCCAGCGTCGCCCACGACCTGACTTTGCCTGGTGTCGGCAAGACGGACCTCTGCGCCGGGCCATGCAATTCTTCCGTGACCTTCACCGTCCCGGCAGGAACCTACAGTTTCGTCTGTTCGACCCACGCCGATATGACCGGCCAACTCATCGCCCGTTAGACCTACCCCAGGGTGTGTCCGTGTCCAGCTGGCCAGGAAAGCCGCCCGGCGAGCGCACTTCGGCAATGTGCTTGAGGTCCTCGTTGAACCGGCCGGGGGTGGTAGTCAGCGTGAACGTCGAAGATCATTTCAGCCTCGTCTCCAGTCTCTGGTCTCGATTCGGCTGATTAGGCAGCCAGGTCCCTTCGACTACAGCCGTCTCTCCAGTCTCTGGTCTCGATTCGGCTGATTAGGCAGCCAGATCCCTCCCTCGGCTACAGCCGTCCCTTGTCCGCGCCGCCGCCGTACCGATACTTACTCTGACAGCTATCACGTCCGGGCGCTCTGCCCGGCCAATGAGGGGAAGGCACACTTGAGATCCAAGACTCTCGTATTCGCATTCGTCGCGGCGCTGGCGCTGGGCCTCGCGATCGGCGCCTGTGGCGGTGACGATGGGCCCGGCGCGACTTCCACCGGCGACGGCTACACGGAGGTCGTGCGCCAGATGCTCCAGTCCGTGACTACCGATACCGCGCCCGACCAGCTGGTGGAGCTGACGCGCGTGATCATCCCCGCCGGTAAGGGGATCGCGTCCCACACCCACCCCGGACCGCAGGTCGCCGTCATCGTCGAAGGCACGCTGACCTACTCCGTGCAGCAGGGCAGCGTGCAGGTCATGCGCGACTCGTGGAGTGCCTCACCCAAGCCGGAGACTATCGCCGCCGGTGGCGCCGTTGACCTACGACCCGGTGATTCGCTGGTCGAGACGCCCGGGATGGTCCACACGGCGCAGAACTCCGGCAGCACGCCAGTGGTTATCTACTTGTCGTCCCTCTTCCCGGAGGGGGCACCGCCCAGCAGCCCCATCGAATAGCGACCCAGCCGTCAACCAGATGAAGGGCCGTCCAGGAGAATTCTCCCGGACGGCTCATTCATACAGGCCTACAGGGCTCCTATCTAGCAGCCCTGCTGGCGCACCGCCGTGCCGACGCCGCCTGTGACCGTGAACACCGCCGAGCGGCCCCAGGTGAAAGCGCCGCCGCGGGAGCAGACGGACCAGAAGTCATAGTTGGCGCTGGCGCGGTCACCCGCCTCGTTCAGGAGAGTCGAGCCGGTCAGCCGCTGTAGCTCGCCGCGCCGGAGACCAGCTCTCGCTTGAGGGCGTCCGTGTTGGTGCCGGCAGCGACGCGCGCGTTGTAGCCGACCATCAAGCCATCGTATGCGGCCAGCGCGAAGGCATCGGGTACGCGGCCCAGCTTTGCCGATACTTTGTCGCTAATCGGGCCCCACCTGGCGCGGTCGCTGTCGTTCAGGCCCAGGATCGGGTTGGGGTAGTTCGCCACCACCGCGAAGGCGGCCGCGGTCCGGTCTTCGACCAGGTCCTTGCTTAACGCCACCGAGTCGCTGCCATACCACATCACCGTCGCCAGCACCGGGTCACCGATAGCCGCCGCGCCGAAGAGGCCCGTCACCTCGTTGAAGGCTGTGAGGTAAACGCCGACCTGGTGGCCGGCCAGCCGCTCCGCGTTAACCGCCGCCGCGACCGTGATCATCTCGTCACGGAAGTCCGTCTCGTTGGTCGCGTAGGTCACGCCCGGAAGGAAACGGCCGCCCAATCCCTCGAACGTGACCTTCATTGCCGCCTGCAGACCCTTGTTGCCCTCGTCATCGCGCGTCACCGGCACGATGACACGGATGCCGTCCGCCCAGGCCAGCGCCGCGATGGCCTTCCCCTCAGCCTCGTCGTCGGGCGTAAAGCGGAAGATATTGTCGCCGGCGATAGCCAGCGCCCGCGAGGTGCTCAGCGGGCTAATCAGCACGATGCCATTGGAGTCGGCGAAGGCCTTTACCTCCCGAACCTCGGAGCTGGCATACGGGCCGATGACCAGCTTGACGCCGCGACTCTGCAGCGCCCTCAGCTTTTCCAGCGCCACGGCCGGCTCCGTCTTCGTATCCTCGACGATTAGCTCTACCGGTCGCCAGCCAACCGGCTTCCAGCCAGGGGTGTTGATCGCCGTGACGGCCTCGTCGAGCGCCGCCTTGCTGGTCTCGCCGTAGGAAGACAGCGAGCCGGTCAGCGGCAACAGCGCACCGATGCGCACCGAGCCCGTCTCGGATTCCTCCTCAGGCTCGTCAGCGTCTTCGGAGCAGGCCAGGACAAGAGCGGTAAGGGCCGCAATCAGCGCGGCGGACATTATTCCTCGAAGCATCTTCCCCTCATTCGTTCAACGGACCGTCAGGTCCACGGCCTCGGCGCGCCGGTTTGGAGCGCCTACCAGAATGTACGCTATCGGCGGCTTATGCGGCCCTCCCTCGATCTCGTCTCCGCACTCGCGGCGGCGTATGATCTGGTCGCGGACCGCGCCTGCCCATCGATTGCACATTGGAGGCTACCCAATGCCGATAGCGCGCCTGGACGACATCGGCCTTGCTTACGAGGAGGCAGGTAGCGGCTTCCCTCTGGTCTGGATCCACGAGTTCGGCGGCAGCCAGGAGAGCTGGGAGCAGCAGGTCCACTTCTTCGCCCGCCGCTATCGCGTCATCACCTACAACGCTCGCGGCTACCCACCCTCGGACGTGCCTCAGGACCCGGACGCCTACAGCGAAGACCACGCCGTCCAGGACCTGCACGGGCTGCTACGCCACCTCGGCATTGACTCGGCTTACATCGGCGGCCTCTCGATGGGTGGCACCACGGCCCTCCACTTCGGCATGAAGCACCCTGAGATGGCGAAGGGATTGATCGTCGCCCCCGCCGGCACCGGCGCCACCGACCCCGTCCGCTTCCGCGCGCAGTGCGAGGCGCTCGCCGACAAGATCGAAAGGGGTGGCACGGCTGCTCTGCGCGAGTACGCCACCGGCCCAACGCGCGTCCGCCTGCAGCGCAAGGACCCGACCGGCTGGCAGGAGTTCGCCGATCTGCTGACGTCGCACTCGCCCCTCGGCTCTGCCCTGACGATGCGCGGCGTCCAGGCGCGACGGCGCCCCATCCTCGAATACGGCGAGGAGCTGAGGCGCATGCAGATCCCCACGCTGATCATGGCCGGCGACGAGGATGAGCCCTGCATCGAGCCGGCGATCTTCCTCAAGCGCCACCTCTCCCACGCCGGCCTAGTGATGTTCCCGCAGAGCGGCCACGCCATCAACCTGGAGGAACCGGACCTCTTCAATCGCGCTGTGCTGGATTTCCTCACCGCCATCGAAGCGGGCAAGTGGGCCCCGCGCGAGGAAGGTAGCGGCGCAGGATTCCTGGCAGAGCGAGACCCTTAGCCGGCCTCTGAATAAGGCTGATCTTTCCTGCAATTGTCCGTTGCAAGGCGAACGCCTATAGTGCGCGATAGTGTCAGTCGAAGCCGGCGTCCGCCCCGTCTCTGTGTCGTACGCTCGGCCAGGGCCGGATATCGCCCTCGCGACGACGGCTTACGCCCGTCTCAAAGCCGAGATCACCGGCGCCGGCCTGCTCGACAGGGCCTATGGCTTCTACCTTCGCCTCGTCCTCTTCGATATTTGCGGCTATCTGTTCAGCCTCGGGGCCATTGTCTATTTCGAGAGCTACCTGGCGCTGACACTCGCCTGCGTGGCCTTTGTCTTCTTCACCGTCCAGCTCGCCGGCCTCATGCATGATTGCGGCCATCGCGCCATCTTTTCCTCGATCCGCGCTAACAACGCCCTCGGCTACGTCTGCTCCGGCCTCATCGGCATGTCGCTAGACAACTGGCGCGAGCGTCACAATACCCACCATGCACACCCCAACCAGGACGAGCTTGACCCCGACATGGAGATCCCCTTCGTCGCCACGACGCGCGACCTCTACCTTAAGAAGTCCCGCCTGCAGCGGCTTTTCATCTCGCGCCAGGCTTTCTACTACTATCCGCTCGGCATGATCGTGGCCTTCTCTAACCGGCTTGGGACGCTGAGCTACTACCGGCGCACGCTCTCACGGCGCAACGCCTGGCAGTTCGCCATCTACCTGTGCGTGCTGGCGTCGCTCTTCGTCCTGCCCTTCGTCCTCTTCCCACTCTCGAAAGCGATCTTCGTTTTCCTGCTGGTCCACCTCGCTTCCGGCGTCTACCTGGCGAGCTGCTTCGCTCCCAACCACAAGGGCATGGCCGTCGTTGCCAACGACGCCTCCCTGCCTTTCATCGAGCAGCAGGTGATCACCGCCCGCAACATCAGCGGCGGCTTCGTCACGGAGCTGTTCATGGTCGGCCTCAACCACCAGATCGAGCATCATCTCTTCCCCAACACGCCGCGCAACAAGCTGCACCTCCTCAAGCCCTACGTCCGGCGCACGTGCGAAGAGCTCGACATCCCTTACTGCGAGGTCGGCATCGTTGAGACGAACCGGATGCTGGTGGGCGAGCTACAGGACGTCGCCCGCACCGGCGCGCTACTCACCACACGCTAGACACCGCACCCAGCCTTCACGGATGTGCTACAACCCTCTTGAGGAGAGTTGGCCATGCAGCAGCGTGAGCTCGGCGCGACCGGCGTCATGGTCCCGGAGGTCGGTCTCGGCACCTGGCGCTACAAGGGCGGCCCGGCACCGCTCAGCCGTGGCCTCGACCTCGGCGCCACGCTGATCGACACCGCCGAGATCTACGGCACCGAGGGCGTAGTGGGTGAGGCAATTCGCGGCCGGCGCGAGCAAGTCTTCCTCGCCACCAAGGTCTCGGGACGCCACCTGCGCTACGACCAGGTCATCAAGGCCGCGAACGAAAGCCTCAAGCGCCTGGGCACGGATGTGATCGACCTCTACCAGGTGCACTGGCCGGACCGCAAAGTGCCGATCGCCGAGACGATGCGCGCCCTCGAGGAGCTGGCCGAGGCCGGCAAGGTACGCTACATCGGCGTCAGCAACTTCTCCGTCCGAGAAGTCGAGCAGGCCCAGGCGGCGCTGAAGAAGGCCCGTATCGTCGCCAACTAGGTCGAGTACGGCCTGCTGCGTCGTGATATCGAGCCCGAGATCGCGTCCTTCTACGTGCCCAACGGCGTCACCGTCATCGCCTACAGCCCCTTCGCCCAGGGCGAGCTATTCTCGAAGCGCCTGCGCGGCGCCGGTGTCCTCAACGCCATCGCCACCGAGATCGGCAAGACGCCGGCCAGGTTGCCCTGAACTGGTGCCTCTGCCATCCCAACGTCATCGTGATTCCCAAGACGGACCGCCTCGCCCGCATCGACGAGAACTGCGGCGCCTCCGGCTGGTATCTGACTCCGGAGCAGGTCGCCGCCTTAGATGGGGCTTTCCTGCGCTGAGGAGCACCTGAGTCCACGCAGACGTGTGGGATAATGGCGTGAGACTTTCTGAGGAGGATTAGATGCCCCGGATTGAGCTGATCACTGAGAAGAGCCAGATTCCCGAAGAGCGCCACGCCGAATACGACGAAATCGTCGGCGTCCTGGGGCGTGTCGGCGGCCCATTCGGCATCCTCATGTACAGTCCCGGCCTGGCGGAGATGGTCTGCAAGACCGGCGCGCACGTCCGTCTCAAGTCCGAGCTGACCATGGTTGAGCGTGAGCTGGCCGTCCTTTCCGTCTGTCGCGAGAAGGATGCCGCCTACGAGTGGAGCTCCCATGTCGATGTAGCCCGCAAAGCCGGCATGCGCGAAGAGGCGATCGACGCCATGCGCAGCCGCGGCGACGTCGCCAAGTTGGAGCCAGATGAGCGTGACGTGATCACCTACACTCGCCAGCTCCTGCGCAACAACCGGGTGGAGCAGGACGTCTTCGATGCGCTGGTGCAACGCCATGACGTGCGCTGGCTGGTCGAATTGACAGCCACCATCGGCCAGTATCAGTACATTGCCGCGATCAACAACGCCTTCGGCATGGAAGCCAGGCCGGATGGCGAGCAGCTACCGGTCCCCTGATGACGAGTCCCCAACCACGCATCGACCACCCCGTCATGCCGAAGGGCTACGGCGTCCCGGATGACGACTCCGGCCTCCTGCCTTGGAGCTGGGCCGAAGAGCGCCTCACCGCCGCCGATAACTTCTGGTTCAGCACCACGCGTCCCGATGGCCGTCCTCACGCCATGCCGGCCTGGGGCGCCTGGCTGGACGGCGCGCTCTACTTCGAGGGCAGCCCGGAGACCCGGCGCGCCCGCAATCTGGCAGGGAATCCGAACCTAAGCATCCACCTGGAAAACGCCGTCGAGGTTGTAATCCTCGAGGGCGTTGCCGAGGACGTGCCGAAGCCGCCGCGCGGCCTCTCGGAGCGCCTCTCTCAGATCTTCACCGCCAAGTACGGCGGCCCGCCCTGGGAGTACAAGCCGGAGCCTACCCAGTGGGATGATGGCGGCCTCTGGCTAATGCGCCCCCGCGTGGCGTTCGGCTGGAGCAGCTTCCCCACGGACACGACCCGCTGGCGCTTCGGTACCTAACCACCAACACTTTGGCACCAGCCGAAAGATAAGGGTTTTCCTCTATGTGCCCTGTTGGGCCTCTTGCCTAGGATGGCAAGGCAAGTGGAGGTTACCCATGGAACTGCTACTCATCCCATTCCTGCTGATTACCGGCGCCGCGCTCCTACACCTCGGTGTCAACGGCATGCCGCCGACGTTCAACAACCCTGTCTCTGACCTGACCTCGGCAATCGGCCTGAAGTCGGTCCGCTATCCGTCGCTGCCGCGCATAGCCCCCCGGGCAATGCCCATGGGCCCCCGGCCGATGGCGACTCAGGAGACGGCGTTGCAGATGACGGACGTGCTCCTGGCCGACCTGCTGACGGAGATGATCGAGTTCCGTGAAGCTCTCGCGGCGCTCAAGGACCAGGTCGAAACCCTGGCAGTAGCCCAGCCAGCGCCGGTCGCACCGCGTAAGCGCGCCCAGCGTTCCGCCTAGTTGTAACGCCCGCGCATAACGGCCGTTCACAAGTTTGTCCGTTTAGAGTCGATTCTTATTCAGGGAACTTCTCCATAACCATGACTTGTAACGAAACCGCCGCATCGCTGAAATCCCTCGACGCAGTCCTGCCGTCTAGACTTAGCTGAATGCTACCCCATAGCTCCGGGCCGCGGAGCCTTCTATCTGCTAGTCAATCCAGGACGAAACAACGGTCCCGCAGCGCCTGGGCCCTGGCTCTAACGGCGCTCGTGACCTTGCCGCTAATCGCTATCTCCGCCATCGCGGTCGAGACGCCGGAGCGAGTCAGCGCCTGGAAGGCTCAGAAGGATACGCTCCGGACTGCGATACCTCTCGCCAAGATTAGAAAACGGCTGCGAAGATTCAGGGGCCGGCCGCGCGTCGCCGCGCTGGTAGCGCTCTCCCTCTTCCCTCTGCTGGCCGTGTCCGGCATGGCCTCATCATCATCCTCGGTTGGTACGCCGCTGGCTGAGACCAGCGCCTCCGAGCGGCACGAAGGCGCGATGCTGGCGCAAAAGCTGATCGAGCCCTCGGCGCCGGGCAGCGACCAGCTCGTGATCCACATCGGCCGCGCCAGCCGATTTGCCTGGCCCGCCTTCGGGCCGATCACGACCTATTTCGGCGTGGGTCATCCTACCGGGCTCGACCTTAGCCTGTCGCTGGAAGACGCGCCGATCCTGGCCAGCGCCGAGGGCGTCGTCTCCTTTGCCGGCGGCGATCGCTGCTGCCACTACGGCCTCTTCGTCGTTGTAGACCACGCGGATGGATTCAGCACGCTCTACGGCCATCTCGACAAGATCTCGATCAGCGAAGGTCAACGCGTGACTCAGGGCCAGCTCCTGGGCTTCGGCGGCGACACGGGCGCTTCCACGGGCAAGCATTTGCACTTCGAGGTGATGAGCCAAGGGACCTACCTGGACCCGCTGCGCTTCCTACCTGCCCGACAGGCCGGCCCGAACGCTTTGCCTGAGACGGTCAATTGTGACGCCGCGGCCATCGAGGTTGATTCCGCTTCGCGCGTGACGCTCGCGTTCGCTACCGGTGCGACAGCCGCCAAAATCGATGGCGCTTCCGTGGAGCCTGTCGCCGCCGCGCCTCCCGTCGAAGCCAGCACCGACGAAGGTCAGGTTGTGCTGGGCATCCCGCTCGCCTCGGCTGCTACTTCCCGTACCTACAGCTATGACCTCGCCGTGAACCTCAAGGCCAGCGGTGAAGACCGTACCATTAACTGTCGCCTGGCTCTCGCAACCCTCCCGACACTGCCAAACCCGCCAATGCAGCAGAAGTCGCTAACTGCTCTGGCAGCGCCTACCACCTCCGCAGCTGGGGCTCCACCCATTATCATCACCCCACCGCCACCGTCAGAAGCCACTCTGGAGCTTCAGGAGCACTTCCTACGCGCGCAGGCTGCCCTGTCCGCCAATGCAGGCCCAGCGCCGGCAGCGGGTGGGCCTGCAGCTCCAGCCGCACCAACCAGGGCCCCTGCCGGCGCGGTGGCGCCAACCAGCACTCCCGCTGCCGCGCCCACCATCACGCCAGCGCCGGCCATCCAGGCCACGCCGGCGCCATCACCTTCGCCGCCGGCGGCCACCGCTACGCCCAGCGCCTCACCGAGCAACCAGCCGGGACCGTCACCCCCTAGCCAATTCGAGGACAAAGCAAGAGCCCGGAGGCTGATCGCATCCGGGCTCTCGAAGTGCTTGCTGAAGCCGTCTTGAGGGACGGCGGTCAGGCTGTTAGCGAACGCCAGAAGTTGCCTTCTGGGCATCCCACTCCGGGCAGTTCTCCTGGTCGACTTCCTGGTAGCCCATCCACTCGAACGCCGTGTTGTAGGCGGTGATGAAGCGGGCGGGGCGGTCAGGGCTGCTGTTGAAGTGCTGGAATACCGTGTTCTGCGGCACCCACATCACGTCGCCCTTGTTCCATTCCCAGCGAGTCGGCTCCAGGGCGACGCGGCCGTAGTACTGGTCGTCGATCTCAGCGGCGACATCCCAGTGCAGCGAGTAGCCGCTGCCCTCCAGGAAGTAGACGGCCTGGTCACCCATCATCCAGCGCTTGCCGGAGCGGCTGCCACCGGGAATCTCCTGCAAGAAGGCAGTGGTGGCCTTGATACGCAGCGGAACGCCGGCGCCGGCGATCTTGCGCATGTAGCCGTGGGGGGTCCAGTTCCAGGCGGTGTCTTCCGGCTTGAGGACCTTCTTGAGCCCCAGGTCCTCTTCGCGCCGTCCGACCTGCCACTGGATACGGGGCCCGCGGCGCTCAAGGTCATCCGGCTTGTAGCCGATCTCACCTTGCTGCATCAGTCCCATGAACAGCCACATTGGCTTGGCCTTGAAGACGATCGAGTGACCGATGTCCGTCTTTGAGCCGTTGCAGTGCCAGTGCACGCAGTCGTTGTTGACGGCTACGGTGTCGCCCTTCGCCCAGGGGTATTCCTTGCCGTCGTGCTCTTCCCAGCCATGGCCTTCGAGGATGTAAAACATGGCCTCGTTCTGGTGGCCATGGCCCTCGTTGCGGCTGCCGGGAGCGACGGTGCGGAAGTGGACGTGGAGGCTCTGGCTGCGGTAAGGCTCCTGACCGGGGTCCATGATCCCACGCTCGCCGAACTGGGCTTCGCCGCCCAGGCGCGGAGTCCAGACGCGCGGTACCGTGGCCAGCTGCTTGGCGCGCACCTCGTTCAAGTTGTAGGTGCCGCTCTCCAGCCCCTTGACGAAGGTGCGTGGCTTGCGAGTGTAGACCGCGGGGCCGCGGCTACCTTCGATGACCAGCTTCTCCTTCGCCGACCGGTAGCCCTCCCGTTCGGATACGAGTTCGCTGCCGAACATGACCTCTTTTTCATCAGCCATAGATTCCTCCTTTATTTGCATAGTCAGCGTTTAGCAACCGATTTTAGCTCTTCTTGCTGTTGTCAATCCACCAGTGAATGTAGGATTCCGTCCACTCGGAACCACCGCTCGGCGCCCGGTAAACACCGTAGTTACCGATCCAGGGGTTGGCAAGCGTGAAGGTGAGGGCGTCACCGGCGTCCAGCATGCGATACATCTTGGAGGCAATGTAGCGCTGGATGTCCTGCAGGATCGTGACCCGCTTCTCCGTGTCCGTCTCCACGCGCTGCTGACGGATCAGATCGCCCAGCTTGGCGTCCGGCTTGCCAGTGGCATCCAGCTCACCGGTCCGGTCCTTGTCCGGCACGTAGTGCGCCTGTAGCACACCGTCGATGTCCGGGTAGTCCTGACCGCTGCTGCCCCAGGCAACGCCTTCGTGCTTGTTGAAGCCGTAACGGACGTTAACGCGGAAGTCTGTCCGGTAGTCGATGTCCTTGGCGGTGAGCTTGAAGTCGCCGCTTTCCTCCGCCATCACGCGCTGGACCTCGCCTTCGCGCAGGTAAGCCTCGCCGTAGTAAGACGTCGTGATGTATGGCGCGGCAATTGGCTGTGTATGGCCGGCCGCTCGCAGCAGCGCCTTCGCCTCTGCCGGGTTGTGCTGGTACCACTTCGCCTCTGGACCGAACTTCTTCTCGTCCAGGGGGTCCATCCAGTAAGGGTCATTGCCGGCGCCGATGGCGCTGTTCCAGCGCGTTGGTGTCTCGAGGCCGGCATCGTTGAATTCCTTGGTGCCGCGGAACACCTCGATAATGAGATTGCGATCCATGAGCATGGAGAAAGCCTTGCGCACGCGCTCGTCCAGGAAGGGGGAGTCCGGCAGGTAGCTGAAGCGGAACCAGCCCTGGATCTGAGCGTATTCAGTTTCCGGCAGCATCAGGATCTGCGGCTTGTCCCGCTTCGTCGTCAGGATGTCCTGCGGGCTAACGACCATCGAGCCGATGGCGCCCGCCCGGAACTGCGCCAGCTCCGCCGAGTACTCAGGGATGATGAAGAAGCTAAGGCCATCGACGTTAATCTTGTCCGCGTCATACCAGTCCGTGTTCTTCACGTACTCCAGGCGCGCGCTGGGCACGAATTCCTTCAAGCGCCAGGGGCCGGTACCGAACATCGCGTTGCGGATGTCGAATTTGTCGTTGGCTTCGGTCGGCAGGATCGCCAGATGGCGGTTGTAGGTCAGCATCTCCGCCAGCGGCGAGTACGGGAACGCCAGCTTCATCACGACGGTGCTGGCATCCGGAGCAGTGACGGTCTGCACCGCGCCGTCCGCGTGCACCTTGTTCGCCAGCGTGGCGGCCTGCGGGTTGAGCTTCTCGAAGTTCTCCCAGGAGTAGAGGACATCGGCGGAAGTCAGCGCCTTACCGTTTGTCGGCGGCCGGGGGTCGAACTTCATGTTCGGCCGGATCTTCCAGGTCCAGGTCAGGCCATCGCCGGAGACCTCCCAGGACGCCATAGCGTCCGGGTCAAGCTTGCGCTCGATCGGTTTGGGATACATGGTGACGCCCCACTTGACGAAACGGCTGTAACCACGCATCGCGGCGGTGGAGTCGGCGCCGTTGATGGTATTGAAGTTGGCCACATCCTGGCTGGAGGACGGGAAGATACCGCCCTTGACCGCGTTGTTGGTCGTATCGACCGGCTCAAACAGCAGGCCGGTGGAATCACCGCCGCCACCACTATCGCTGCCGCCACAGCCGATCAGGCTCAACGCGGCAGCGCCGGCGCCCACCGTGGCGCCCGTGCGCAGCAGCCTGCGCCGGTTGATCCGGTTCTGTGTTACCGAGGTCCAGAAGTTACCTGTTTCCACTTGGATCTCCCCTTTCCCTGACTTGATCTGTTCTATAGATGAATCCTAATTTGGGATTGCATTAAATGTACGCCTGAATGTCAAGAGAAGTTTCTTGAGCCGTGTGACAGCGCCTTTACGGCGGTCTAACGTGACCAAGCCCCGCGGCCGACGCTTACAATGCCGGAGGTCTCCTCATGGCGGTCCTTCATCTCAGCGAAGACGAGGTCAAAGCCTCCTCTCCATGGACGAATGCATCCAGGTGTTGGAAGACCTCTTCCTTCAGGAGGACGTTGCGATTGCGGCCTTCGTCTTGAAGAAGGCGCGCTCGCTCTCGATGGGGACGGAGCCTGCGCTCTAGTCCGGCTCCTCGCGATTCGCGGCCCGCATCGCCGGCGCTATCATCACCAGCGCCGCGCCCGTGGCTGTCATGAACGCGCCCATCCCGACCACGAGGTCGGAGATCTTGAAGCCCATGATCGCCAGGCCCAGAGCCGTCCGTAGCGTTACGGCGTGCAGGTAGTAGTCACGCATCGGGTCACCACGCGGGATCTGCGCGAAGGTCTTGCCCTCGGTCTCCCGCAGAGAGTGCGTCCTGATCACCTCTGCCTGGGCCGCGGCGGTCTCAGCGTCCTGGACCAAGGCCCGGGGAATGCGCGACTCGGCGCTGCTGATGATCTGCTCCGCGACCAGCGCGGCGCGGACTTCCTTCTTGGCCGCCAATCCCTGGCTGATCATGTAGACACCACCGGCCGCGAAGCCAATTCCTAGTTGGAGTGGCGCCAGCCAGCCAAAGCGCTGCAGCAATCCCATCTCCTTGACGCTCCTTATCCCTTGACCGGCAGCCTCAATCGCGCGAGCGTCCGGCGCACAAGCTCCCGCGGTAGCCGGCTGGAGTCATCCACGCTCCAGGCGACCTGCAGATACCAGGCCCAGCCGCGCGCCCGGCTCCAAGGCGATCGCCGTCGCGTCCGGTTCAAGTAATCGAGCAGCTCGCGGCGGGCGACTCCCAGCAGCGTATCTTCGGAGTCCTGGCCGCGAAAGTCCAGCGCCTGTACCCACTGCACCGGCGCCGACCTCAGCTCTCGCAGCGCCTCTTCCGGCACTTCTACTTTTAGCGCTTCCTTCAAGTACTCGAGACCACTGAGCAGCGGCAACGCCACGCCCTTCTTCTTCGCCCGCGCCACCAGCCGGGACCAGTTGATCACGCTATCCGGGCCGGTGATCAGCTTGAGGGCGTCCATCACCCAGAGCACCGACCGTGTCTGCGACCACTTTGAGCCGTGGACGATGGCATGAAGCAGCATATCCGTGGCGCAGAGCGTCTTCGCCGCCTGGCCGTTAAGCTCGATGTCTTGCGCCGCGGCCCAGAAATCGTCATCGTCCCCGGCGTCGCAGCAGTCGGCCAGGACGTGCCAGTGCAGGTCGAGCCGCGTGCCGTCCTCCCAGACCAAATCCAGCGACCGCACGACCTGCATGATGTTCGCCATCGGCCCGCCCGGCGGCAAGTCCGGCCGCCAGCCGTTCGCGAGCAGTAGCCGGTACGCCTCCTCCGCTCTCGCCAGCGACACGAGCAGGTCGACGTCTGCCATTGGCCGCGCGCCGGCATCGTGGTACAGCGTCGCCGTCAGCGCCGCGCCTTTGAGGACCAGACCCTCGATGCCGTGCTCGCCCAGCAGCCGCAGCGCCCGTGCACCGCCTTCGATATGGAGTCCGTTTTGAATCCAGGATTTGCGATAGGCGCCGCGCAGGATCGCCGCGTCCCGCTCATCGATGGCGCCGGTCTGGCTCAGGTTGCGGAACACGGCTGGCAGCAGGTCCAGCGATGTTTTACCGCAGCTCGCCAGAGTGTTGCCGCGGCGCCACTGCTCCCAGGCTGGGCGCGCTTCTGCTTCCGGCAGACAGGCTGCCCGTACCAGCAACCGCTCACCGTTGGTTGGCAGGTGGCGTGGGGCCATTAGGGCGCTGAGCGGCGGCGATCCAGCGCCGCCTTCAGCACGTGCAGGTAGTCGGCGCCGTGCGGAGCTTTGAGGGTGATGTTGTCGCCGTGGACGCGGCGGCGCAGCATCACCTGCTGCATCACCTCGTGCCGCAACCCGGCGTCCTGCGCCCGCGCAAACCAATCGATGAACTCGCCCATCCGCCGGTCGCTGCTGAACAAACCGACACGCAGGAATGCCTGGCGCCGGATCAGCATCGTCCCAGCGGACAGACCGCTCGCCGTCCGGCCGACGTTGACCTCGAAGCGCCCGGCGACATCTTCCTCCTCAAAGTGCTCCACCAGCCCGAAGACGCAGTCCAACCCCGGTTCGGATAGCAGACGCTCGATCTGGATCGCCAGCTTGCCCTCCGTCCAGAGGTCGTCGGCATCGAGGGAAGCCAGGTATTGTCCCCGCGCCGCCAGCACCCCGGCGTTCCGGGCAGCGCCGAGGCCGCCATTCTCCTGTCGCAGGCATACGACGGGCGGACCAAAGCTGCGCGCGACATCGCCGCTGCCGTCCGTGGAGCCATCATCAATAACGATGACCTCCAGCGATACGCCTTCCTGCCTCAACACGCTCTCGATCGCCGCGCGCAGGAAGCGCTCGCCGTTGTACGCCGGGATCACAACGCTGACCAGCCCTTCGACGAGTCCCTCGCTCATGTGCCGCCTTGCTCCGCCGCCCGCTTGCGCGCCGCCGAGTCCCGCAGCGTCCGAAGCATCTCCATCTTCGCCGCTTCGACGGAGCCCAGGAGGTTATCGCCGTGGATGCGCTTAAGCACCAGCGCCTCCGGCACCATATGCACCTTTACGCCCAGGTCGTTGGCGCGCGCCAGCCAATCCATGTCTTGGGTATAGCGCCGGTCCGCCTGGAACGGCCCTACCCTGTCCCAGGTCTCGCGCCGGATCAGCCAGCAGCTTGGTGGGTAGCCGGGCTCGCCTTGCTCCGGCCCTTTGCCGTGAAACCACCCCGGAGCGCCCTTATCCTCGTAGAGATAGCGCAGATAGCAAAGGGCGTAGCCGGCGTCCGGGTCCTCTCTCAGTGCCTGCAGCTGCGCCTCCAGCTTGTGCGGCAGCAGCACGTCATCCTGATCGAGGAACGCCAGCAGGTTGCCGCTCGCGTGCCGGATCGCGAGGTTGCGCGCCGCTGAAGGTCCCTGGTTTTCCTGTCGCAGGTAGGTCACCGGCAGCGATTGGATGATCGTGGCCGACCCGTCCGTCGACCCGTCGTCTACCACGATGACCTCATCCGGCGGGCGAGTCTGGCCCAGCGCGCTCGCCAGCGCCTCCTGCAGAAAGCGCTCACCGTTGTACACCGGGACGATGACGCTAATCGATTCGTCCAGGGCTATCCCTCTCACCCAACGCTTGCTCCAGGAGGTTTCGCAGGGCCGGCGGGTTTGCCGTCACGCCGGCCGCCAGCTGCATCTCGTAGCAGGGTACCCGATTGACCAACTGAGCCAGGCCCGCCAGCTGAGACTCCGCCGGCCCCGGCAGGTTCAGCATCGTGCTAGGCGCGACGCCTCGCAGCGCTCTCGACGCGGGAATTCGCTCGATCATCGGGCGCATCATACCCTTCGACGTAATCATCACGACCGCCCGCACCGGCGCGCTCAGGCGCATGACACCCCCAGCGCCGTCCAGATAGCCAATCCCTTCTCGGTAGTTAGGCTGTCCGCGTTGGTCACCAGGCGTCCAAACGCCGGCAGCTCCTCGATGTGACGCTCGTAGACCTTGCCCGAGCAGTAGAGGCTATGCACAACCACCTCCGGCTCCAGCGTAAGGGCGCAGAAGTCGTCACCCAAGTAGTAGAAGCCGTCCTCAACGCAGGCCAGCGAGGTAGTCGACTTGCCGGCGCCGCTCTTGCCGAACAGGAGCAACGCGCCGTCCACCGTCCCGAGAGCGCCCGCGTGCACCACCGTGCGGCCCGCGTCCGGCAGCCACCAGTTGAGCAGCGTCCGCAGCGGCGCCGCCCTGTCGCCTTCCGCCATGTCCTGCGCGTCCGGGACCCAGTAGACGCCGGTCCGCGTCGCCAGGTCGAGCATGCTCAGGCCGTGGTCCATCCCTTCGAACAGCGATAGTACCCCGCCGTCCTGCTGGATCTGGCCCAGGCCTCGCCTCACATGGTGCGCCAGCGGCCCGACCTCCGGCGGCAACGGCTGCCCTGACTGGACCGAGTCCCAGACTGTGACGTCCAGATCGGGCGTCTGATCCACGGCGCCGCGCACGTGGACGAAGGCGCGCATCATCTGCTGCCGCAGCCTCTCGCCCGCGAAGCGCACTCGCACCGTCAGACCCGCCAACTCGATGTGCTCTTCGCAGAGACCGGCGCGTTGCACGGCCTCGTCGCCGGACGCCAGGCAAGCGGCCATGGCGGCAGCCAGCTGCGACCTGGCCTGGCTATTCACGATTTGGAACCTCGGCGACGTTAGACCTCGGGCTTGGCAATCGGCCAGCCCGCTGTCTCGTCTACTTCGTGGATCGGGTCCAATAGCAGTAGCTCCTGCATGTCGGTGTATTTGTGCAGGCTCGGCTTCACGAACGTGGCGCTTCCGGCAGCGGCGACCGCGCTCGCGGCCGTTGCAACAGCCGTCATGCCGTCGGCAATGATTAGCTCCTCAGCTTGAAGCTCGCTGATGAAGCCCAGCACCGCCTCTTGTGCCACGCCGGTCTCGACCGCGTACTCCGCGCTCATCCGCGCCGCAATCTGCCTGGCGCTCAATCGACGCGTCACGTCCTCCCAGATGCCAGCGCCGGCGCCATCGACGCTGTAGTAGATGCCTGTCTTGAGATTGAGGATCAACGCCTCGCCATCAATCGTCTCTGCGACGACATCGCGTTCATTGACAACAAAGCTGCTATCGAGATCGATCATCTTTGCTCGTGTAAGATCGTCGGGGTTTTGAGAAGTCTAACTTTGGGCCGCCGCGGTGTCCATCGGCCTACGATCCAGCGGGAGGACGGAAGATGAAAGCGATTCGTGTGCACGAGCCGGGCGGGCCTGAAGTCCTCAGCTACGAAGACGTGCCCGACCCAACGCCCGGCCCCGGCGAGGTCCTGGTCCGCAACCAGGCAGCCGGCATCAACTTTGCCGACATTGGCCGGCGACGTAGCACCTACGGCGGCGCAGACCTGCGCCAGGTCCTCGCTGGCGCCCCAGCCGCCGCACCCAAAGAGCCGATCACCCTCGGTGGCGAGACCGTCGGCACCGTCATCGCCGTGGGCGAAGGCGTGACCGAGGTCAAGCCCGGCGACTATGTCGGCGCTCAAGGCAGCGAGTTCATGGCCAAGACCGGTGGCTACGCCGAGCAGGTAGTGGTCAGCGCCGAGCGCATCGTCAAGGCGCCGCCCGAGCTCAAGCCGGAGGTCGTCTCGGCGCTGCTGCTCCAGGCCCTCACCGCTCACGCCATCGCTTTCGGCGCTTACAACATCAAGCCGGGCGATTCCGTCCTCGTCCAGGCCGGGGCGGGCGGAGTCGGCATCATGCTCAGCCAGATGGCGAAAATCGCCGGCGCTTACGTCTACGCCACGGTCGGCAGTGACGAGAAGGCGGCCATCGCCAAAGAGGCCGGGGCGGATGAGGTGATCAACTACTCGAATCAGGACTTCGAGGCCTACATTAAGGAAGCAACCAAGGGGCGCGGCGTTAACGCTGTCTTCGATGCCGTCGGTAAGACCACGTTCCGGCAGAGCGTCGCGTCCCTCGCACCCCTCGGCATGATGGTCAGCTACGGCGCCGCGAGCGGCCCCGCCGACCCCCTCCGTGTCGGCGATTTAGCAGGCAAGTACCTCACCAGCACTCGCATGAGCCACCACACCTCCACGCGCGAGCTCTATGTCCATCGCCTGAGCGAGATCTTCGGCTGGGCCCAGCAAGGCAAGCTGCGCGCCTGGGTGAAGACCTATCCCCTGGCCAACGCCAGCGACGCGCACCGCGATCTGGAGCAGCGCGCCTCCACCGGCAAGCTCGTCCTCATCCCTTAGCGAGCAAGGACACAGAGCCAATGTAGGGCACGGCCGTGCGCCCCACATTGGCCTCGAAACCCGCGTTGCCGACGCGAAGACGCCCTTTACAGCTCCCAGTATGCGAACCCGGCACCAATCGGCGAGGCGTACACGGGAACGTAGTCCACGAGGGTCGCGCCGGAGCCGTCTGCCACCGCCGCCGCGATGATCCAGTTGCAGGTCTCGCGTGTGCCGCCCTGAGGTCCGCCGGGCCCCGGCATCCCCGTGCTCTTCGGTCCTCTGGGCGCGATGATCTGGCTGCTGTCGCCGGCCGGGATGTTATAGGCATCGAAATGCTTCGCCAGCGCCAGCGCGTTGCCGGCCTGCATGTGGCGCAGGCCCGTCAGGTCGAACTGCTCGTCCAGGTAGGCCTGCTGCATGCCAGGCGTGTGCCAGAGCCCGCCCGAACCTACAACAGCGACCCGTAGGTCGTCCGGATACTCGTCGATAATCTCGCGGACCGCCTTGCCCAGCTCATAACAGCGCTGGCCGGTCACCTGCGGCGCGTAGTAGCAGTTCACCAGCACTGACACGATCGGGATCGAGTAGTCGGTTAGCGACTCCGCCGGGCGCATGATCGCGTGACCCAGACCTTCTTCCGTCGGCACATCCATCATGAATGCCGGGTCGAAGCCGCGGCGCATGAGGCCTCTCAGCAGCGCCGTCCCGAGGGCCGGGTGGCCCTTCATCGCCTGCAGCGGGTGATCGTCGCCGCCACGCTGGGTGCCCATGTAAGCCTGGTCGGCGGCGGATGTAGCGCCATGGAATTCCTCGCCAACGTGGATCGCGAAAGCCGGGTAGTTCTTGAAGTCGAAGCACTCGAGCTGGTCATCGCCAAACACGACGATCACGTCCGGCTTGACCTCGGCCATCTTCTGCCGCAGCGTGGCGAAGCTGCTCTTGATCCGCTCTGCCTTCGCCATGTTCTCTTCCGGGTCGTCGACCGGCATATCGTCGCGCACCGGCCGGCTGGCGCGAACCGCCGCCCAGCGCTCGGCCGGCATATAGCAGAAGGGGCTGTGAGTCATGTTGAACACACCGGCGAGCTTGGCCATCGTCCTTCTCCATCCCTTGCTTAGAGTCTGAAGAGGAGTCTATCACCCGTCGCGCCACGGGCTCGGAGTAGCGTAGCCGCCTCGACCCCTAGGCTGTCTTGGCCATATATGCTCTGACCGTCTCTCAGCCGGCGCTTCCACTGCCGCGTTGGCCCGTCCAACAACGTCCCGAACCGTCAGCGCAAGCAAGAGCATCAGGCTAGCGCCAACTACCTCAGCTGACGGGATCCAGGTCGCCCTGTCGAGCGTGGTGTTGAGCCAGACAGGTAACACCATTGCGCCTGCCACGGCCAACTCCCAGCGCTGCCATCGCCGCGACATCAGCAGGGGCACAGCAAACAGCGTATAACCCGTCCAGGTCAGCGGTCCCACCAGGAGCGCGACCAGTATGCCGATCGCGCTTGTATCCTTCGCGGAAGGCCTGGTACGCAGGACAAAGGCTGCAGCCGCTGCCACCAACGCTACCGCCAGCGCGTAGCCTAGCTCCGCCACGCCCAGCCTCTCCGCCGTCCCGATGATCGATGCGTTGGCCGGTAGGCCCGTGCGTTCATAACCCGCCGCTGCCGCCAGCCACTGGCCGTAGATCGAAGGACCTTCGAGGGCAAATGGGATCGCGCTCATCACGCCCGCAACCGCAATCGCCACCAGGCCCGTCCGCTGCTGCCCGCCGAGGAGCAAGAGCAACGGCCAGATGCCGAAGTTTGGCTTGATGCACACCAGCAGCCCGATCAGGACCCCGGCGAACGCCGGACGTTGCTCCTCCTCCAGCAGCAGCCAGGCCGACACACCCAACGCCAGCAGCGCCATGTAGATCTGTCCCAGCCAGAGCACGTACCAGAAGCCGGCCAGCGACACCAGCCATAACAGCATCAGTGGGCGCCCCTGCCACCGGTAGCGCCGCAGCAGCGCCCCCGCCGTAGCCGCAAATAGCGCGACCGACGCGACGGTCAGCAGCGTCCGCGCCGCCTCCGGGTCGATCTCAGCAAGCGGGCGGAACAAGTAGAGCGAGATTGGTGGGTTGAGATTCGGGGAGTAGCCACGGCCGTCCTCGTAGCCGAAATCGTAGCCGGTCGATTGCGCTAGCCGCTGGTCCACGGCGTAGGGGTTCAAGCCGCGCTCCTGCGACTCGCCCGCCATGACAAACGATCCAAAGTCGAGCAGCCCCCTATCCGGGTTCAACGCCCACAGTGCCGAGACCACAATCGAGATGACCAGGACCGCGCCGAGCGCGCCTTGAGTCCAGCTTGATGCGACAGCGCGCCGCACCAGCCCTCGGGGGATGCTCTGGTAGCTACGTGGGAGAGAATCGCCGCTCAAGCAGCCTGTTGGGCGATACCCATGTCGGTGCGCACTTCGGGACGGCGTACCTTCCAGATCTGGCTATCGACGATGTAGTGGTGGAAATTGATCACCTGGTACACGACCACCGCCAGCGGCAGCGCCGAAACCGACGCCAGCGCCAGGGCGCCACCCAGCGTTATGTAGGCCACGGTAGAAACCGCCAGCGTCACGGCGAAATAGCGCACAACGTTGCGCCGCTGGCTCAACATCGAGACCAGCTTCTGAGCCGGATCGACCTGATCCTTGAAGCGCTTGTTGTTAAATAGCCAGACTATGAGCAGGTACTGGGCGTTGTGCCAGACGTTGATCACCAGCCAGCCGTGCTCCAGCGACGGAAAAGCGAAGTAGCCCACGCCGAAGATTGTCAGGTGCGAGAGGAGATAGAAGGTATAAGCCAGGGGCAGCTCTCCCGCACGCCAGGCGCGCCACTGGCGGAAGCCCCACCAGGCCAGCGCCACCACCGTAACCGCCGCAGCCGCTTCGACTGCGATTAAGGGGATCGGCAGCGTTTTCAGCTCCACGCCGAGGAACTCATCCGGGCTCTGGTAAGAGCGGTGCAGGATGCCGGCGAAAGGCAGTATGTAGATCACGGCCTTCATCTCGTTCAGGGTGCGTCCCGGATGGCCGCTCTTCAGCCGGTACATCTGGGCAATCCCATAGCTCTGGCGGGTGTAGTGCCACCACTGCCAGTAGAGGTAGATCGTCGGCAGCGTCCAGGCGCCGACGCCGGCGGCCAGGCCGGCCACGCCAGCGAGCACCAGCAGCGGCACCCAGGTGACGAGCCCTCGATGGCGCTTGAGGCCACCCGGCTCGAACGCGATGCGAGCGAAGGTTGCGATCACGTGGTGGTAGCCCAGCAACCAGAGGTCGGCGATCAGGATCGCGCCGAAGAGCGCGGCTTCGATGCTCAGCCCCAGGGCAGCCGTTAGCGCCAAGCCCGCCGTGCCGCCCACGAAGATCAGGTCAAAGCCTCGATTGGCCAGCCAGCCCCGCGTGGGGCTGAATCCGGGCCTTGCGGCCGGTAGGCTGGCGACCGGCTCCAGGGTTGCTACTGCGTTCATTGGTTCGCTGCCCTCAAGGCTCAGGTCTCTCACTGCTTCTGCTACTGCAATAATCGACAGGTGAGACGCAGCCCTGTATTGGGGCTTCCCTCAGGCCACGATGACTTTCAGGGCATTCGTTTAACACGCGCTTCTTCGACAGCGACCGATGCCTGAGCGCCGCCGGGCTGCTCTCGACGTATACTTCGATCTGTTATGGCAATCAAGACCGGCGGCATCAACCACCCAGCGCTTTTCGGCCTCAGCTACGACAAGACGGTCGATTTTTATACCCGCGTACTCGGCATGCGACTTGTCCTCGAGCAGCCCAACCTCGACGACCCAACCTCGATCCATCTCTTCTTCGAGACCGGACCCGGCCAGTTCATCGCTTACTTCGTGCCCAAGCCCGATAATGAGATCCAGGGCCGCGTCCAGACCGGCGCCCTCAACCACATAGCCCTCAACCTCCAGGGATCGCTCGACGAGGCGATGCAAACCCTCGACGCTGAAGGCATCGTCTACAGCGGGCCAGTCGACCGCGGCTACGAGCGCTCTATCTACTTCCGCGACCCCAATGGCGTCACTGTCGAGCTCATGATCTGGCTCACGCCGAAGCCTGACGAAATCGACGAAGGCGATCTGATCCTCGCCGCCCAGGCCCGCCGCCTTGCCCGCGGTGCTTACGCGATCGAGGACGAGGACGTCAAAGCCGTCCTGGCAGACTTCCAACCATCAGCCTGACGCCGGATGAATAGCTCCCGCAGCTCAGGAGCCGGTGAGGCGGCGGAAGGCTGGATCGCCGAGAAGAGCGGCAAAGATCGGGTTCTCGGCTGCCAGCTTGCCCCAGCCGTGGTGGGCCGCCATCGCCTGATGCAACGCTTCGACGGTACGCGTGATGTCGCCGGCCTGGGCGTAGCGCTGGGCGAGACCGTAGATGAGCTGATCGTCCTTCGGGTTCTGGGCGATGGCGCGCTGCTGAGACTCGATAGCCTCATGATGGCGTCCGGCCAGCGCCAGGCGGCGGGCGTGCTGGGCGTGTCGATTGGCGATGGCAACGTCGAGCAGGCGGCGCAGCTCCGGTAGCGGCACGGCGCTGTCGTCAACGCGGACATCGACCCAGCGCGCTGAGGTCTGGTCCGGGTACTCGATCGGTCGCATGACCAGGATCGCTGCTGACTGGACGCCGCGCGCATCGCCACCGGCGGCCTGCGCCGCGTCCAGCGCGTCGAGCAGCCGAGATGACAGCTCTCCGGAAGCAATGATGAATGTATCCGCCAGAGCCTGGACGACCTGAGGGCCGGCCAGCATGTTGCCCTGAGCGCTGAAGCCCTCCCCTTCTATGTGGCCGCACCAGGGGATGCAGGCGGCACCGGTGTACGCCCTGGCCTGTCCGGCGGCGTTGAGGATAGCGAGCTGTCGATTGTCGCGGCCCAGGTCGGCGGCGGTGAGGCGGGCGACAGCCTCACCCGGGCTGAGGCCCGAGGCGAGAAGGCCGAGGCCGGCGGGGCCGTAGCTCTCGTTAGTGGTCGCCTGAGTAGCGATGGCGCCGACGCCTTCGCGGGCGTGAGGCACGCGGGCGCCGACAGCGAAGGCGCGAGACTGGACGCCGACGCCGATCTCGCCGGTAGCGGAGTCCAGGGCGACGATCGAGAAGGTCATTCCGGCTGCATCTTACAGCCGTCTCCGAGTCGCTGACAGACAAACTGCAAGCCGCTGAAATCTTGCCTCACCGGATGACTCGTATATCATTCCCATCAACATGGCAACGGAGAGTCCACCCAGCGACGAGGTCCAGCGCGTCGAGCAGCCGGAAGCGGTTTCGGCGACGGGAGACCGCATCGAGGAGCCGCCAAAGCAGTCGCTAATCGCCCGCCTGCTGAACCCGGTCGATATCGCCTCGATCGTCTTCTTCCGCATCTTCTTCGGCATCGTTTCCTTCTGGCACGTTTGGGAGCAGGTGCCGGGGGTTAAGCGCGAGTACATCGACCCCGATTTCCACTTCAGCCACTTCGGCTTGTCGTTCATCCATCCCCTGCCGGGTGAGCTGATGAACGTCGTCTTCCTGGCGATGGCGGCCTCGACGATCTTCATCGCCCTGGGCTTCTACTACCGCTGGGCCGCCGCGGCCTTCTTCCTGTTGCACACCTACGCCTTCCTGATCGACCAGTCCGGCTACTGGAATCACTACTACCTGACGTCCTTGATCGCCTTCCTGATGATCTTCGTGCCGGCCCACCGGGCCTTCTCGCTGGACGTGGCCCGTGGCGCCGTGCGGCAGTCCGATTTTGTGCCGGCCTGGACGCTCTGGATCCTGCGGGCGCAGATGGGCATCACCTACTTCTTCGCCGGGCTGGCCAAGATCAATTCGGAGTGGATGGCTGGCCGGCCAATGGACCACTACCTGGAGAACCACCAGGACTTCCCGCTGATCGGCCGTTTCTTCACCGAGCCGCTCGTTATGGACCTGGCGACGTACCTCGGTATGTCATTTGACCTGCTTGTCCTGCCGCTCCTGCTCTGGAAACCAACGCGTTACTTTGCGATGGCTGCCGTCGTCGGCTTCCATCTCTTCAACTCGCTGATCTTCAACATCGAAGTGTTCCCCTGGCTGGCAATCGCTGCGACTCTGCTGTTCCTGGAGCCGGGCTGGCCGCGCCTGGGCAACCAGTGGCGCCGCCTGACGGAGACGCCGGGCCCGGACCTCGTCCCTGTGCGCACTGGCTTATCGAACCCTCAGAAGGCGATTGCGGGTGTGCTGGCCGTTTACTTCCTGGTCCAGGTCCTGATGCCGCTGCGGCACTATGCCTACCCCGGCAACACGGAGTGGACCAGCGAAGGCTACTTCTTCTCCTGGCGCATGCTCCTGGCCGACAAGGAAGGGCGCATTCAGTTCCATATCCGCGACAAGGCGACGGGTGACGTCTGCCGCATCGATGTCGGCAGCTACGTGGCCGGGTATCAGGCCTCGAAGCTATCAGAACGCCCGGACATGATGGTCCAGTTCGCGAACCGGGTGGCGGACCGTTACATGACGCTGAGGGGTCAGGACATCGAGGTATATGCCTGGTCGGAGGTCACGCTCAACGGGCGGCCATACCTGGGATTCATAGACCCGACGGTCGATCTGACGCAGGAGGAGCGCAGCCTGGGACATCATTCCTGGATAATCCCGCTGGACGAAGCGCGAGAGATCGAAGTGCCGGCCGTGGCGCGCTGTCCGGAGCGTGTGACCTAGAGACTGACCGCCTGAAACGGCGCCTCGCCGCGCCTGAGCCGCGGCAAGGCTTGAGCCATCTTATCGAGGCACTGCTGCAGGCCAGCCTTGGACATCTGAAGTATCTGCTCCGACGTATAGCCGGATTCCGTCACGGTCATTTCCGTCTTGCCTGCCCGAGGGGAGCCGAGGCTTGGCTGTTTATAACCAACGAGTTGCATAACTCAAAGGTTATGATTCGTCTTGCGGGCGGGCTTGCTACCGATGAACAGCCTCCGCGCCCCTCTGATTACGCCCGGCCTCGCCTATCTGGTAGGCTTCTAACGACGTAGACGCTCGTCAAAATTGCGGTCGTTGTCCTCAGAAATGAAGCCAATGAAGCACCTGAAGGCGACGCCAGATAATCACACCGGCCGAAGTGGCGGAATTGGCAGACGCGACGGTCTCAAAAACCGTTGAGGCTAACACCTCGTGTGGGTTCGATCCCCACCTTCGGCACCATTTCGATTCTAAAAGCGCCGATCGAGCCTCCTCAAAGGGAGGCCTCTCGGGGCGTTTTGACAGCAACGCTGACAGCAACCTCGGCAGACTTCCTTACCCTTCAGCGAACAACGCCTGCATCTTCTTTGCCACCGCGGCATGGATGCTAGGCGTCACGTGCGAGTACGTGTCCATCGTCAGCGCGATCGTGCTGTGCCCCAGGAGCTCCTGGACGACCTTCGGGTTCTCGCCCCTGGCTAGATGGAGCGTCGCCGCGTTGTGGCGGAGATCATGTACTCGTATCGATGGAAGTCCGGCTTTCGCGGTGATCCGGTGGAGCAGCGCCGAAAGGCTGGACGGATCTGTCGGCTCGCCGTTCTCCCGAGTGAACACCAGCCCGCTGTCCTGCCAGGCAGGGCAGAGAGCGAGCTTCTCCTGAAGTTGTAGCCGCCTCTTCTCACGCAAGACCTCACCGGTCCCCTGATCCTGCATGTCTGCAAGGAGGTGGAATAGCTGGAGCTGCGCATCGCCTGGCTCTCGACCCTGCGGCTGTGGGATCTGAACCTGGCCGAGCTCGACCTCTACGCCTCGGTCCTCACGCGCGAGGCGATCACCGCCAGCGAGCACGAGCGGCTGCAGAAGAAGGCTGAGCAGGAGTACATCGGCATCGGCGAAGCCGCCAAGGCGCTGGCGGAGGCAGAGCGCGCCTGGACGGAGGACGACCTGGAGCGCCTCGGACCCGCTCAAGCCGCTGCTGCGCCAGGACATCGAGGAGGCCAAGCAGACCCTGCGCCACGTCGCCGAGTGCCTCGCCGTCTACGACGCGCCGGCCGAGCTGGCCGAGCCGGACGAGCACGAGGTCAGCGAGACGCTGGCGCTGATCGAGGGCCGGCCGCTGCGTGCCAGCGGGCCTTGACGACAACGGTCAGGAGGAGGGAGGTTGGCCTGGCGGCCGGGCTGAGGATTCCCGCCTGATTACCCCAGCCGCCAGAGATACAACCTAGCCTCCGGCCGCTTCAGCCCCAAACTGCTGGTGACACTATTGCCTTCCATGAGAAGGCCGTTCTCCGTCAAGGCCAACGTGGTGGCCCGCTCTGTTTGGTGCCGCTAATCGTGCCCGGCTTCCATTCGCACTCTTCGATGGTCGGCTTGACCTGGTGCATGCTGGGGTACG
>WHTK01000047.1 GCA_009377745.1 Dehalococcoidia bacterium
GGTAAGGATGAATGATCGCCTGAGTACTCTCTGCACCTCCTCGGGTGGGTTCCTGTCCGTTCCGGACAGCACTCTACAGGAGGCCTCCTTATTCCAACTAACATGAATGAAGTGTTCAGGGATTTTTGGGCTGTACATACGCGTCACCTCCTGGGTGGCAAGGGTTGAAGACCACGGGCCGTCACGGCTCGCGGTCCTTTGGTCCGAATACTCCGGTCTAAGGAAGCGTCGATGAGCCGGTATCGCGGGGCCGGAGCTTACGCTGCTCGTGGGCCATCGCGATCATCCGGGCGCTCGTCCGTCCGTTCGTAAAGCGTGAGACGGATCGGTGGCTCACCGTCCAGCCCGAGGGCAAGGAGCGCGTACGCGCGCCAGCCTGGAGTCAGACAGCGGTCGTGCGGCACCTGCACCACGTAGCGGGGCCCGGCGCGGGTTTCGATTAGCCGCACCAGGCTTCGGCGGGAAAGGGCCACGGCTAGGCAGCCTGAGATTCAGCGTCACGCCGTCGCGGGCCAGAGCCGTTGCGGCGGTTGAGTTTGTCCGCCAGGAAGCGGACCGCGTCGGCAAGCTGCTCGGTCGTGAGCACGGCGAGCTCCTGGCTGTAACGCTTCTGCGCCCAGGTCCGCGCCTTGGCTTCGTCAGCGCCAAGTCGGGCCGAGAGCTCCAGCACCCGACGGCGCATTTCGTCGTCCTTGGGCGGAGGAGCCGAGGCCGGTGGCGGGGAAGGAGGGACCTCCATGTTGCTGCGGCGGTCATAAAGCTGGTTGCCGAACTGGCTGCCATAGGAGCGAAGGCAGCGCTTCAAGCCGTCCGTGACCGCTCCCTTGAAGGCTGCCTCGTGAGCTTCAGGCGTGTCATTGGCCGCAAAAGCGCAGCCCACGTCGACTCTTGGCAGGCAGCCTCGAACGGTCACCCGAACGGCCGCCGAGTACATGCCGACAGCAAGCTGTTCGCCCGTGTCGGGGTCCATAAGGCTGACCGGGCGGTAGGCGACCTCGCCTACGACCTCCGCGCCCCAGGCATCGAAGCCGAAGACTCGGTTGGCCTGGCTGATCGCCGCCCAGCCCTCGATGTACTGCACCAGCCGCCCATCGCGGGTTTCCCGCTCCGAGACGATCGCCGGGTCGAGCGACTGGTTGAGAAGCGCGACAACCCTGCTTGGCAGAGTGTCGGCGTTTGTGTTCGCGGCCCGTGCTCCAAGCCTCAGGCGGCGCGCAGCGCGGGCGCGGCGTCGTGTGTATCCCATAGCTTCTCCTTTGTCGTGTTCGCCTCCTGGAGGCAATTCCAGAACGCCGCCCGTCCATAGGGCTGACGTCCGAGGTCGTTGAGGTCTTTGATTCCTCTCGGCAATCCCACGATCCCCGCGCGGCCACCCAGCGCCTGCAAGAGCTGGCCTGCAGCCCGGTGGCCAGCCTCGTCGTTGTCCAGCGCGAGATAGACCCGGCTGAAGCGGGCTAGTGATTTCACGGTCGCCCTCGAGGCCTGGCTCCCCAGTAGCGCGACGGCCGGAAGGTCCCACTGGACCGCGGTGAGCCAGTCGAAGGGACCCTCCGTGACGATCACGTGGTTTGCTCGCACGCGCTCGAGGCCGAGGAGGGGCGTTCCGGAGCGCAGATTCAGATAGCGCGGCTGGCGCCCATCGACGCTACGGCCGGTGAGCCAGGTGGCCCTGCCTCCGCTCAGGTCGGGGATCACGAGGCGACCGAGCATGACGTCCCGTTCGCCGCTGAGGAGCCCGATGCCGCGGGCGAGTCCGAGGCTTAGGCCGCCCCTCCGCAGATGATCCGCGAGGCCCGCGAGGCCGAAGCCCAGCCGGCAGCGCTCTGCCACCGCGGGGCTGATGCCGCGAGACTCGAGGTAAGCAAGGGCTTCGCCGCTCCGCCAGAGGGCGTCGTGCCAAAACCAGACGGAGGCATCGATCACCTCCGCCGCTTTGGGGCTGACGACAGTTGCACTTGCCGGCTCAGCCTGAGGACGCGAGGTGTTGACCCTTTGTCCCGCGACAGGGACCGCCAGCATCGACGCCGCTTCCTTGAAGCCCACACCGTGCAGGCGGCCGAGGAAGTCGATGACGTCACCACCGGCGCCGCAGCCGAAGCAGAAGTAGCTCTGGTTGTCCGGGTAGACGACAAGGCTCGGCTCTCCGTCCCGGTGAAATGGACAGTGGCCGACCAGGCGGCGGCCCCGTGATTGGAGCTCTACTCCCGACGTAGCGATCACCTCGCCGATCGGGTTCGAGCGGCGGATCGAAATCACGTCGTACATGGAACCGCGCTCAGGCCGCGCGGCCGGCGACCAGGTCGGCCGGCACGTGGGTCAGGAACCGCGAGGGCGCACCGGCCATCGAGTGACCCTGGACGGAGCGCCGGCGCGCGTAAGTGAGGTAGAGGCGGTCGATCGCTCTCGTCACGGCGACGTAGAGGATGCGAAGCTCCTCTTCGACCGGGCCGCCCCCGTTCCCTAGTCCTTCCAGAGCTCGGACGTGGGGTAGAAGGCCGTCTTCGAGGCCGGTGACGAACACCACCGGCCACTCCAGCCCCTTGGCGGCATGGATCGTCGAGAGCGCAAGGCCGTCGGCTATCGCGCCCGTATCAACGTCCGTGGCCAGGCTGATCTCGTCCAGGAAATCCGCCAGGCCGTCGGCGTCCGACCGTTCGGCAAGACCGTGCATAGCTGCCAGGTTCTCAAGGCGCTTCTCGCCGTCCTCCTGAGAACGTAACCAGGCCTCGTAGCCCGTCATCTCCAGTACGGCCGCGACCACTAAGGCGGGCGATGATCTCGCCGCCATCGCCGCGAGCGTGCCGACCGTGTCGAGGAAGTCGCGTAACGCCTGGCGGCTGCGGTCGCCTTTGAGGCCGCAGGGGAAGTCCCTTTCCAGCGCCGGTAACGTGACCTCGGCACCGTCGCGAATGCGCTTCTCGATCGTCGCGAGCCGCCGCGGCGGCGTGTTTACGACTCTGCCCAGGGCCGCGACGTCCAGCGGGTTGTGGATCAGCCGCAGATAGGCGAGGAGGTCGCGGACCTCGCGGCGGGCGAGGAAGTCGCTGTTGCCCCTGACGCCGTAGGGCAGTCCCGCTTCCAGGCAGGCAACCTCGAAGTCGCGCGCCTGGGCGTTGGTGCGGTAGAGGACGGCGCAGTCCGCCGCGCTCTCGACGACGTGGTCGGCGAGCAGCCTTTGCACCTCAGCGACGACGAAGCCGGCTTCTGCCTGCTGGTCCTCCGCCGGCCAGACGATGACCGGGATCCCTGGCGGGTTGGCCGTCCACAGGTTGCCCTGGCCGTAGCGCAGCGCGGCGCTGAGGCCGTTCGCGACTGCGAGGATGACCTGAGTGCTGCGGTAGTTCTGCTCCAGGGCGATAATCCGCGCCTCCGGGAAGTCCCGCTGAAAGTCGAGCAGGTAGCGGATGTCGCTGCCCCGCCACGAGAACAGGTTCTGCAGCGGGTCGCCCACGGCGAAGAGGTTCCTGTCCTCGGCTGTCAGCAGAACGAGGAGCCGGTGCTGAGCGAGGTTCACGTCCTGGTACTCGTCCACTAACACGTGGCGGTACGTCTCGCGCAGTTGGTCGGCGACCTCTTCGTTTTCCTCCATCAGCCTCACGGTGAAGAGGAGGAAGTCGTCGAAGTCGAGGGCGTTGCGCCGCCGCAGAGCTTCCTGGTAGGCGGCGTAGATGCCGGCCAGCTCCGGGTCGGTCTCGCCGACGTCCTCCGGCCAGAGCAGCCGGTCCTTCGCGCGGCTGATCGCGTCCAGGAAGGCGCGTCGGGGTTGGCCTTTGGGGTCGAGCCCCAGGTCGGTCAGCGCCTGGTTGAGGGCGGCCTTGCGGTCCTCCTCATCGCCGTAGACCGAGAGGTGGTCGGGCTCGAAGCCGAAGTGGCCGCTCCGCTGGCGCAGCAGCCGCAGGGCGAAGGCATGGAATGTACCCGCCCAGATCTCCTGCGCCGATTCTCCCAGCACCGAAGCAAGCCGTCGCTTCAGCTCGCGTCCGGCCTTGTTCGTGAAGGTCACGGCGAGTATCTCCGACGGCTGAGCCAAGCCCTGGTCGATGAGGAAGGCGACGTGGGCGGCGATCACCGCCGTTTTGCCGGAGCCGGGGCCGGCCACCACCAGGACGGGTCCTTCGGTGGTGGTCACGGCCTCGCGTTGCTCAGGGTTGAGTCGCGACAGGTCGAGCACGGCTAGCCGCGCAACGGCAGGGCGGCGTGGTCGTCCCTGAGCGAGCCGGAGCCACACCTGGGACACCGCGCCGGGCTGGGGTAGGGCGCACCCTGCCAGCCGCACTCACGGCAGCGCATGAGGTACGCTCCGCCCTCCGCGTGGACCCAACCGCGCTCCGTGCAGGTGAGAGGCTCGCGGCAATAGAGACAGACGAACGCCGACATCAGCGGCCTTCAGCCAGCTCCAGGTAGCGCCGCCAGAAGGCGGCGTCCTCCAGCTCCAGGACGGTGTCCGGTCCGGGATTGAGAGGCAGGTGGCGCAGGAGGACTGGACTCGGCCAGTCGCCGGGCCGCCAGTAGCTCGCGTGCAGCTCGTCCTCATTGGCGCAGCGCCGGAGCTTCTCCAGCAGCGCCTCGACGGCCCTGGTCACCTGCTCGCGCCAGGATTGCGGCTGGCGTTCGAGGGCCTCGAAGGCCTCGCGCCAGACCGCGCGTGTGTTTTCGCGGAAACGGTTCTCTTTGACCATGGTGGTTTCTCCTTTTCTCGAAGGCTTGAGATCGGTTGCCCGCCGAAGGCAGGCGCAAAGCTCCCCACAGGGCATAGAAGGACAGGGGCCGCCCAATGGGCGGCCCCGAAAGAAAGCGTGCGGGGAAGGTTTTGACTAGCGGAGCGGCCGAGCGCCCTTCAGCGCGCTGGCCGAGAAGCGGCAGCCCGCTTTCCAGCGCGGGAGGCCGATAGCCGACACGACCTCTAAGCGGCCGTCGTCGGCTGGCACGAGCACGGCGCCTTTGCCCATGGCGGGCGAGTAGTGAGTAGCGCCTTCGAGCTTGAGACGGCGGCAAGCCTGCAGCCAGCAGCCGTAGACCTGGCGAACCAGCTCCTCTGGCATATCAGCTAGGTCGATGTCGTCGAGAATTGCCAGCGCCTGATGCGGCTCCCGCCGGAACAGGCGGCGTGCCTCTCGCACTGCGCTCTCGACCTCGACGGTCTTGACAGCCCAGGCCCTGCGACGTACGTTCTCAAGGCACGAGGCCAACTGGGGCTCGTTGGGTTGTTCACTGGTCAGGTGACCCAACAGCCTGAGGGCCTCGTTTCCTTTTCCCTGTCTCGCTAGCTCGTCCGCGTGTTCGATTTGTTCGCGGAGCCTCGCCTCCTTCCGGCGCTCCTCCGCCTCCCGCAGCACAGCATCTTCGCGAGCCCTCTCCTCTGCCAGAAGACAGCTCACGTCCTGGCGGGTTGAGAGCGCGGCGGCTTCTGCGTTGACGGTGGCTAGCCGTGCCCCGGACGACGTGGCGATGGCGCATACCGCCGTCGAGACTTGCCTGGCCTTCTCTCGCAGGTCGGGCGTGAAGGCTCGTTCGGCCAGATTCGATGCCTGCTCACTGAGCGCGTGGGCCTCGTCGGCAACATGCGCCAATCGTGTGGCGTCCTCCTGGATCCTCCTGTAGAGAGCGACAGCTTCCTGGGCATCTCGCCGCGCCGCCTTGTCCGCATCTGCCAGCTCGCGCAGCTCTTCAGCTGCCCGTCCGGCGGCTTCGGCCAGCGTGGCGAGTTCGGTCTCCAAGTCCGGTTGAGCGACCAGGACGAGCGCGCGTTCGTTGGCCGGTTCGTCGCTTGGCAGAACCAGGTCGGCGAAGCGGCCTAGCTTCTCCAAGCTCTTGATTACGATGCGTTGCGTCATTGTCGTTTCCTCCTTGGTGGTTATGAAGTTCGTTGGTCTTCGATCCGTTGGATGGGTATGGCACCACGCTCCGGCTCGGCCTGGGACCGGTTACCGTTGGGCCTGAACTCCGCGATCGGAGCGCCGGCCCTTGCCCGTGGTACCTCCAGGTCGATTGGGACGCTTATGACCGGCTTGCCGATGGCGTCCTCCAGGGCGCGGGTTAGGCCGCAGCGGAGGGCGGCCAACAGCTCGTCGTCGCTGACCGCGCGCTCGTTGACGGAGAGCGCGAGCAGCACGATATGACGCCGTACGCCATCCGGCCCCTGGAATGCCTGGAACAGGCCGTTGAGTTGGCCGGCTTCGTGGACGACGCGCTGCGCGACGACCACGAGGTTCGGTGGAAGGTCGACGCCCAGGGCGCGGGCGTAGCTGCGGGCAGCGCGGCCGATGCTTCCGCGCAAGCGCTTTGCCTGGCGGCGGCGTGCATCGATGATCACGGTCGGGCCGGGCGAAAGCCGGCGAGCCAGGGCGAAAGCGGTCCTTCGACACTTTCTGCCCATTGACCGCAACCGGCGCGTGCACTCGTCGATCAATCGCCTGAGCCCGCTCGTCCGCTTGGGCTTGATAGCTCGGCGTCTGCTCATGCCGTATTCCTTTCGTGTCCAGGTAGCTGTTCTTGCAGGCTTTCCCAGAGCAGTTGGGCGTATTCGCCGATGAAGTCGCGCTGGCAGTCCTGACCGCGTGAAAGAGCGATCGCGTATGCCAGGCGTGCTACCGCGCCTATCGGTGCGTCCCCGCGACTAGCGCCATGCCTACCTCGCGGTAGGCGGCCGGGTCGATATGCTCCGCCGCGAAGCGGAGCCTCTCCGAGAGCGGGTTGGCTTCTCGGAGCGGCATTAGGTCCTGTTGCATCTCGTTCCTCCCCTCTTGCCTACAGGGGCCACGCTTTCGCGAGCAGCGGCACGACGATTAACGCCAGGCTCACCAGGAAAGCGGGCCGGCTCGTTGCTTTCGAATGCCGCTGGCTGCGGTCTTTCGTCCATCTCGATGACATAGCTGTCCTCCTTAAGTCGTTGAGTTGAAATGACAAAACCCCTTGGGGAAACCAAGAGGCGTGGGTGCTGCGCAGCGCTCGGGCCGCTCTTCCGACCGGCTTGAGACGCTGCGCGTTCCAAGTTGCGTGCTTAGCTACTTGCTATGTTCAGAGTGCTCCTCCTCTCTGATCATGAACTGACCCTGGTGACTCACTCCTCTCCGCCAGCGTCATGCCAACCCAGGCAGGCTTGCCTGCTTGGGAGCGCCTTGATAGCTGTCGGCATCGACGGCGGCGACGAGCTGCTCGCGCCCCTGTCTCGCCCGTCTCTCATCCTGCTCCTGGAAGTAGCGGTCGCGGTCCGCTTCCATGGCCGGCCGGATCTCCTCCAGGTAGGCGGCGACCTTCGCGTCCGGCGGCAGGTCGTCGTGAAAGGCGAGTTGCCAGGAAAGGCGCAACCGCTCGCGCGTGTAACGGCCGATCCGGCCGTAGACTCCCTCCTCAAACCAGACGTCCATCACGACGCCGAGCAGGCCCTCTTCGTCCGCCCAGCAGTCGGGATGCAACTGGCGCGTCGCGTACATCTCCAGCGTGCTCATCAGCTGGCCGACCGCGTTCTCGCCGGACCACTCCTCCCAGGTCCGCCGCCATATGGCAGGCGCCGACTTGGTGAAGGCGTACTTCTCCGTGTCGAAGATGCGGCTCGGGCCCTTGGGCCGCTTGAGCTCCTCAGGCCGGTAGCGCCACTGCGTGCCGTCCTCGAACCTGACTGCCATCCAGTCGCCGCCCTTCTCTGGTGGAGCGAGGACGCCGCCCGTGTACAGGCCGATACGGCCCGTTGCCTTGACCTCGACGAGGTTGTAGAGGCCGTAGAAGCGCAGGTCGTCGTCGCTGCTCATAGCAGCTTCCTCTGACCGCTGATGTCAGCCTGGCGGCAGTCGCGGCAGCGCCAGCCGCCGTTCGACGAGTCGACCCCCCAGCCCGCTCGACGAATCTGGCCCACGAAGTCATAGCTGTTGGCGAGCCGGAACTCGCTACCGCAGCCGGGGCAGATCACCCAGTCACAGTGGTTGATCTGTCCGGCCGGGCGATCCGCCGGCATTGCCATGACACGGCTCAGCCGCCGCTCCGCCGCCCGAGGTGGCGGTTCGCTTTCTGACGTAGCTCGCCGACACCGACGACATGGCCGCGCTGCCAGGCGAGCTTCAGGACCTCCTGGCGCTCCAGCCGCAACCGCTCGATCTCGCTGTCGATCGCCTGCAGGCGTTCGAGTTCCTGAGGCAGGACAGCGCGGAGCGCCGTCCTGACGCTCTCGGCGGTGTTTTGCACGACGACCGTCCCGCTCGAGCTCGCCACCGGCTGGCCCGAGCGTGTGTAGTTCCTGCCGATGATGCGCAGGCGCTTTCGGTCGTGGCGCCCCGTCCCCTCCATGACCCGCATGCCGACTACGCGGCGGCCGGAGTCGCGAGTGACCTCCGGGTAGGCCGCGTCCACATCGGCCACCTCGACCAGCTGTCTCCCGCGACGGTAAGGACGCGGGTAGCTGATGAGGTACTTGGCGACGCTCATGGGCCCGCACCGTCCGCCGGCTCGAAGGGGAAGCCGAGCTCGCGCGCCCTCTCGTTGAGGTAGTCGGACTCGGCGGTGAACTCGTCGCAATAGACGAAAGGGTGATCGGCGACCGCGTGCGCGTCGTCCTGACCGGCGGCGTTGTCGAGGCAGGCCTCGCACGTGCCGTCGTGGCGGTGCTCTTCCCCCCAGTGGCCGCAGTTGCAGACGCCGTGCACGTGCTCGCCGTGCGCGTTTACGAAGTCGAGCAGCTGCCGCCCGGTGATCGCCATTTGTTATGCCTCCCCTCTCGCAGCGGCGACGCCTTCGTGCATGTGCTCGATGCGTTGGCGCTCCTGCTCCTGCAACGCTTCCAGAGCCGCCTCGAAGATCGGGAACTCCGAAGGCGACACATAAACGCGGCGCTCGATGTCGAGGAGCTCCAACCACTCTTCCGCAACTTTGATTAGGTGCTCGCTCTTCCCGATCTGCTCTTCGAACAGCTGGATGCTGCGCCTGATCCCTTCCGGGGTCGGCGTCAAATCAATCGTTTCCATCAATCAACCTCCTTTGGCGAACAGAGGACGGCGTTGCCGACCAGCAGCTGGCCCGCGATATGCGAGGCCCGAACGTTGGGCGGAAGCTTCTTGAGCCTGCCCTCCTCATCCACGAAGAAGACCCGCTTGCCGGCGTCGCCGGGGATGCGGACCATCTCGATATAGCCACCGACCAGAGCCTGGAGCTCGGCCAGCGTGAACTTCTTGCCGTTGTGCGGCGTGCACTCCGAATCGCGGCCCGAAGGCTCGTAGAGCCTGGCCATCAGAGCCTCCTCGTGGGGTCCGGGCACTCGTCGAGCGGCGTCGGATTGAAGTACAGGTCACGTTCGATCCGCAGGCCCATCGGACCGCGGATGTCGGCCAGTTCCGAGAGCCGCCAGTAGCCGAACTCTTTCTCGTGGCCGAACACGAGACCCCAGAACATGACGTCCACGCGGTCCTTGGCCCGCGGGTCGCTGAGCGGCACCTCGGAGCCGTCCTCGAGCTCGGCGCTGGCCTCGGCCGCGTACCAGGTCCAGTTAGACCAGGGTGTGAAGAACTTGACCCGTGCGACCTCGCAGCCGCTCTGGATCGGCGGCAGCGTGCGCTCGAGTTCCTTAGTCAGCAGACTCTGCGTCGGCACTTCCTGCCTCCTCGTCCAGCCGGCGGATCTCTGCCAGCTCTTCGTCCTGCCGGTCAAGCTCGATGAGCTGCGTTTGGATCGAAGGGGTCTGAAGCCACGCCTCAATAACGTCGCTGCCGAGGCGCCACTCGTTCCGCCGCTCCCTGGCGATGAACTGCTCCTTGAACTCCTGGTGCAGGGCCACCGCCTTGGAACGCGGCGCCCACAGCGAGCGCAGCGCGCCAAGCACCTGCTCGGGCGGCTCCTCGAAGTAGTCGGCCAGGATGGCCAGCGCGAGGTCCGCCGGGCCACTGCCGGCGTAGCCCCACTCGAAGCCGTCCGGCGAGTGAAAGGGGATATGCATGAGCGCGCCCGGTTCACCGAGGTTCGGTTCGTTGGTCAGGCCGCGGCCGTCCGGTTCGTGGCTCAATACGTTTTGGACGAAGACGGACGCCTCCCCCCGCGTCGTGTTGTCGCGCGTGAACACGCGCCTGCCGTTGTAGACCTTCATCCGAGGTCCTCCATGAGGGCGGCAATCCCGTCGATGTCGTCGCCCAGGAGTTCGTGTAGGAGGGCCGACTTTGTGGCCTTGTCGGTGTCGACCGTGCTGTTGTGCGTGCTGCCGAATACGCGACAGCCCTCGCTGGCGAAGCGCCGTCGCGCTTCTTCGAAGCGGACGCCCTCCACGTCGTGCAGCTCGTTATGGTCCCACGGCTCGCCGCAGACCGGACAGTAAATATCCATGGTTTCCTCCTTTGGATGCTGTGAGCAATAGAAAAAGCCCCTCCGGGCAGAGCCAGGTGGGGCTTCTCGCAAGCAGCGGGCATGTTTGGCGGGCAAGCCCGCTATTTGCTGCTAGGTGATTGGCGATCGATTCGCCTCTTAGCGCGACGGCTGAACCTCACGCTGAACGCGAACGACCTCCTTCAAGGAACTCAATTGGGCGTGTCTAGTCCCTGTCGCTACCTCCTTCCGTCTTGCTTAATGTGCTTGCCGGTTGCTTGCTTCTGGTCCTCCGTAACTCCTCTCTGGCTAGTGACTCCGATTTGGTCTTGCCCTGTTCGACATCTGATGTGGAGAGCGAGCTCGTTTCCCTGCGGGTTGATCCTTTCAGCGTCGCGGACGGGCGGTCCGGCGTCGGTTGTTCAGGTGGCGATACCGACTAAACACACTTTTCACGCCGCTACCTTAGCGGGGCTCAGTCCAATTTCAGTCCAAGATGGAGTCCAATTCAGTCCAAGTAAGGCTCGTTTAGTCCAATTTTCGAGGAGATTCCCTCTTGGGCGCCGCGGGGAAGATGGGGCGCTTGGCCTGCAGAGAAGGCCGGTCGGTGGGCCGGGATGACCCGTGACGGTAGGGCAGGATGCTGCTCGCGGGCTTCCAGGCAGGAGGGTTGGACTAAACTTGGACTGAAATTGGACTGTGGCTATTATACTTTTCTTATTGTTTGGACTATTAGCGTTGGACTCGTTGGTTGGTGCGCGTCTGCTTGCTGGTGCAACGTTGTTGACGGTGTTTGTGAAATATTTGCTGCTCGCTCGCGAGTTCCTCTTTTTACGAGACCCTTCTTACTGCTAACCCTTCTCTCACCCATTCTTTCGCGTCCTCGGTGATAATCCAGTTGTCTTGCGTCCACCTCGTGGCTCTACGGGGTTGGCTAAACTCGACCGAGTGTTTTGGCAGCGGGTACGACGGGATGATGGCTTCACTCAGGTCGCCACCCGTCTACCGTGTATTCGCGTAAAGGAGAATCGGTATCTCGCGAAGGGTCAACTGTCACTTGAAGCACCGATTCGTCCGCTGGTTCGGTGCCGGGAGCAGCGAGTTGCGCTATCCCTGCCTTGAGCGGGCGGACGCTCGCAGCCTCCCTCCGGGAGCAATGCTGCGCCTAGCCCTCCTCCTGGCTGTCACGCTCGCGCTTGGCTGTAGCGAGACGCCGCCGGACAACGGGCCGTCCGCAGCGGCGGGCATCAGCGAGTCAACCGCAACCATCGCGCCGCAGGACACCGTGATGGCAACGGCGACCGCGCTCGCTGGAGCAAACCCCGCGACCGCTTCTCCGGCACCGCCGTCGTCGTCTCTGCCGCCCGGCCTGGTGCAGGCGCGGGTGGTTCGTGTGGTGGACGGCGACACCGTGGAGGCCGATATCGCCCTCGGCTCGCGCGCCACCATCCGCTACATCGGCGTGGACACGCCCGAGACGGTCGCGCCCGGCCAGCCCGTCGGCTGCTTTGGCAAGGAGGCCAGCGCCCACAACAAGGCGCTCGTCGAAGCTAAGACCGTTTATCTGGAGAAGGACGTCAGCGAGACCGACCGCTTCGGCCGCCTGCTGCGCTACGTCTACCTGGAGAACGGCGATATGGTGAACGAGCTGCTGGTGCGCGATGGCTACGCCCAGGTGGCCACCTTTCCTCCCGACGTGAAGTACCAGCAGCGCTTCCTGGCCGCCCAGCAGGCGTCGCGAACCGAGAGCCGGGGTCTATGGTCGGCCTGCGCTGGACCCGCGCCCAGCACCGGCCAGCCGACTCAGCCGGCGCAAGGCAACTGCCACCCGTCCTACCCCACGGTCTGCATACCGCCCCCGCCGCCGGACCTCGACTGCGGCGACATTGCCCAGCGGCGCTTCACGGTGCTGGCTCCCGACCCCCACAGGTTTGACGCGGACAGTGACGGCATCGGCTGCGAGAGTTGACTAGAATCCTCGCGTGGACAACATCCTTGTCGGGACGGCCTCCTGGACGGACGCGACGCTGATCAAGTCTGGCCGCTTCTACCCTGCCGACGCCAGGACTCCCGAACAGCGTTTGCGCTTCTATGCCAGCCAGTTTCCGGTCGTTGAGGTTGATAGCACCTTCTACTCACTGCCGTCGTTCAACAACTCCGTCCTTTGGGCTAACAGGACACCGCAGCACTTCGTTTTCGACGTCAAGCTCTTCCGGGCCTTCACGCTGCACCAGACGCCGCTCAAATCCCTGCCCAAGGACCTGCGCGGGACGGTAGACAAGGCGTGTAACGTCTACTACGGGGACCTGCCAACAGGGGTGAAGGATGACCTCTGGCGGCTGTTCCTCGAAGGGGTCGCGCCTCTCAGGTCGGCCCGGCATGCTCGGCTCCCTACTGGTGTAGCTGCCTCCCTTGCCAGGGAGGCAGACATTCAGATATGGCGGGGCCTAGGCGTGAGTCAGAACGCGGTGGAATGGCTTCGGCACCCTTCACGGGGTTCTAGTGCGACCGAGCCGGTCTCGACGGCAACCGTCGGATTGGCGGACAGGGTTGGCGGGCGGCGGAGATCAGGCGCTGGCTGGTGGATCATCGCCGATGATCATCCAGCCGTCGTCTGAAGCCGGGACTTTATGGCCTGCTTTCGCCTCCACGTGGCCGCAGCGGGAACACTTCCTGACGAACACGACGGTGTCAAGCTCCTGTTCGAACGCTCTCAGTCGGACCCAGTCGTGCTGGCAGACAGGTACGGGCAGGGCATCCGGGGCCATGACGCCGCCAGTGTAAATTCATCCCGGCAGGAGCGTTTGCCCGCCAGCTCAAAGTCCAAGACGAGAATCGTTTGGCCCTAAACCTCGGGCGTAGGGCGCTAGGAGGAACTCCGAGCGAGGGCCCGCGCGTCCTTAGCTGCTGACCCCGCCAGGGACGGCAGAGCGATTCATCGGAGAGAGCGCGTGCCGGCGGCAACCATCAAGCCGTTAGATAACGGACACCTTCCAAGATACTTCTGGCGTGCGCGTAAGTAGGCGGTACGGCATCGCCCGCGATAGCCTCATGTCCGCCCCCAAGGCGCTAAGGTACCAGGAAGTGCGTTTCGGCCAGGAGAGGGTCTCCAGGCCCGCCGTAGAGCTGGACGATGCGCAAGCCCAGGGGCTCAGCAGCCTGATAGGGCCCCACGCAGGCGCCGATGCCTTCGTCAAAGCGGTCGATCACCACCAGCTTGGTCCCGTCTGGCTTCGTGACGACGATCCTCACGTTCATCGCTTGGTTCACCCAGTAGCAGTAGGCCACGGTCTCACCGACGGCGTAAGAGGCGAAGTCCGGCTTCGCTGTCCACACGCAGCCTGCAATCGAGGGGGCGGGCGGCGCCTCCAGGCAGGCAGGCGGCGGCGGGATCGAGAGGAGCGACTCCTCGAAAGAGCAATCATCCCGCGTGTAAAAGACCTTCGTCTCGCTGGGGAACCAGCCGAAGGGCGTCAGGGTGTTGACTCGCAGGAAGTGCCATGTCGCCGGCAGGAGGCCGTTCCAGACCAGGCCCGACTGGCCGGCGAACAGGGGGCCATTCCCCAGGAACGTCCCTTCCGCGAAGTTGTTGTTGAAGAGCGACAGGTCCACCCACTGTGGGCCCACTCTGTTCGTCGTCCATCGCAGGACGACGCTGACGGTATTGTCCGGCAGGCAGTACATCTGGACCGGGCTCGTGAACTCGGCGGCCGGGAAGGCCGCTTCGGCCTCCTTCGCTCTCTCAAAGGAAGTGGCCCCGCCGCCCAGCGTCAGCGCCAGGACCGCCAGGAGAATCGAAGTGAGAAGGTTTAGCTTCATAGTGGGTTCTCCTCCTACTCGCGGCGGTTTAAGACGCTATCACACTCCGGATCAGTTCCCAAAGCGGGGTCGCCAGGAATGTCGCTTTGCCTCGATCTCGACGAAAGCGTAACCGGCAGCAGCTACCAGCGAAAGACGATTGCTCGGCCTGTATGCGCTCGGGCCGACCAGTTGATAGACGTTCGGCCTGTCCGCGATAGCCGGGGCAAGTTAGAGCGCGCGTACAATTTCCTCATACGTCATGAACGTCCTTCGGCTTCACCGTACGAAACTCCTGATCACCAGCGCCGCGGCCGTCTGCCTCGCGGTCGCGCTCGTGGCCGCGGCCGTGGTTCTGCTTTCCGGCGATGACGAGGAGACGCCTCCGCTCCCGGCCCAGGCGCTCGGCCTCGAGCTTGTGGCCGCCGATGGCGACAGCCTCGGCGTCGGGCCGGAAAGCGCTTACATCCTCAAAAGCGGCGTCGAGCTGACGGAAGCGCAGGTCAGGTCCGCTATTCGCGTCAGCCCCGAGGCAGAGCTCGACATCAGCGAGCGGTCGCCGCGGGAATTCGAGCTGCAGCCAGGAGCCGCGCTCGCCGAGGACCAGGTCTACCGCTTCACCTTCGTTGACCTGACCACCGAGGCGGTCCTCTCCTCGTGGGCGTTTCAGGTCAGGGCGCCGCTGCGCGTCGTCTCAACCCTGCCCGGCAACGAGCGAGCGCAGGTGCCCTTGGACAGCGGCATCGAGGTCACCTTCAGCAGCGACGGGGTCGTCAAGCCCGAGGACTTCGTGGAGATCTCGCCTGCGCTTGAAGGGCACTTCGAGCAGCATAAGCGCATCTTGGCCTTCGTCCCGCGCGAGCTGCAGCCGCGCACCCTGTACACGGTGCGCGTGAAGGCGGGCGTGCCCGTCCAGGGCAGCAGCCTGACGCTGGCGGAGGAGTTCGTCTTCCAGTTCGAGACGGGAGAGGAGCGCCGCGGCGGCCCGGGTCCGCCCTACCTGAGCTTCGCGCGCAGCCTCTCCGAGGCGCCGACACGAGAGGCCGCGGTGATCATGCTCGCGACTAGCGACGCCGGCCTGCGTGAGCTGCCCGTGAGCGTCTACGCCTATCCCGATACCGACCGCTTCCTGGCCGATCTGGCGAAGCTCGACAGCGTCCCCTCCTGGAGCACCTACGCGAGAGACCAGCAAGCCCTGGTCGATCCCGCCTCGCTGCGGCCGGTCGCCACGTTTACAGCCGTAATAGAAGGCCAGAGCGATCCGGGGTTGCCCGGCGCGCCCAGGCAGCCTTACTTCCGCCTGCCGGAGCCCCTGCCGCCCGGCTTCTACGTCCTCGAAACCGAGTACGCCGGCGCCAAGCGCCAGGCCTGGTTGCAGGTAACGGACATCGCCGCCTTCGTCTCCCTTAGCCAGACGACGACCCTGGTCTGGGTGAACGACGTCGCCTCCGCGGGACCACTGGCCGGCGCGGGCGTGGAGGCCGCCGGCGGCGGCCGGCTGGGCACGACCGACGCGCAGGGAGTCGCCGAGTTCGACACGCCCGACGACCTCGTCGTGCAGCGGCAGCAGGGCGATGGCGGCTTCGTCTCGCAGACGGCGCGCGGCGCGCTGCTCGTGCGCGACGCCTCCGGCCGGCTGGCGGTCGTGCCCCTCAGCAACGTCTACTCGCGCCGGGGCTCTTCGGGCCGCTACGAGTCCGGCGCCTCCTACAACCACGGCAGCGAGTACTGGACCTTCCTGTCCACGGACCGGCCGCTCTACCGGCCGACGGATAAGGTCCGCTTCTGGGGCGTCGCGAGGGCGCGACAGGGCGATGCTCGGCGCGACCTGACGGTCGAGTTGATGACCGGCGCGCAGACGGCGAGGGTGGGCAGCGCTGTCGCCGTGCGCACGGATGACTTCGGCGCTTACGAGGGCGAGATCGAGTTGACCGGCCTGCCCGCCGGCTACTACCGGCTGCGCGTCCTGGACGATGCCGGGGTAGTCAGATCTACCTCCTTCGAGGTGAGCCAGTACATCAAACCGGCCTACCGCGTCTCGGCGGAACCATCGAAGCTCGCGCTGCTCGACGGCGAGGCGTTCCAGGTTGACATCACTGCCGAGTTCTTCGAAGGGACGCCGGTTTCCGGGCTGGAGTTGCGCTACAGCTCAGGGAAGGGCGAGGAGGGGCGAGTCACGACCGGCGAGGACGGAAGGGCGCGCCTCGATCTGACGGCGCGGCTGTCCAGCGGCAGCGAGGGAATCGACTACCAGACGCTTTCGATCGCCCCGATCAATGCGGAGGAGGCGGAGATCGTCAGCGAGGCGCCGCTCGTCGTTTTTCCCGGCTCCGTCTATCTAGCAGGCAAGGGTACATACGACGGGAGCAACATCAGGTTCGAGGGAGACGCGAGCCTCGTCGATACCCAGGCTTACAGCGAGGACGTCGACAAGGGCGCCTATCCCTTCTACGCGAGACCGAGACCGGGCGAGAAGCCGCGCTTCCTCGCACAGCCCGCCCGTAACGCTGTCGTCACGCTCGACATCACCGAGGTGACGTACGAGCGGCGGGAGGTGGGCGAGAGCTACGACTTCGTGAACAAGGTCGCCCAGAAGGTCTACACGTACTCGCCTGTACGGCGGGCCCTCCCGAGCGTCACGCCCACGTCAGACGGTGCGGGCAAGTTCAGCTACGCCTTTCCAGCCACTCAGGGCGCCTCATACGAGGTCCGGATGTCGGCCCGCGACGCTGCGGGCCGGACGCCTTCCTACAGCGCCTTCGCCTACGCCGGGACGCAGCTTGTGCCGTTCTTCCAGAGGGCGCCTTACCTCTCCATCGAAGGTCAGGAGCAGGAGGTCTTCTTTGCCAGCGCCGCTTACGAGATCGGCGAGGAAGCAGCGCTGACGTTCAGGCGCGGCCCGGACCCACTGCCGGCCGGCGGAGGCAACCGCTACCTCTTCTACGAGAGCCAGTTGGGCACCCGCCGCCACACCGTCCAGGACAGCCCCGTCTACCGGTTCAGCTTTCAGGAGGAGCACGTCCCCAGCGTCGTCGTGGACGGCGTCTACTTCAACGGCTTCACGTACGTCCAGCCGGCCGCTGGCGTCTCCCTGCGCTTCGAGCCGGCGGCGCGCCGGCTGAACATTGATGTGGAGGCCGGCGAGGAGAGCTACGGGCCGGGCGACGAGGCGACGGTGCGGGTCTCTGTCACTGACGACGAAGGGCGGCCGGTGCGGGCTGACGTGAACCTCGCCGCCGTGGACGAGGCCGTGTTCAGCGTCCAGGACTTCGCGAACTACCAGCAGGACATCCTGGGCCAGCTCTACGCGCCCGTGGCCAGCGGCGTCATTTACACTTACGCCTCGCACCAGTACCCCGCCGAGTTTTCGCAGCCGGGCGGCCGGGGCGGCGACGGCGGTCCGCGCCAAGACTTCACCGACGTTGCCTTCTACGGCTCCGTCCGCACCGACGCCTCGGGCAAGGGCGAGGTCAAGTTCAAGCTGCCCGACAACCTCACCTCCTGGCGGGTCACCGCCTACGCCATCACGGACCCTGCGACCGGCTCAGGGCAGGCCCTGAAGGCCGGGCGCGGCGCTGGCAGCGTGGCGGTGAGCAAGCCGTTCTTCGTCGAGGTGGCGCTCAACGAGGACTACCTGACGGACGACAAGCCCGTGCTGCGGGCGCGCGCCTTCGGGTCCGAGCTGCGGGAGGGCGAGCCGGTGAAGATCGTCGTGAAGGCGCCGTCGCTGGCGGGCGCGCCGCTCACGGCTGAGGGCAAGGCCTTCGAACCGATCGAGGTGGCGCTGCCCGACCTGAAGCTGGGCGAGCATGAGCTCACGATCGAAGCTTCGAGCGCCGGCCGCGAGGACGCGGTCGTACGCAAGATCTCCGTGCTCGACTCGCGGCTGCTCGCGCCGCGGCTCGAGTACCACGAGTCGCTGAAGCCGGGTGACACGCTGAAGGGCGCGTCGGACCGGCAGACGACGGTCGTCTTCAGCGACGCGGGCCGGGGCCGCTTCTTCCCGCAGCTGCAGTCGCTGCACTGGACCTACGGCGACCGCGTCGACCAGACGCTGGCGCGTGTCCTGGCGGCCCAACTCCTGAACCAGTACTTCGGCCAGCAGCTGCCGGTCGAGGATTTCCCCGCCCGGCTCTACCTGACGATGGCGCTGCCGCCGCGACCGCCGGCGCCCGGGACGGTGCTGCGCGGCGCGCCGATCGGCGTGGCGATCCTGCCGTTCGCGGAGCCGGACCTGGCGATCACGGCCCGCGTCGCGGCGCTGGCGCCCGAGCTCTTCGGCCGCCAGACGCTGCGCGAACACCTGCGCTTCGTCGCCGACAACCCGGAGGAGACGCCGGAGCGGGTCGCGATCGCGCTCTACGGCCTCGCCGCCCTGGGCGACCCCGTGCTCTTGGAGCTGAAGGCTCTGGCCCAGTCGCCAGACCTGGGCTGGCGCGGCCGGCTCTACCTCGGCCTCGCCTTACAGGCCGCCGGTGACGACCCCTCAGCTCACCGAGTCTTCGACGGGATCGTGCGCGAGTACGGCGAAGAGATGGTGCCCTTCCGTCGCCTGCGGGTCGGCGCCGACCAGGACGACATCCTCGAAGCGACATCGCTGGCGGCGATCCTTGCGGCGGGCCTCGGCGACCCGGCGGCCGAGAGCTACTTCCGCTACATGCAGGAGAACCACACGCGCGACATCCTCCTCGAGCTGGAGGAGCTGAGCTACGTCAAGGCCGCACTGGCGCGATCTGGCAGCGGCACGCTGCGCTTCAGCTACGAGTTGGACGGCAAGCGGGAGGACGTGGAGCTCGAGCGGGGCGCGAGCCGGTCCCTCTCGCTCTCGCCAGAGCAGTTGTCGCGATTGCGCATCGTCTCCGTCGACGGCTCGCTGAGCGCGTCGGCCTTCTATCTGGCACCTCTGGTGGACCCAAGCGCGGTCCCAAGCCCCGATATCGCTGTCCGCCGCAGCTTCAACGTCCTCGGCGGCGGGCCTTCTGCAGATGGCAACGTCATACCAGTCGGAGCGCTGGTCGAGGTGATCCTCGACTACGAAATCGGGCCGCAAGCGCCGGACGGCTGTTATCAGATCGTCGACCACCTGCCCAGCGGTCTGAAGCCGGTGACGCGCCCCGCCTTCGCCACCGGCTACCTGCCGCCCGGCGTGCGGGGGACGCGCTTCCCGAACCTTGTCGAGGGCCAGCGGGTCACGTTCTGCGTCGGCCGCAGCCAGAACATGCGCGTCACGTATTTGGCGCGCGTCTCCGGCAAAGGCGCCTTCGTCTGGGAGCCCGCCGTGATGAACCACAGCAGGGCGCCGTCACTCCGCGCTCTCACGCCCGCCGTCGAAGTGGAGACGCGCTAGGGGTGGACGAGACGTTCCAGACACGGAGGGTTCGAACCGCAGGTGCGAGTAACGAGCTTCAACCTTCGCTTGAGCCTGATACTTGTTGCGCTGCTGCGTCCGTTGTTCTCATCTACTTGCTAATTGGTAGACTCTCGGAGCGCACTGAGCAGCGCCGCTACTCCAATACCGAGCACCGATATGAACTCAGACCCTAAGCATCGCTCGACATGTTCCTGATTACTCGTCACTGGCGCCGTCTGTCCCTGGCTTTAGGTGGCATGGCGCTGCTCGCCGGGACTGCAACCGCGATTCTGGCCCAACAGCCGTCTAGCCCAACCCCCACGCCTCCGACGCAAACGCCGGCAGTTC
>WHTK01000048.1 GCA_009377745.1 Dehalococcoidia bacterium
TGTCAGCGTCACCTTCTCCTGGAATGGCAACGACCCGCTTCCCTGCAGCAATGGGTCGATCTCAGTCTATTCAACAATGGCTGGCAGCCGGCAACCTTCTTAGGCCACGGCCCACTGTCCGGCGCCACGGCCGGCGTCGTCTGGGATGGCCTGGTCTCGAATGCCGTCCATTACGTCCGCATCAACCAGCAGCTCGCGAGCGGCGCCTGGGACCCGAGCTCGACCTACGTCTTCACCACCCCAGACTGCGGCGGAGCCCTCACTGCTGGCTCGACGCTGGCCCAACTGGCAACCCTCTCTGTCCAGGCGGCGGCGCCAATGACCGGCTACGCACGACCGGAGTTCGGCCCGGCCTGGTCAGACGTTGACCAGAACGGCTGCGACACGCGCAACGATATCCTGCGGCGGGATTTAGTCGCCGTAGTGTTGCGGGCTGGCTCAACCTGCATCGTTGAGATGGGCACGCTCGCCGACCCCTATACCGGTGATACCATCGCCTTCGTCCACGGCGTCGGGACTTCCAACGCGGTACAGATAGAGCACGTCGTCGCCCTTGCGGCTGCCTGGCGGACCGGGGCAGCGGGTTGGAGCCCTGACAAGCGCCTCCAGTTCGCCAATGACCCGGAGCACTTGCTTGCGGTGGACGGTCCGACGAACTCCTCCAAAGGTGACCGGGATGCCGCGCAGTGGTTACCGCCGAACTTGGACTTCCATGCGCTTACGTCACGATCCAGATCGCAATCAAGGTGAAGTACACCCTCTGGGTTACGCCGGCCGAGCATGCCGCTCTCGCGGATGTTGTTGCCGGCTGCGAACCCGCTCCTCCAGCTACAGATGGGCATACCTGGTACACGTCGGCAGCATCCAATGCGACCGTCTACTACTGCGACCTCGACGAGGGCTGGAAGAGCCTGAGCGTCGCTAATCCCCGAGCCTTCTCATCGGAGCAAGATCTTCGTGCGGCGTTCCCTAACCGGATCAAGTGCACAACCTCGAAGTGTTGAGCGGCAGTCCTCACGAGGGCTTCGCCGGCCGGTAACAACCGTACCGAGACGCTTGTCCTGATTGCCTTGCGCGAAGCCGGGCCGCCTCAGGTGTCTCGTTGACGCAGGGGTTACCGATACATACTCTAGCGCCAACCTGACCGGAGCAGAATGAATCGACCTCTGGGACTATTCCTCGCCTTAGCCCTAATTGTGCTGACCTCGGTTGTGACGGGCCGGCGGTCTCCTCTGACGACCCTGGCTCGACGTCGCCTACCAGCGTTCCCGCCGGGCTGCTCGAAGAGCGGCCAACCCAGCCTATCGCAACAGCCGTGGCGCATCCGACCTAGCCCACGTCCGTGCCACCAACAGCGGTTGTTCAGGCTGCGAGATCAAGCGACTGCGGTCGCCGTCCAGCCCACGACGCCTCCACAGATCGTGGGCTGCCCTCAGGCTTGTACAACCGAACGGCAAGGCTGCGTGATCAAAGGCAACATCAAATCTGCCGGTGTGAAGATCTTCCACGTCCCAGGCAGCGGTAGTTATACCGCAACCGTCATCACTGCTTCTGCAGGTGAACGCTGGTTCTGTACTGAGCCAGAAGCGACTGCCAACGGCTGGCCCAAAGCATGAATTAGATCCTGCGGAGCCTGAGGCGTTTACCTTCGGCGGGACAGCCGATGGGTCAAGCGGCGCTTGGCAGACGTTGGCTTGGCGCTGAATGATCCCAATTGCAGGGTCGGCGAAAGCCGGCGGACACGATGCCGTCATAGTGTTTGACATAGTCGCGACAATACTAGGCGTACCATGATTTCGAGGCGCTCCTGGCAAGGATGTCAAGCAGGGCGCCAAGGAGTCGCTCATGGAATGGCCTGCGGGGACGAGGGCTACGCTAGAGATAGGGTTCAGCGATCACAATGAGGAAAACTCAGTCGCGCGAATTGTAACTTGGATTCCTTGGGACAGCGGCTTCCGGGGTTCGGGCCTGAAAGTCGGCGACCTAGTTGTAGGACATGGCGACGTCCGCTACACGCCAGACACAATAGACGACGAGACTCGGGTCGGCGAGGCGAACTTTGGCCAGTGGTTCGACGCGCAAGGGCTGGCACCCGGTGATCCATTTCACCTCTTGGTTCTGCGTGAATCAGAGGAACTCAGGATAGAAGGAAAGCTGGGCGGTCCCCGGTCGTACAGGAACCAAGAAGGCAAGGCCCTTCTCAGCAACGAAGGGCCAGTTGGCTACGAGAAGGATGAATTTGACTATGCCTGGGACGCTTGGTACAGGCAATTCGTCGACCTAGCCAAGACGATTCTCGCAGGCTGGGACTACTACGCCAGCACGGATACAAAGGGCCTGGCTGAGAGCCTGATCCCACTTGCCGACCGAATCAAGTTCCTGGAAGAGCGCTATCCAGGACCATTCGCCAGGGCGGTACGCCAAGACTTCGAGGCTATGACGGCTTCGGTTGCTGGCGAGCGCCGTGAACTAACCACGGCCGCTCTCGCCTATCGGAGTCTGGGTGACATTCGCGCTCAAGTGATCGCTGCGGCAGCAGACCGAGCATTTGAATCATTCCTCGCGGAAACCGGCGATTCACTTCTCACAGCAACACCTAATTCACCTAATGCCTTCGAGGATGACATCAGCCATCTGATTGGGCGGACGATTCGGCTGCCTGAGATCGGTAACCGAGAGGTGCTCTTCGAAACACGCAAGTCATGGTTCAGATCGGGAACAGGCACCGGCGGCTACTTGATCGACAGGACCAGCGACCCCGTGCGGCCTCTATATGAAGCAATCAGTGAGTACACGGAAAAGGTGGATCCGTTCTTCGCCGACTACAAGGTCGAGTTCGTAGGTATTGTTCAGGCTGAGGCTGCCTTGGTCGCCGATGCGTACCGAGAGATCACCGTTTCCGGCGTCAGGTTAGTGCCGCACGCGGTGTTAGTTACGGGAGCGTCAAACCCGGAGGCGCGCCTCTTTGTGGATTTGAGAAACGCGGCAACACCGGAGCCCTTCGCTGGGGCCCATGCTCTCGAGCAAGGCATCGAACGCCACCACTTGGAGGAGACCGACCGGCCTGAAGATGTGCTGATGACGGCTTTTGAGGCACTCAAAATAGGGGATATGGAGACGTGGCTGAGCTGCTACGCAGATTGGAAGCTGCGTGTCTCCTACGAGAGGGACAGCTCGTACCTCTACGTGGACCGTACCTGGGAAGTCATCGGCTCTGCGGACGCAGCCTCGATCTGGGACACAGCCCGTCAGCGCTTCAATGACGACGTCTATGGAGTCGAGAGTGCAAAAGTCTCGTTACCGAGGCGAGTATTCGATGCCTCCAGTCAGACATCCGCTTCGGGTGGGCCGCAAAGCGTCGAAGAAGTTCGCATAGTGGTCAACCACATTGGCAAGATTGGAGATGAATATCGCACGTTCGCAGGTCCAATGCTTCACCGCAGATGGGACCTTCAACGTCTTGATGAAGGACCGTGGCGCATAGTTATCCCTTACGGAATGTAGGCCTGAACCGTGAGTTACGAAGCGAGGAAAAGAGAAGTTCTCGAGGAACTAGCGAAGCAGGGGTACGAGCCGCAAAAGGCGGCTGAGTACTCCAAGCTCATAGAGAATTACTTTGCTGAACGTGACGCATGGCTAGAAAGCGTGCTCGCAAGTCTTGTACTCAGCGAGGAAGCTACCCATGGGCAGTGGCTGGACCGGTGCAAGAGGGCTGCGGCAAGCGCCCAGGACTTATTGACCAAAGGTCAAGAGTCCATTTGGTTGGCGAAGCTTAGCAATGAGGAGCACACCTTCTTTTTCGAACTAATGGTCTCACAGGTTCCCGTCCAAAGGGACCTAATGGTGCAAAAGACAAAAGCACTCACAAACGCGGAGAAGGAGTTCGAAGCCAAATGGAACACGATCCGCGACGCAGACAGGACACTCGACGACCGGATCAAGGAGATTGCACAAGAGTACGAGAAGATTCTGATGGATGCCGCTTCGGCCGCCGCCAAGGCAGAAAAGGAGTCATCAGAACTGCTGGCTGAGAAGATCAAGGTCGGAGGGTCCGCGATTTCGGCAATAGGTCTCGGGATTATCGGCATCGTCGTTTCAGGGATCGGTCACTTGCTGAGCGTCACATCAACAGCGGCAGCCACGCGAAAATCCGAAGTCCAAGCCCTCCTAAGCCGGAAGATGGTAGTCATCGCCGCCTTTACGGAGTCGCGAGACATGGTCAAGGAGTTCCTCAAGGAGACGAGCTACCCTCGAATTAAAGAAGCATACGAGGCTGCAGAGGATGCGGCTGAGGCCCTGGCAGGTCAAATGCCAACCGAAGGCCAAGAGGACGACGCCGGCTCATACGGCGGAGCAATCAAGAATGAGCTAACGAAGGTCTTCGCTAAAGCGGAAGGGGCATACAAGGACTTCGCGCGTAAGCACGAGTATCTTTTCTTCGGTCCGCTTGGGGGTTCTTATTATCAGGAATTGTCGGAGCAAGACTTTTGGAAGCAGCACTCAGAGAACTGGCAGAGATCGAAGTACGATATTGATAGCGTACTTCGGGATCAATTCCTGGACGTAACTGATAGCAAAATTCTTGGCGTTAGCATGGATGGACTAAATGACGAAGATAGAAAGGCGATTCGAACTACCTTGGAAGAGCAGTTACGAGAGTTATTGAGCAGTTGGAACAAGTTCAAAGAGGAGAATGAGACTCCCTACTCAGCCCTGGAGAGCCGAGAGAAGGTTCAGGAGGCCCTTGATTCTCTGAAGAGCAGTTGAGCACCTCACTAACAGCGGGCCAATTAGCCTCGCCAGGTTTGTGAAGCCGTCACGATTGTTTGATTGTGGGCGTCGGGCTAGGTTATTCGCTCCAAAGCTACTACGGGAATCTTGCGTTTGGTCTTTAGCTCATACTCGTCAAACGCTGGGGATCGTTCCACCTGGCGGGCGTAGAGGCGATCTCGCTCCTCACCATTTAGAACTACAGCCCTTGCCATGAAGGCCTCTTCCCCCACCTCGACAGTCGCAATCGGATTGGCAAGCAGATTGTGATACCAGTCCGGGTTAGTGGGGCCACCGCCCTTGGAAGCAAAAATAAGGAATCTCGAACCATCGGGCATGTAGCCAACTGGCGTGGTGTGGCTTCTGCCCGTCTTGGCTCCCATGGTGGTTAACAGCAACAGAGTGCTGCGCTCATGGCGGCCGGTCACCTTCCCGCTGTTTGCACGAAACTCGTCGATCAAAGCTTGGTTTCTATTGACAGGATTCTGCATCCGATTCCTCCGGCTGGCTTTCGGTCAATTTGCTGGCCGACGTCGCAGGAAGCATGTCGTCCATTGTTTGACTGTCAACTTCCCAAACGATGTCCTCATCGTGTAACCACGGCGAGCCAGGGACCATGAGACGTTGCGTGTACCAAATGCCTACCAAGTCAATCCTTCCTTGGTGACAAGCGGATCACCGTGTGCCAGCGCGTCGAGTAGATAGGATACTCGGTTCTCTTCCTCGCAGTTGTCCGGGGAGCCTGCTATCCAGCTCAGGCACTCATCCTGCTCGCGTAGCTGGCGAGACTGGAACTCGGCCTGTAGACCGAAGTCCAGCAATGCTCGCTCCACAAAGTCGCGCGTTGCGTCAGTCTGCTTCATGACAGTCTCAGGCTGCTCAACCGGAATTCTTACGTCCTCGCGGTCGACAGTTACAGGAATCCGTGTAAATGGTTGCTTCCTAGACATTTCTGGTCCCAGCTTATTCTTATCGAGCACGAACTCACTTCGCTGAAGAAGGAGTCACTGTGGCCGAAGGTGACTCTCGTCCATCCGCAGAACTGGCTGACCCGTAGGCCGCGACAAAACCCTGTCGCCAGCTGACGTAGCGCGGTGTCCAGCCCAACTCGCGCTTGGCCTTGGCGTTCGAGGCGCCGCGGGAGTCCGTTGCTATCATGACGCCTGCGTCACCCACGAAGAGCCTCGCCACCCAGGGCGGAACGCGACGGGGTGGCTTTGCGCCCAGAACGCTCGCGAGAAACGGCAGCCACTCGCGCACCGGGGCGGGCTCGTCATCGACGATGTTGTAGGTGCCGGGACCATCGTGCTCGAGTGCGAGGACTGTTGCCGCGGCGGCGTCATAGACATGAATGAAGGAAGTCACGCCTCCACCATTGCCGACAATGGGAAACTGCCGCTTCCGCACGGGTTCAGGCAACGTATCGCTGGCGTCGCCGTAGAAGCCACCGTAGCGGAGGGCGATCCCGCCGGCGCTCCTGATAGTCTCGTCCAGGTAGACCATCGCAGCAAAGCTCTCCGTCATTGCTGGCACCGGTGTAGGGTCAACCGGGTCTTCTTCCGTCTTCACGGGTCCGCCTACTCGCGCGTAGATTGCGCTTGCATAGCTCTGGGCGACTATGCGTCGGACTCCCGCCTCACGTGCGGCGGCCAGGAGGGCGTCTGTGCCTTCCGTCCTGAGGCGATTGGTCAGCGCGAAGCTGCGGTCGAAGTGCTTGAAGTCCCGCAGGCCGGTCAATGCCGTCGCCTGGTGGACTATCGCGTCGGGCCCGGCTTCGATCACGGCCTTACGCACGGCGTCGGGGTCGAGCAAGTCGAGCTCGACAGGCTTCGCCCCAAGGGCTTGTAGACGGTCGGCGTTGCCGATGGTCCTGTAGGTGCCGATGACCTCGTGTCCATTCTCGATCAGCTGAGGTACCAGCTGCCTGCCAATCGCACCGCTCGCCCCTGCAACAAAAACTCGCATGGTGTTCTCCTTTCGCCGATCAGAGTCCCGCGTCGTGTTGCTGCGAGGTCTGATCCTTCCGCGTTTACTCTTATGACCCGCCGCGAGGGAAGAACGTGACTACGACGATAGAAGACTAACGACTCCTATGTGTCACATCGCCGACAGTCAAGGGGTCAGACATATGGCACCCTGTTACGAGAGGACGTGTAACCGATGGACGAGAAGCAATGGCTCGTGAACCGTTTCGAGGAAGACCGCCCCCGTCTCCAGGCGGTTGCCTATCGGATGCTCGGTTCACTCGCCGATGCAGACGACGCCGTTCAGGAGACGTGGCTGCGCGTCAGCCGGGCGGGGGCTGGCGGGGTCGAGAACCTCGGTGGATGGTTCACGACGATCGTCTCGCGCGTCTGTCTCAACGAGCTGCGATCCCGCAACGCACGGCGCGAGCAACCTCTGGACTCGCATGTGCCCGATTTCGTCATTAGTCGCGAGCCGGCCCTTCAACCCGAGGAGGAAGCGCTAATGGCGGACTCAGTAGGCCTTGCTCTTCTCGTTGTGCTCGATACGCTGTCGCCTGCGGAGCGCCTCGCCTTCGTGCTCCACGATATGTTCGACCTGCCCTTCGATGAAATCGCTTCCATGGTCGGGCGGTCACCGGAAGCGGCCCGGCAACTCGCCAGCCGAGCTCGCCGGCGCGTCAGGGGCGTCGAACCCCCGAGCGCGGACAAGGATCTCAACCGCCAACGAGAAGTCGTCGATGCATTCTTTCGAGCCGCACGTGGCGGTGACCTCGACGCGCTCGTCGCCGTGCTCGATCCCGACGTGGTGCTTCGAGCCGACTTTGGCGCCTGGCGGCCCAACCTATCGAGGGTAGCTCATGGAGCAGAGGCCGTCGCCGGGCAGGCGATGCTCGCTGCGTTACCGAACGCGCGGGTGCATTCCGCGCTTGTGAACGGTACGGCTGGAGTGGTCGCCACCCTCGATGGGAGGCTGTTCGCTGTGATGGGATTCCTCGTGGTTCAAGGCAGAATCGTTGAGATCAACGTCATCGCCGAGCCCGAGCGGGTGCGTCGAATCACAGCCGGCTTCTTTGGCAGCGCGTAGCGAAGTAGGTATTAAATGGAAGCCATGTTCCATCTCCGACGACGACCTCTATCTCGGATGAATACCCCACGGCTTCAGTGAGGCGGCGGTTCACAGAGCAGAATTCACGCTCGAAATCCAAGCTCGTAATTGACTCGCTTGTGAACTCCGCAAGGAAGCGCGACGCTCCACCGATGCCTGCGCCCAGATCGAGAATCGTCGCCGGCTGAACTGCTAAAGCGATCTGAGAAGGTCCTTGCTGGCTTCTAATCCGCCAGTGTGAAAATGGGCAAAAGGCGGTTGAGAAACTGCTCCGATCGCGGCGCCGGAGCCAGCCGCCTTAAGCTTGGATCGGCTGTGGTCGGCTGGAATGAACTCGCGCAGGCTCCTCCTTCGCGGCATCACCGCTGACGAGTGGACAACTATTAGGAGCCAGGCCGGGGCGCGCTGGTCTCCGCTGACTGCACACCACCGTATTAGCGGATCAGGAAATCTTGTCCAGACCTCAAATATTTCAGGAAATAGAAAGGGGGAAATGCTCTTCATAGGCGGAGTCGAAGGTTAAGGAAAAGACGCGAAATTGCTTCAGGAATTCCAGGTTAGACTTGCCTCGTCTCCCATTCCAACGAGCAAAGCGCGAAATTGAGACGAAACGCCACACGCACTAGCTTGCCCCAAAGCTCCTGGCGGGGTGGAGCAAGGAGATCATAGTATTAATGTTCTAGACGTTTTGACGCCAAGATAATACAGACGGAGTAAACTTCCTCGGACCGTCTTCTGCCAACTAGCGAGGGCCTCCGACAATAGTTTGTAATCAAGTATTGCATTGACAAATATTTCATATGGGTGCATATTTCCGGTCGATTCGAGCAGGGTTTGGTCGCCTTCGGGGGAGGTACTAAATGGCAACGAACTCCTGGCAAGCACGCTACGGCCCTATCACGCGCAGAAGGTTCCTGGCCGGGACTGCCGCTGGCGTCGGCGCCGCAGCGCTGATCGCCTGCGGCGGTAGCAAAGAGGAAGTGGCGCTCAAGGCCGGGCAGGAGCGCGCACCCGGCGCCGTCCTGTACACGCGGGACAGCCACCTGTGGCCGGACGAGACCAAGACCGCAGTGGCCGGCGGCATTTATCCCGGGTTCGTCGACACCGACAACACCGCGGGATTCGACCCATACCTTGGCGCCAGCGCCGAGACCGTCTCGACCGACCCGTACGAGTACCTTCTGCGCAAGAGGCGTGGACCCGGCATTGGGCCTGGATCTCCGGAATATCTGGAGATGGTGCCACACCTGGCTCAGTCTTACGAGTCCTCCAGCGACCTCACGACCTATACCTTCAAGCTGCGCCGCGGCGTAAAGTTCCACCCCATCGCGCCGGTGAACGGCCGTGAGATGGACATAGATGACTGGCGCGCTTCTTATAAGCGCTTCACTGAAGTCCACCCTAACCGGCCGAATTGGCTCGAGGTCGTCGACAGGGTGGAGTTCACCGATGCGACCACGATGGTGGTCAAAACCAAGATTCCCTACTTCCCCTTCGTTCTGAGGGGCGCAGACGAAGACTTCTTCTTCACGATTATGCCGCGCGAGTTGCATGAGAAGCCCGACCTTGCTGCGACGACCCCGATCGGCACCAACTACAGAATGCTGGACAAGTACCAGCCTTCAATCACTCAGGAGTACAAGCGCTTCGACGGCTATTGGCAAGGTAAGCCATTCATCGACCGCTGGCACCTGCCCATCATCCCGGAGCATGCCAACCGCTACGCGCAGTTCGTCGCCGGGAATACTCTCAGCTTTATTCCCACATTGCCGGAAGCCCTGGACCTCCGGCGAGAGGTGCCAGAAGCGCTGATGGTCGCCGAGCAGATCCAGATCGACGGCATCACCCGGTCCGTATTCGGCCACTACGAGAAGACGACCGTGCCGTGGGGCGATGCCCGCGTCCGAAGTGCAATGCACAGGGCAGTAAACTGGGACGCTATCCTCAACTTCGAGACCAACAAGGACAAGTTCGCCGCGGCCGGCATCGAGATCGAGACGGCGTTCCGCACTCACCTGCCCCCTGACCCCGCTTACTGGCTCGACCCGCGGAAGGGAGAGCTTGGCACGGAGTCGCAGAACTACCTGTACGACCTCGCGGAGGCGAAGAAGCTGGTCGCGGCTGCCGGTCACGCGAATGGCTTCGATATGCCGCTCGTGGCCCAACAGACGTCCGCGGGCACTGACCTCTGGAACCTTTATCACGAGGAGATGAAGAAAGCCGGCATTATCCGGTTCGAAATCGATCTGATGCAGAACCGGACCGCGTATCTTGACCGCGTAATCCGGTCCGCGAACTTCAAGGGTATTGGCTGGTTCTCCGGCGCCGGAGGCCGCGGTGACGTCGACTACCTGGTGGCGCGTAATTACCACAGCTCCGGCCAGGCAGCGGCTTACACCAGTCCTAAGCTGGACCAGTTGGTCGAGCAGAGCCGGACGGCGCCAGACTGGACGAAGCGGGCGGCCGTGCTCAAGGACATGCAGATCGAGTGTGCAAAGGTCTGGCCGGTCCAGTTGGCGAATCATCCCTTCGCCGAGTGGCGGTTCGAGTGGCCCTGGCTGCACAACGCGAACTATGACTACCCGGGCTATCAGCACCTGCTATGGCTCGATGGTGATATGCCGCGCCGCAACGGCTAGGACAGCAACGAAGCACGGCAGCCTGTTTAGACTGCCGTGCTTCGTTATCCTGCTCGAAGCTAAATTCACCTAAGGAGGGCTGCACCACGTGGTAGTCGACAAGGCCCTCTTTCGGGCGGCTGCGGGATCGTTCGCATCTGGCGTTACGGTCATCACCAGCGGTTTCGAAGGCTCCTATCACGGCATCACCGCCAGTGCCTTCACCTCGCTATCGCTGGAGCCAACGCAGGTGCTCGTGTGTATCAACCGCGACACCAGGGCCCTAACGGTCATCAAGGCATGCGGCTGCTTCTGTGTGAACATCCTCGACTCAAGTCAGGAAGCGCTTTCTCGCGTTTTCGCCAGCCGGGACGCACCCCAGCGCGATGGCCTGGAAGGGATTGAGTTCGCGGTCGGGAATCTTGGGGTGCCTGTCCTCAGTGCCGCGTTGGCCTTCTTCGAGTCCCGCGTAGTGCAGGAATATGACGGCGGCGATCATGTGATCATGGTCGGCGAGGTGGAGCGCGTGGGCGTCGCGCAGGAGGGCGAGCCCCTGCTCTACTTCCGAGGCGGCTACCGCCAGCTATCGCGGAAGGGACCGGTCGCGGCGCCGCAAATCGATGGCCTATTTAGCTCTGGTTGGCGTCGTGAGGCACTGACGCCCTGGGGCGGGCTGCCAGACTGATGGACGTCTTGATTCCCGGCCTGCCGGCGCATCGGCGGCTCAACGTTCGTCTTGACAAATACTTCATGTCATGTAATATAACGGCGCCTCGCAGAGTAGGCCGACGTTAGCCTTAGGACGGTCTGACAGACTCGAAAAGCAGTGCAACTGGAAAGGGATGGCGACTTGCTTAAATACGGAATCTTCGACTGGTTGGAGCACCAGAACATTCCTCTCCACGAAATATTCGAGCAGCGCCTTCAGATGCTGGAGCAGGCGGACCGCACTGGGTTCTACGCCTATCATGTCGCCGAGCATCAGGGGACTCCGCTCTCGCTGGACTCCTCGCCATCCGTCTTCCTGGCCGCGGCCTCGCAACGCACGACTAAGCTGCGGCTGGTGCCCACGGTGTTCTGCCTTCCTTGGTATAACCCCTTCCGCCTCTACAACGAGATTTGCTTGTTAGACAACCTCTCCAAGGGGCGCGTGGAGATCGGCATCGGCCGTGGCGTCTCGCCCATCGAGTCAACCTACTACGGCATCACGAGCCAGGAACAGGGCCGCGAGATGTTCATGGAGGCGCTGGACGTGATCATCCGGGCCTTCAAGAGCGACAAGTTGGACTACGCCGGCAAGCACCACAACTACGAAGGCATCGAGCTCTGGAACAAGCCTTACCAGCAACCTTACCCACCCCTCTGGTACCCGACAAGCAATATTGAGTCCGTGCCGTATGTCGCCAAAGAGGGCTACAGCACCTCCCACAACTTCGCCACTAATGAGGTCGCTAAGCTGCACATAGCCCTTTACAAGGAAGAGCTGGCCAAGAACCGCGACAACCCGGACCGGCTCAACGGCCACGTCAGCGAGCCGCTGGTCAGCAACACGCGTCACATCTACATCGCACCAACCGATGAGGAGGCGGTCGCGCAGGCCACCCCGGCCTTTCTCACCTGGTCAGACCACATCAGCCACCTTTCCGGCCGCTTCAGTGACCGGCCGCGTGACTCCCTGGCCCTCCAGAAGCGCATGGACAACGGCACGGCGCTGGTCGGCTCTCCCGAGACTGTCCGGACCCAAATTCAAGAGATGGTGGACGAGACCGGGATTAACTACTTCCTTGGCGTGTTTTACTTCGGCGATCTGACCCTCGATCAAGTGCTGAGGTCCATGGACCTGTTCACGAGCAAAGTCATCGGTGAGATAACCACGGCGTCGCCGTCCGTAGTGGCCTGAGTCTAACCTTCGTCCTCTCCCAAATGGCTAAGGCAACGCTCGCGGGTTCGCAGGGCGGCGCATTACCTTTCGGCGGCGTAGGCCTGGTCGAGCAGTTCGACAACATGGAGGACTTCCGTGTCGTCCTCGTGGTTGAGGCGACAGCCGAGCTCTAGCTGAAGCATGCAGCCGGGGTTGGCAGTCGCAATTACGTCGCAGCCCGTACTGAGCACGTCCTTCATCTTGTCGTCCAGGATGCGTCGCGACATGCCGGTCTGAGTCATGTTGTAGATGCCGGCGCTACCGCAGCAGCGATCCGGCGTGGCCATCTCGACGATCTCCACGCCGTCGATGGAGCGTAACAGCTGCCGCGGCGCCTCGCGGATGCGCTGCGCGTGCGCCAGGTGACAGGAGTCCTGATAGGTAACGCGGGCCTCAACCCGAGCCTTGGGCACCTCGAAGGGCAAGGCGACGAGGAACTCCGCGACGTCCTTGACCATAGCGGAAAGCCGCTGCGCTTTCTCGGCGTAAGCCGGGTCTCCAGCGAAGAGCTCGCCGTACTCTTTCATGGTGCTGCCGCAGCCTGCCGAGTTGACGATGATAGCATCGGCGCCACTGCCAAGGAAGACATCGATGTTGCGGCGGGCGAGCTGCCGCGCTGCCTCCGGGTCGCCGTTATGAAGGTGTAGAGCCCCACAACAGCCCTGCTCTGATGGCACAAGGACGCGGCAGCCATTGCGTGCCAGGACGCGCACCGTAGCTTCATTTGTCTGTGGGTACGCTATTGGCATGACGCAGCCATTGAGCATTGCAACGGTTGTCCGGGGCTCTGATGACGGCTGTGTGACCCCTCGTGGGGCAAAAACCCGCCTCGGCAGCCTGGGGAGCATCTGCTCCATTTGGGCCAGCCGACGCGGCAGCAGCCGGCGCATGAGACCTGCCAGCGGCGTCGATTGATAGAGGCGCAGGAAACCAAAGGCGAGGCGCAGACGCCAGGGCCGGGCGAACATCACGCGTAACCCAAGCGACCGCATTCGCCAGGAGAAGGGCCGTTTGGAGCTTTGCTGGACGAGCGCTCGGGCGCCTTCGATGATGCGGCCGTAGGGCACGCCGGAGGGGCAGGCCGTCTCGCAGGCGCGGCAGGCAAGGCAGAGGTCGAAGTGCAGGGCCACGCTGGGAGTCACCTCGATTCGGTCCTCGACCAGGGCGCGGGCTAGCTGAATCCGGCCACGAGGCGAGTCGTTCTCCAGGCCCAGCACCAGGTAGGTAGGGCAGGCCTGCAGGCAGAAGCCGCAGTGCACGCAGCGCGCCAAGTCCTCGGGTCTTGGGCCAATGAGGATATCCTCAGGCGCGATCAGATTGCTCAAACGACCTCCCCGGCAGGCTTATTGCAGGGTCGAGAACCAGGAAGGCTCCAGCAGCTTCGAGCCGGTTGCCAGCGCGGGCACGTCCGACTGTGGCGGCCAGCTCTGAGCCTCGCGGACTTCGTTGCGGTGCTCCCAGTCACGGTAGGGCATCAAAGTGTAGATGCGGCCCAGATCAGCGCCGATATCCACGGTCCAGCAGCCGATCACAGGGTACTGCTTATCGCGGTCGGGCATGGCCTTTTCGTAGGCCGACAGGGCCTGGTCCACCGAGTTCGGCGGATACTCGACCCAGCTCAGCTCCCACAGCCGGCCGATCTTCTGCGGTTCGAGCGGTCGCATGAAGGGAGCCGGCGTGAGGATCTCGACTTCTTGCTTCTCGAACAGCTCGCCGATGCCGGGAGGCCAGCGATTACTGTCGTCGCGGTTTGCGGCGGCGCGGGATTCTGCCCGGTCCTTGAGGTTCTCGTAAGGCCAGATGTGGACGACCTGGCTCATTTCGCCGCTCAGAGTGTGGAAAAAGCCTCCCAACCTGGAGTATTTGAGGCGGATATCGATGGCATTACCGAAGCGGCGCTCAAGCTCGCGGACGCCGCCGGGCTCGATACGGATGGTGTAGGTCCTCATCTCGTGCAGCATGGAGCCTCCCTCGCGATTCAGCATAACGGCTGGCCGTCAGGCACGACAGTCTGACTCTGCCGCGATATTACAAGACATGAGATAAACGTCAAGGTTGGGAAGATACAAACATACTCACTCTGGCTGCACGGTGATTCAGAGACCAAGACCCGCTGCTTTCGCTACTTTCCTTGACAGATAATTCCTGTTCTGTACTATAAGCGCCGCGGCCAGGACATTCGATGGGAGGGGAACGATGCCGGAACTCGACCTGTCCAGCGTAATCGAAGCCAGAGACGTCGTTGTCGGCAAGGCAGGTGATCGAGACCTGCTGGCCGACGTCTACCAGCCGCCGGCAGGCACGAGCAAAGGTGCTGCCCTGCTACACCTGCACGGCGGCGGCTTTCGCGGTGGCGCCAAGGACGGGGCGCGGCTGGCGCCCCACATGGCGTCCCTCGGCTACGTCAGTGTGTCGTCTCAGTACCGCCTGACGGCGGAGGCTAAGTGGCCGGCACAAATCGAGGACGTGAAGACAGCCCTGCGCTGGATTAACGCCCAGGCCAGCGATCTCGACATCGATCCCGCGAAGACGGTCGTGTTTGGCTACTCGGCCGGCGGGCAGCTGGCGTTGATCGCATCCGGAACGCAAGAAGACGCTCGCTTTAATGGCGCCGGCGGCGCTGTCCCGATTGCGGCCTGCGTGGCGCTTTATCCGCCGACGTCCATGACCCGGCCTGACGGCGGCGCCATGCCGGAGCCAATGGCGCCGGACGCCACTGACGGGGACCTCATCGCTGCCAGTCCGCTGACTTACGCCGCCCCCGGCTTCCCGCCGACCATCCTGCTTCAAGGCACCGCCGACACCACCGTGCCGTTCGGCAGCAGCCTGGCAATGTTCGAAGCGCTGCGCGAGGCCGAGGTGCCCGTCGAGCTGCACGCCTTCCCGGGCCTGGTGCACGCCTTCGACGGCTATTCAGATCTCGCAGCGGTCTGCGCCCCATTGATCGACTTCTTCCTCGACAGGTATGTCGTCAACCCGCGTGAATACCCGGCGATGGCGAGGCAGGCCGCCGCTCGCTAGACCGCCTAGATACCGCCGACGAAGCGGCCGGGGTTGAGGATGCCCTCGGGGTCGAACTGGCGCTTGAGGCCCTGCATCAGCGAGAAGTCGCCCCGCGGTTGGCCCCAGACATCCACAGCCACCCGCAACTCCGCCGGCGCCTTTTCCAGCACCAGCGCTCCACTGCCCGCTTGTACACAGAGCCGCCGCAAGTCCTTGAGGTCATCGGACGAGACAGCTCCAGCCTGCCAACTGCCATAGACGATTCCGGCGGTCGGGTAGGCCACGATGGCCGAGTTGAGGGCCTTGAGGCGCTCCAGGATGCTGCTTATAGCTGTGGGCATGACAGCGGCTTTGGCTACAATCTCAGCCCCGGGCTGGAACGCGGGCAGCCGGCTCCAGACCGAACCGTCGACCGGCGCCAAAGAGACGCCGTTTGCCACGGCGAGTTCGTTCAGCTGACGCCGCGACGTCTCCACGGCCGAGGCGCCGCCTGCCATGCGAACGAGTAACTGCCAGCCGGAGGCTGCTTGCGTCCAAATGAGGCAAAGCCGGTTCACGGCCAGGCCCCGCCGGTGCGCCTCCCTGGCGATGACTATCAGGGCTCCAGGTTGCGGTGTTGCGGCAGCGATGGTCAGCATTAGCTCCGGAAGAGGCGCCACCTTGAAGGAAGCACGCGTAATCACGCCCAGCGTGCCCAGCGCGCCGATGTGCAGCTTGCCGAGGTCGTAGCCGGCCACGTTCTTTACCACGCGGCCGCCCGCCCGGATCGTCTCGCCTTCGGGCGTGGCCACGGCGATGCCAATGAGGAAGTCGCGAGCGGTGCCGTAGACCACGCGGCCGGGGCCGCTGGCGTTGGTGGCCAGGATGCCGCCGATGGTCGCGCTTTCGTTCACCAGCGGGTCAAGGGGCAGCCACTGGCCGTTCTCTCCCAGGATCGCCTCCAGGCCGGCGAGGCGCATGCCTACCTGGACGCTGACCGTGAGATCGGCGGGCTCGTATTCGAGCAAGCCGTCAAGCGACGTGAGGTCCAGGGCTACATCGTAGCGAGCAAGCGGCATACCGAAATGCATCTGGCTGCCACTACCCCATGGGACGACAGCCGCTTGGGCCGCGTTGCAGGCTGCCAGCGTCTCGATTAGCTCTTCCTCGGATGCTGGCTTCACGGCGATTGGTGGAGTCATCCCCTCGATGCCGTAATCTTCAGCCTTGGCTGTCTGCGTAGTAGACGGCAGGGCGTCGCGGAGCGCCTGACGCAGGTCAGGGGTCATCACAGCTAGACATAGGCGTCGGCGCCGAAGGCTTGAATCGCGGACGAGTGCACTTCGCCGCAGCCCTTGGACGTGGGGAATGCCTTGCAGGGATTGAAGTGCTCCCCGGCCCCGAAGACCGCCTTCAGACGCTGCATGGCATGAATATCTGCCTCGCTGAAGATCCAGGAGAGGTAGTCCCGCTTCTCCAGGCCGACACCGTGTTCGCCTGTGATCGACCCGCCGGCATCGACGCATATGCGCATGATCTCCTCACCCGCAGCCAGGACCTTCGCGGTGGCGCCGGGGGCCCGCTCGTCGAAGAGAAGATTCGGGTGTAGGTTGCCGTCGCCGGCGTGGAAGACGTTGGCGATGGGCAGGCCGTAACGCGCGCCGACTTCCATCACGGCATTCATGACGGCGGGCAGCTTGGTGCGCGGCACCACGCCATCGAGGACGTAGTAGTTGGGCGCCAGGCGACCAAGGGCGCTGATCGCGGCTTTGCGGCCGGCCCAGAGCTTCTCGCGGTCGGCTGGGTCGGTCGCCTCACGGATCTCGCCCGCGCCGAGCTGTTCGCAAACCCGGCGCACCTTGGCGGCGTCCTCCGAGGTTGCCTCCTTGAGCCCGTCCACTTCGATTAGCAGCACCGCGCCGGCGTCCGCCGGATACCCCACATCCAGGGCCGTAAGGGCGCGAATCGTCTCTTTGTCGATCATCTCGAGGGCGGCTGGGACCAGGCCCGAACCTATAATCGACGAAACGGCGTTGGTAGCGGCTTCCACCGAATCGAAGACCGCGAGCAGCGTGCGGGTGGACTGAGGCAGCGAGAGTAGACGCAGCAGGGCTTTTGTAACGATGCAGAGGGTCCCCTCTGAGCCAACAACTACGCCGGGAAGGTCGTAACCAGGCAGGTCGCGTACCGGCCCGCCGAGCCACATTACCTCGCCATCCGCCAGAACAACCTCCAGCCCGAGCACGTGGTTGGTGGTGACGCCGTAAGCGAGGCAATGGGGACCGCCGGCGTTCTCGGCCACGTTGCCGCCGAGGGTGCAGGCGCGCTGACTGGAAGGGTCGGGCGCGTAATAGAGCCCATGCTTGGCGACAGCCTTGCTAAGGTCGAGGTTCACGACGCCGGGCTCGACCAGCGCCGTCTGGTTCTCGACATCGACTTCTAGAATGCGCCGCATGCGGGTCATGGCGATGAGGACACCACCGACTGCAGCGACCGCGCCGCCGCTGAGGCCGGTGCCGGCGCCGCGCGGCACGACCGGCAGGTCATAGCGTCGCGCGATTCGCACCGCAGCCGCGACTTCCTTCGTGTTATCCGGCAGGACTACGACCTGGGGCTGACCGCGTTCGATGGTGCCGTCGTACTCAAAGACGACCAGGTCTTCTGGTTTGAACAGGACGCGGTCTGGGGCCAGCGCCCGGCACAGCTCAGCGATTGCCGCGGTTGGGATGACTTTAGGCGATTGGTTCTGGACGGCCATGATCGATACCGGCTCGCGTCGGCCTTACTCGGTCGGCTGGCTGAGGACGCGCGGGCGCGGACGGCGCCGGGCGCGAGTCTGCTCCTCGGCCTCCGGGACCATCCGGGGCGACCGAAGCTCGCCGCTTTCGAGCAGCGGCTCAGCAGCGTCGGGCACGGAGGCAAGGTTGAGACGAAGCCGGGCCAGGAGGTGGATGAGGACCTGCTTCTCCTTGACGGAGAGCGGCAACCAGGTTTGCCTGATGCGCTCCGCATTCATGGGAAACACGTAGGCGAAGAGATTGGCTCCAGCCTCCGAAAGCACTGCATAGATGACGCGCTTGTCTTCCGGTGCTGTGACGCGCTCCACCAGTCCATCCTTGACCAGGCCATCGATAAGCTGGGTTGTGTTGTTGGTGCCAATGTCCAGGTTGGCAGCTATTGTACCCATGCTCATGCGCTTGCCTTCTGCGAGGTAAAGCAGCCGCAGTATCGTAAAACGACGGCCCGTGATGCCATACATGGCGCGGAAATCAGCGCTGACCTCTGCGAGGAAGCGATCCGTGAGCCCCAGCATGAGATGGGCTTCAAGCGCGAGGTCATCGGTGTCAGGGAAGGTTTCCTTGAGCTTGGTGACCATCTCGTTCACGGCCGTTTCGCGCAGCAGGCCGTCTGGCGTTACGTCAAACTGAAACATTATTTCCGGTCTGGAGTCTCCTCTTCCAGTTCATTATCGCCCGTTCAGGCAGCTTAGGCCAATGGTGTTGCCTGCCGTACTTACTACAGATACTGTAATATCTACGCGCGTTCCGTTTGAGGACAGATGTCAGGCACGTCTGAGAGGGACTGGAGGGTTAGGTGCTCTACAACATGCGGACTACGGCGAGGGGCGGCGGCGCGCGCGACCTCGAGCGCTATTTCGGCGATGCCAACGTTGGCGGCGGCGTCTTTTCGACAGACGTAGGCCTGGCAGGCCAGACGATCATCATCTGGCCGCACGAAGGCCTCGATTCCTACGGCGCGGCCCGCAACCAGTCCGAGGGCGGTCGCGGCGCGGCAGGCGTGGACCAGTACGGCAAGCACGAGCTCGAGGTGCTGGAGCTGGCGCCTTTCATGGAGCCGCTAAAGCCGGAGCAGATCGGCCGGGTGTGGGAGCTGACCTGGTACGACTACCCGCCCGGCGCCGTGCCCGAAGCGCTCAAGGCCTTCGAAGCGGCTCTACCGTACCGCCAGGAGAAGTCGCGCATCGTCGGCATTTGGAGCGTAGCAGTCGGTTTCGCCCTGGACCGCATCTATTACCTGGCCGCCTACAAGGATTGGAACCAGCGCGACGAGGTCGTGTCCGCGCTGAAGAAAGACGGCACGTGGCCTCCTAAGACCAAGGACGCGGCGATCAGCGGCGGCTCCAAGCTGCTCCAGGCCGCGCGTTTCTCGCCGCTGCGGTAACAGCGGCGGGCTCGGCCTCAGTCGATGTAGTTGTAGGCAGGCAGCGTCAGGAACTCGACGAACTGTGGGGCGAAGCTGACCTCGTCGAAGATGGCGCGCGCGTCGTTGAACCGCCGCCCTTCCTCAGACGCGGCAGGAATCTTCGCCAGTTCTTCGTCCGTCAGCTGACGCACGAGGTTTGCCGTGACCGTGCCGCCGTCCGCGAGCTTGGTCGATC